>CAVKYE010000001.1:0-134855 GCA_963660615.1 Vescimonas coprocola
AAAAGTACAAGAATTTTATTTAAACAAGGTCTAAACTCTACCGATTGGACTAAGGTTTTAAAAGAAGCATCAAAAATAGCTTTAATAAGTTTATCAGGATTAGTTTTTAAACTATCTTTTTCTTTTGTAACGTTCAGTTGATATCGTTTTTTCTAAACCCCATTATTTTCAATTTTTTCCATAATTTTCACGCCTTTCATGTTTTAAAATAAAATTCATTCATGAACAATTATATCATGTTTTTTATTTCTATGATGTTTATGTATAGCAACATATTCATTTTTTAACCTTTAAGTTAATATCAATTGATTATCATTACTAGTATATATATTATTGATAAATCAATCTATAAAGTTTGTATTTGGTTCTTCAATTTTGCACTTTTATATTAATATTGTCTTCTTATAACTTATATATAGTTAGAGACTCATTCTTCTTCAAATGTTTTTATATCACTTAAAATGTTATTATCAATAAATAAATCTATATTATTGAATATTAAATTTATTTTAGAAACATAACCAGTAATAAACTCTTTATTTTTAGTTTTACTGAACTCAATAGTATGTTCCATAAAATTAAGTATTGTAATAAATATTAATTGTTTATTAAATTTTGATGGAATGTCATTATTATAATAACCATTAATAAAGCCTTTAAAAAATTCATTGTTTTTTTATTTCTAAAGGCTGCCATTATAGACCACCTCACATTCATTATAAAATAGTCAAGGCTAAATGATTCAATGTCAATTATATATAGGTTATGTTCATTATCAACAACTATATTTTTAGGATGTATATCAGAATGAATATAAACCTTTTCTTCATTATCAAAAGAAGAAACAAGTTCTTTCATCCTTTTAATCATACAACTTATTTTTTCTTCTTTCATTATGCTTTTTATATAAGATAATTCACCATCGTATAATTTTATAAATAAATCCATAACTTGGTTTGTTAAATTACTAATACTATAATTATTAAAAAAGCACTTATCATATTTATGATTTGAATTAATTACTCTATAACTATTACCTATTTTGAATCCCATTTCTCTATAATCAGAAACATTATATTTATCATAAATAGTATTCAATGCATGTCCTTCTATAAAATTATAAATTAAATATACATAATCATTAATATATCCATATTCTAATAGCTCAATGGTATTTATATCATTTTCTTTATAAATTTCTATTGTTTTTTTTTATTTTATTAATATCTATATTATCACTCTTAATTATTTTCTAACACTTTCTTTTTATCATGACTACATATAAATTATATCTTTATTGCGTTTTATAATTGATTTTTATTATATGAAAAAAAGAACTAATTAGTCCATTAGTTCTTGTTCTAAAGCTTCTAGAGGTTCTTCTTTCATTAGTTCGTTTTCTAGGGTATAATCAGCTTTTTTATACTGTTTTGCACCTGTTCCGGCTGGTATTAGCTTACCTATGATTACGTTTTCTTTTAGACCGTTTAGGTGATCTACTTTTCCGTGTACTGCAGCATCGGTTAGGATTCTAGTTGTTTCTTGGAATGATGCGGCTGATAGGAATGAATCTGTTTCTAGGGAAGCTTTGGTTATACCTAGTAATACTGGTTTACCTGTTGATGGTCTTTTTCCTTCTAGAATTAGTTTTTTGTTTTCGTCGGTGAATTTTATTATGTCTACCATTGTTCCTGGCAAGAATAATGAGTCACCTGAGTCAACTATTTTTATTTTTGAGATCATTCTCTTGGCGATTACTTCTACGTGTTTGTCGCTTACTTCAACACCTTGTGAACGATATACTTTTTGGATTTCAAATAAGATATATTGTTGTACGGTTATTGGATCGGTTACGACTAGTAATTCTTTAGGGTTTATTGCACCTTTTGTAAGTTTTTCGCCGGCTTTTACTTCGTCGCCTTCTTTTACTATTACTTCTACGCCATAGTTTGTAGAATGTTCTCTTGTTTCAACGTCGTTTTTAACGTAGATTTTAAAGTGTCCGCCTTCGTCGGTGATTTTGGTAACGACACCGTTTATTTCTGAGATTGTGGCTTTTCCTTTTGGATTACGTGCTTCGAAGATTTCTTGTACACGTGGAAGACCTTGGGTTATGTCTTCGCCTCCGGCTACGCCTCCTGTGTTGAAGTTTTTCATGGTTAGCTGAGTTCCTGGTTCTCCGATTGATTGAGCGGCCATGATTCCTACTGCTTCTCCGATTTCTACTTCAAATCCGGTAGCTAGGTTACGTCCATAACATTTTTTACATACTCCGTGGTCGCATCTACATGTTAAGATGCTTCTGATTGGTACTTTTGTGATACCTGCTTTGACGATTTTTTCGGCAAGTGTTTCGGTTATGTATGTATCTTTATCGCAAATAACTTCTTTGGTTTTTGGATTTATTATTTTTTTGTTGGTGTATCTTCCTGTTATACGTTCTTCTAGTGATTCGATTAGGGTTCCGTCGTTGTTTAAGATTTTTTCTACGACTACTCCTTGTTCGGTTCCACAGTCGTCTTCTTTGACGATTACGTCTTGAACTACGTCTACTAGTCTACGTGTTAGATAACCAGCATCGGCTGTTTTTAAGGCGGTATCTACGGCTCCTTTACGAGTACCATGGGTAGATGTAAAGAATTCTGATACGGTTACGCCTTCTGAGAATGATGATAGGATTGGGATTTCTACGTAGTCTCCTGTTGGTTTGTTCATGATTCCACGCATTCCAGCTAGTTGTCCGTATTCTTTGATTGATCCACGGGCTTTTGAGTCTATCATCATACTGATTGATGCGGTTGGGTTATCTTTTAACCATTTTTCTAGATCGTCGTAAACGGCATCTTTGGCTTTAAACCATGTGTCGATTACTCTATCATATCTTTCTTTGTCGGTTATTAATCCACGTTTAAATTGTTTATTGATGGCGTCTACTTTGGCTTGAGCTTTTTCGACTACTTCACCTTTGATTTTACTTTCTTCAACGTCTGCGATTGAGAAACTTATTCCTGATAGGGTTGAGTATTTGAAACCTAAATCTTTGATAGCGTCTAGCATTACTGATGTTTCAGTTGTTTGATATCTTTTGTAGATTTGGGCGATTAAGGCACTTAGGGCGCCTTTGTTTAGGGCTTTAGTTATTTCCATTTTTTTGATTTCTTCAGGAATGTTTTTACCTTTTTCGATGAAGTATTTTTCTGGGGTGATGTTTTTGATGTTTTCATCGGTTCCGTCGTTTACGTATTGGAAGGTGTCTGGGAAGATGTCATTGAAGATTAATTTTCCTGGAGTTGTTACTAGGTATTTATCCATGTATTTGTCTGGGAAAATTTTGTGTCTAAATGATTTTACCGGTAATGCTATTCTTGTGTGAAGGGTTATTTCTCCTCTTTGATGAGCCATGATGGCATCTTTACTATCTTTGAATACTCTACCTTCGCCTTCTAGTCCTTCTTTTTCTAGTGTTAAGTAATAGTTTCCTAGGACCATATCTTGTGACGGTGTAGTTATTGGTTCACCATTTTTTGGTGATAGGATGTTGTTAGCACCTAACATTAGTATTCTAGCTTCAGCTTTTGCTTCTTCACTTATTGGTACGTGTACGGCCATTTGGTCACCATCGAAGTCGGCGTTGAAGGCGGTACATACTAATGGGTGAAGTCTTATGGCTTTACCTTCGATTAGTTTTGGTTCGAATGCTTGAATTCCTAGTCTATGTAGGGTTGGCGCACGGTTAAGCATTACTGGGTGCTCTTTGATTTTTTCTTCAACGATGTCCCATACTCTTTCGTCTTGGTTTTCAATCATTCTTTTTGCGGCTTTGATGTTACTAGCAATTTCTTTGGTAACTAGGCCGTTTATTACGTGTGGTTTAAATAGTTCTAAAGCCATTTCTTTTGGTATTCCACATTCATACATTTTTAATGAAGGTCCAACAACAATTACTGAACGTCCTGAATAGTCTACACGTTTTCCTAGTAGGTTTTGACGGAAACGACCTTGTTTACCTTTTAACATGCTTGATAAACTTTTTAGTGGTCTATTTCCTGGACCTGTTATGTTTTTGCCACGTCTACCATTATCAAATAAAGCGTCTACGGCTTCTTGAAGCATACGTTTTTCATTTTGGATAATGATTGATGGAGCGTGTAAGTCGATTAATTTTTTTAGACGATTGTTACGGTTGATTACTCTTCTATATAAATCGTTTAGATCTGAGGTTGCGAATCTTCCACCGTCTAGTTGAATCATTGGTCTTAGTTCTGGTGGTATTACTGGAAGTGCATCTAGTATCATCCACTCTGGTCTGTTTCCTGATTCTAGGAAAGCATCTAAGACGTCTAATCTTTTGATTAATCTAATTCTTTTTTGACTTGTTGTGTCTTTTATTTCGGCTATTTGGGCTTTTATATCAGTTACTTCTTTTTCAAGGTCAACTTCTTTTAAAAGTTCTTTGATGGCCTCTGCTCCCATACCTACTCTAAAGTTTGTTCCATATTTTTCGACATATGTACGATATTCTTTATCACTGATTGTTTGTTTTTTTTCTAAAGGGGTATCTCCTGGGTCTAGAACTACATATGAAACGAAGTATAATACTTCTTCTAGTTCTCTTGGTGATATATCAAGAACAAGTCCCATTCTTGATGGTACACCTTTGAAGAACCAAATGTGAGATACAGGAGTTGCGAGTTCTATGTGTCCCATACGTTCACGACGTACTTTTGAACGGGTAACTTCAACTCCACATCTATCACATATTATGTTTTTATATCTTAGCCTTTTGTATTTTCCGCAAGAACATTCGAAATCTTTGGTTGGTCCGAATATTTTTTCGCAGAATAATCCGTCACGTTCTGGTTTTAGGGTACGGTAATTCATTGTTTCAGCTTTTTTTACTTCTCCATAAGACCATGAACGGATTTTTTCTGGTGAGGCAATGGCGATTCTTAATCCTTCAAAACTGTTTGCATCCATTATTTTTCATCCCCTTCCAGATTTTCTTCGTTTTCTATTTCTTCAGTTTCTTCTGAAACTTCTATTTTTTCTAAGTTTTCTTCAGGTGTTTCTTCTGAAACTTCTATTTCTTCACTTGTTTCTTTTAAATCTTCGCTAGATTCTTCTGGTTGTTTTTTCGAGAAATCGTCATCAAGTTCTGAAACTAATTCGCTTTTTTCATTTGCTTTTTGAGCTTCTTCTTTGGCTTTGATGATTTCACTTTCTAGATCTGATGTTACGATGTAACTATCTTTTTCGGCTTCTTCTAGGTCTTTTAATTCAACATAATTTCCTTCTTCGTTTAGAACGGTTATGTCTAGTCCTAGGGCTTGGAATTCTTTAATTACTACTCTAAAGCTTTCTGGAACTCCTGATTTTGGTAGTTTTTCGCCTTTGACGATTGATTCGTATACTTTTACACGACCAACTACGTCGTCTGATTTTATGGTCATCATTTCTTGTAAGATGTGTGATGCGCCATATGCATATAGGGCCCAAACTTCCATTTCTCCGAAACGTTGTCCACCAAATTGTGCTTTTCCTCCTAGTGGTTGTTGTGTTACTAGTGAGTATGGTCCGGTTGAACGAGCGTGTAATTTATCATCTACCATGTGGTCTAGTTTTACCATGTACATGACACCTACGGCGATACGGTTATCAAATGGTTCTCCTGTACGTCCGTCGTATAGGGTCATTTTACCGTCTTCTGGTAGGTTTGCTTCTTTTAGAGCGTCGATTATCTCACCTCTTGTTGCACCATCAAATACTGGTGTTGCTACATGGATGTTTAGACTTTTTGCGGCCATTCCTAGGTGAAGTTCTAGGATTTGTCCGATATTCATTCTTGATGGTACTCCTAGTGGGTTAAGTAAGACATCTACAGTTCTTCCATCTTCCATGTATGGCATGTCTTCTTCTGGTAAGATTAGTGATATTACACCTTTGTTACCATGACGACCGGCCATTTTATCTCCGACTGAGATTTTACGCTTTTGGGCGATGTAGACTCTGATTTTTTTGCTTACTCCGGCTGGTAATTCGTCACCGTTTTCTTTAGTTAAGATTTGAACGTCGTGAACGATTCCACCACCACCGTGTTGTACTCTAAGTGAAGTATCTCTTACTTCTCTTGTTTTTTCTCCAAATATGGCGTGTAATAGTTTTTCTTCTGATGTTAGTTCGGCCATACCTTTTGGTGTTACTTTTCCGACTAGGATATCATCATCTTTTACTTCGGTTCCGATTCTGATGATTCCGTTTTCGTCTAGATTTTTACGAGCTTCTTCACTGACATTTGGGATGTCTCTTGTGAATTCTTCGGTTCCTAGTTTGGTGTCTCTACATTCGATTTCATAATCTTTTATATGAATTGATGTATAGGCATCGTCTTTTACTAGTCTTTCGTTTAATACTACGGCATCCTCGTAGTTGTATCCGTCGTAGTTTACGAAGGCTACGGTAACATTTTTACCTAAAGCCATTTCTCCTTGCTCGGTACTTGGTCCATCAGCTATTACCATTTTTCTTTCGACTTTGTCGCCCTTTGATACGATAGGCACTTGATGATAGCATGTTCCCATGTTACTCATTTCAAAGTCATTTAGGTAATATGTATCAGTTCCTTTGCTATTTTTTACAATTATTTTTTTAGAGTCAACATAGTCAACTATTCCGTCGGCTTTGGCGGTTATTACGGCTCCTGAATCACGGGCAGCAATTGCTTCTATTCCAGTTCCAACTAGTGGTGCTTCGGCTTTTAGAAGTGGGATTGCTTGTCTTTGCATGTTTGCTCCCATTAGAGCTCTTTTTCCATCGTCGTGTTCTAGGAATGGTATACCACTTGTTGTTATTGATATTACTTGTTGTGGTGATACATCCATGAAGTTGATTTTGTCTTTGTGAACCATCATGGTATCGGTATGATATCTGACTGTTTCACGTTCATTTACAATTACGCCTTTTTCGTCTATTTTGATGGTAGCTGGCGCTATATAGAATTCTTCTTCTTCGTCTGCAGTCATGTAAACGATTTCATTTGTTAGTTTACTGTTTTCGACTTTACGATATGGAGTCATGATAAATCCATATTCATCTACTTTTGCATAACTTGCTAGTGAAGTTATAAGTCCGATGTTTGGTCCTTCTGGTGATTCTACCGGACATAGTCTTCCGTAGTGTGATGGGTTTACATCACGAACTTCCATTCCAGCTCTATCTCTTGATAGTCCGCCTGGACCTAGTGAAGATAGTCTTCTTTTGTTTGTTAGTTCGGCAATTGGATTTATTTGATCCATGAATTGTGATAGTTGTGAACTTCCGAAGAATTCTTTGATTGATGCAGTTAGTGGTCTTATGTTGATAAGGCTTTTTGGAGTAACTTCGTTTATGTCTTGGGTACTCATTCTATCTCTTATCATTCTTTCTACTCTACTAATACCAATTCTGAATTGATTTTGAAGTAGTTCACCAACTTGTCTTACACGTCTATTTGATAGATGGTCTATTTCGTCAAAGTTGCCAATTCCTTCTAGTAAGTTTAGATAGTATGATACTGATGCATAGATGTCTGAGATTGTTAGTCTTTTGATATCTACGGTACTATCGTTACCGATTATTTTAACAATTTTGTCATTATTCTTTTTAGAATATACTTTGATTACTTGAACGGTTCCATAATTATCTAAATCGGTATTGATTATAGAATCTACTGTCCCGTAACCGCTTTCTAGTACTGGTTTTAGTTTATCTAATAATTCTTTGGTTACTAAATCACCATCTTTGGCAATTATTTCACCATCTACTTTGATATTTTCAGCTAATGTGCAGCCTAAAAGTCTATCTGCCACGTTTAATTTCTTATTAAATTTGTAACGTCCTACTTTGGCTAGATCATATCTAAAGGCATCAAAGAATCTAGTTATTAATTGGTTTTTCGCACTTTCTAAGGTACTAGGTTCTCCTGGTCTTAGTTTTGAGTGGATATCAATTAATGCTTCATCGGTGTTTTTATTCGTGTCTTTTTCAATTGTTTTAATTAGATAATCATCTTCACCAAATAAGTCTAGAATATCTGAATCACTAGATAATCCAATTGCTCTTAAAAGTGTGGTGATAGGTACTTTTCTTGTTCTATCTATACGAACGTAGATTACGTCTCTAGCGTCTGTTTCGTATTCTAGCCATGTACCTCTTGTTGGTATCACTTGGGCTCCTACGGTTACTTTACCATTCTTTTTGTCTACTTCTTTTCCAAAGTATACTGAAGGTGATCTTACTAATTGTGATACAATAACTCTTTCGGCTCCATTTATAATAAATGATCCGCTTTCGGTCATTATTGGCATATCACCTAAGTAAATTTCTTGTTCTTTTACCTCGCCTGTTTCTACATTAAAAAGTCTGGCCTCAACTTTTAATGGTGCGGCATAGGTTGCATCTCTGTCTTTACATTGCTTGATTGAATATCTAGGTTCTTCAAAAGAGTATTCGCCAAATTCAAGTGATAAATTACCAGTGAAACTTTCTACTGGGAATATATCGTCGAATACTTCTTTTATACCCTCTTGCAAGAACCAATTGTATGATACTTTTTGAATATCAAGTAAGTTTGTAAGTTCAATTGCATTTTTTGTTTTTCCATAGCTACGTCTTTCACGTTTACTATTAATTTTTTGTATTGTATAAGCCAATCTCTCACCCCTATAAACTAGTTTTTTGGTTTTTTACATATACGAAAAAAGTATATGTCGCCAATTTATAATTATAGACACTTCTTTTCAAATTGTCAATATCTTTTGGCTTTTATTAAGGTATTTTTGTTATTTTATATTTTTATTGTTTTGATACTTGAATATTCTCTGTATATTCATTAAATTCTTTTTCTTGTAATGTTGTTTTTGCTTGATTGATTTTTTCTAGGCTAGTTACTAAATTGATATGGTATTCTTTATCATAAGGAAATCTTGATGTTTTATGTTCTGTTATAACGTATTCTTGAAAAATTGTGGAATATGCATTTCCTTTAAGTAATTCTTCGAATTCTTCTATATCTATTAAAGCATATAAATTTGATTTATTTTTGTTTTTTGATATTTCTTTTACGCGGCATATTTTGCTTAATGAATTATGTTCAGCTGCAATATTAATATGGATTATTTCATTTGGACTAGAAATTGCTTGTTTTATGGCTTTTTGAACAAGTTTATAGTAAAATCTCAAAGTTATTTCTTTTGATTTTTCTATGTCTTTAGCAACTATATCATCAAGTTTTATTTTATCTTCATTCATTTTTTCTCCTTAATGTTTATTTTTTTACTTTTATTACATAAAAGCCTTTATTTTTTTCTATGATTGCTACAGCAAATTCTTTTTCTAAATCTTTTATTAAACTTTTAGCTCCTTGGCTTTTATTTACTACTAGCCACAACTCACCATTTTCTTTTAGATGTTTTTTTGCTCCAAATAATATTTCATACAAAATTTTCTTTCCCACTCTAATTGGTGGATTTGTAATTATGAAGTCATATTTTTTCGTGATGTTTTCATAAATATTGCTTTTGAATATGTTTACATTTACGTTATTTAATTTTGCGTTTTTTTGGGCTAGAGCGAGGGCTCTTTCGTTTATGTCTATCATATCTACTTCGGTTTTTGTTTGTTTTGCTATATAAATACCAATTGGTCCATAGCCACAACCAAAATCTAGAACATTTCCTTTTATTTTGTCTATTTCTAGATTTGAAAGTAGTGTTCTTGTGCCATAATCTAATCCTTTTTTTGAAAAAACACCATTATCAGAAATAAAATTTAATATTTTTCCATTTATTTTTACTGTTACTTTTTTTTCGTTGCTTTTGATGTTATCGTTTGTAAAATAATGTGACATTTATTCTCCTTTTAATATACGGCTAAAGCCCGCACGTAAAATGCAGGCTTAGCAGTTGTAATTATTTAAGTTCGATTGTAGCGCCAGCTTCTTCAAACTTAGCTTTAATTTCGTTAGCTTCATCAGTAGAAATGTCTTCTTTTATGTTACCACCGTTATCAGCAATTTCTTTTGCTTCTTTTAATCCAAGTCCTGTAATTTCTTTGATTAATTTGATAACTGGTAATTTACTTGCTCCAGCACTTGCAAGTACTACTGTAACTGTAGATGGTCCAGCGGCTTCAGCGCCTTCAGCAGGTGCGGCAGCTACAGCAACTGCAGTTGGATCTACACCAAATTCCTCCTTCATAGCTTCTACTAATTCCATAACTTCTAACATGGTCATTTCTTTAAGACCAGCGATAAATTCTTCTTTATTAATTTTTGCCATTTAAATCATTCCTTTCTAATTTTCTTTTTCTAAATCTTGTCTATACAAATCTAGACAAATTGATAAGCTTTTGATTGGATAAATAAGTCCACTTGCAAGCATGTTAAGCAATCCTTCTCTAGATGGAAGCATAGATAATTCTTTAAGCTTAGCTTCGTCTGCAATTTCACCATCGACGATTCCTAGTTTTAATACTAGTGCCTCATGTTTTTTTGCATAATCGCTAAGTACTTTTATTGGTGCGACTGGATCGGTACCGAATGCGATTGCTTTTGGTCCTTCTAGTTCACATCCTAAATCAATATTCTCAGCTTTCATTGCTCTTTTTACTAATGTGTTTTTGTAAATTTTTAATTCTGAGTCTTGCTCTTTTAATAATTTTCTTAACTCATTAGTTTCCATTGCGGTTAAACCTTGATAGTCAAAGAATATGGTTGAATTAGAGTTTTTTGTTTTTTCACTAATTTCGTTAATAATTTCTTGTTTTTTATCTAAGATTTTTTGATTAGCCACTTAAAGCACCTCCTTTTTTTCATGTAAAAAGCCCTATCATAGACAGGGCGAAAAGACTTTTTTATGTCCTCGGTAGGAAATATTAAGCTTTTAGCTCCTACTGTCTACGGCTTTCAACATATAAATTATATCATAATAGTTTTTAAAAGTCAAAACTATTTGCATCAATTTTGATGCCAGGTCCCATTGTAGATGATACTGATATATTTTTAATATAAGTACCTTTTACTACGGCTGGTTTTGCTTTAGCGATTAATGTAGCAAAAGCAACTAAGTTTTCTAGTAAATCTTCTTCTTTGAATGATACTTTTCCGATTGGTGCATGTACGTTACCATATGAATCAGTACGATATTCTATTCTGCCTTTTTTAACTTCTTCTACAGCTTTTTTAGTATCAATTGTAACTGTTCCTGTTTTAGGATTTGGCATTAAGCCTTTTGGTCCTAAAATACGACCAATTTTACCTAATTGTGGCATCATATCTGGAGTTGCAATTAATGAATCGAAATCAAACCAATTTTCTTTTTGGATTTTTTCTATCATGTCGGTATCTCCAACATAGTCTGCCCCAGCTTCTTTAGCAGCTTTAGCAGCTTCACCTTTAGCAATCACTAATACTTTTTTTGTTTTTCCCGTTCCTTTTGGAAGAACAATTGCACCTCTTAATTGTTGATCGGCTTTTTTAGTATCTAAGTTTAGACGCATAGCAACTTCTACTGATGCATCGAAGTTAGTTACTGAAGTTTCTTTTACTAGTTTTATAGCTTCTTCTTTTGAATAAAGTTTGTTTTTTTCTATTTTTTTAGAAGCTTCTACATACTTTTTACCTTTTTTCATTGTTTTACCTCCTTATGTGGTCTGATGGAAAGATTAGCGGATATTTCCTTCCACATAGAGCCTAAATTTTATTCTTCGACGTTTACGCCCATATTTAAAGCTGTTCCTTTTACAGTCTTCATAGCTGCTTCAAGGTTATCACAGTTTAAATCTGGAAGTTTTGTCTCAGCAATTTCTTTTAATTGGTCTTTTGTTAGGGTTGCAACGATTTCGTTTCTACCTTTAACTGAACCTTTATTTATTTTACAAGCTTTCTTGATTAAGAATGGAGTTGGCGGAGTTTTAATTACGAAGTCGAATGTTCTATCTTCATAGATTGAAATTTCAACCGGTAAAATATCTCCCATTTTATCTCTTGTTGCATCATTATACTTAGTACAGAATTCTTGTAAGTTAATTCCTGCTGGACCTAGTACAGTACCAACTGGTGGCGCTGGGGTTGCCTTTCCTGCGGGAATTTGAAGTTTTATTTTTTTTGAAATATTTGCCACGAAAAACACCTCCTAATATTTTTTTCGCGAGTGGTTCTAATGCATCCGCGCTCCCACTTGTTTTTCTATATTTGAAAAATATAGCTCTTTAATAATATCATATTTTTTTTAAATTGTAAACTAGGCTTTACTAATTTGTGAAACTTCTAATTCAACAATTGTTTCTTGTCCGAATAAATCTAGGGCTACTTCTAGATGTGAATGCTCTAGGTCTACTTTTTTGATGGTCCCATACATGTTAGCGAATGGTCCATCGGTTACTTTGACTTTTGTTCCTTCTTTTAGTTCGTTATTTATGTCTAGTCTGCTCATTCCCATTGAACCTAGGATGTGATCTACTTCTTTTGGTGTTAGTGGGAAAGGTTTTGCCCCTTTTCCTGATGAGCCTATGAAGCCAGTAACACCTGGGGTATTACGAACTATGAACCACGCTTCATCGGTCATTACCATTTCAACTAGGATATAACCTGGAAACATTTTTTTGGTTCTTTCTTTACCATCTTCTCCTATTTCTTTTTGTTCTGGAACGACTACTCTTAAGATATAGTCTTCCATGCCCATTGAACTTGCACGCATTTCAAGTTTTTCTTTAACCTTATTTTCATGTCCTGAATAAGTGTTTACTACATACCATTCTTTTTCCATTATTTAAGTCCCTCCACAAATGAGCGTGCGGTGGCGATTATTAAATCTGAGGCTACAAAGAAAAGTGCTAGAAGTATTATACATACTAATATTGCTACTGAGTATTTAATCATATCACCTTTTTTTGGCCATCTGACACGTCCCATTTCTTTTTTGACACCAGCGAAAAATTTTTTTATTTTTTGCATATACTCACCTACTTTTAATTTTATGTTTTTTCTAAATAAAAAACACTTTTTTGTGTCTAAATACATATTATACTGTTTAGGCTTAAAAGTCAAGTGTTTTTTTATTTTAAACTCTACTTATTTTAAATAAATTTATGTTTATTAAAAAGTTTTTTAATCTAAAGCATTCCAAAAAAATTATGACTTTCCTATTGTGTAAAAAGAAAGCTATTTTTGACTTTCTAAAATTTTATTATTAATCTTGTTAGTTACACTTCCCGATGAAGATCTTTGTTTTTGTAATTTTTTCTTCTCATTTTATATCAGCTCCTATATGCTTTTATATTATTTTTGAGGATTTTTTACTTATATTGATTATAGCAAATATGAATGTAAAATGCAATTATTTGGGGATGATTTTTTATTATTGCGGATGTTAAAAAACTATTTAAATGATGTTATTTTAAATAGTTTTTTTACTAATAATATTTTTTGTTATGATTTTATTTTTTTTAAATTGAAACTATCGCTTTTTATGGTGAGGTTGAATTCTGTTTTCTTGTTGTTTTCGTCAATAATTATTAGTTTTGTTTTTCCAACTTTTGTAAATTCGCCGTTTAGGATATAATCTTCAAGTCCTTCTTCATATTTTATGCAGACTTTTCCTATATTTTTTTCTAAATAGGCTTTGCTTTTTTCGGTTAGGTTTATATTTTTACTACCGTTTGCTAGAAGGGTGGCATCGTATATTTTTTTATGGGTAAATGCGTAGGTTGTTAGTCCTATAATAATTAGTATACTTATTATAAGTGATGCGATTTTGATTTTTTTGTTATTAAATATGCATAATGGATATAGTATCATGGTTATTAGGCAAAATATGGTAGTTAGAAGATGGTATGGGAAGTTAAATATGGTTTCTTTTAGATAAAGTTCATATGAGCCGACTCCTAGGAATAATATTAATATTGTTAATATTATTATACTCCACCATTTTTCTTTTTTTATGTAATAGCCTATGAATCCCATTGGTATGGTAAGTAGGGTCCATTTAAACCAATATTCGTAGTAGTTAAATAATCCAAAGCCTATTTTACTGAATGGAACTTGTATTAGGTATACAAGCGGCTGACTTATTAAAAAGAATACGAAGCATTTTAAGGCTGAGTCTTTTGCGGATGTACTGTTGGTTATTATAATCATTCCGAATAAAATCCATACTTCAAATGTTACTGTTATATCGTGAAATGAGGTGTTTTCTAATGGTTCTACTAATGCCATGATGGCTGTATATACTCCGGCTAAGATGGCGAATAATACTAATTTTTTCCATGTTAAATTAATTCCACCAAATAATTTTTTTATTTTTTCCATGTTAATTGTCTCCTATAATAAATTATTGTTTATTTGATTTCTCTTTTTTTGATAATGTTGATTCCTATTGTGAGGGTAATTATAATGTATATGATATAGGATATATTAGAGTAGGTTAAATTACTTATGGTAGGGTTATTTAAAAATTCGGCTGATAAATTGGTAATCCAATAGTTGCTTATATTTGTTCCTAATTTTGTGTCAATTAGTATCAGTAATCCTTGGATTATGGTTGGTGCGAGTAGGCAAATGATTATAGTAAAGCCATTTTTTTCTACTATAAAGGCTATGGTGACATATAAAATAACAAGGGCAATTATTTTTGTGATGTCATTAATTATTATATATAGCATTGTGTTTTCATAACCTATTCCATTGATTCCAAATAAGCAAGATATAATGATGAAGGAAAATATATAATATATAAACATTCCAAGTAAGGAAACGATATATTTAGAAAATAATAATTGAAGTCTTGTATATCCTCTACCTATTATATTTTTTGTGGTTCCGTCTGTAAAATCCAAGCAACTAAATAGTACTATGAAGACTACACTAAATAAGCTAACTTCACTATTTAGCAAGCTGATGATTTGGGGCATGATTTTTATATCTTTAAAGTCTTGTGTGTTTAGGGTGGTGGCAAAGTTTAAAATAGGTCCCATAAGAAGTAGTAGTGCTAAACAAATGTAAAAGGATTTTAGTCTAAACATATTTCTGATATTAAATTTGATTAATCTATTCATTTTATTCACCTATCTTTCTCATGAAATATTCTTCTAGGCTATCTAGATTATGGTATATAGCGTTTACCATTATGTTTGATTCTACAAGTAATTTATTTATATTTGCGGATTCTTTTAGATGTGAATTAACTTCTATAATGTTTTTATTAATTTTAATATCTTTTGGTGGAATTATATTTGTTAGTATTTCTTTGGCTTTTTGTGGATTGTCAACGTCGATTATTAATTTGTTTTTACATTTTTCTTTTAATTCTTTTGCACTTATTTCTTCTATTAACTGGCCATTGTTTATGATTCCATATTTTGTAACTATTTTGGATAGTTCATCTAATATATGTGATGAGATTAAAAAGGTTATGTTTTTTTCTTTGTTAAGTTTAACTATTGTATTTCTAATTTCTTTAATGCCTTTAGGGTCAAGGCCATTAATAGGTTCGTCTAATATAAGTAATTCAGGTTCTCCTAATAAAGCAACTGCGATTCCAAGTCTTTGGCGCATTCCAAGTGAGAAATCTTTTACTTTTCTTTTTCCTGTATTATTTAAACCAACTAGTTTTAAAATTTCTTTGATCTTACTTTCTTCTGTTTTGTATAGAATAGAAAATCTTTTTAAGTTTTCGTATGCTGAAATGTTTTTATAAACTCCTGGGGTTTCTATAAGTGATCCAACTTTAAGCCCTATATCTTTTATGTTTTTATTGTCATAGTATATAACTTCACCACTATTTTTAGGGGTTAGGTCTAGTATGACTCTCATAAATGTAGTTTTACCAGCACCATTTTTACCGATAAATCCGTATATATCTCCTTTATTAATATTCATGTTTATATTGTTAAGTATGGTTACGTTTCCATATTTTTTAACAATGTTGTTTGTTTTTAATATTGACTGCATATAATTACTCTCCTTTGTTGATTTATTATATCATAATGAGGGGAAAATAAATAAAATTTTTATATCATTTTTTATTAAAAGGGATTATACATGCAATAATGGATATAATTGTTCCAAATAGTATTATTGCAAATCTTCCAATTCCATCAATTTCTGTAATGATACCATAATCTAATGTTCCTATTCCTAAAATTATCATTATGATTTTAATTATTTTATTTTTCATGGGGTTCTCCTTTTAATTTTCTTTGCTTAAGCATATTTTTGTTTTGTTTCTTATTCTTTGAAGGGCATTATCTATTTTTTTTGGATTTGTATCTAAAAGGGTGGCTATTTCTTTGTAACTAAAACCTTCTTTTTTTAGATTGAATACTTGTTTTTCAAATTCGGTTAGTTCTTTTTCTAATTTTGATATTAAATTTTTGGTTTTTTCTTTGTCTA
Source organism: Vescimonas coprocola (assembly GCA_963660615.1). Lineage (GTDB taxonomy): Bacteria > Bacillota_I > Bacilli_A > RF39 > UBA660 > Coprosoma. Next base: position 16,424 of record CAVKYE010000001.1, read on the forward strand.
TGGCTATTGATTCTGGGTTACTTTTGTAGTCTTCTGTGTATTTTATGATTCCTCTTTTTAATTCGATATCATTCATAGCATCCATTGATAGTGATGAGTTTAGGATTCTATGTTTTTGTCTGGTGGCGGTTATGAGGGCGGATATTATTTTTGTTTCTATACATTTTCTAGCGTATGTATAGAACATGGTATCTTTTTTTTCACTATATGTACTTATAGCCGTACTGAAACCTATCATTCCTTCTTGGATTATGTCGTTTAAGTCGAGTCCTCCATTTATGTTTTCATCATATTGTTGTTTGGCGATGATGGCGATTAGGGGTTTATATTTTTTAAATAGGATGTCGGTTACTTCTTCGCTTTCTGGAACCATGTTTATTAATTCGTAATCGTTTAGTTTGCTATAGTCCATGGCTTTTTACGGCTTCGTAAATAACTAAAGCAGCAGCGACTGAGGCATTTAGGCTATTTACTTTTCCTTTCATAGGGATGCTTGCTATAAAGTCTGTGTTTTCTTTTACTAATCGGCTTAGACCTTTGCCTTCATTTCCAATTACGATGACGATTTTTCCTTTATAGTCTATTTGTCTATAATCTGTGCCATTCATGTCGGTTCCAATAACCCAATAACCTTTATCTTTTAATTCTTTGATGGTGTTTACGAGGTTGTTTACACGAGCTATGTTTACATTTTTTGTGGTTCCAGCACTTGTTTTGATGGCGGTGGCATTTACTTTTACGGATCTATCTTTAGGGATGATTATGCTTTTTATTCCAGCGGCTTCACAAGTCCTTATTATGGCTCCTAGGTTGTGAGGATCTTCTAAATGATCTAGCATGATTATTATATTTTCTTTTTCTATTTCATCTATTGAGGCGTATTTATAATCTTCTACCTCTAGGATTATTCCTTGATGATTAGCGTTTTCTAGTTTGTCTAGTTCGTGTTTTTTTAGATATTTTGTTTTTATTTTTTTGTTTATTAGTTTGTCTAATAGTTCTTTATCATTAAAGTTTTCATATAAAAATGCCTGTTTGATTTTTTCTTTTTCTAGGGCATTTTTTGCGACGTTTTTCCCATATATATACATTTTATTCACCTACTATATAATTTATTATTTCTCTTATTCTTTTTTGATCACCCATTATGTCTAAGTAGCCTATTAAGGCTTCTAGGCCGGTTGATTTTTTGTATGTTATTATGTCTGTGCTTTTTGATGAGTGGCTTTTATGGTTTCGTGCTCTTTTTATTATAGCATTTTCTTCTTCTTTTAAAAAGTTATCTTTTTGCATTTTTTCAAGAAATGCACTTTGAGCTTTAGCACTTACATAGTTTATACTTTGTTTTTGAAGTTCTTTTACTTTTGTGTATTTTGTTATTAGATATCTTCTTATGTATGATTCGTATATGCTGTCGCCTAGGTATGCAAGAGCAAGTGAGTTTATATTTAATATGTAACTAGTTATGATGTTTATATCTTTTTTATCTTTTTCTCTATTCATTTTTTGTTTGAACTCTATTATTGATTTTAGGTTTTGAACGGGGATTTTATTTATGTATGTTATGTTATCTCTATCAAAATTTGATAAACCAAAGTCTAATTCATTTAAAGTGTATATGTTTTGTGTATGAGGATGTGTTTCTTTGTTTTTTAATAATTTTTGATATAGTTTTTCGCTTACTGCTATATCAATGTCACCTGCTTTTTCTTTTATTCCCATTAAGGTAAGGGCAGCTGTTGATAGGACAATGTAATCTTTTTCATCAAAGTTATATTTTTTTAATATTGTTATTATTTCCTTTTTATTCATTTATTAATTCCTCAAATCTATCGAAGGTTATTCCTTTTATGAAGCCACTTTTGATATCATTTATGATAAGGGTTACTACTTTGTCATAGTCTATTTCCCCCCCTTTTATTAGGCATCCTCTTCTTTTTCCTATTGTTTCTAAATCTATTATAATGTCATCGTTTAAAGACTCTAAATTATATCTTTCTTTTAATATTTCTTTGTAATATTTTTCTAGAGTTCTTAAAATATATTCTACAACATCATATAACGGAAGGATTTCTTCTCTTATAGCTGTGAAAGTAGCTAGATTTAAAGCGTTTTTTTGATCTAGTTTAGGCCATAAGACTCCTGGTGAGTCTAATAGTTCTATATTTTCGTTTACTCTTATCCAGCTTAGGTTTTTGGTTACTCCTGGCTTGTTACCAGTATTTACAACTTTTTTACCTGATAATCTATTTATTAATGTACTTTTACCAACGTTTGGTATACCTATAACTAGTACTCTTGTTTTTCTTTTTTTCATGCCTTTTTCTTCTCTTTTTTTATTGTGCTCTTTCATGACTTCTTCAGTTAGATTTATTAATGGTTTTATATCTACTTTGCCTTCTAAACTCATAGATATGGTTTTGTATCCTTTTGTTTTATAATAATCTATCCATTTTTGAGTTTCTTTTTTATCACATAAATCTGTTTTGCTTATTATCATGATTTTTGGTTTATCTTTTATGTAATTATCCATGTCGATTATTTTTGAGGAATATGGCATTCTTGCATCTACTACTTCATATATTACGTCTATTAAGTTTGCTTGTTCTTTGATTAATCGTTTGGCTTTTGCCATGTGCCCTGGATAATGATTGATGGGATTTTTTACCCCTACATTGTTGTTTGAATTTTTTTTCTTTTCCCTATTTACTTTTCTTTTTTGATACATATCCATAATATCACTCCTTTTTATAAGTAAAATAAATCGTGTCTATTATATCATAAATCATACCTTTTTTGATAGTCTAAATTTCTATATGGTGTATGGGGCAAATATAAAAGTAATTCAATAAATTGTTTAAAAATTACTAAAATTAAAAATACAATAATTTTTTTATAGTATAAAGTCTTTTAAATTTCATTAAAGTATAACAAAAGAAAGCTTTTTTGCTTTCTAAGATTATTTATTTCTTGTTAGTTACACTACCCAATAAAGATCTTTGTTTTAATAAAATTAACTAACTATAACATAGGGGCTACTTGATGTTCCCTCCCCTTTTAAGGTTATATCAGATGATAAGAAGAATACTGGAGATACGCCACGAGAGTCCATCGCAATGTAGTTGTTACGCAAGTCTCCATCACTAAACACGTAAAATACGATGTCAACATAATTAAAGTAAGATGTAATGCTCCATGGGCAACTAGAACCTAATGAAGCAAATATCCAGTTATGTGTCTGACTACTATCATAGCAGCTTGAAGTCTCATAATATTCATATGCACTTGTACATGCTGAATTTGTCGAGGCTTTTACATAATCACTTATATTCATCAATCCTGTTTTGCCTTTCCATTTATAAGCTTGTTCTTGTGATATATCTGTAGCTAATGTTTGCCCACTAGTTAGTTCTACGTTTCCCACGTTGAACATATGAGTTACTATTTTTGATTTAACACTATCATCTAAACTACTATACCAATCATTATTTAAATATGTATTTAATGTTGCTTCTGTATCGGGAAGATTATATTCTGCTCCTCCTATTTCTCTTGGCATAGAGGTTACATTATTTCCTGATGAATTTAACATGGTTGTTTTACTTCCCCATACGTTACAACCGTGATCACTATTACAATAATCTGTTGAAGTAGTAGAATATCTTTCTCCTTGTGTATCAAAAGCCATACTTCCTATACTTTCATTTTTAATAACCTTTAATGTCCCATCTGATTCAACTGATATTATTCTATATGTATCAGAACCTAGTGTTATATAGTTATTAGGATCTGCTCCTTTATATACATATCTATCTGTTTCAGTAGAATCTGCATATAATCCATCTCCTTCAGTTACTACATTTTTAATTAAATCACTAATTGATATTGTTTTTCCTTTTATATTTCCTTTGACTTTTAATGTTATATTAGTTTGAAATGCAGCATATCCTACTGTTAATGATATAAATAATATAAAAACGCTTGAAATAATTATTCTTCTTTGTTTTTGTAATTTTTTTCTTCTCATTTTATATCAGCTCCTATTTGATTATTTTAATAACGTACTAGTCTGTAGTAATCATATCATATATAAAGGTAAAAAGCAATTGTATATGTTTAAAATAAATAGAAAAAAGCAACAATTAAGTCTTTTTTCTTTGCACTTTTATTAGTTTTAATTTATATTTAATTCATTGATATACTCTATAAAATAAAGTGGGATATTAACTATTTTGCCATCTTTACTTAAATTATTTAATGAAAATCTAAATGATAATTTATTATCTGTTTTAGCATTATATTTTGTTAAACTATTATGATTAGTACTTTTATCTGATTTAACTTCTATAGGAATTATTTCATTATTTATTTGAATAACAAAATCAATTTCATTTCTGTCAAAAGTATAATAATTAGGAGATTCTTCTAATAAATAATTCAATGTGTTAGCTACATAATTTTCTGTAAATGAGCCTTTAAATTCTTCGAATAATTTATTACCTTCTAAAATGATTTTACTATCTAGATTAGACATTCTTCTTAAAAGTCCAACATCATTCATATAAATTTTATAAGCAGATAAATCATAATATGCTTTTAAGGGAAATGCACATTTATTAACTAAATAACATTTAGTAATTAAATTAGCATTCTTTAACCAATTTAGGGCACCTTCATATTCTCTAGCGCGTGCACCTTTTTTAATAGCTTGATATACAAACTTTTTATTTTCTCGTGCCAACTGAGAAGGTATCCCATTCCAGATTAATGATATTTTATTAGCAACATTCTCATTTGTATGTTTGGAAAAGTCATTTTCATATGAATCTAATATATTCTTTTGAATTTTATTAACTTTTTCTATATCTTTATCATTAATCCAACTATATACAACCTCAGGCATTCCTCCAATAATATAATAAATTTTTAATTTTTCAATTAATCTGTTTTCAAATAGCTTTGGTATTTCTCTTATTTCTTTAGTTTGTTTCATTACATCAACTAAGTTCTTTGAGTTATCTGCAATTAAGAATTCACTAAAAGTCATTGGATATAAATTTAAAAAATCAACCTTACCTACAGGGAAAGAAGTTTTAGAAAGTCTTATACCAAGAAGTGACCCAGCACAAGCTATATGGTATTCACCTGCTTCTTCACAAAAATATTTTAAAGAGTTTAATGCATTAGAACATTCTTGTATTTCATCAAATATAATTAGTGTTGTATTTTTATTTATTTTTTTACCATTAACTAAAGATAATTGTTCTATGATTCTTTTAGGATCTTTAGTATTTAAAAATAGTTGTTCTAATCCATCATCATGATCAAAATTAAAATATGCTACATCATCATAATTATTTTGACCAAATTCTTTTAGAATATATGTTTTTCCTACCTGTCTTGCACCTTTTAAAATTAAAGGCTTTCTAGCTTTACTGTTTTTCCAATTAATAAGTTTTTGCATTATAAATCTTTGCATATTATCATCTCCTCTAGTAACATTATATCACATTTTTGCAAGAAATATTCATTCATAAATCACGTTTTTGTAGGTTTTTTTGATGTTTTTATCACACTTTTGTGTTTTTTAAATGTTCTTATCAAAGTTTTATGGTAAATTAGACATAAAAAGCTGGGGTATAAATATTTAAAATTAATATAAATAATTTACACACCAGCCTTGATAGAACCCCTTGTTTTTATATTTTTTTGGTTTCTACTTAATCGCATCATTACTCGTCACGCTCCTGCAGCCCTAATGGAGGCTTATGAATGTTCTTTGATTATTATTAATTGTATATTGTTTTCCTGAAGTTCCTTCTCCTTTTAATGTTATATTAGTTTGAAATGCGGCATATCCTACTGTTAATGATATAAAAACGCTTGAAATAATTATTCTTCTTTGTTTTTGTAATTTTTTCTTCTCATTTTATATCAGCTCCTGTATAATATTTTGATAACGTACTAGTCTATTGTAATCATATCATATATAAAGGTAAAAAGCAATTATATATTTTTAAAATAAATGAGAAAAAAGCAACAATCATATTGTTACTTTGTAATTTTTATGGTTCTTCAAGGATTATTTGGCCGTCTTTTACTGGTATATTTATATAATTTGTGTCAACTAGTGATATTGTTCTTTCGGTTGCTTGTGGATTGGTTATTTGTACTGTTTCGGCATCTGTAGTCATTTTTATTGTTTTTACTGTTTCTTCAAATGTGTGTGCGCCGTCACTTGTTATTTGTTTTATGTAAATTTCGGCTGTTTGATTTGATGAAAATGGAACATTTTGAAATATGGCATCTCCGTTAGAGTCTGTGGTAGCGTCTTTTCCTATTATGGTTCCATTACTATCTGTTCTTATAAATTTAGCTCCTATAACTTGTGTTCCGCTGCTTTCACCTGTTTCGGTTACGTGCAGGGTTAAAGTGCCACTTGCTGTTATGTTGAAGGTGTATTCATTGGTTCCTTCTATAATGGAAACGTTTTGTGGTGTTAGTGAATCTGAATCATATCCAGCTGCTGTTGCACTGACTTTATATGTTCCATTTACGATTTTTATTTTTCCTTGACCGTTACTTATATTGACAGTGTGTCTTCGCCCCATAAATGTATTTCTCCTTTCTTTATTAATATTTCAGGATAATTGTAATCTTTAAGGTATATTGTTATTTCGTTTTGTTTTTTGGTTATATTTACTGGTATACAATATTTATGATTTGTTTTGGCGAGTATTGGTATTATTAATATTTTATTTTGTGTTTTTATTATAAGTTTATATGCTTTATTATTTATTATTGGAATTTTTATTTTACCATAGTTATCTGTATTGCCTTCAAATATTTTATTTTTTTTATCTTTTAATATGATATGGGTTTTACTACAACCTATTAGACATATATTTATCATTTATCTCACCCCATTATAATTTATAATATGTTATTAGTTATATTTTGAAAAGGTTATATATACTATTTTATACTCCAAATAACTTTGGAGGTATAGTCGTCGTTTTTGTTTAAATTGTTTTTTAAGGTAAGTAATATACCTTTATTTTTACTATATGTTAGGTTGGTTATTTTTAAAGTACCGTCATTTTTTTCTCCTTCATATATTTTTATTGGGGTGCTTTTTAGTGTAATAATTTCATTATCAATTTTTTTAAATATAAGTGAATCTAATAATATTTCATCATTATATTTCATTGGATTTAAATAATTTACATATAAATTCCAGTTGGAACTATCACTTCTACTATCGATTACTTTTATTTCACAGGCTAATTTTTTTGGTAGTATTATTGGTTCTTTTGATATGGCGTTTAGGTCTAGTGTTGAGTTGCTTGTTACGCTAAATAATGTGAGTTCACCATTGAATGGTGATGTTATTGTTCTTGTTTCAAATAAGGCATCTTTAACTATTGTAAATTTGATTTCTGTACCATTTAAGATAGCACCAGAAACAGTATGTTCAAATAAGCCATCACTATCGGTTGATAATGTTTCAGATACATTTCCATATTCTATTTTTACTGTAGAAAGTGGTGATGTGTGTCCTGATATTTTATTTTTAGTACCATTTATTTGATGGATGTTTGATTTTATTTTCCCCATTGTAATTATTTTTCTACTTTGAAATTTAAAGTTATTTAAATCTGGAAGTAGTGTAAGTTCATCTGCGGTTAGGTTATGTTTGGTTATGGAAGTATCATTTGTGGTAAATGTACCTTTTATGCTGAGTAATTTATCATTTTTATACCAATATAGAGTTGGTAAATCATTTATGGTACATGAAGATGTATAGTCTAGGGCTGAAATCCACATATTAATTCTTCCTGTAATGAATGTATATTCTACCGAATTATTTGTATATATTGCGTTGGCGTTTTTTGTATATATATTTATATATTTTGGATTATTTAAAATGAATTTTTGATTTGTTCCTTTAAAATGTAGATTATAATTATCTATTGGTGTTGACATGTATGTATTTAAAATTGAAACGCTGGCTCCTTCATTTACGATGAAGTCTCCATATATGTTCCACATTGGAATTCTTTGATGAGAGTTTTCTATAAAGGTAAAATTTGCTTCTTCTTCTATTAATACGTTTCGTGCGCCATGGGTTGTTGTAACGGCGAAGCCATTTCCTGTTGTTATATTTACTATACTACCATGGGATATTTTGAAAAATAATTTATTTGTTCCATTCATTAATTCTTTGGTGGTACTCATGGTGACATTTGAATTTGGCAAAATTATAAATGATGAGGTGGCGTCTCTATAAATAAATAATGGGCTTTGTGTACTATCTGATGATATAGATACATCTTCATCTATGATAATATTGGTACAGTTTGCGACTCTTTGGGCGGATATGTTATTATAGGTTTTTATATTAATTGTGCTGTTTTTTATTTTTGTTGTTCCATAATAATTATATGATAACTGTACTCCATTAAATGTTATGTTTATATATTCTACTACTACATCACTATAATCTGATTCTGATGGGACATTAATAACTCCTAATGGATTAGCAGATATAATATTTATATTTTTTATTACTATATGTTTGTTTGTAGATACGGTGGTTATTACACCAGAAGAATCTGATAAATCATTTGTGTATGTGTATTTTGTGTCTTTATATGTACCATCAATAGTTATATCTGTTTTATTTTCGTTTATTGTAATTCCTGATTCTAAATTGATATTTGCTTTTAAATAAATATATGTATATTCATTTATTTCTTCTAAAATCGTTTTTAAATCGTTAAATGTTTCAACGGCGACAGTATTATTATTTATAATTTCCATTGTTAATCACATCCTTTAATAAGATATGATTTTTGTTTTTAAATATATAATTAATTTATATAATTTTTTTATAAAAAATGGTATGTTTTTTTGTATTCATATAATTATGTTGTCCAATGTTAACATCAAATTTAGGCGCTATTTATAGGTATGACTAAGCTAATAACTTTGTTTTTGGGGAGAAAAAAGTGAAATTAAAACATTTCACTTTGTTATTTATTCTTCGTTGTTGGCGAAGGTTGTACTAAATTTTATACCTTTTAAGTAATTTGTTATGGCTTCTTTTTCATATAGTATTATGTCTTCTTGGTTTATGGTGATATCTAGTTCTTCTTTGGCTTCTCTTATGGCGGCTTCATAAGCATTTTCACCTTTGTCTAGGTGACCGGCTGGCAGGGCTAGAAAGTTTGGCCATAGTTTGGTTCCACTTCTTCTTTGAAGTAATATTTCATTTTTGTTATTTTTTATTATTAGATAAATTGATGATAAAAATTTTTCTTTTTCCATTTGTTTCTCCTTTTAAAAAATAGAGTTACACTCTATTTTATGCTTGCTTCTAAAGCTAAGGTTATCATTTTGTCTAGGCCTTTTTCTCTTTCTAAGGGGGTGGCTATTTCTTTTATGTATTTTGAATCAACAACACTCATTAGGCATGATGCTTTTTTATTTAGCATTTTGGCAACGTAAAATAAGGCAAAGGCTTCCATTTCGGCTGAGATTGGGTTTATGTCTTTTGGCATTCTTTCAAAGTATTTGTTTATGTCGGTGGCATAAACGTCAAAACAGTCTAAGCATGCTGTTGTTCCTTTGTATATATTTATGTTTTCTTCTTCGGCTGTTTTTATTATTTTTTGGTTTAATTCTTTACTAGCTTCTACTAGATGACAATTTTCATTATTTAGGGTTAGGGCGAAATTGCTTTCACTATAAACTTTTTCTGAAAGGATTATGTCAAATAGTTTCATTTCTTTTTTGTATGCACCACATGAACCTATTCTGATTATGTTTTCAACATTGTAGATTTTATATAGTTCGTAGGCGTATATTCCCATGCTTGGCATTCCCATACCACTTGCCATGATGGTTATTTGTTTTCCTTTATATGTTCCAGTATAGGCGTATATGTTTCTTACTTTGTTTACTAGTTTTGAGTTTTCTAGATATTTTTGGGCGATGTATTTGGCTCTTAAGGGGTCTCCTGGCATTATTACGGTTTTGGCGATTTCGCCTAGTTTTGCTTCATTGTGTGGGGTCATTTTATCACTACCTTTCTTTTTTATATTATCAAACTATGTTTTTTTTGTCAATTTTTATTTTTTCTATTTTTGGGGTATAAAATAGATTTTTTTTGATTAATTTTTGAAGGGTTTCTTTTTTGAAGTTTTTGTTTGTTGATAATATTAGGTAATTTATATCTTCAATTAGGTAATTTTGAGTATTGTAAAAACCATTTTTTTGATAAAATTTATATCTTTTTTGTCTTTGGGTATAATTGTTTGCGGTTTTATCTAGGGGTTCTATATCGAGTATTAGTTCTTTATCTTGGTTGTTTTCTTTTATTTGGGTTAATATTTTTGTCCCATAGCCTTTGCTTTGTATTTTATTGTTTACGGCTAAGTATAAGATATATACTTCTTTTTTTGATTTTATTATGTATGATATTCCAATGAAGGTTTCGTTATCGTAGTAGCCTTTATATTCTATGTTTTTTCTTTTGGATATTATATATAGTAGTAATGGAGGTAATAGTTCATTTTTTGGAAATGAGTTTTCTAGTATTTTTTTTGCTTCTTTATAGTTTTTTCTTGTTATTTTTTTTATTTCCATTAGCTCTCCTTTATTTTACCGAATGTATTAAATGGGAATATACTGAAGTTTGTTTTTCCTTTTATGTTTTTTTCGGAGATTAATCCTATTATTCTACTATCGGTTGAGTTATTTCTATTATCTCCCATGACAAAGTAGTATCCTTTGGGGATTTTTTTGATGTCTAAATCTTCTAGTTTAAAGTCTTGTGTTTGAGAATTTCTTACGAATGTTTCTTTGACTCTTTTTCCGTTTATGTATAGTTTGTCGTTTTTATATTCTACGGTTTCGCCTGGAAGGCCAATTACTCTTTTTATTAGTCTATCTTTTCCGTAGTCAAATACTATTATATCGAATCTTTCTAATTTTTTGTCATATTTTTTTAGCATTAATATTTCGTTATCTTTTAGATTTGGCATCATGCTGCTGCCTTCTACTTGAACTGGTGTTATTATGAAGGTTCTTATTAATATTACTACTATTATGATTATTATATATGGTAGTAATTCTTTGAATAGGTTTTTTTTTGTTTTTTCCATATATCCTCCTTGTATGAAAAAATAAGGCCTTTGCCTTATTTTCTTTCTTTTATTTTAGCTTGGCCTTTTAAAGTACGTAAATAATTTAATTTAGCTCTTCTAACTTTACCTTTTCTTATAACTTCTACGCTATCGATTTTTGGTGAGTTAAAAGGGAAAATTCTGTCTACACCAATACCACTAGACATTTTTCTAACGGTAAATGTTTTTCCTACTCCACTACCTTGAATTGCCATTACAATACCTTCAAATGCTTGTATTCTTTCACGTTTTCCTTCAATGATTCTAACGTTTACTTTTACTGTATCTCCAACTCTGAATTCTGGTAAATCAGTTCTGATTTGAGATTTTGTAATTTTTTCAATTATATTCATAAGTCATCTCCTTTGTCTATTCTGCGATCATAGATAATTCCTAGCGGATCACGACATTTTTAATTTTATCATATTTTTTTTTATTTTTCAATTGATTTTTTTGGTTTTTGGGCTTTCTTTTCCTTTTTTACTATAATCATTACATTTTAAAGCGATTTTTATAAAAAGGGATTGAAGATTTTCATTATTGTCTTCTTCCATATTTTCATCTATTTGAGATGAAAGGGCATCTTCTACACTTATATGACATAATATATTTTCATTTTCTTCTATTTGTAAATAAGGGCATTCAAATATATCATTCCAAACGATTTTACTATGGTATAGGAGTGGTACTCCTTCTGAATCTAAATCATATAGATTTAATGTTCCATTAGAAAGTGAGCAATACTGCATTTTTGCGCCAATCATTCCATCTATATGTAGATACAGTTTGTACCCTTTACTATTTATTTGATCTATTTCTTCTTCTGTAAGTATATATTCTGTTGGCATTTTGCCTTTAAATGGTTCCATATTTTTTAGTTTTTCTATTTTGTCTAATTGCAAATTATGCTGAAAGTAGAATGACAAGCCTTTGGGTTTTTCTGCCATTTCATCTAATACGTCGCCTATTCTAACTGATGTTATAGTTTGTTTTTTTAGCATTTCTATTCTTTCTTTTTGAATTTCGATGATGGCTTCCATATCATTTATCATTTTTTTTACTTGCTTTAATGTATCCATAATATCACCCTTTTTTTAATTAGCAGGTGCTATTATATCAGATTTTTTTTGTTTTAGCAATGTTATCTGCCTTTTCCTTTTGATTGGGTATGATTAACTTGTGATAATGTCTTAAGTGTTAACTTGCGAAAATGTCTCAAAATTATATAATATGTCACTGAGGTGACACACAAATGAGAAAGGTTGAATTAAGAATGAATGAAAAAGAAAAATATAATGTTGTCAAAGAATTAGTTGACCACAACGGTAACAAAAACCGAGCTTGTAAAAAACTCGGTATATCTAGAAGACAAATTGATCGTCTTATTATTATTTACAAGGAGAAAGGTAAAGCTGGCTTTGTTCATGGCAATAGAACACATAAACCATATAATGCTTTTGATAACTCAATCTCCGAAAATATTATACTACTTTATAAAAATAAATACTATGATTTTAATTTTAATCACTTTAAAAAGTTTTTAGAAAAAGAAGAAAATATTAAAGTTTCTTACAATTTTATCTATAAAGCTTTAACCAAAGAAGGTATTTTATCACCTAAGGCTAGAAAAAAAACAAAAAGAAATTTCACCAAACAAAAACTACTTAAAGAAAAGAAAATTAATTTATCCATGAGTGATGAACAAATTAATACAATTATTGACCATGAAATTGCTTTAGAAGATTCACACCCTAGATGTGAAAAGCCAAAATATTTTGGTGAAATTATCGAACAAGATGGCTCTATACATTTATGGTTTGGAGAAAAGAAAACTTGCTTGCATTTAGCTATTGATAAGGCGACTTCTATAGTTGTGGGAGCATACTTTGATTACCAAGAAACTTTAAATGGTTATTACCATGTTTTATATCAGATTTTAACTAATTATGGTATTCCCTATAAATTCTTTACTGATAATAGAACTGTATTTAATTACATATCATTAAATCCTGCTAAAAGAACTAGTGAAAAAGATGTTTTAACTCAATATGGGTATGCTTGTAAACAATTAGGAATAGATTTAGAAACGTCATCAGTTTCACAAGCAAAAGGTTTAATAGAAAGAACGAATGGTACATTTCAAGGTAGACTGGTGCAGGAATTAAGGCTTAATAATATAACTACGATTGAAGAAGCAAATAAATATTTAACAGAAGTTTTTGTCCCAGAATTTAATAAAGAATTTGCTCTTGATTATAAAAAATTTCCTACTGTATTTGAAAAATCTCCAACAAAAGAAAAAATTAATTATACTTTAGCTGTTTTAACTCCAAGAAAAATTGATAATGGTAATTCTATTAAATATAAAAAGAAATACTATCAACCATTTCTAAATGATACATTAAAATGCTTTTTGCCTAAAACTGAATGCCTTGTTATAAATGCATTCAACGGAGATTTATTAGTATCAATTGATGAACAGGTTTTAGAATTAAAAGAATTGAACAGAAATAAAAGGAGTTCTGAAAATTTTGGAGAAATTGAAGAAACTAAAGAAAGAAAAAAATATATTCCACCAATGACACATCCATGGAAATTAGCCTCTTTTAAAAAGCAAATGCAAAAAGCACACACAAATCATGTGTATGCATAAATGAGCGGGTTTTTATGCCGAGAAAACTTTTGACAAGTAAAGAAATATTTTTTACATTAATGGAGTTTAATGATTATTATTTTCATTTTTTGAAAATAATAATCACTTAAACGACTACAAATCAATAAAAATATTTCTGCTGGTCAAAAGGAAATTGGAATAAATTTTCCCGCAAATGTTTAAATTTTTTTAAGACATTTTCCTAAGTTATTGACATGTTATCTGCCTTTTCCTTTTGATTGGGCTTTATAAATGGTATATTCATCTATTTTTTCTTTTAATTGTTCTTCTATGTAGTTTACTCTTGTTAGTAATTTTTCGATGTAATGTTTTGGTAAAAATTTGGAATATTTATTTATTATGATGTTTTTGTATCTATTTACATCTTCTATTACTAGTGAAAGATTTTCAGGATCGGTATCGTCATCTTCTAATATGTTTATTAAAAAGGCGAGGTAGGCTTCTAGTTTTCTTCTTGTTTTTTTTCTAAGGATGTTTTCTATGAAGTTTGGTTTTACAAGGGTTAGTCTGCTTACTTCTATTCCTTCATATTTTATATTATTTCTAGGTTTTACTTTAAAACCAGTTAAATGATTATAGTCGATGTATCCATATATTTTTTCGTTGTTATCTTTATCACAAATATAATATCTTCTCATATAATCACTTTCTTTCTAGTAAGTCGGGTCTTCTTTGTTTTGTTTTTTCTAAGGCTTTTTCTTGTCTATATTTTTCGATGTTAGCGTGGTGTCCTGATAATAGGACGTCTGGGACTTTTAGGCCTCTAAAGTCTACTGGCTTGGTGTATACTGGGTAGTCCAGGAGATTGTTGTTAAAGGAGTCATTTTGATGTGATTCTTTTTCGATTACACCGTCTATTAGTCTAACTATGCTGTCGGTTATTACCATTGATGCAAGTTCGCCTCCAGTTAGGACGTAGTCTCCTATGCTTAGTTCTATATCGGCTAGGGTTCTTATTCTTTCATCAAAACCTTCGTAGTGTCCACATATTAGTATTAGGTGTTTTTTTTGAGCTAGTTCGTAGGCTTTTGTTTGTTTATAGGTTTCGCCTTGAGGGGTCATTAGTATTACTATGGAGTCTTTTGTTTTTATATCTTCTACGGCATCAAAGATGGGCTGGGGCATTAGGACCATACCTTTGCCACCACCAAAACTATAGTCATCTACTTTTTTGTGTTTGTCTTTGCTGTACGTTCTAATGTCATGGACGTTTATGGTTACTTTGTTTTTTTGAATGGCTCTTTTGATAATAGATTCATTTAAGAAACCTTCAAACATTTTTGGAAATATTGTTAGTATATCAATTTTCATTTATTAATCCCTCGATTACTTTTATTTCTATTTTTTCTTTGGTGATGCTTTTTATAAATTCTTTTACGTATGGAATAAATATTTTTTTATCTCCATTTTTTATTATTAATAATTCTTGGTTTACATTTTTTTCGATGGCGATTAGACTACCTAAAAGTTTTCCATTTCCATAAACGCTTAGCCCAATTAGGTCTTCATTTAGTATCGATGGGAAGATGTATTCATTTCTATCAATGTAGACATTTTTTCCTTTATATTTTAAAACGTCGTTTATGTTTGTTATACCAATGAATGTTACCATATCAAAGTTTTTGTGAACTCTATAGGTGTTTATGGTTAGGTTTTCTTCATTTATGTATAGGTGATTTCCTTTTTGGAAGACTAATTCTTTATATTTGAAGTTTGATTTTATTCTTATTTCACCTTTTATTCCGTGTGTATTTACTACTTTACCTATGTATAGCATTTTTTCACCTCAATTCATATAAGATTATGCTGGTGGCGATGGCAACGTTTAGACTTTCACAATTTTTATTCATTTTTATATAAATATATTCGTCACAGTCATTTAATATTTCTTTTTTGACGCCGTTTCCTTCGTTACCCATTATTATCGCAAATTTTTGGCTTTTTTTAATTTCTTTTAGTTCTTTACCACTATCTACTTTGGTTCCATATATTTTGTAACCTTTTTCTTTTAATTTTGGAATTATTTCTTTTATTTTATTGGTTATTATATTTGTATGAAATATCATACCTTGGGATGCTCTTATGGTTTTACTGCTATATACATCTGTGCATTCATCTAGTATTATGGTGTTTATGTCGAAGGCAGCTGCACTTCTTATGATGGTTCCTAGGTTACCTGGATCTTGGATATTATCTAGTATAAGTAGACTTTCTTCTTTTATTTTTGGATTTTGTTTTTGGCATATACCTATCATTTTTGTTCTGGTGGTGAGGTCTGTTAAGGTATTCATTACTTTTGCAGATACATGTATGGTGTTTACTTTTAGTTTTGAGTTTTCATTTTCTAATAATATTAATTCTTTTAGGCTATTTGTTTTATAAGCTTCTGTTACTAGGTGCTCGCCTTCTACTAGAAAAAGGCCTTTTTGATCGCGATATTTTTTTTGTTTTAGTTTTTTTATTTCTTTTATTTTTGGATTGTTTACAGATGTATATATCATATTTCCTCCTTATGCTGGAAAGGTATATGTGAATTTTCCATTATTATAAATTACTTTTATATTTGTGCTTTCACTATAGTCTTTGTCTTCATTAATGTCTTTTATGGTTCCTTCTTCTAGAAAGCCAGCATTTTTTAATGTTTTTAATGTTAGTAAGCATTCGAAATTATTTTCTGTTTTTTGGGTATAGGTGTCACATTTTTTTTCAATGTTGTAGAGGTTTTCGGTAACGTAGTTTTTGGCGGATCTTTTAATGGAGTTTATTTGGGCTTCGTTTAGGTTTTCTTTACCATTACTTATAGTGTTTGAGATTAAAGGGGTTACAATTAAGGCAATTATACTTAGTATTACGATAACGCCTAATAGTTCTATTAATGTAAAAGCTTTGTTCATATTTTTTCCTTTCTAGTTTATGTTTATGAATTTTTTGATATCATTTTTTTTGATGTTTTTTCCAGTTAATGATACGGCTGTTATAAGATTATCTTTTTTGATGTAGGCAACTATTGTTTTTTCATTTTCGCCGTACATGTAGCATTTTATTTTTTTGTTTTTATGAGTTATGGTGAACTCTTCGTCTTTTATGTTGGGGTTTGTTTGTTTTTTTTCTTTGACTATTTCTTTATCCATTTGAATTGCTTCTTTTGTGGTTTGAAGGTATATGGAGTACTGCAAGATATTTTCTTTATTTGTGTAGGTTTTGGAAACGGATGAGGTTGATGACATTTTATAGTCTTCAGGTACGTTTATGTTTATGCTTTGATTTCCATAATAAAGTTTTTCTCCAGTTTCATAGTTTCCTAATAGGTTTGTTTTTACAGTACTTAGGGTGGTTGGATATTTTATGAATAGGCATGTTAGGGTAAAGGCGAGGATGATTATGAATATTATTAATATATAACCATCTTTTAGCCCTTTTTCTTTTTTGTATTCTTTTTCATTTGTATAGTATAGGTATAGGTGCGTTAAAGATAGATATATGCATGGGACCGTATATATAAATAAGATTCCAAAGGTTAATAATGATAGAATTATTAGACCTATGTAGCTTATTATCATGGCATATATTTGCACTCTTCTACCACTTATTAAATCTATGGTTTTTATGAATATTTCTTTTATTTTTAAGCTTTTATTTCCTAGATATACTAATGGTAGGTAAAAAAATATGGGGATTATTGTTATTAGGATAATTATGTTTAGTATCGTTCCTATTAGGGGGATTTTTGATAAAAGAAAATATATTATTAGGTAGGCTATTGAGATTATGGTATATAATATGGTGTATTTTTTTGATGGTTTTTGGAATAGTTTTTTTATATTTATTTCTTCATTTTTTGCTTTTTTTAGGTACATGTTCATATAGTTTAGGGTAATTGGGGCTAGAATAATGGAGGTGATGGTGCTTATTATGATGTCTATGTATATAGAGTTTATATTATAGAAATTTTTGGTGATTAAAGTTATTATGGTGTTTAGTAAAATGGTTAGGGCAAATAAGATGACAGTTAATAGTACTAGGGTTGTTTTGTTTTCTTTTTTTGTTTGTTTTTTTATGGTAATTCTTATGTTTTCGTTCATGGTTTCCCCTCTTTTCAAACTATATACATTATAGCACGGCTACTATTGTTTTCGCAAGTGGGTGGTATTTTTTTAAAAAGTATTTTCTAGCTTTTAGGGTGTCATCTTGCTCATAAAGCAGGAGTGATAGGAATATGGTATTGGGTACGTTTTTGTCTATGTTTTTTTTAGTTTGTGTATTCTTTGTTTTCAAAAAAAGGATGGGTATGATTTTTATAACCACTATACTCTTTTAATCTAGTTATTTTTTCTTCTTCAGTCATTTTTTCCTCCCTTTTTTATGAGATTTTGTTAGCGGTTATTATACACTAAGTCTTATTAAAAATCAACGGTTTTATTTGGGCTTTTTGTATAATATTTTTGATTTTATTTAATAATATTTATTGGAGGTGCTTTATGGATTTTAAAAAGCTTGCGGTTTTTATTGCTATTCCTTTGATTGCGGGAATTATTATTGGTCTTATTATTAATCCTTATATGGATTATGGTTCTTTAAATAAACCTTTTTTATCTCCCCCTTCTTTTGTTTTTCCTCTTGCTTGGAGCATTTTATATATTCTTATGGGTATTAGTGCTTATATTATTTCTAAAGATGGAAATGTGCCTATTATTTATTATATTCAACTTTGTGTTAATATGATGTGGAGTATTGTTTTTTTTGTTTTTAAACTTAGACTCTTTGCTTTTGTTTGGATTATTTTACTTATTATTTTGGTTATTATGATGATAAGAAAGTTTTTTGGTGTTAATTCTTTAGCGGCTTATCTTCAGATTCCTTATTTGATTTGGCTTTTGTTTGCGGCTTATTTGAATTTGGGCGTTTATTTTCTAAATTAAAAGATTACTTTTTGAGTAATCCTTTTTTTAATAAATTTAGTAATTTTATGTTTTGGGTATATGAGCCTTTATAGTTTGTTATGCCGTTTTTTTGTGCAATTTCGTTTCTGTTTTCGAATGTACTATTTATGTTTAGTTTTTTTAGGGCGTCTACTAGTGAAAGGGTAAATGTGGTTAATTTGGGATAGTATTGAGTGTTTTTTCTTAAGTTATTTAATAGGTTTGTGTTTTGGGTGCTTGTACCTTTATATTCATCTTTGTATCCTAAACTTTCGTATAAAGTTTTTCTATATTCAAATGAACTATCTAGGTTTTGGCTTTTTAAGGCATCTACTATGGATGTACCTTTATAATCACTTAAGTCTTTTTGGTTTGTTTGATTTATATTTTCTTTTTTATTTGTGAATATATCTTTGTATAGTATATTCATGTCAACGTTACCGTTTATTCCGTTTACTTGACCTTTTGATGAATATTGCCACATGTCATATGTGCCTTTGTAGGTGTTTTGGTTATTATACTGTGCGACCCAGATGGTGTATTTTTTTTCTAGCTTTTCAGCATCTATGTGAGTGGTTAACCAATATTTATTTGCATATATTCCGGCCCAATATCCTTTTTCTTCTATTTTCGTGCAGAAGGTTTCACATATTTCAGTTAGGGTGTTTTTATCTATATTTGTTTGTGATTTGTCTTCTATATCATAATATACTGGAAGGTTTAGGTTTCTTCCATCTAACCATTTTAAAGTTACTTCGGCTTCTTTTTTTGCTTCTTCTTTGGTTTTGGCATATGAATATATGTATACTCCTACTGGAAGGTTATTTTTGATAGCTTCACTGTAGTTTGTTTCAAATTTTGGATCTTTTTGATTTTCATACATTCCGTAACCTATTCTAATTATTACAAATTTTATGTCGTCGTTTTTGACTTTTGTGTAGTCAATATCTCCTTGGTATTTTGAAATGTCTATTCCTTTATATTCCATTTAATCATTCCTTTCTATTATTTTATATTCTGGAATGATTTTTTTGGAAACTTTTTTTACCCATGGATACTAACTTTTTCTTGTATAGGTATTGACATCTATAGTTATTTAAGGTAAAATTATGGATGTAAGTTTGGAGTAGTACTCAAGAGGCTGAAGAGGCGCCCCTGCTAAGGGTGTAGGTCGGGCAACTGGCGCGAGGGTTCAAATCCCTCCTACTCCGCCATTTTTTTTGACTTAAATTCTTGAATGTTTTCAAGATTTTTTTATAAATAAAAACTGTACTTTTTTATAAATGTCTACCCTAAAGGGTGCATTTCATTTTTTTTGATACAGTTTTTTTGAGTAATTTAGTAGTACATGCATTCTTTCGGTTTAACCTACTTTGACTAGAAGAAATCTTACACCTTTAAATTACTCTTATTGATATAATTGTTATTTTTTTACTATATCAGTGTTTAGTGTTGCTTCTATGTTTACTACTTCATCTAATTTATTTATTTTGTTTTCTTTTGGTGTATGGTGATGAGATTTTTTTCTTTTTTTCATATATTACCTCCATTGTTATTATGGGATAATTTTTTTATTTTATTCTTTTTTGTGGTGATAAGATGTCTTTTATATTGACGTAACCATCTATTTCGTCTTTTCCTATAATTAAACAATATCTTTCTTGATTGTATTTGTTTAATGTATCTTCATTATAAAGGTCTTCTTTTGATAGGTTTAGTCTTTTGCCTGTTTTTATGTCATAAATATCTATTAGACAATTTGAAATCCATTCGTTTGCTTCTTGACCATTTGTTTCATTTATGGCTTCTAAAGCAGATGCATATATGATGCTTCCTTCTTTTATGTTTGGATAGTATGGTGTGTTTTGCTTTATATAAGTTATTTGTTCTATTGATGGTTTTTCGAGTGTTTCTAAATAGCTTGATAAGGTAAATACGGCTGTTACCATTAGGGATGTTATGGCGACGGTGGTCAAAGTATATTTTATTTTTTCTTTGGTTTTAAATGTCTTTATTTGTATTTTTTGTCCATCTATTATCATAGTATCCCCCTTTTTGGTGTGATTATAATATCATTTTTGTTTGTTTTAGTCAATAAAAAGTTCATATTATCTTATTTTAATATGAACTTCACGTAATTGTTCTTCGGTTATTTCGCTAGGGCAACCCATCATGTTATCGATTCCACCTACGTTTGGTGGGAAGGCTTGAACTTCTCTTAGGTTTGGTTCGTCTCTTAGTAGCATTATTATTCTATCGATTCCTGGGGCCATTCCAGCATGTGGTGGTACTCCATATTGGAAGGCTGTATATAGTGATTTGAATTTTTCTTTGACGGTTTCTTCTGTATATCCTACTAGGTTGAAGCCTTTCATTAGAAGGTTTAAATCGTGGTTTCTAACGGCTCCTGATGACATTTCGAAGCCATTACATACGAAATCAAATTGATATGCGAGTATGTCTTCGATGTCTTTTTCGTAGGCTTTTTCACCGCCTTGTGGCATGCTGAAAGGGTTATGACCAAAGTCGTATTTGTTTTCTTCTTCGTTATATTCGAACATTGGCATGTCGTTTATTATACAGAATTCGTATTTGTTTTTATCGATTAGTTGCATTTTTTCGCCTAAGTGTGTTCTTATTTTGCCAGCAAAGTTAGCGGCTAGACTTTCTTTTTTATTGGCTATGAAGAATAGAACGCTTCCTTTTGTTAGGTTTGCTTTTTTTATGATGGCATTTCTTTCTTCTTCGCTTAAAAATTTATCGATTGGGCCTTTAAAGGTCATGTCTTCCATTACACTTATATACCCGATTCCTGGCATACCTATTGATGAAGCATAGTCTACGGTGTCATTGAACCATGAGTTTGGTTTGTCAGCAATGTTTTCTACTTTTATTCCTCTGATTGTTGATTTTTTAAATGGTCCAAAGGTTGTGTTTTTGAATTCTTCGGTTAGGTCAATTATTTCTAATGGGTTTCTTAAATCTGGTTTATCGGTTCCATATTTTAGCATGGCTTCTTTATACGGAATTCTTCTAAATGGTTTTGGTGAGACTTCTCTATTTGAGAAATGGGTAAATAGGTCATGGAATATTTCTTCACCTATTTTGTAAACGTCTTCTTCAGTTACGAAGGACATTTCGAAGTCTAGTTGGTAAAATTCTAGGGTTCTATCTGCTCTTCCGTCTTCATCTCTAAAGCATGGAGCGATTTGGTAGTATTTATCAAAGCCACCTACCATTAGTAGTTCTTTAAATATTTGTGGGGCTTGTGGTAAGGCGTAGAATTTTCCTTTGTATTTTCTAGATGGTACTATAAAGTCTCTGGCACCTTCTGGTGATGAGGCGGTTAGGATTGGGGTTTGTACTTCGGTAAAGTTTAAACTATCCATTTTGCCTCTTAGGTATTTTAATACTTCGCTTCTAAATTTTATGGTGTCATGAACTTTTTTGTTTCTCATGTCTAAATAACGATATTTTAGTCTTACTTCTTCATTTACATTTGTACTTGTTATTATTTCAAATGGTAGTTCGTTATTTGCTTTACCTAGAATTTTGAAGTCATCTACTAATAATTCAATGGTTCCTGTTTGGATGTTTGGGTTGTAGTTTTCTTCGTCTCTTTGTCTGATTTTTCCTTTGGCGGTTACTGATGATTCTCTAGTTAAGCCGTGAAAGATGGCATCATCGTTGCTTACTAGTTGTAATACTCCAGTTTCATCTCTTAGATCTACGAAGATTACGCCACCGTGGTCTCTTATGTTTTCGATAAAGCCTGCTACTCTTATTTCTTTGTTTATGTCTTTTTCGCTTAGGCTTTTACAGTATGTGTCTCTATATATATTACTCACGTTTTTACCTCTTCTCTATTTCTTTACTCATAACTTCTTTGGCTAGGTTAGGACTTGCTTTGCCTCCAGTTTTTTTCATTATTTGTCCGACTAGGTAGTTTATCATTTGAACTTTTCCTGCTTTGTATTGTTTTATTACGTCTGGGTTTTCGTCTAATACTTCGTTTGCGATTTTTTCGATTTCACTTGTATCTGTTATTTGTTTTAGACCTTTTTCGCTTGCGATTTCTTTTGGTGTTTTGCCACTATCTAGGCATTCTTTGAAGACGTCTTTGGCTTGTTGTGATGATATTTCTTTATCTTCAACCATTTTTATTAGTTGGGCTAGATGTTCTGGGGTGATGAGGGCTTCTTTTATGGTTTTTCCTTCTTTATTTAAGGCTCCTAGTAGGTTTGTGGTTATCCAGTTTGATGCGCTTTTGGCATTTGAACCTAGACTTACTGTTTTTTCATAGTAATCAGCTATTTCTTTTTCTTTGATGATTATACTGGCGTCATAGTCTGATATACCATATTTATTTATATACATTTCTTTTCTTTCTAGGGCTAGCATGGGGATTTCTTTTTTGATTTCTTCTATCCACTGTTTGGTTATTTTTATTTTTGGGATGTTTGGTTCGACGAAGTATTTGTAATCGATGGCGTCTACTTTACTACGCATGAATTTTGTTGTCATTGAGTCTTCATCCCATCTTCTGGTTTGTTGTTGCATCTCTTCGTATTTACCATCTTCTTTTAGTTCGGTTTGTCTTTCTATTTCGTAGTTGATGGCATCTCTTACACCTCCAAAGGAGTTGACATTTTTTATTTCTATTTTTGTTCCCCAATTATTTGGATCTTTTTCGTCTAAATCTTTTTCCATTAGTGATATGTTGACATCACATCTTATTTGACCTTTTTTGCTATCGGCTTCGCTTATGTTTGCGTATTGGTAGATGCTTCTCATGGTTTCTAGAAATGCTACGGCTTCGTCGGCACTTTTAAAGCATGGGGTGGTTACTAGTTCTAGTAGTGGTACTCCAGCTCTATTGTAGTCTATTTTTGATACGTTTCCTGTGTGTTCTGATGAGGCGGCATCTTCTTCTAGGTGTAAGTTATCTATTATGGCTTCTTTTATTTCACCGTTACATTCATATTTTAGTTTACCATAGATTCCAACGGGAATTGGTTTTGTTTCTTGAGTTATTTGAAAACCTTTTGGAAGGTCTGGGTAGTAGTAGTTTTTTCTTTCAAAATACATATATTCTGGCTGTTTACAGTTTAAGATTAGGCTGGCCATTATGGCTTTTTTTACGGCCTGTTTATTGACTACTGGAAGGGTTCCTGGAAAGGCCATGTCTACTGGTCTTATGTTGGTGTTTGGGATTTCGTTGTAGTCGTTGGCTGCACGTGAAAATACTTTTGTTGTGGTTTCGCTTATTTCACAGTGCATTTCTAGTCCGATTAGTGCTTTATACATTATTTTACCTCCCTAACTGTTTGTCCTTGATATTCCATGTTTTTCTCTAATGCATAGGCGATGTTTAATATGTTTGTATCGTCGTAGCATTTTCCAGTTATGTTTAGTCCAACTGGAAGATTATTTATAAATCCATCTGGAATGGTTATTGATGGGAATCCTCCGAAGTTCCCTATTTGAAGATGGTCTTCTAGGGCGTTTATGTTTTTGTCTTTACCAGAGAATACGTAGTTTATATCTTTGGCTGGTCCTGTACTTACTGGAAGGATTACACCGTCGTATTTTTCAAATAGACTATTCCATTTGTCTACTAATAGTCTTCTTACTCTTTGAGCGTTGTGGAAATATCTATCTTTGTTTTGTGATTGTAGGACGTATGAACCGATTACAAATCTTCTTTTTATTAGTGATGAAAAGCCTTCGGTACGATATTTTTTCATTGATTCATCCCATGTTTTGCCTTCGGCTCTTGGTCCAAATATGAAGCCTGTTAGGTTACTCATGTTTGAGGTTGCTTCGGCACATGAGATTACGACGTATACTGATGGTTCTGCATCTAAAAGTTTTCTATCTACTGATACTCCTTCTACTTTGATACCTAGGCTTTCACATAGTTTTAGTTTTTGTTTGAAGTTTTCTAGGTGTTTTTTTAATTCTTCGCTGGCATTTGGATAGTTTTCGATATCACATAGTTCTTTTATGTAGCATAGTTTTTTATTTTTTACGTTTCCATCTATACTATCATATAATTTTATGTTTGATGAGTCCCATGTTGTCATGTCGTTTTTGTCTAGACCTTTCATGGCATCTACTACGATGGCGGCATCTTTGACACTTCTTGTTAAAGCTCCGCAGTGGTCTAGGCTACTGGCGAATGGGAAAAGTCCGTATCTTGATATCATACCATAGGTTGGTTTATACCCGACGATTCCGCAGTAAGCGGCTGGTTTTCTAATTGAATCTCCTGTGTCACTTCCTGTTGCGAATGGGATTACTCCGGCGGCAACGGCAGCGGCTGAACCTGATGATGATCCTGCACACATTTTTGTTGTATCCCATGGGTTTAGAATGTTTCCAGTGTGAGCGGTGGTTCCTGTTCCTCCCATTCCAAATTCATCCATAGCGGTTTTACTTACCATGACTGCACCATTTTTTTCTAAGTTAGTTATAGCGGTAGCTGTGAAGAATGGAACGTAGTCTTTTAGGGTGTTTGATGAACCTGTTGATAGGATTCCTTTTGTACTGTAGTTGTCTTTAGCAGCGTATGGCACACCTGATAGAAGGTTATCATTTATTTTTGTGTCTTTTACGTCTTCTAGAATTGTAATGAAGGCATTACATTTTTCTTGTAAGGCTTTTGATTTTTCTATAGCTTCTTGTATTAGCTCTTTGCTTGTTGTTTTTCCTTCTATTAAGGCTTTATGTATTTCTTCTATACTTTTATCCATGTATGTCATGTTATCCCACCATCCTTGGTACTATTACGGAAGTTCCGTCTTCGTCATCACAGTTTTTTAGTAAGTCTTCTTTTGGTATTGACTCTTCTTTTATGTCTTCTTCGAAGGTGCATTCGAAATTGTCTAGAGCATGTGTCATTGGCTCTATTTCACTTATTCCTTCTATTTGGTTTATTCTGTCTATGCTTGCATCGATTTCTTCGAATTCATCTAGTACTTTTTTATTTTCTTCTTCGGTTAATCCGATTAATAGTTTATCTGCATAATCGTCAACCATTTCTTTGGTAAATTTTTGCATTTTTTATTCCTCCAAACATAAAAAAATAGGTTAGTAGGAATATATACCTACAAACCTACTAAAAATGAAGCTTGCTTCACTTATAAACAAAATATGGCGCCTGATGTAGGACTCGAACCTACGACCCAACGGTTAACAGCCGTTTGCTCTACCGACTGAGCTAATCAGGCATATGGCGCTCAATGTAGGACTCGAACCTACGACCCAACGGTTAACAGCCGTTTGCTCTACCAACTGAGCTAATTGAGCAAGTGGCGCCTAATGTAGGACTCGAACCTACGACCCAACGGTTAACAGCCGTTTGCTCTACCAACTGAGCTAATTGAGCAAGTGGCGCCTAATGTAGGACTCGAACCTACGACCCAACGGTTAACAGCCGTTTGCTCTACCAACTGAGCTAATTGAGCAAGTGGCGCCTAATGTAGGACTCGAACCTACGACCCAACGGTTAACAGCCGTTTGCTCTACCAACTGAGCTAATTGAGCAAGTGGCGCCTAATGTAGGACTCGAACCTACGACCCAACGGTTAACAGCCGTTTGCTCTACCAACTGAGCTAATTAGGCAAATTAAGAAAAAAACAGTTAAACAATCCTTATATAAGGACGAAAACTGTAATTCGCGGTACCACCTTACTTATCATTTTTTAATGATCTCTTTATAGTTTCTTTTGAAACGTATAATTTGGTAACGGATTACAGCCGACTTATCCTACTAATTTCAGATAAATTACTCAGTGGTGTTTTTCAAATTAGGCTTAATGCTATTTCTCATCATCCTAGCTTTCTTTAAATAAGGAGCTAATCTTACTCTCCACATCATTGTATTTAAATTTTTCAATCAATTACATTATGGTAGTCTGTACGGGATTTGAACCCGTGTATGCATGCGTGAAAGGCATGTGTGTTAACCGCTTCACCAACAGACCAAATAAAATGGTGGGCCTGGTAGGACTTGAACCTACGACCCCACGCTTATCAAGCGTGTGCTCTAACCAACTGAGCTACAGGCCCGTTTCATTTGACTTCTTAAGTATACATTATTTTATGGATTTTGACAAGTATTTTTTACTATTTTTTTTATTTTTTTGCTTTTTTGTGATATTATTATGTAAAAGGAGATGATTTTATGCCATCTTGGCCAGTTCATATTGCGATTGCGAGAAGGCTTGATAAAAAGCTTAAACTTGGGGATGATTTTATTATTGGTAATGTTATTCCTGATGTACCTAATGGTTATGTTTTTTCTAATGTTTCTAATCATTTTAGTCATGGTTTTACTCATTATAATACTAATAAGGAGCATTCTATACCTAATTCTAATATTGATGTGTTTCTTAAGGATTATAAGGATAAACTTGATAATCCTATTTTAATGGGATATCTTACTCATCTTCTTACAGATAAGTTTTTTAATGAGTACACTTATAAAAATCATATGACTGTTTGTAATAATAAGCGAGCGGTTATTTTAAATGATGGGCGTATTAGTTTGAATACTGAGCCTTGGAGGGTTAAACAGTTTGATTTTTATTGGTTTGGGGAGTTTCTTATATATAATAAAATGCTTGGTGATAAGGTTTATCTTGGAGATGAATGTTTTAAAAGGACTAAGATTCTTCCCTTTTCTTTATCTTCTTCTGATTTATTTGTTACTTTAGATAAGGTTAATGAGTTTATTTGCGGACGTGGTAGTGATAAGGGTAATTATAAGATGTTTACTAAAGATGAACTTCTTAAGGTTTATGATGAATGTTATCTTTATGTTTGTGATTTTTTAGACAAATTAAAAGACTAAAATTAGTCTTTACATTTTTCTGAAAATTTTATCTATTTCTAATGAACTATTGTTTCTTTTATCTATAATTTTTATTTCAAAACCACAAATGTTTAGGATTTTTGTTACCATGTCAAAGTCTGGTTGACTATTTCCTCTTTCATATGAGGAGATTGTTGTATCGGCTAGTGATAATATTTTTCCTAGTTCTTCTTGGGTATATCCTTTACACTGCCTAACATACCTAATAATATTACCTACCATTTTTACATCACCTATTGATATTATGGCAAAAATGCAATTATTTATCATAAATTTGCAAGAAACTTGCGATTGCTATATGCGAAAATGAATGGTTTTTTAAGGGGTTTTGGTATTCTTTTTCCTTTTTCCTGGTTTTTTTGAAAGTTTTTTTATTTTTTTGTTGTATTTTTATTTTAGAAATGTTATAATGAATTAGTCAGATTTGTCTCCTTAGCTCAGTTGGTAGAGCAACAGACTCTTAATCTGTGGGTCTAGGGTTCGAGCCCCTAAGGGGACACCATTTTAGTATTATAAACTGCTTAGGCAGTTTTTTATTATTTTTTGACATTTTAAAACCGCCTTTTTTGAAGACGGCTTTTTTTAATAGTTTTCGGCTTTTAGTTCGAAGTATGATTTTGGATGGGCACATACTGGGCATACTTCTGGAGCGTTTTCCCCATAATGTATGTGTCCACAGTTACGACAAATCCACATTTTTGGTGCTTCTTTTTTGAATACTGTTTCTTCTTTAACACTTTCTAGTAGTTTTCTATATCTTTCTTCATGGTGTTTTTCAATTTTTCCTACTTCTTCAAAAAGATAAGCGATTTTGTCGAAGCCTTCTTCTTTAGCTTCTTTAGCAAATTCAGCATACATGTCTGTCCATTCATAGTTTTCGCCTTCAGCAGCTTGTTTTAGAGCTTCTTTGGTATCTATATTTAAGCTATCTTTGATGTTTCCTCCAAATAGTAATTTTAACCATAGCTTGGCGTGTTCTTTTTCATTACCTGCGGTTTCTTCAAATATTGAAGCTATTTGTTGATAGCCTTCTTTTTTGGCAACTGCGGCAAAATATGTATATTTATTTCTTGCTTGGCTTTCTCCGGCAAATGCGGTTAATAGATTTGTTTCTGTTTTACTTCCTTTTAGTTCCATTTTATACCTTCTTTCTTTGTAATCTATGTTTTGTGATTACTATTTATATTATAACAGTTTTTGAATTTAAAATAAAGTGGATGATTAGTTTTTTGGTAGTTTCGCAACTAGGGTATTGTACTGATTTAAAAGGTCTGTATCTTTGAAGATTATTTTGTCTTCTCCAACATTCCATTTGTCTTGGTTATTTGAAAGAAGATTTATTACTTCTTCTTCTACTGAAAGAATGTTATTTATTTTATCACTTATTTTTTCTAGGTTTTCGGTGGCTGATGTGAAGTCTTCTTTGGCGGTTCCTTTTAGCATTAATTCTTCATATAAATTATTATAATATTTATCTAAGTGTTTTTCTTTTATTTGTTTTTTTATGTAATCTTCGCTTAGCATTTTTGATAAGGTGGCAGTTTTTTGATTCATTTTTTCTTTTGATGATTTTATATATTCTTTGGTTTTGGTAAATTCTTTCCCATCATTTTTATAGTTGTCTGCAGATAGGCAATTTGAAAGGGTTTTGTCGTCTAGTATTTCCATTAGTTCTTGAAAGTTTTTGGCGTATTTTTGCCAGTATTCTTTGATAGTTTTTTCAACAATGGCATAGTCACCACCAGTTTTGATTGATGATTTGTAATCATCTTTACTGATGTCACTTGTGTTTATCATATTATTTATTTCATTTTTTAATATATCTTCTTGTTTTATGTCTTTAGAAACTAGATATATGGTTATAATAGTAAATATGATTATTATTACACTAACTATGATGATGCTTAGTTTTTTCTTTTGTTTTTTTGTTAACTTTTTTTTGGTCATTTTATTTCCTCCTAATTTAGTTTTTCAGGATGACTCATGATTTCAATTATTTTATCCATGTTGTCGTCTTTGGCGATTATGTTTTTTCTTATTTTTTTGCATTTTTCGCAGCGGTATACTATTTTATAGGTGTTTTTGAAGTTTATGATTCCTATTGGTTTTAATATACCGTGGCATGTTTCTTTTCTATCACCAGGGTTTATGTCTATGTGTTTTGATGATAGGCAGTTTGGACAGTGGTCTCTAGCGGTGTATCCTAGTGGGCTGACTTCTTTTTTACAGACTTCACATGTGAATTTTTCGTCAATCATTTTAAACTTTTTTTCTTCCATTTGCATCACTTCTTAAATATTATACCATGTATTTTTTTCTTGTTCTATATTTTTTTTGGTTATTTGTATGAAAAAAAGCGAATATTTCGCTTAATTATAGTTCTACGTTGTGGTAGACTGTTTGTACGTCTTCAACATCATCTAGCATGGTAAGTAATTTTTTGAAGGTGTCTAGATCTTCTCCATCTAGGGTTACTTTGTCTTTGGCGATATAGGTTATTTCGTCCATATCAAAATTTACATTTGGTAGGGCTTTACTTATTGCTTCTTTTATGTTGAATAAATTATTAGGTTCACCATAAACGATAACTTCTTCACCTTCTGTTTCAATATCGGTAATTTCAACTGAAGCATCTAGTAGTATTTCTAGGGCTTTTTCTTCATCTAATCCTTTAAAACTTACAACGCAGACATGGTCGTACATGTAACTAACGCTACCTTGGGCTCCCATTTTAACGTGGCATTTATTGATAACGGCTTTTATGCTGCTGACGCTTCTATTGACGTTATCTGTTAAGCAAGAGACAATTAGTGTAGATCCTGATGGTCCAAATAATTCATAGTTGTTGGCAACGTAGGTCTCGTCTACTCCACTATTTACTTTATCTATGGCTCTATTGATTATATCACTTGGAACTTGTTCTTTTTTTGCTTTATCAACAAGTCTTTTTAATGCACTGTTGCTTTCTAGTTCTGTTCCGCCAGTTTTGGCAGCTTGGTATATTTCTCTTGCATACATTGAATATAGTTTTGCCTTTGCGGCTCCTGTTTTTTGAATGCTGGCTTTTCTTACTTCATAGGCTCTTCCCATTTTAAATCATCCTCTCTGTGCTTTTTTTAAAGCGTTTTTTGCAGCTTCCTGCTCGGCTGCTTTTTTGCTGTGGGCTTTTCCTGTTCCATAAACTATACCGTCTATTGTAACTTCGACGGTAAATTCACGGTTGTGTGCAGGTCCTTCATCTTTAATTAAAATATATTCTAAACTTTTTTTATCTGTTTGAACTGATTCTTGTAAAGCGGATTTGTAATCGTCAAAGAAATCAATTTCGTGGTTTTCGATATGAGGTATTACGTTTTCGTTAAAGAATTTGCGTGCTACATCGATACCTTGATCTAGGTAAATGGCTCCTAAAAATGATTCGAAGATATCTGAGACTATTGCTTTACGATATTTGCCTCCACTTTCGCTTTCACCTTTCCCTAGGTATAAATATTCGTTAAGTCCTAGTTTGATAGAGTATTCATATAAGGCTGTTTCACAAACGTAATGTGCTCTTAGTTTTGTCATTTCGCCCTCTTTGTATTTTTTTAATCCAAACAAATAATCACTCATAAGTAGTTCTAAAACCGCATCACCTAAAAATTCCAAACGTTCATAACTTTCTTTTTTTCTTTCATTAGCGTATGATGTGTGTGTGAATGCTGTTTGATATAAATTTAAGTCATTCGGCTTAATACCAAGTTTATCTAGTATTTTCATTTTTTTCACCTGCCCAATTTAAGTATATCATAAAATTTATTTTTTTTGTAGTGGTACTGTATATAAATGTGTTATAATGTTAATAATGGAGGGTTAGGATATGCAGAAAGATCAGAGGCCTAAATATCAAGAGGCTATGCAGAAAAACAGTGAGGTTTTATATAAAAATTTACAAAGGGCTAAGGATTATAAAGGATATAAGGAGATTGAGGAATTTTTAATTGATTATTTTTGGGATGAGGTTTTTGAAATAATAAGTAGTCATAAACACGGAATTGCGAAGGATGCTTCTTTAATAATGGATGATGAGATTGGTATATTCGTTCAGATAAGTCATTTATATACTACTGAGAGAATTATTATAAATTTTATAGAGAATGGTTTTTCTTTAACTTATCGCGGGCTTGCACAAATATATGCTGATAGGCCGGATACTAAAAAGGAAATAAAGAATTCTTTAAATAATTTATCAAAAACTGTGGGACGTTTTGATAAAGAATATATGGTTATGACTAAAATTATTAAAAAGGCGATTGAAGGTTATTTGCTTAAAAATCCTAGTGATGAAAGAATAGTGTGTTTAACTGAAGGATTGGTGGCAAATGAGGTTTCTTTAGAAAAGGTTATGGAAAAAGCACCTAGTTTAACGGTTCCTTCTATTTCAAAAAGAAAAAGGCTTCCATATAAAAATTATACTAAAAGGCAGATGGAAAGATAAATACTAATTTACTTTTATATGATTTTTTAGTATAATTAGATGGTATGAAAAAGGTATTAATAAAGTTTATTAAAATATATCAAATGATTCCTGGGCCATGGCATAGTTATTGCAGGCACATTCCAACGTGTTCAAATTATGCTATAGAGGCTATAGAAGTGTATGGACCTTTAAAGGGAATGTGGCTGGCTGGTATTAGAATATTAAAATGTAATCCCTTTGGAACAAAAGGATATGATCCGGTGATTAAGGAGGATAAAAAATGAAAAATATAATTAGTATTCTCACACTTTTTACATTAGTTATTTGTTTGAGTGGATGTGAGGTTAAGAGAGATAATATGGAGGATATAACTATTTATACGACTAGCTATCCTATTGAATATATAACTAAAAGATTATATGGGGAGCACAGTAAAATTTATAGTATATATCCTGATGGAATAAATGTGGATAAATATAGTTTAACGAGTAAACAAATAAAGGATTATAGTCAAAGTGATTTGTATATTTTTAGTGGTTTATCTGAGAAGGAAAAGGGTTATGTTTCAAAGTTAAGGAAGGACAATAGTAAGCTTAAGATAATTGATACTACTTTATCTATGGAATATGAAAATAGTCAAGAAGAGTTATGGCTTGATCCTTCGAATCTTCTTATGATGGCTCAAAATATTAAAAAAGGTTTTAAGGAATATATAAATAATTATTATCTAAATAATGATATTAATCAAAACTATGAGAAGTTAAAAATTGAAACTTCTAATTTAGATGCGAAGCTTAAGCAAACGGCAACTAATGCGGAAAGTAAGGTGATTGTGGCTTCTGATGATATGTTTAAATATTTAGAAAAGTATGGGTTTACGGTTTATTCTTTAGAGGAAAATGATAATCTTACAACTAAAACAATTGAGGATGTTAAGTCTTTGATAAAGCAAGGTAAAGTAAAACATATATTTGTAAAGGAAAATGAGGATTTAAATAAGACGGTAAAAAGTCTAATAAATAATAATAATTTAGAGACTTTAGAATGGCATACTTTGACTAATATTACTGAGGCTCAAAGAACGAATAATTTGAATTATTTTGATTTGATGAATGAAAATATTGAAACTTTAAAAACCGAATTATACAATTAATCGGTTTTTTCTTTAAAAAAAGTGATATAATATAAAAAAGGAGGATATATGACAAATAATAATTTATTGCCAAAAGTATTTGCTTGGATGTGTGGTGGTTTACTACTTACATTTTTAACAGGAATAGTGTTAGCGATGCAGCCATTAGTAGTTGAAAATTTATTGACGTCATTAAATGGGTTTGGTTTTATAATTATCATTATTATAGAACTTGCTCTTGTGATATTTTTATCGGCTAGGATAACTAAGATGAGTCCACTTACGGCTAAGTTAGCTTTTCTAATATATTCGTTTGTAAGTGGGATAACTTTTTCGACTATATTCTTGACTTATAATCTTGCATCAATTTTTGTGATTTTCTTAATTTCTGCTGTTTTGTTTGGATTATTTGCTTTGATTGGATTTGTTACAAAAAAAGATTTAAGTGGTTTAGGTAATTTTCTATTTATGGCTTTAATTGGTGTGATTATATGTATAATAGTAAATTTATTTTTACACAATAGTACTTTTGATTTGATAATATCAATTGTAACAGTGCTTGTGTTTATTGGTTTTACAGCTTATGATATGCAGAAGATAAAGTCTTTAGAGTATAGTGGTTTAGAGGAAGATAATCTTGCTATTTATGGTGCTTTGTCACTATATTTAGATTTTATAAATATTTTTATACAATTACTAAGTATTTTTGGCGAAAGAAAATAGAACGGATTGTCCGTTCTTTTTGTTTTGGGATTAATGTTTTTTATAAATATTCATAATGGCTTCTGCTACTCTAATGCCATCCATAGCAGATGAGGTAATTCCACCGGCATAACCTGCGCCTTCTCCTGATGGGAAAATACCATTTATATTACACATGAATGTTTCATTTCTATTTATTCTAATTGGTGATGAGGTTCTGGATTCTACTCCAGCAATAATAACGTCATCTGCATTAAATCCATTTATTTTGGTATTAAAATAATTCATGGCTTGTATTAAATTTTCACGTATGAATGATGGGAAGATATCGTTTAGATTGGAAAAGTTGTAATCTCCTTTAAATGTGGGTTTTATTTTTCCGAATGAAGTGGAGATTTTATTGTTTACAAAGTCACCATATAATTGAATGGGTATTTTTCCGTTGCCACATGAGTAAGCTTTTTTTTCTAGTTTTTCTTGAAATTTTATACCATCAAGAACGTCTTGTCCATAATCTATGGGATTTATGTTTACTACAATTGCACTGTTTGCGTTTTCCCCTTTTCTATCGTGGTAACTCATACCGTTTATTGCAAGCATTTCTTTTGATGAAGAAGCGTTAACGACATATCCTCCTGGGCACATGCAGAAAGAATAAACTGATCTTTCTTTATTATAAGTAAGTTTATAACTAGCGGGGCCGAAAAATTGAGCCATTTTTTTATATTGATTTTCATTAATTAGTTTTTGGGGATGGATTACTCTTATGCCGACGGCAAATGGTTTACTGGTCATTTTAATGTTTTTGTTTTTGAGCATTTTAAAGGTGTCTCTAGCACTATGACCGATGGCTAAAACTAGAATGTCACATGGGATAATTTCATCGTTTATTAATACTGAAGTAATTTTATTATTGTTAATGAAAATGTCTTTTAATGTTGTATTGTATTTAAATTTTCCACCTTTTTTTATGATGTAGTTACGCATGTTTTTTACTACATTTTTTAAAATATCTGTGCCTATATGGGGCTTGTTATCATATAGTATTTCTTCTGGTGCACCAAATTTTACGAAGGTTTCAAATACCTTTCTCATTCTAAAGTTTTTGTCTTTAACTAGGGTGTTTAATTTACCATCAGAAAATGTTCCAGCTCCTCCTTCGCCAAATTGGACGTTACTGTTTTCATCTAGTTTTCCTGTTTCCCAAAATAAATCAACTTTTTTGGTTCTTTCATCAACATCGTCCCCTCTTTCTATGATGATTGGTTTATATCCGTATTCACACAAAAGATAGGCACAGAAAAGTCCAGCTGGACCGCTTCCACAGATTATGGGATTTGATTTTAGTTCTTTATTTCCTTTTGGGGTAAATTTATATGTTTCATCTTCTAAAAGAAAAATGTCTTTTGATGAGTTTTTCTTTAATATTTCTTGTTCGTTTTTGAGTGAAACGGCACATTCATAAACATAAAAGGCTCCTTTTCTAGCATCTATGGATCTTTTTCTTATGGAATAGTTTATAATATCGTTTTCTTTTATTTTTAGTTTTTTTGAAATAGATGTTTTTATATCATCAAAAATTTTAACTTTT
This sequence comes from Vescimonas coprocola, assembly GCA_963660615.1. Taxonomy (GTDB): domain Bacteria; phylum Bacillota_I; class Bacilli_A; order RF39; family UBA660; genus Coprosoma. The sequence goes on from CAVKYE010000001.1 coordinate 51,969, forward strand.
AATTGTCTAACTACAAGCATATTATATATCCTTTCCTGCAAGCATTCCACTAATAAAAGCAAATCCTAAATTATATCCACCACATTTACCACATACGTCAAGGATTTCTCCTGTTAGATATAAGTCTTTTGTTTTTTGGGATTCCATTGTTTGTGGGTTTATTTCTTTTAGAGAAACTCCACCTATTGAGGCTTGAGCTTTATTAAAAGAGTTGTAGCCTGTTACTTTAAAATCAAAACTGTAAAGGCCTCTAGCTAGGGCTAGTTTTTCATCTTTTTTTAGGTTATTAAAGTTTTTATTGGAATCAATATTTATACTTGATAAAATAGCTTTTACTAGTTTATAGTTAAGCATTCCTTCTAATAGTTGGATAAGGTTTCTATTAGGGAGCATTGTGCTACGGTTTTCTAAGAAGTCTAGGGTTTCTGAAATACTATTTAATTTTAAAAATGGGATAAAGTTAATTTTTAAATATACATTTTTTGATGATGATAATGCTTTGTTTGCTTTTATGCTTAAGTTAAAGGCACAAACACCACTTATACCATAATCGGTAAGTTGGACTTGGCCTTTTTCTTGAGCTGTTTGGACGCCTTCTATAAAAAGTTCTATTATGGCATCGCTTCTTACTCCACTCCAAATTTTGAGGTATTTTCCATTTCCATGAAGGCCTGTTAAGGCTGGAAGTAAAGGATTTATGGTATGATTAAATAAACGGGCTATGTCATATCCTGTTGGAATGTAATCTTTAAATGAAGCGGCAGAGCCTGTGGCTAAAATAACTTTATCAGCATAAATTTCATTATTGATAATAAATTTTTTTTCTTTTTTTAAACTCGTAACTTCGTAATCACAAATAATTTTGACTCCTCTAAGTTTGCACTCAAGTTCTAAGGCTTCTTTTACACTAAAAGCGGTATTGGAAGTGGGATAGTAATAACCATCTTTTATTAAAGGGATAATACCTATTTTTTTAAAAAATTCTTTGATTGTGAGGATGTTTTTTGATGATAGTATTTTATCTAAAACATCTTTATCAAATGTTTCATAAAAATCACTACTCATATTTTCATTAAAATAATTACATCTACCGTTCCCACTGATAGTTATTTTTTTTCCAGTAGAATGTTTAGTTTCTAAAACTGTAACTTCATTTTTTTTAGATGCATAAATGGCTGATGTAAGTCCAGATGCTCCACCACCAATAATAACAACTTTAGTCATAATTTCACCTTCTTAAATATTTCTGTAAATATTATAATATATTTCAAAAGAAATTAAAAGAAAAATACAACTATTAATTATCTACTGATAAAATTATGATATATTTCTATTTTTTTCTTTTATAGTTAGAAACTCATTTATGCCTACTTATATTTAAAACTATTCCCATACTAATTAGGGTAATCATTAAACTAGAGCCTCCATATGATAGAAATGGAAGGGTTACTCCAGTTGCCCTTTATAGTGTGGTAAAAAAATAAGGGGTTGCCTTTCGTATGTGGTATTTTTAATTCCTAATAGTGCTTGCAAGATAAGATAACACTTTAAATTTTAAATTAATTTTGACTTCTTTTTTATCACCATAATCATAAACAACAATGCTATCTATTAATCTTTTAATCAATGTTCTACTTGGTTCTTTCATACTTACATACTTTTCAACTAAATCCCTGCAACGAGTAAAATTCATTTCAGCTCGTTCATTCGATAAATCATTATATTTAGACTCTAATTTTTCTTTTTCTTTATTTAAGGCTTGAAACTTATCTTCATGTTCTTGTGATAATTTTTTGAATATTTCTAGTGATATATGACCTTCCAATTTGTCATTATATAAATTAGATATTGCATTCGTTTCTTTATCAATTTTTATTTGTAATGCATCTATATTATTTTTTAACTCTAGTAAATCTTTATTATAGATATAAACGGAATCTTCTACTAGATTTCTAATATCATAATGTTTTATGAATTCTTCGCCAATTTCTTTTAAATAATTTATTACATCTTTTTCTAATAAATCATAGTTTAATCTATTAGGAGTACAACCAGATGCTTTTCCTTTTCTATTATAGTAATTACAACTTGTATATTTTGTTTGAGTTTGAACATTTCTTTTATGCGTAATACCTAAAGAACGACCACAATTACCACATATAAGCAGACCAGATAATAAATACTTATCAAAATCTCTTTCTTTTGGTGTAGTATGTCTTTTCTTTATAATTTCTTGTACTTTATCAAAATCTTCTATACTTATAATAGGTTCGTGTGTATTTTTAACTACGATGTATTCTTCTTTTTTTAATTTACGACATTTTTTATTGTTATAACTTATTTTTTCGTTTGTATGTTGTACCATGTTGCCAATATACATTTCATTAGTTAAGATATTTCTTAATGTAGAATGTTTCCAAATACCATTTCCGTTATTTTCTGTAACTTTCAAGCCTCTGGGCTCTTTTTTATATACTATTGGAATAGGAATTTGCTTTTCAGTTAATTTTCTAGCAATTACGCAAACACCATCACCATCAAGTGCAAGAGAAAATATTAATTTAACAATTTCACTTGCCTCAGGATCGATAATTAATTTATGATGATTGCTAGGATCTTTCATGTAGCCATAGCAAGGAAATGAGCCAATATAATCTCCTTTTTCTTGTCTAACTCTAAATGAAGATTTCACTTTTTTAGATACATCTCTTAAATATAAATCATTAACACCTAATCTTAAGCCTAACATTGAATCACCAATTAACGAATCGTATGAATCGTTAATAGCAATATATCTAACATTATGTTCTAAAAAGAATTCCTCTATATATTTACCTGTACCATACATTTCACGACCTAATCTTGATAAGTCCTTTGTAATGACACAATTTATTAGTCCATTTTCAATATCTTGTATCATTTCTACAAAAGCTGGTCTTTCAAAATTACCACCAGAATAACCATCATCAACATATTCTTTAATAAGATTTAAACCATTATGCTTTGCAAATGAACTGATTATCATTCTTTGACTTGATATTGAAGATGATTCGTCATTTTTTCCAATATCATCTTTTGAAAGTCTTAAATAATCTGCACATTTATAGATTTGATTTCCTATCATATATTCTTATTCCTCCTTTTTAATGATAGGGGTCTAAAATATCTACGATTGCATGGTACCATCATTTTTAGTTTTTTGCAACTCATCTAATACACCTCCAAATAGTAATTTTTTCTTATATAGTTCTTCTTTAAAAGTTCTATTAATAATTGTTTTCAAATCATCTCCATTTTCATTAAATACAAACTCCAATTTTACAATTTTATTTCCGTACATTTTAATCATTGGATCACCCATTTTAAGAGTATGATTAAAATTTGAAATTATGTTATTAGAGTTAGACATTATTTTTGTTATTCCTTTCTAAAGTCAAATCTTTTTCTAATGGGTTTTTTAAATGTATTTCGATAGTAGATTTAGTGTTATTACCATTATCAATCTCTAAATGATACACTTCTTTATTTATTTTTCCTTTTAGAAATATTGATTCTTTTGTATTTAATGGTTCTTTTAATTCAAAACTAGCAAATGTACGATTATTATTTTCTTTAAATTCAAATATTTTAATTTTATCTTTTAATAAATCATTAACAATATTAACAATATTATTTAATTTATTAATTTCTTCAGTTTTAAACTTGTCATAAAATGAAAGTTCTTCTTTATTTATTTCTTTGTTATTTCTATTTCTATATAATCTATCATACCTTGTTTGTATGTTTTCAACTGTAAAATATGTATAACTTAAGTCTTCAAGTGGAGTTATTTTTCTTTTTAATTCACCACTTGAATAACAAGATAATCTTTTATATATAACAGTATCTCTAAATATTGGATAACCTATATTTGGAAATATAATAGTTTTGTAATGCAAGTTTTTTACTTCATCTGGGGTTAATAAATCACGACCTATTAAGGATGTTGATTTGTTGCCATTGTAATTAGTTAAACTTACAGATTGACTTATAGAAGAAGATTCTAAGGTCATACGACCTAAGCGTTTACTTATTGCCTCAGCCGTTTCCATAGTATTCGTTTTCAAGTAAGCCATCCCAGAATTATCAAGTATTATTTGTGCGACCTCTTTACCATAAACATTGTCTAATTGACTTAAACTTTGAATAAATAGATGATACCTAAGTCCTCTTGAACGGGCAACAGAAATTATTGATTCTATACTTGGTTCTACAAGTGGTGGACAATTAGAAAATTCATCACATATCCAATCTATTTCAATAGGACATTTTTTATTTTCAGTAGAATTAGCAAGTTTTACTAGTTCTTTATATAAAAGTCCTAGAATAATAGTTACAAGCGTATAATAAATTTTATCTTCATCTGGAACTATAACAAATAGTGCTGATTGTTCTTTACCCAAAATGTCAAAATCAAAATCAGATCTACTGGTTACATTAGCAACATTAACATCATCAAATATCGCCATTTTCTCACTAAATACACTAGTAATTGATTTATATGTATTTTCACTAGATGATAATATTGGTATTAAACTATCTTTGGATTTACTTCCATAAGGCTTTTGCTCTATATAAAACTTAAACTTTTTAGCATTTTTATCTTCCATAGTAGAATTTTGAAACTTACGAATAGATGTCATTGTTATTTGTTCTCTTTTAATTTTTCCATCTTTATATTCCTCTAAGAAAAAACCAATTAATCCCTCTAATAAATTTTTGGCACTATTATTCCAAAAAGGATCTTTGCCTTGAGTTTTATCATAAGTAATCATTGATGCCAAAGAAGTTATTAATCTATTAGTTTCAGCATAACTAGATATAGATTTATTTTGATAATCAAGTTTTAAGTCAACATTATCAGTTTCATTAATTAACTTGTCATACTTAATAAAATTTTCATATTCGCATATAATAGGTTCTAATATATTAATATGATTAGAAAGTTCTGGATGTCTAAAATCTATGGTTAAAACCTTATAACCTTTATCATGTAACATTTTAGAAGTTGCATGATAAATTTCTCCTTTAGGATCGGTTACAAAAACACTTCTTTTAACTTTAGCATTTGCAATAAAACTAATCATAGGAATAACTGCAGTTACACTTTTTCCAGAACCACTTGATCCTAAATAAACATAATGTGGTGTTTCTTTATCAAACCATACATGAGATATATTTTTATCATAATAAACTGGGAAGCCGACTTCATTAATATTACTAATTTTTTCTTTTGTAAAATTCTTATTTATTTCATTAAATGTAGAAAATCTAGCCGAACCATACTCATTATTATTTTTAATTTTATGCTTTGCAATAATTGGCTCTATATAAATAAAGCATATTATAAAAATTATTAGTATAGTAAGTAAGATAATAAGGGATAAACTCATAGTCTATCCCTCACTAAATTACTTCTATAAATCATAATCCTCCATATCATCTAGTTCTTTTTCTGAATCATAATATAAATCTTCAAACATATTAATATCTATTTTAGATAAATCTAAATAAATTTCTTTATTACCATAATATTGTTTCAATTTTAAAATTGAATCATTCTTAAAACTAAATTCTTTAGATGAATTTAAAATTGTTTGAAAATCATCAAACTTTTCTTCAATATTATTCGTATTCATAATCAACCTCCGATTCTTTTTGTAAAACCTCTTTTTTAGCAAGTTCTAACCCATGACTTAAAGTAGGACTATTAAAAATTTGCTCCCTAGTTAGTTCTAAGGCATTTAATGTTTCATCTAATTCATGAGTATAACTATACTCGTGATTTTCAAGTTCACTTACAAACATATCCTTGATATAACCATCACCAGTTTTATCTGCTTCGATTAAATTATTATGTTCTTTTCTAAGTTTGTCCCACATATCATAATATTTTTTAACATCAGTTTTTTTTATAAAACCACCTCCACCAATAGATACAACTTTATCTATATCAGTAGGTTTTAAGCCTAATTCTTTCATACTTTGATTAAATTGCTCATCAGAAAAAGCAAATTTCATTGGAAAGTCATCAACAATTTTTTGATGTTTTTCCTTTATTTCATCATATTTATTATTCATTAACATCATCCTCCTTATTAACCTCTGATATTCTTTTTAATGCAATATCATAATACTTTTTATTAATTTCAAATCCTATAAATTTTCTATTTTCTAAAATACTAGCAACTGCTGTTGTACCACTACCAATAAAACAATCTAAAACAACATCGTTTTCTTTAGAACTGTTTCTTATTAATTTTCTAATAAGTGGAAGTGGCTTTATTGTAGGATGTCCGTATTTTTGTTTATCTTTTATATTAAGAGTAGATAAATATATTGTTTTAGCATCCTCATAATTTTTAGGTTGACAAAAACCTTTTTTCCTAAAATATAAACAGTATTCTTTATCTCCTAAATATTTATTACTATAAAGGGGCATAGGATTCGTTTTACCCCAAATAATAATTTCTAATTTACAATCAAGTTGTTCAATAAAATATTTTATATACATAGGTATTTGTCTACCATTGCACCATATATAAATATTTATATTTTTCATAACTCTAATTAACTCATCAAGAATAGAAATATCAAATCCATCAGTTAAATTATTGTCTATTAATTCCTTTTCTAAATTTTTAACATCTTTAGCAACTCTTGAGTCACCAGTTTTTCCACCTTTGGTGCAAATATCATAAGGTGGATCGATAATTACTAAATCAATAGAGTTATCTGGTATTTTTTTAATACCTAATAGACAATCTTCATTGAATATTTTATTTGTTTCCAATAGAAGATTTCCCTTCATATAAAAAGGTAGGAAATATATCCCACCTTAACCTAAGTAAATAATCGTAATCTATATTAAATACTTTACTTAATCTATATAAAAAAACACCACTAATATTTTCTGTTTTATCATTTTCTATATTACTTAAAGTAGATATAGAAATGTTAGTCATATTAGATAGTGTTTCTAAAGTTAAATTATTTTTTATTCTTTCTTGTTTTAATCTTTTTCCAATTTTATTCAATAGCATTCCTCCTTAAATAGAAAAAGAAACTTATTCAGTTTCTAAAATTTAGATGATATTATACAGAATTTCAAAAAATTTTCATTAAAAATAATATCATTATAATAACTAAAATTAATTTCTAAACAATCAGTTAAATAATTATCATTATTATTGCATCTTTCTCTTATTTTATCCTGTAAAATAGAAAAAATTGAATTTAACTCATATATAATATTTTTCAAATCTTCTGCATTACATTCGTAGTATTCCATATTATCATAATTTATTTGCTTTCCACTTGTTTTAAATGTCATGCTAAGACTAGACCAGTGTCCAATACTTATATCAGATGAAGTTAATATGCAATGTGGACAATGTTCAAACTTATTTCGTATCATTTTAATATTAAATAGTTCTTTGTTATATTTTTCAATAATTTCATCATATTTTTTATTTATTTCTGGTAAGTCATTACCAATCAATTCAAATATTCCACTTTTTTTATCTATATCTCTAATAATTGCTTTTTGTTCTTTTAAAGAAGCACTTATAGGAATAAGTTTCGTAATTAAATCAAATATTTCCAAATATTTTTTCTCTCTGCAATAAGACTTTTGTTTTCCATTTAAACCAATAAGTTGAAATAAATAAGAATTTGCTTTAACTAAATAATCAAAATAAATTTTTATACAATAAATCCAGTTATTATTAATAAGTCATCACCTCATATCAATTATAACATTAAAATGAAGTAAAACCTATTTACTTTGTACTTTGAATTTATATTCAATAGTATAATTAAAATCTAAAATATCATCTTTTTTATGTTTTTCTTCTTCTATGCCAGCATATTCTCTAAGTTTTTCTATATATTCAATTATTAGTCGTTTTACTTCATTTGGTAATGATGAATTTCCTCGCAAAAGATACTCATTAGCAAGTATTATGCTTAAAATTCCCTCATCGACATTATATTTTTTCTTAATAATTTTTTTCAAGGCTATCACTTCCTAATTATTGGTATTAAAAAAATAGCCCTATACTAGCGACTATTATGGTTTTTACTACTAAGCACATGGAAAGGAGTGCTTATGAGCAGTAAAGTAAATGGTTTATGTAGTAATATTTATTTACTACAACTGTATAATAACATTTTTAGACAATAATTGCAATTACTTTGTATAGTCATTTGATATAAAAAGTTTAGAAAACTCTTTTTGAGCCTCGTCCATTTCATCATTTATACTTTTAATAGCATTTTCTATATCTTGTTTATTCCTAAATTTTTGCTTTGAATTAGTGTTAGTAAAGTAAGTTTTTAATATATCTTTTCTTGTTTGTTTCTTATTATCAAGATAGTGCTTTAATATTATTTCTTGAATAATATCATTTTCTTTTATCTTAGTAATATTTTTGGATTCTCTCTTATAATTGTAATTAGCATAATTAACAATAGCATTATAAATATAATTATCTATATACTTATTTTTACTATCAGTTAAAGTAGTATCAACTACAATGTTCTTAATATTATTATTTTCATTTATTTTATAAAAATAGTTATTTATTTTGTTAAGAGATTCTTTAAAATTATTATATTCTAATTTAAAGTTATCATTATTCTTTGAAAATAAATAATTTTTTATATCTCTAGTAAGATTAATAATTTCTTTATCTTTAATTGAACCATACTTTATTTTAGAATCATTGTCATATCTTTCCTTATAAAGTAATTGTCCTAATCTTAATATTTTTTCTTCTAATATTAAATCTTTCTTATCTCTTAATAAGTAATTTTTTTCTTTAGGACTAAAGTATTTTTTTAATTCTTCAATATCTTTATTAGTTTCTTTTAATAATGGTGTATATATTTTTTCTTTTTCAATCGTATGAATTACTTGTGCTTTTAAAAAGTCAATTTCATTTTGTGATAATTCACCAGTTCTACGATAACCAACTTTATTTTTGGCATATTCATAGTTAGGTACTTTTTCCATAAATGAAAAGTGAAAATGAAGATTATCTGTATCAGTATGAAGTGCTAGTTGATAAAACATTTTATTAGTATCTTTAAAACCACATTTTCTAAAAAACTTAGGTAATATATTTGTGGCTAATTCTTTTTCTAACTTATGAATATCAATATTTTCATTAAGATAATCATTATTAAAAGAAAGTACTCCTTGCCAAAGATTAGAATTATCTAAATACTTAACTGCTAATTTTTTTCTTTTTTCAACTTCTTTTTCAGTAGCAAAAGTACCATCTTCTATAACAAGATTCATTGTATCTTCTTTTGTTAATTTACCAGTATAATAATCATACATAGACATAGCTCGTTTTTCTTCATTAGTATAGTAATCATACATTTTTTGAACTCTTTTAATACTTTTATTATGATTTTTATATTTACTATCAGGGTTATTTAAAGCAAGAGTAAAGATAGAATTAAATATTACTTTAGGACTTTTAGTCATTTATATTAGTGTTCCTTAATTTTTTATTAAACTCTATTAAAGGCTTACTTTTCTTAGGATCGGTTAAATTATCAAAATTCATATCAGAATAAATTTGTTCTTCTAACGAATAAATAATATTTATCTTTTTAATTAGATAATCTAAACGAGATTCTAAAAAATTAATTCTATCTAAAATATCATTACTATTTAAAGCAGAGATAGAGAGAAAACAAACTGCTTCTGAAAAAGACAATTTATTTTTTTCTTTATAATCTAATATACGAGCATATTCTTCATTAGTAAAATATATATGCTTATCTATTTTCATCTAATTTAATTTCCTTTAATCTTTTTAAAACGAAATCCATTAGTTGCATTTTCATAGTATCATAATGTACTTTATTATTTTTTTCATAAGTAATACTTTGATAATATTCATCTTCTGGTAAAAAATATCTTATACCAAATTTTTTATAATTATCCATCCATTCTTTAATTCTTCGTTGCGGTAGTTTTTTATGAACTATATTAATATCAATTCCTCCACGAGCAAATATTTCTCTTGCAGAAAGTTCTGGTAAATCATGTTTCATGACAATAGTCCATAACTTAAATAATGGATCGTATTCAATCTCTCTTTTATATTTAATACTTCTAACAAAAATAGAATTATTTAATTTATTAATTTCTTCATCAGTATATAAACGAACTTTCATTAATTATAACTCCTGTTCTTTATCATAATTTTTTAAATACTTATTTATATTCTCATTAAAAATATCATCATCTAATATATCACTTGCTATGTCTTTAATATCTTCAAAGTCTAATTCTATATTATTTTTTTTAGCCTTTTCATAAACCATTTTTTCTGTTTGTGTTAATAAGTATCCCCAATAAAAGACCATATTAAAATCAATGTCATCATTATTTTTTTCGACTACTAAATCAGCAACACATTCGCTTCTTTCAATAGCATCTTTAATATCATCTAAATTTTCTTTTATATATTTTTTTGATTCTTCATCATATTCTTCTAAGTATGAATTTAAAGAAACAATGTAGTTAAAACTACTAGTTTTATCCATACCATAATTTATCATATCATTTGCAATTAATTTATTTATTGTTAATTTCATTATCATAACCTCCTTGTTTAATCATTTCTAAATACCCCATTTCTAAAAGTTGTATCATCATTTTTGATGTATAAACTTTATAATGTTTAGCCATTAAATTTATTCTATTAAATAAATCTATTGGCAACCAAAAATCAAATCTTCTCATAAGACCTCCAATCTATAAATAGGATGAAAACACCTTAAAATATGAGATATAGAAAAAAGCAGGATAAGAAACTTACACATTAACACTAAACATTTTCTTATTTCATAAGGGTTTAGTGTTGTGTAAGACTTATTTCGTACTTACGAAATTCATCCTACTTCATAGGTTCATCTAAAGGATGATATTAAATATTTTCTATATTCTTTAAGGTGTTTTTGTTTTGTGTTTTCATCCTAAAATTTTATTTTCTTTAATTTTTATAGGATGGTAAGTTAGAATCTGGTAATCTAAAGTCTGGAGAATAATTAGAATTTTCATAAGTAAAATCTACTAAACTCATACCATCAATAACTTGTCCATCTAGTGAAACTTGATAATGTAAATGGTTACCAGTCGAATAACCAGTTGTACCAACTCCTGCAATTTGCTGTCCTTTAGTTACTTGCTGTCCCTCATTAACTTTTGAACTGTTAGGAAATAAATGTCCATACAAAACCGTATATTTTTTATCACCAACTTCACAACTAAGTTTAATAATATTTCCACCTTGCTTGTCGTTAGTATCTATTGAATTACTAGAGTACGGAAAAGAAACTTTTTCTATTGTTCCATCACAGGTTGAATAAACTGGACTTTGAGCTGGAGATGCAATATCCCAAGCCTTATGAACATTTGCTTTACCATAAACAACTCTTTCTTCCATAAAAAAACTAGTTATAGTTGAACTAGCAAAATTTATTGGTGGAGCAAAGGGTTTGGCTTGTTCTTCATCGATTTGCCCACTAGTAGAAATATTATTGCTTTTACAAACATCTAAAATTTTATATTTTGATAATTCGCATACTTGACTAATTGGAATTAATTTTTTAGATTCTTTATCTAAATTATCATTATATATTTCATCAAAAGAAAGTGAATTGTCAGCAAGATAGAAATATAAAATTCTTTCCAAAGATACATAACCACTTTTTGACTTAATAAACTTATTAGCAACTGTTCTATATTGTTCTGCATACTCACTATTATTTTCTATATAACCATCAGTAATATTAGCACCAAAGAAATCCATTATCATTAATACTGGTACTAATATAATTAAAAATAAAATTATAATACCAGTAGTAGAAGAAAGAAGAAGTTTAATTATTTTTTTCATTATAAATCAACTTCTTTTATTTCTTCTTTTTCTAATACTTTTAAATGTTGGTTAAGTTTATTAATTAGATTAAATGCTTGTTTAGATAAATCAGCCATATTCTTATCAGACAAATCTTTTTCAGTAGCCATTATATTAATATCATTACTTAACCAATCAATCATATTACTTGTATCTTTACTTGTTAGTAAATTGTGTTTCATATCATTAAAAGCATCTTCATCATTTGAATAAATATCTTTATATTCGTAAGAATCAAAATCTCTAGCATAATTCATTAATTCAACTGCTAGCTCATCTTCATAAGTATATGGTTTTGCTGGAGCATCTATATAATTTTTTTCTAGTAAATAATCTTCTAGTGAAACTAAATTAATTTCTTTATTATTTTCAGCAATATACCATTTATCATTTTCATAAAGATATAAATAATCTTGATCCGAGTTTTTAAAATAGTCTATTAAATCATCTTTATCATTAAATACATTAAAATGTAAATCTTCACCACGATCACGATGATAAGCAACAGTAACATCATCTTGCCTTTCATCAAAAGTATGTGTTTTAGTGGTATCTGGTAAAACATTTTCTCCTAAATAAGAAATATCTCCTAAACTCATTAAAAGTTTAATCTTCATTGGATCACTATAATGATAATAAAGTATGACACCATTATATTCTGGATAACCATCACAATGACAATAAATAGATTTATAAGTATTATCATTTTGCTTTATTGCAATTCTTGATCTTGTACTCAATATATCAACCTCCTAACTTTCTCCCATCATTTCTCGTTCTAATTCGGTAGCACGAATCCAAACTCTAAGTCTATTTTTATTATCAACATTAAGTAAAAATTCTCCTCGTTTAGCTGACAATAAAAATGCTTTTTGCGTATCAGTTAATGGGTTATTTTTAAATAACTCTAGATATGCCAATAAATCATCTTCTTTTAACATACCAATCATAGTGTACTGACAATTATTAAAAATTGCAGTTGCGTGTCTTAACACACTAGCATTTCCAACAAAATCTTTAACACTTTGGGTACTCACTATTAGATTAGTAGAATACTTACGAACTCTTCTAGCAAGTTGCCCAAAGTTTTTTAATACCTCATTATTCTTTTCATCTATAAATAAGTGAAATTCATCAACCACAATACTAATATGTTTTTTCTTTTTACCTAATTTTTCATTTTGAATTTTATTAGCAACGATACTATTATTTAGGAAAGTAAGTAAATTTAATGTTTGCGTATTAATTAGTCTTTGATTTCCACTATATAATAATTCTTGTAAGTTAAAAGCAATTAAATCATTTGATAAATCAATATTTGTATGACCATCAAATAAGAAAGAATCAGTACCAGTTAAAAATCTTGATACTAAAATTTCTAATTGGTCTATTAGTTTCTTTTTCTCATTGCTTTCTATTTGTTTTTTATAAACTGGTAAATATTCATATAGTTCACTAAATATTGGATAATCGCTTGGACTTAAACTTTGTAAAGTATTAATTGAAGTGTTTTTAAATATTCCTTTAGTGTTATATAAAGATTCCACTACTGACAAAAGCATAACTAATTCTTTTTCGGTAATATCTTCAAAAGCCGTTTTGAAAAAAGCCTCTAGAAAACCTAAATGTTTTGCTAAAGGACAATCCGTTTCTTTTGTTTCCTTATCTTCATCATCACTAGGAATATATCTTATTTGAAGTGGATTAATGATACCACCCTTTTTAGAGTAGAGATCAATATATTCACCACCATTTGAAATAACTAGATTCTTATATTCGTTTTCTGCATCGAGAATGAAAATTTTTGTTCCTCGAGCATATTCGTTAATAATCATTTTCTTCATAGTAAAACTTTTACCACCACCAGTTGATGATACAATAGCAATATTATGAGAAGTTCTTTGATTGTTAATTACAAAAGGATCAAAAAATATTGGAAGTGAAGTATGTAAATCAACTCCTAACATATAACCACTAGAATCATTAAAATATGTTTTAGTAAATGGAAAACCAGCACTTAAAGTTAGTGTTGGTAAATAAATAGAATAATCATTTAAAGATGTTGTAGTTAAATCATAATTTTGCCAACATTCCATTTGTCTTAATTTAGGAATATCTAACTTTATTTGATATCTATCTACTAATCGTTTTAAATCTCTAAAAGCATTTTCTCTTTCTTTTTTAGTACCAGTAATTATCAAAGTTAAAGACACTTCTTTAATTTTTTCATCACCATTTTTAATTTCTACCATTAACTGTTGAAAGTTTTCCTTTTGAGTATCAAGTTCAGTAGCGTCACTTAATTTCTTAGTTGTGTTTCTATCAGATAGTAAGAACTGGTATTGAGAATTAACCCAACGCACCAATTCATCTTGACTAATAGCATCTTTAATACTAATACAAGCCCTTACATCAGGAACATTAAATATTTCTTCAAAGAAAAGCTCATCTACAAATGGTGGAATATTTTTAATAGTTACCATTTGAATATCTTTATCATCCATCTTAAGCATATTAGTTTTTTCTTGGAGAGAAAGTGGAGATATTAAGGATGGTAAATCACTCCATATTAAATCATCCAATGCTTTTGAATTCATATATAAGTTAGTTAAAAACTTATATATTTCTAATCTATTATCAATAACTTCCATATTAATTCTAGGTGTTATATTAGAAATGATTTCTTCAATTTCATCTAATTGTTTTTCCAAAGTATTTAAGTCTTTAGTAATTACCACTAAGTAATAAACACTAGAGATAGTGAAGTGATTTTCTTCTAATTCTTCAATTAATCTTTTACTTTCATCAAGTAATTTTTCCTTTTGTGAATCATCTTTGTAATAATCTATTAATTCTTCTAAATTAATTTTATTATTATTTAGATTTATTTTTTGATCGAGTTTATAACATTTAAGATTTAAGTTTCTTATTTGATATAAACTTTTTAGTGCATAAAAAAAATTATGTTTCTCTGATTTACTCGTTAATGACAAATCAATAGCCTTAACTTCAATCAAAGAAGCAACTTCACCAGTTTTCAATTCTATTAAACCATCATCAGCAACAGACTTAACATTTGAAAAAGTTTGAGAGTTTTTAATTCTTCTTTTCATTTGCTTTTTTATTACAAATTTTGGTTGTTGTTTTTCAAGTTTCTTTTTTTCTTTTTCTAAAACTTTATCTTTATTTAATTTTTTATTTTCAGGGAATAACCCGATATTATCATCTCCATTTCAAAAAAACATATTTCTATGTTCTTTAAATATTCATTTATTTGAAATTAAGTTCATACTAGAAACACTTATATTTTTATAAAAGTCTAATAATGATGAAGTAACTCCACAATAATTAATTGAATCATCATTTTTTGTTAAATATAAATTAATATTCTTATAGACATCATTTAAAAGAACTATTTGCTTGTCAGTAAGCCACTCATTGAATTTGAAATCAAGTTCATTTCTTAATATTATATTTATATGTTCATTCATTTGTAACAATAAATTTTTTATATCTGATTGTTGACAACTTGGCTTTTGCTTATTTGTTAATATTTTCTCCAGTTTATTCATTAAAGTATCAATCAATTCATTTTTATTACAATTAATTGGTTTATCTATAAAGAATTGAATATAAATTTTAGTATCACTTAGCACTTTGTTCATTATCTCATTTTTTATAAATAAAAGCCTCTTTTTTTCTTTTTCTGATAAAAGCCACTCAACGAAAAAACCAGTTACTAAACCAGTTACTATGCTAATAAATATATTAATTACTATATCCATATATTTCATATCTCCTTTTTTGAAATCACTTTAATTTGCAAAACAAATCTTTTAGTTTATTATAACATTTTATTTTAAATAAATATATTCTTTACACTTAAAAACATATTTAAAAAGTAAAATAACCACTTTATACATACGATTCTTTTTTGAAAGATTTATAGGAATCAATAAAAATGCACATATTGATAAAAATACTAATGCTTGTAATTTAAAGTTAGTAAAAGCAAATAGTATTAAAAATATCATAAGCATAGGAAGTCCTATATAAAGGTCTGTCATTTCTATATATTTTCCTAAAGTCTTTTTTATACTTTTTATTGTTATATACATAAATTTATCACTCCCTTGATCTGTATCTTCTTCGATACATGTTTCTTTGTGGCATAATAGAACTTATGGCTTCACCCATATTTTCACGACCATGCATTCTCATATTTTTACCGATATTTGATGGTGTTGAATTTTTAACTTTACCACCAAATTTTTCAATAGTATTTCCAATACCGTTTTGAATACCACTTTTAATTGGATTAGAGTTTGAACTATTATTACTTTTGATGTTATTACCAAATTTTTGGATAGCTCCTCCAATAGAATTAACAAGTTTATTTCCTCCAGCCCTTCCTAGAGCAGAAGCACCAACACCTAATCCAAAAGAAGTAGCACCACTAAGAGCATTTCCACCAATATGAGTTGCAGTAGATAACGCATGACCATAACTCATTAAACTCATTAATTGTTCTCGACCAGAATTAGCACTAACATTTGAACCAATGAATCTATTAACAACTTGTGATCCTGTTAAAAGGAATGTACCACATCCAACAAACATTAATGATTTTAAAGCCATATCTTTAAAGTTGGAATCACTAAAGAAAGTTGTACTATTAATGGCTTGCATTACAATTACCGTTATACCAATAATCATCATAACTACTGCACCTTGTAACATTAAAGAAACTAATTGTTCTATAACAGCAGATCTTCGTTGTTTGTTTCCGATAGAAGTAGCAAATACTATTGGACTTATTAAAAATAAAAACAAAAATTCTATTTGCCTACGGGCGAGCATCATACCACTAAAGAAAAGAGCATATAGAAAGAAACCACCTACAATAATAGCCATTATCCAGTTTACATTATATTTATAATCTTTTTCATCTGGTAATATCCATTTTTTAGAAGTTACATATTTATCATTAAACATTCTTTTCTTAGTAAAATTACTATTTTTGATATTAGCACTTATATCTTCTTTTTCAAATTCATCACTTGCTTTATAACCATCTGAATAATCAACATACATGGTAAGCATAGCACTAGATAAAGTAGTACCACTATTTGAAAACATAGAAGAAGTATAGCCACTTAGTTTCATAGATAAAGTATTGGCTTGTGAGAATAAAAAAACACTCATTAACACAAGCACGCTACATTTAATAATTTCCATAACTATTTGATGAGTGGATAAGCCCTCATCTGGATCTAATATTTTCATTACAAATCGCCAAGCAATAAATAATGCTAATAATGTTATAGCAATAGCAATTATTCCAGAATGAAAATTAGAAAACATTGTATTATCTGAAACACTATCAACAATATCATATAAGTTTAGTTCTTTCATTATATTGAATAATGTATCTACTAGTTTATAGATAAAATCAATTACAGCCCAACCTAATCTTCGTAATAAGTCTAAGGCACTTAACATATTTCTAAGTCATCCTCTTTAGTTTTTTCATAACATTTTAAGGCTTTATTTGCTAAGTTGGTAAGGTAGTCATAATCAATTTCATCAACACAAGTTTTTCCATCTTTTTCATACCAATAATATAATGAATCTACACTTGCACCCATAACTAATCCGATACAATCTTCACCACAGACAATATCTTTAAATACTTCTTCAAATTCATAGTCCATATTACCGTTTAAATCAGCATATTCATAAAATGTATTTTCTAATTCTTCACAATAATCGTTAACTTTATCTTGTTTTTTACTATATTTTTTTTCAATATTAAGTATCTTATTATTTAATTCTTCAAAATTCATATAACACCACCTAGAATAGACTAATGATTAAGTTTACTAAAGATATGGCTAAAATGATTCCTACGATACCAAACATTGTTTGAATAATTCTTTGTTTAACATGGGCTTTTCTGTCAACATCAGCAACGGCATACATGATAAAACCAACTACTAATGAAACACCTGCTAGAGCAATACCAACTCTTAAACACCAATCAGTTAAAGTTTTAATGGCTTTTAATATTGTATCAATATTGTAATTACCACCATCTAATTTTGTTATTGCTAATGTACTTATAGTATTCCCTATATTGTATAGAGAACTTCCTATAAGTTTAAACAATAAACAACACCTCGAAATTTATATTTTTATTCATCTTATTATCATCCTCCTTAACAAAATAAGAAAAAGAGCAAAATAGTGATATAATAAGTTCGTTATCTATTTTTAATAACACTAGAGTTAGCCCTAACTAGCTCTTTTATTTTGCTCTAATTTCATTTGACTAAATTTCTATTTCATCATTATTTTTTTCTTTGGATTTTGCTAAAAATGTAACTCTTTCAGCAATAACTTCTTGAATAGTTTGTTTTGAATTATCTTTATCAATAACTCTTGTTTGAATACGACCTTTAATACCAATTAAATCTCCTTGTTTACAATATTCACTTGTATTTTCAGCAATACCAGACCACATTGTACATTTAATAAAATCAGTATCATATTCGCCATTTTCATTTTTATAACTTCTAGGTACGGCAACAGTTATATTACATACTTTTTTACCGTTCTCTAATTCAGTTACTTTTGGATCTTGGGTAATCCTACCAACCAATACTGTTTCATTCACCATTAAACCACCTCCTTTCAAGTATTAATAACACAAATCATCATTAAAGATTTTTTGTGCTTTTTCCGTTGCTTTTTCAATAGATTCTTTACCAAAGTATTCAGAATATTTTTCTATTTGCTCATCGGTTAAAGAACGATCCTCACCAAGTTCTGGATCATCACCAACAATAAAAAAATTACCACATATAACATCATGACCAATATCACGATTTGGTGGTAATCCTAAAATTTTTCCTTCTTCATTACAAACTATTGCAATATCATTTGAACCACTTAAATAAGTGCATTCAATTAATCCATTAACAAGTTTTTGTTTGTCCTCTAAGGTGTTTTTTATTGTTCTTTTTTCTGGCAATTTGTTTGGCTCAACATAAAGAACACTTAATTTTCTTTG
Source organism: Vescimonas coprocola (assembly GCA_963660615.1). GTDB lineage: Bacteria > Bacillota_I > Bacilli_A > RF39 > UBA660 > Coprosoma. The sequence goes on from CAVKYE010000001.1 coordinate 71,022, forward strand.
CAATTTATCACAACCTTTCTAACTATATTCACTAAGTAATTTTTCCATTTCTTTCTTTTCATCTTCGGTCGGAGGTATTGTTTCACATCTTTTACCATTCCAAACCATAACACCATCTTCATCATACCTAATATGTGGAGATGATGTTCCATTAATTAATTCGTTTGGTTTATCAGTAATCTTAGTAACCATAATATAAGATTGAATATTATTATTCTTATCAGAGTAGGTTTTTAAATATCCTTTAATAAATACTTTTTTATCTTTAATAAAAAAATCTTTATATTTGTAATAAAGATTATTGTGGATTCTTAAATTAAGATAACAATTATTATTTGAATAATCATTACAAGTTAGACCAAACAGACAATAATTATTAGTATTATAAATATTATTGATTTTACCAGATAACATAACTTCATTATAATTTATATCTTCATACATAAAAGCCTCCAATCTAATTTAAAGTTTATATTAGTATTACTAATAATATTATTAGAATTATTTTATTTATTAATTTATTTATTCTTTTATTTATTTGTAGGAAGTATATCTCCTGTCGGTTAGGAAGTGTCTTGCCACTCTGACGGGAGAGTTGGATCCTTACTATCATCTATATAAATTTTTCTTCTACTGTTATTTTTTTCTTTTCTATCAATTATTACCTTGATATAACCCTTACTATGTAAATTACTTATACAAGTTCTAATTGTTCTTTCACTAACATTATTTACTTTACTTAAATAATGATTAGTAGCATAACAGTAGCCTTTATTATTACATAGTGCTGATATTTCTCCATAAATCAACTTTTCTAAATGTGTTAAAGAAAAATCTAAGATGACAAAACTAGGAGTAATACATGAATTAAATATTTTGGGTATTCAATATCACTCCTAATATTAATAAGCCACCTTATTTGTTAAATAACCAATATAAACTGTTTGAGTATCTTTTGTATTTTTCTTGCAAGTAATTAAAGTTATAGTAGTTTTTTGATTATCTCTATAAACTTCAATATGACCATCTTTACTGGTATCATATATTTTACTTATAGAATATTCATATTTATAACCATTATAATAAACATAAACTTTATCATCATTATTTAGTTTATATAAATTTTTAAAGAAAGAAATATAACTAGCTCCATTATGACTAGCAAGAACTAAGTTACCATTAACAACATCTGGCATAGAAGATTTGTCTATAATTTGAATATTATAATTAACATTATTATATTTACTACTAGGATCTACTAAACCTCGTTTTAAATTTATAGATGGAATATCTAAAACAGCAATGTAGTTATAATTAGTAATTTTGGAAGTAGTAGTATTTTCTTGCTTATCTTCTTTTGATTCTTCTACTTGTGAAGTATTATCATCATCAAAAAATTCTTCTATTTTAGTATCATTATTTTCATCTAATTTTACTTTAGTAGAATAATTATAAACAATCATAAACATACCACAAGCAAAAAGTAGTAAGCCAATTAATTTAATAAGATTAAACTTCTTATTTTCTTTTCTTCGTACCATATAAGAATAATCCTAGTCCAGATACAATTAAAACTATACTTCCAATTAGTTCATAATTAATATTACTTAAACCAGTATTTGGAACTTCGTATGCTTCATCTAACATATTACATTTAACAACTTGTCCATCTTCAGTAATTTCAAAATACATTTTTTCATCATTTATTTTGTATCCCTCTGGTGCTTCTTTTTCTAAAATGTAGTATTTACCAACTGGTAATTTATCAATAATGATTTTACCATTCTCATCAGTACGACCAGAATAAACTAACTCATCATTTTCATTGTAAATTTCAATTAATGTGTTAGGTAAAGTCTTACTGTTTGAATAATCAGATTTAGTAAATTCTAAAGTACCTTTTGGCAAATGATTTTCTAAAGTAGTTTTGTAATTAATTACTTCTGTATATTGATCTTTATATTCAAGATCGAAATTATATTTAGTTTTATCCAACACATGGTTATTTACTGTTTCAATTTCTTGTAAATAGTATTTTCCTAAATATAAATCATCTACCTTAACATAACCATTTTCATCAGTAATTAATTCTTTTACTAGTGTACCTTTTTTGTATTTTAAATTACCAAGAGCATCATATATATTTTCTCTAGCATATAAACCAATTTTAACGCCTTTTAAATTAACTTTAGTATAAATATACCCATTATCAGTTAATTCTACTTCTTCGCCAGTTTTAGTTAGTTCTAGGCTACCTTTAACTGCTTTATTTTCAAACTTAACTTCAAATAAGATTCCAAATTCTTCATCATTAATTAATTTAGAATCTTCACCAATTTTAAATTCTACAGAATTTTTATTCCATAAATAACCATCGATTTTTTGATCTACTTCCTCTAGATAGTAAGTACCTGCCTTTAATGGATAAGGTGTGATTAAAATACCATTAGAATCAGTCTCAAAAACATCAATAGTTTTAGCAGTTGGATAAGTTATTGTTTGTTTAACATATTCTTTAGTATCAACATTATAGATTCTAAACTTAATATTTTTTCTAGCAATAATTTGTTTAGTGTCTTTATCAATTTTAACAACTTTTAATTTAGCTGTTATTTCAGCATTGGAGATAGTGTAGTAAATTTTATCTCCCATTTCATAAACATTAATTGTAAAATCATCTACCTTAGTAGTATCTTTAGAAGTAGTTAATTGTTTTACTGTATAAGTTCCATATACTAGATTAATATTTAATTTTCCATTTTTATCAGTTTTTCCAGTCTTATAAAGTTCACCTTTACTATTATAAAAACCAAACTCTACATTAGGCTCTGGTGTCATTATTTCAGATTTACTAGTAGCATAAACTTTTGTAAGTTCAACATCACGATTTATTATTTTTTCTTTTACAATAACATAGTTATCAATATTATCTAGAGAACTAGTAAAATAATATTTAGTAGTGTCTAATTGATAACCTTTACTAGGACTTATTTCTCGTAAATAGAAATCCCCAAAATAAGGTAAATGTTCTATTTTTGCATAGCCATTACTATCAGTAGTTGTTTTTCCAACTAGGGCATCTGTTTTTTTATCATAAATTCCATAAATTGCACCACTTAAAGTTGCTTCACCTTGTGGTTTAGCAGAATTATTGTCTTTATCATATTTAGTAAAGTCAATTTTTCCTCCCTCAGATTTGATATTTAAAGATGCATAAACTGGATCAACTGCTCCAGAAGATAACATTGTTTGAATACCATTACCATAATATACAAGATATTGTCTTGTAGTATACATTTTTTTCTTGAATTGCATAGTAATATTACCAACATTAGTAGCACGAATAGTAATAGTATTGCCATTAACTTGATATTCAGCATTATTACTCATTATTACATCGTAATTTGATAATACATTGTTAGTATCAGTTAGTGTTATTTTATCACCAACTTTCATAGTAACTGTTTGACCATTAAAAGATGGTTTTACATAATGACTATTAACTAGATTCATAATTTCGTTTCTTTCAGCAGATACATCTATATTTGTTCCTGCTCCCCATCTTTGAGTGGAGTAAGAAATACTATAGTTTCCTGCCTGTTCCCATAAAAGGGCTTGAGTTGCTAATCTATAATTTAATGTTTGATGATTTGGATAATCATAACCGTAATAAGCAATTAGTAACATTTTTAGTTTTTGTTCATTAGAATAATTGGTATTAGACATATCTCCAACTGTATAATTATTAGTTCCTTCTGGAACACCTGGCTCTATACAATAGGCAACACGATCTCCAAAATAATAATCTTGAGTGTACCAACTATGAGTAGATTCATTTGGACTAGTTCTCATCCAAAAATAACCAGACTTATTCATTGTTAAAGTAGCTCCTTGAGCATATACCGATGTAGTAGAGACACATCCAATTATGACACCAAGTAGCAACAAGAAATTTCTAATTTTATTTTTCATTTTCTATCATTTCCTCCTCTCGTGAAAATTTACTTGATAAGGCACAAGCAGACCATAAAAAAAGCACTAATAAAATTAATAGTGCAATTCCGATAAATAATAATATTTTCATTTTTTCCTCCAAAATAAAAAAGACTAGAATATCTAATCTTTATACTTATTACAATTTCCAGATGAACAATTAATATATAAATATTCACCTAAAACTGTACCTTGACCATCAACAACATCCATACACCAACTATTAATAATATCAACAGTATCTTTCAAAGAAATTCTTTCACTAGCAGAAAGACAAGCATCCATAGAACTATATTCAATTTTACCTTTATGAAAAGAATAATTAAAATCATTTGGATTAGGAATACCTATATAAGAATTATTATTTTCTTTTGTTGGTTCTTCTTTAATTTGATTATTATTAGATTGTGATTGATTTTGTTGATTATTATTTTGATTTATTTCATTTGAATTATTTGATGTAGTAGAAGTAGTAGAAAATACTTTATTTTCTTTTACCTCTTCCTTAGGGCTTTCTACAACATCAACATTTTCATTTTTTTCTTTTGGTAATTCCTTTTGATTTTCTGTTTTCTCTTGAATATCTTTTTGTTTTACTTTTTCTTTTGATTCTGTATTGCTAGTAAAATTTTTTGATAAGTTATTCTTATTAGAATTGGTTTTACCAATAAAGATAAAAGTAGTAATTAATATCATTATCATAATAATACCAACAAATTTAAAGATTTTCGATTTCATAATATCACCTTTGCCTGAATGATATACTACTTAAAAACTTTTGTCAAATCATTAAGAATTACCATTTACACAATCATAAAACCACCTCCTTTAAGTCAAGAAAAAAAGTTGCATTTCTACAACTTGAATTCTTTCATAAATTTTTTAAACTTTTCTTCTTCATTGGGATCAGCAAATCCATCATCATCATTATATACTTCTATATCTAAGGCACAAGCAAATTTCACAATACAACTGTTTTTTATAGGAACAAGACCTTTATTAGAACAACCAATTTCTTTAAATGCACGAGTTTCGGATTCTTGTCTATATAAACATATAGTGTAGTAGACTAATTCTTCTTGACTAAAATGTTTAGTTATAAAACAAATCTTTTTAGACAAAGTTTGATATTCTGTATCATTATCAATAAAATTATCTAACCTAGTATAGTCATTAATACCTTTAGTTTTTTCATCAACAAAAATATATTTATATGTACTAGTAATTTTAATAGGCATTTCACAATAATTTTTGCTTTTTAATCTTCTATATTTTTTCATAAACATACAGACACGGTAGAAAGTTCTTTCTATATCATAATCTGCTAAATCAAATTTAGATAATAATTCATTATCAAATACATCTTCTTTTTCTTGTATTGTGTTATTCATTTTAACCCTCCAACTTGAATATAGCCAATAGAAAAGGAGATGCTTATAAGGGGAATTTAACCCTGTATAAGTATCTCCTTGTTTTTTAGAGAAACTAAATTTAAGTTATAAACACTAAAATAAGATTTATGATTTTGCATAGTTAATCACCTTACCTTAAGGTGAAGTCATCAAATACTACCACAATCACTTCACACATAACAAAAATTTTCTTTTTCCAAATATTGGCTACTATTCTAATATTTTTATTTATTATTGTCAATGGCTTTTTCAAAAAAATTAACAACAAAAAAACGATGATTGTTTCTTTCGATACAATTCATCGATTTTACTATATTTTACCACTTGACTTTACTAAGTCAAGAACTAAACAATGCTTTTCAATGCTTTTCGATGCTTTTTGATGCCAACTATAAATCGCAAACTAAATCATCAATTTGCTCTTTAGAAAAAGTGGAGGCTTCAATTATTAGACTATTATAATAAGCATTGGCTTCCTGTTCGTTGAAAAATATTTTTAAGTCAAATTTACCATATAAATCATCTGTCTTTTTATTTTGAATAAGCATATATACGACATATTCATCTTTATTAAGATTACTAGCATTAGAAGTAGTAATTATCATAACAATACTTACTATATAAGAATCTAATTCTATTTCTTTATGTTTATTAGTTGAATTAACACTAATATTTTTTAATTCACTTATGATATCCCTTTTTGATTCTACATTTTTATTAACTACTCTCATAATGCACCTCAAAATTTAATTTACTATTATTATACACAATTATTAAAAGAAAGAAATACTTTCATAAAATATTTCTTAGTAATTTTTAATTAACATTGATTTTGTTGCTGAAACGATTGATAACTTTGTCGCATAATTCTTCTATCATTACATATACTAAAAAAGGTAAAAACATAACTGATAATAATGCTTCGACGAACAATGGGCATCCTGTCATTGAAAAAGGGGATGCTTCTAAAGTATATCCTAAATTCGTATCAAAATAAAAAACTTTAATTAGAAATACTAAAAATACAAATGTTCCAAATATACTTAGTGCTTTTTTTATACTCATTTTATCTCACCACCATAACTATTTAAGATTTACTACATACTTAATATGATAACCGATTTTTATAAAAAATCAACACTTTTACCTTAAACAGTTGTGCAAAAGACAATTATTTAACACTTGTATAAAATAAATTGTAGGAAGTGAGGTAAGATTTTATGAATAATAGCCGTGAAATACTATCAATGAATTTAAAATATTATAGACAGAAATATAACTTATCTCAAGAAAAGTTTGCTGAGAAAGTTGGTAGCAATCTAGTATATATAAATGAATTAGAAAATTGTAAAAGAAAACCTACGATTGAAATGCTTGATAAGATAGCAGAAGGCATGAATAAGAACATTGATCGTAAATTAAAAATGACTGCATCAGAATTATTAAAATATGATAGAAGTCATAAAACAACATTTAATAGAATAGATGAAAAGAAGTAATTTTTAATTAAACTACTTCTTTTTGCTTTAAGTTAAAATTTTCTTCTCTTTTAGATAAAAATACTTTAGTTCTATTTGTTAAAACTTCGGCTGGTAACTGATTACTTGTGGTTATTAAATCAAAAAACATTTTACTTTCTGGAGTAGCATTTAATTTAACCAATACTTTTCCGTTTGAACTATCAAAACAATAATAATTACTATCAAATAACCCATGATGATTACTACACAACCAAATTCCATTGTCTCCTGAATTTGCCAACATATATTTCTTATAAAATTGTTCATTGCAATGTTCATTACTAGTATCAAGTAATTTTTTCATATCTGTATTCATATATACTTCATTAATACTTTCTGATGATGCTTTTGATATTTCAGCAACTCCCCACAAATGAGCTGCTTCTAGTATATTTTCTATTTCACAACCACATAAATAACATTTTGTTAGTAAGCCTTTTTCACGCATATTATTTTTAAATAATTCTTGATTTCTTAAATCCTTATTTGCTTTTGCTGTTTCATATTGATTTTTTTCTCTTTCAAATTGATGCAATATTTCATCAGATGTCTCATAATTTATTTCTAAGTGTGCTTTGTCAATCAAATTTAATATAGGTCCTGTAAAACCTGTTGATTGCTTGATATTTTCTTTACCATCATTCAAGTGGTATAATTGTGAGCCAAATAAGAATTCTAAATTTTTATTTTCTTTTTTTGCAAGAATTATTAAAGTCCACATAGTGAAAAAACTGTCATATCCCTCAGCAGATAAAGTTTTAAAAGTATAGATATATTTATGTTTTGAAAGATCAATGTATTCTTGATTTTCGTAAACATCATTTTTTGAAATATCATATTCTTCATCAATACATTTCAAGTATGATGGAACATTTCCCATATTTCTTTTAGATAAATATAAAATATCATTTGCAAACTTATTAAATGAAATATATTTAATATCTTCATGTGATTCTTCTAAACTAAAACCTAAAGGTTCATATTCTTTAAAAGAAATTTCATCTAGATTTAATATTTCAAAACCTATAGTAGCAAGTTTACGATAATTCATTAAATTTGATAAATTTTTTGCATAAGATTCATTTGTATCTAATAAATATATGTATAATTTTACATTTTCCCCATTATTAAGAGAATCATAATAATACTCAAATACTTTATTTAATCCTTGAAATAAATAGGTGTTAGAATGATAATCTTTTCTTCCATAAACATATTTTCCACCAAATTTTTCAACTTCTAATTTTTTATCTTCATCATAATTTGTATTTGAAAAACCAATAATATATTTTAAATTATTGCTTTCATATACGGAAATAGTTCTAGTATGTACTTTTTGGGATCTTTGGGCTTGAATAGTATCACCATCTAAACTTACTATTTCTATATTTATACTATTTTCATTAATATCTATTCCATCTTTAGCATAAGCTCTTTTTATAGCATCCTTATAAACCTTTTTATATGTTTCATAATTACAATTATAAATTTTTGCTGTTATATTCATTTTTGCCTCCTTTAATAATTAATTATTATAATTTCTTGTCTATCCTGTCTGTTTCTCTTAGTTATTTTTTCATTGACTATCATTTTAAAATTATTTTCTTTTATCCAAGTGGCTAATGGAGTATTTTCTTTACCATTTCTATCAATCATATTAGAAAGCATAAATTTTATTCCTTTTTTATCTAATTTAGTCAAAAATTGTAACAATTCTTTTTCTTGATTTTCATCCCAACCATTAAAACCTCTTTTGCCATCGTTATATGCACCACACGAAATTAAATAAGGTGGATCACAATAAACAAAATCCTGCTTTTCTATAGTTTTTTCATATTTTTTGTAATCCATTGATTTGAATACAATATTTTTATTTTTAGTTATGTAGGAAAATGAACAAAGTTTTTCTAACATATCCTCATTATATCCAGAATTTCCACATGGATTATTAAATTCTAGTTTACTATTAAATCTAATTTGGTGTTCAAAGCCAAAACATATAAGCAAATATAAATCAAGAGGATTTCTACTTCCTATATCCTTACTATTGTATAAGGTTCTAAAGTTGATATATGTTTCCTTATTTTTTTTCTCTAAATTATATTTTTTTATAGTTTTTTCAATATATTGATATGTTCTAACAAAATCTTGATGACATATTTTTTCTAATAAATCTCTAACCATCCAGTTTATGTCATTATAAACAATTTTACTCGCATTTGCATTTATGCAAACTGTACCACCACCACCAAACAAATCATAAAATGTATTTATTTGTTTTGGCATATATTTTGTTAAAAATGGTAAAACATCCCACTTTCCACCAATATAGTTTAACGGTGAAATATAAAGAGGCTTTTCTTCTTTTTCTATATAAAATAACCATTCATAATGTTTTTTATCTTTTGTATTTTCTTTTATTTCTTTATTAACAGCACGTGTGCTTTTATATTTTACAAAATCGATTTTCTTGAAAGTATATGTTCCTTCCTTAGCATATCTTTTCATTACTTTTTCGATATATTCTTTACTCATTATACCAGCATCACTATAACTAAAAATAATGTGCTTAAATTTAGCATTTGCAATAAGTTTTTCAAATTCTTCATGAACATGTCCTTTTCTACACCACATTGAAATTTGATCTCCATTATCACGGTGAGCTCCAACGCCGTGTATTTCTGGATTATCATTTTTTGCAATAGTTTCAAGCACATGATATTGACTGATGTATTGTGTAGGAGTATATGGGGGATCTAAATATAAAATATCACCACTTATTTTTTCTATTAAGTCATTTGCATTTAACATATAAACTTCATTTTTATATTTTACATCTCCAAAGGTTTCTAATGGAATAAATTCCATTTTTTTTGTTGCTCTTGAATCCCAAATTTTTAAATATGCAGAATATACTCCAGCAACATTTGACACTTTACTAATACTTTCTAATAAACTACCAATAAGATAATATTTTTCATTTTCATCTATTTTCTTTTCATCAAACCATATATCAATAGTATTTCTAATAAAATCAATTTTTTTTGCATTTTCATCCGAAAAATATTGTCTTCCAGATACTTCTGGAGCAAAATTATTATAACAAAACCCTTTTTTATAATTATCTGAATCATAATTATTAAAGTATTCAAAAGGGTCGAATCCTAAATTTTTAAAAAATGTTTTAGAATTATACTTTAGTTTACCATTACAAATTGCGTATGAAAAATATAAATTATCATTTGCAATTATTTCAAATCTATTTTTGAAATAATCCCCAACCGTACAAGTTCCAGCAAAAAGATCACAAAAAGTCTGACCTTTTTTATCTAATTTTTTCTCTTTTATAAATTTATCTAATGTTTCCAGCAATTTAGCCTTGTTTCCTATATATCTCATTTTATCAACTCCAAATAAATAACCATTATATATTATAACATACAAATCATGTTTTTTCTTAAATGAGTGTATAAAAAAACTAGAATTTAAATCCAGTTAATCCAAAGTTACAGATATATCATAGGTGTATTTATATTTTCTTCGTTTATATTTTTTTCTGGCAAATACATGACCAACTAAATGTTTATGTTCTTCTTTATTAAATGGATGTCCAGCATCGAAACTTGGTATTACGTTTTCAATAATATCAATAATTTCCCATGAATCATCAAAATATTCTCTCATTTCTAATCTTCTGAAATATTGCTCTTTTGGATAGTTAATATAATCATGTTCGTTTTCTGCTAAATGATAGAATATATAAATTAAACCATTTTCTTTAACAGAAGATAACAATTTTCTCATTTTTCTTTCTTTAGGTATGTGTTTATTACAATTTAAGTGCAGTGATTTATAACAAAACACAAAGTCGTATTCTTTTTCAACTTTTTGCTCAAAAAAATTTCTTTCAAACAAATTTACTTTATCCTCATAATGAAAATACTTTAATTTTTCTTTTAAACCAACTATATTAAAATCATCTATAATACCACCGTTTATAAATTCTTCTTGTTGTTCATAACAATCCAATTTAAAGCCTCTTCTAACAGTACATAGTATATGTAAACCATCCAAAGCATTTGGTATTAATATTTTTATATTTTTATCATTATTAAAGTGATTATCAACATATTTAATTATATGTTTGGTATATTGCTGGTAATCTTCTCCAAAGCAACTACCATATCCTTTTTTTCCCATAATCTAATTCCTTTCAAAATTAGATATAATAGACCCCTAAATTTGTATGTTATCATCGTAAGGCAACCTATCAAAAAAGTTGCAATTTTTTTGCTTTTTTTTGCAATTTTCATAAATTTTTAGTTTTTTTCTAAATAAGGTTAAATTATCAAATTCGGTTTTTTCCCTTATTATAAGGGCTAAAAAGTGTCTGTAGTTATAGGATACCACGAAGTATAACCCCAGTTACTGGTATAAGGCCAACTACTACCATAAGATTAAGTAAAGCTTGAAAGCCTAAAGAAAATATAATTCCAAAAGCTAGATATTTTCCAAATAAATTCTCACATTTTAAAGCTATTTTTATTCCTATGGCAATTATGCTGATGAATAATAATGCGACGATTAAAATTCCAACGAATCCAAATTCTTCGCTAATGATTGAGAAAATGAAGTCTGTTTGAGGTTCGGGTAAGTAAAAATGTTTTTGTCTAGAGCCTCCAAGCCCAAAGCCAAATAATCCTCCTGGCCCGATTGCATAAAGTGATTGTATAATTTGAAAACCACTACCTAACGGATCTTCCCAAGGGTTTAAAAATGATAGTATTCTTTTTAATCTATAGGGGGCGGCTATAATTAAGGCTATGACTCCTAAAAGGCCAATTACTAAGGTTTTTAAGAAGAATTTTATTGAAACTCCTCCGGCAAATAAAAGTCCTATAACACCCATGACTAAAATCATGCCTGTTCCAAAGTCAGGTTGTAACATAATAAGGCCAAAGACTATTAAAGTAAGGCCAAGGATTGGAATAACACCTTTTTTTATATTACCCAAATCTTTACGGTTATTATATAGATATTTGCTTGTAAAAATAATCATTGCTAGTTTCATAAATTCACTAGGCTGCACGCCAAAAGAACCGATACCAAACCAACTTTTACTGCCATTTTTCTCAGTTCCAAATATTAAGACTAAAACTAGTAGGATAAAACAGATAATAAAAATTTTATTAGAATATTTATAATAGTTTTCAAAGTTAAATTTGCTGACTAAATACATAAGTATAATTCCTAGGATTAAAAACATTCCTTGGTTTTTTACGTATTTAAAGGTGTCATTAAATTTATAATCTGCCCAAACGTATGAGGCTGAATAAATCATAATTAGGCCAAATAACGATAAAAGTATTATTAATATAAACAAGGAAATATTTATTTTTTTCATAAAACCACCCCATAATAAAGGGCAATTAAAGATGTCAAAATACCAATTACCCAAAATAATAAGACTGTTTTTCTTTCCCCTATTTTCATCTCAAAGGTATGATGAATGGGGGTCATTGGGAAAAATCTTTTAGATGTAAGTTTGTAATAAATAATTTGAATGATACAGCTAAAGGTTTCGATGGCGAATACAAAACAAATCAAAATAAGTAATAGTTCATGTCTTGTCATAATTGCATAAGCTCCTAATGTTGCTCCCAAAGCAAGTGAACCTGTATCTCCCATAAATATCTTAGCAGGATTCATATTAAAGACTAAAAATCCAAAAAGAGAACCTACTAGGAGAAAACAAAATACTGCAATATCTTCATATCCTAAAAGCCAGCCAGTATGCCAAGAGATGATTCCAAAACAAACAAAGCTAATAATGGAAAGACCTGATGCGAGTCCATCAAGACCATCAGCTAAATTAACTGCATTACTGCAAGCTACCAAAACAAACAAAATAAATAAGCCATAAAGAAACCCAATATCAAGTTTAAAATGAAGAAGATGAATCCACAAAAGAGGTTCGTTTCCACTCTTCATGAAAAAATAAAAGAAAACGACTGCAATAATTACTTGCAAAAATAATTTAGAGGAAGGACTAAGTCCGTTATTATTGTGTCTTTTTATAATAAGAAAATCATCAATAAATCCAATAAGCATATAACTAAAGAAGGTAAAAACAATAATAAATAATGTATAACTGAAATGAATTTTACCTAAATAAAGCAGAATAATAAGTAAAATTATAGATGAAAAGACAAATATAAGACCGCCCATAGTAGGTGTACCATCCTTAGTCTTATGACTTCTTCTTAAATAAATACTAATACTTTGTGAAACGTGAAATTTTTTTAAAATGGGAATTAAAATGCAGGCTAGAATCATAGAAAAAACAAAACCTAAAAGCATTGCGATAACTGATTTTTCTATCATAAAATGCCTCCTATCCCATAAAAAGTCTAACAGTCTCCCCTTCATAAATTCTTTCGCCTGCTGAAGGTGACTGATAAGTTACTTTATCACCCGAACCACTTATCTCAACTTTAAATGAAGATAAGTTTTTAACGGCTTCTTCTTTACTTTTACCAACAACATTACTAACTTCTTTATACTTTTTGTCAGTATACTGATACTCTTTCTCCATTCCACCAGAAGGTTTTTTAATATTAAGGGCTTTTATACAATCCAATAAAATCTCCCGAGCTGGTGGGCCGGCAATAAGGCCTCCAAATTGATTAACGCCTTTTGGATTATCAATTGCGACATAAACTACTACTTTTGGATTATTGGCAGGAAGAAAGCCAATAAAAGACAAAATGTAATTGTTAACTAAATATTTGCCATTTGAAACCTTTTGGGCGGTTCCTGTTTTTCCTCCTACTCGGTATCCGTCAATATATGCTGTTCTACCAGTACCATTTGAAACGACACTTTCTAAGGCATGCCTAACTTCTTTACTAGTTTTTTCACTAATAACTTTACGGATAACGGTTTTTTTATTTTCTTTTATAACGCTATTAGTTTCTGGTTCATTTATACTTTTAACAATATATGGTTTATATAAAATACCACCATTTATGGCTGCACTAACTGCGGTTACTTGTTGAATGGGAGTAACTGATACACCTTGACCGAAGGCGGTTGTTGCAAGTTCTACAGGGCCTACTTTATTCATTTTAAATAAAATACCAGAGCTTTCGCCATTTAAATCAATACCAGTTTTACTACCAAATCCAAACTTTCTTATATATTCAAATAGTTTTTCTTTTCCAAGCTTTTGGCCTAAAATTACAAAGCCTGGGTTGCTTTGTGTCAATACACGAACACTTTAAGACAGGAGTTTGCCTTCTACAAGCAAGTGTTTGTAACGATCTTGACTTAAGTTCGTTTTTTGTATTCATATCTAAATCTATATCAATATCTGGTGTATTAAAATCAAAATAAATAGATAATTTTATATGCTTTCTATCACCATTTACTTTTTCAACTATAACCTTATCAACTAGTAAATTTACTAAATAAGGTAAGTTTTCTTTAATATCCAATTTTGCACTTAAGCAAGATTCAATATCACTTAATTTTTTACGCATTTTTTCTTCCTCTAAGTTTTGACTTTCCAAACAGTCTATTTGCTTTTGTAAATTAAAAATTTGCGTATTAAATTTATCATTTCGTTTTTTAAATTCAAAGTCATCAATCATACCTTTTAAACTTAAATCTAACAATTTATCTTTTTGTTTATCAATTTGTTCTATCTTTCTTTTTATTTCTTCTGTATCTAATTCATCAGTAAAATTTTTAACAATATTTTTATATTCTGATAAAACTTGTCCCAAATAATCTTTTTTATGTTTAATGAAATCACTAAATAGATTAACAAATATTTTATCAAGATAACTTTCTTTTATAATTGGAGATTCACATTTTGATACTCCCTCAGTTTTATAAGTTTTACAAGCCCATGTTGGATTTAAAGAACGATTTGATCCACCGTTACGAATAAATATACCATTACAATCTTTACAATATAACTTAGCCGAATATTTATATTTTTTTATGTGTTCTTCAGAATTAAGTACGTGCCTAGATGGTAATTTTTTTCTTCTCTCATGCAAAGCATTTGCTTTGTCCCAAAGTTCTTCTGATACAATAGCTGGAATTCTATCATCTTTTTCTATAATTTGTTCTTCTTTAGGTATTTTTTTCTTTTTATGAGTTTTATAATCTTCAACCTCAGTAAGTTTAGCAGTATAAAATCCCTTATATCTAGGATTGGAAAGCATTTTTGCAAGTGCTGTCCCTGAATATGGTTTTCCTTTGGAATTTAAATATCCCATTTGTGCTAGTTCTTCGCCAATTTTTTTTAAACCAAGACTACCACTTGCATAAGTAGTAAATAAATACTTTATGATTGGTGCTTCATTTGGATTAATTTCATATATTCCATTTTTCTTATAGTATCCTGTTAAATTACCACCAATTAATTTTCTATCTTTAATCATTCTATTAATACCAAATTTAACTCTTTCTGATAATTTACGAACTTCATCTTGTGCCATACTAGACATGATAGTAAGCCTAAACTCAGAATCTTCTTGAATTGTATTTAGATTATCAGATAAAAAATATACTATAACACCTTGTTTCAATAAATATTCTGTATATTTGATACTATCAACCGTATTTCTGGAAAATCTAGAAATTTCTTTTGTTAAGATTAAATCAATTTTTCCTAAAGTTGCATCTTCAATCATTTTTAAGAAAGAATCACGATTTTTAACAGCTGTTCCACTGATTCCCTCATCAATATATCCACGAGTAAAAATCCAATTAGAATTTTCTTTTATCATATCTTCAAAATAATTTTGTTGATTTTCTAACGAATTTAACTGTTCATCTTTATCCGTTGAAACACGACCATAATATGCAACTTTTAAATTCATATCATAAATTGTTTTACCTTTTCTTAATTCTTCTCTTGCTTTTTTTATTTCCATAAATAGCACTTCCTTTCATGTGTTCCTAAAATTCAAGATAACTAGGATGCTTGCATGGTAGCTCCATAATCAACATTTGTCAAATCATCTTTTTCATTTAATAAGTATTCGTTTCTTATTTTTTTTAGTCTTCCCATAATAGAATTTTCCATTTCATTATATGTTCTTAAATCAATAACTTTTTCATCGTATAATTCTTTATTAACAATTAGTCTATATTCCAACAACTTATATTCAAAAGGTAATTGTTTTGTACTAAATCTAACTTCTATATCTTTTTCTAGCATTTAGATTTACCTCCAACTAATTTTATTCAAGGCGAAATAAAATTATACAAAAAAACCAACAACTTGGTTTTTTAGAAAATGCTATTTAAATTTTTATTCTGTTTTATTTATTACTAATACTTATCTTTATTTTTTCTCTAATAAATTTCATTAATTCTTAAAGAATATCAATTATTTAAAACCATTGATAATTTAAATTGAATTCACTTATTTTTACAGACTACGCTCCAACTAATTCAGACTCTAGTAATTCAATTACTTGTTTTATAGCATTAATTGTATCTTCAAATTCTACATTTTTTGCATAAGTAAGTTTCTTACTATAATTATTAAATAATTCTTTTAATACAACACTATCTTTTATAATTTCAAATATATCATTTAAATATTCTATATTAAAATTCGTATTTCTATGTTTAAATGTTCTTTTTATTGCTTTAATAAGTATATTCTTATCTATTTTATCTATATGATTATTTACTATTACATACATATCGTAAAAGTCCTTTGCTCTTGTAGTAGTTATATTTTTACTAATAATACTTTCAAATTTTTCAGCAATTATAGTTTCAATTGTATATGCCATAATATTAATAGTTTTATCTTCAAAAATAGAATTATATTTATACTTTATTTCTCTTGGTGTAATTATATCTCCTGTTGTTACTTCTATAAAGAAATGTGTTTTTAATTTATCAAATTCTCCATAAACATTTATTCTATATCCACCGTATTCATCTTCTAATCTAATGTCCTTAATATTTTCGATTTTAAAAATAAAACTATCATTTATATCAATTGATAATATTTCTTCAAAAATATTTCTAATAGATTCTTCATTTAGTGAAATGCTTTTTAAGGTAGCGTCTATATCTTTTGTAGTTCTCATATCACTTCCAATAATTGAAGAAAGTAATACTCCACCTTTTAGAATAATGTTATCTTTATACTTACTTTTTTCTAATCTCATTAATACATGTTCAAAGAAAAACATTTGATGAAGATGTAGTGATACATCATTACTTTTTTTAGCACGATTTTTAATAAGTGCATTAATTTTATCACTATTCATTATAAAATCACCTGCATAATTTCTGCCACTTCTTTTTCAATGTTTAATTTTTTTGAATATTTAGCAAGTTTTAACATATCCTTTTCTTTTCTTTCAGCATACCATTTTAAAGCTTTAGTATAGATTTCTTTATCCATGTGATTTTTGTCTTTAATAATATCACAAATAGTCCTTTCAACGTCATAACATTTAATATCCATACCAAATGGAGATTTAATGGTTTCCATTCCTAAGTTCAAAAGATTATTATCAACATAATGAAGTGATACAACATCTATATTTTGTAATGGTCCACCATAACCACGAGGTACAGTGATATCAAAATACAGTGGTGTTCTATCTGATAATTCATGTAAGAATAAAGATGTAGTATAAGAAAATACAGCATTTTTGCTTTTAGAAATAATCTTATAATAATCATCATTAATCACATCAGGTAATGAATAATATCCGGTCGATACTCTTTCTAGTAATCCACCATCAACTAACCTTTTTAATGCCATTTTATTTAGTTTATTATCTACTACTTCTTTTGTAGTAATATATCCATCATTTTTTTTCACTAATTGCAAAATTTTTTCTAAATCACTCATGTGCAACACCTCTTGTGTTAATTATACAACAGTTAATTATAAAAGAGAATAGTCTTTGTTACTTTTTTAATTATTTTTTTAATATTTTAATTGCAAAAGTAACATATTTTATACAAAGTAGTATAATTCTATAAACTAATTTTTTATTTACTGGGGTGTACTTAGATATTTCATAACTTTTAATTATATAATTTTAATATTCTCTTCACTATACAATTTATTGTATCTACACAACAGTTCATAATTAATTCTACCAACAACAAACGATGTAGAACAAACATCAATCTTGGCACTATATTTTATACTATTTGCAAGGGTTTCTGCAAATTCAAAAGTGTTCCTGTATTTACTCCAAGATTACAAGAATTTTCTACAACTTCTAGAAATGTTTCGTGACCATGTCCTCCATGTTTCCAGCAGTGTAAGGTTGCATTTTCTACTTTTATACTACCTGAATCATTGTAGGTATCTTTATTTAAATCAACTTTTCCTTCTTCTAAAGCTGCTGCAAGTGTAATTATTTTGAAAGTAACCCCCGAAAACGATACCTGAATAAAACAAAAAAAGACTAGATTACCATATAAATATATGATAACCTAAGGGGTGTCGTAACTTAAATATACATTTATTTTAAAACTATTTCTTTGAAAATCAGATCTTCCTAGATCTAATGTTTCAATATCTTTACTAAATATAGGTAGTGATTTATCATCATCTATATGTCTAGCACCTTTTCCAGTAGGAACTTTCTTTTTCAATAAATTCAGATAAATTTTTAGCATTAATTTATGTCTATCATTGTCCTCCTTATAGACTATAATTTCCTCCAAAAACTTATCTACAAATTCACTAACATTATTTTTAAAGGAGGCTTGTTTTTTGATAGCATCTTCAATTACCTTAATATTACCAAAACTATCAGACATAATCTTTCTTTCTTGCTTTATTTTCTCAACCCTTATATTTAAAGCTGATATATCTTCATTATATCTATCATTTCTTTCTTTAAATTCAAGGTTATTAATGCTACCATCAATATTTAATTCTAATAACTTTTCTTTTTTTGTTTCAATAGTTTTAATTTCATTTTTTAATTTTGAAATTTCAAGTTGATAATTGTTATCTATTTTTAAATTAGAATAATAATCTAACATTTCTTTTATAATTTCATTTTTATTATTAAATACTTGACCCATTAAACTCACAAAAATATTATTCAAATCCATTTCTGCAATTATTGGACTTTCACAAGCATCTAGTCTATATTTTACATAATTACCACAAGCCCATCTAGGCTTTGTTTGTTTTCTTTTACTTGACATTCTCTGATAAGAAACATTGTGTTCGCCGCAAAATATTTTTGTAGTATAACAATATTTTCTTTCGGCTCTTTTGGCATTACCATTACTTACTTTCATTAGTGTACTTCTGCTATCTAATATCTCATTTGCACGATTCCATAATTCTTCACTAACTATGGCTGGTACTTTTTCATCTTTATATATTACTTGCTGTTCTATTGGTATATAAACTCTCTTTTTCGTTCTATAATCGATAATTTCAGTAGTATGTCCACGGTAAAAACCTTTATATTTAGGATTCTGCACGATTCTTTTTAATGTATCCTTATCATAAATATTTCCTTTATAATTATTTATACCTTGTCTGTGTAATTCCATTGCTAATTTATAAAAGCCATATTTACCAGTAGCATATAATTCAAAAATTTTTCTTATTTTTTTTGCTTCTTCTTCTACAATTACTAATTTAGCATCGTCTTTTTTATAACCAGTAATTGTATTAGAACCTAAAACTCTACCTTTTTTTATTGCTTCTTTATGTCCCCATTTAACACGAGAAGAAAGTCTTTTAACTTCTTCTTGAGCAACACTTCCCATCATATTAAGTATAAACTCTGAGTTAGGATCATAAGTATTTATTCCATTTGATTGAAAATATACACCAACATCATTAGCAAGTAATTCTTGCGTATATTTGATACTATCAGATAAATTTCTAGAAAATCTAGAAACTTCTTTTGTAACTATTAAATCAAAATAACCAGATTTAGCATCATCAATCATTTGTAAAAATTTTTTTCTTCTTTTAACAGTACTACCACTAATACCTTCATCTATGTAACCATTAACATAAGTCCAATTTTTATTTGACTTTATAAAATTTTCAAAGAAAGATATTTGGTTATCTAAAGAGTTTAATTGTTCATCACTTTCGGTAGAAACACGAGCATAAAAAGTAACTCTTAAAGGTAAATCAGAAATACTTTTTCCTTTTAAGATTTCTTCTCTGACTTTATAGAATCTCATAATCTACCTCCTTAACAACTTTTTACCTCTTTACTACAACGATTAATTTTCTCATAAATAATTTTACAAACTTCATCATATTGCCTTTCAGTAATTACCCCTTGATCATATAATTTTTTATTTATTATTAGTTCATATTCAAGGATAGTTATTCTTTGAGTTTTATACAATTAAAAACACCTCCACTAATGGAAGTGTATTTTATAAATTGTTTTATTATTACCTTTTTGACATAATTAGAATTTTTAATTATTTGCATTACTTACTATTTAAATCAAAATTTAACATTTCATTTGCAATATTTTTATATAAATCCTGTTCATGCTTAAGTGTATCAATTAAAAACATTTTATCATACTTATAATTTTTTAATCCTCTCATATAAAATGGTTTATCACTATCAAGTACAATAAAGGGAATTATATTGTTTTTTAAGCATTCTTTGAACATAATTATTCTGCCAACTCGACCATTTCCATCACCAAATGGATGAATGCATTCAAATTTATAGTGAAAATCAATGATATCTTCGATTGTAATATTTTTTAAATTGTTATACCATTTTAAAAGTTCTTTTATTTCTTTTTCTACATTTTCAGGTGCGGTTGTATCTATTACGTTTATAAGTCCAATCTTATTGGGAACTATCTTAAATCCCCCAACATTATATCTAGGATTTTCTTCATCCGTTGTGTTTCTTTTTAATATTTGATTCATTTTTATTATCATTTTTTCATTTAATGGTTCATCAATTATATCAAGGCAATAATCAAATAATCTAAAATGATTTTTCATTTCAGTTAAATCATCCAATTTTATTGCATCATCAGTTTTTGGAATAAATGAATCTGTTTCAAATATATCTTCTGTTTCATCCTCAGTTAATTTTCCACCTTCAATTTTATTAGAATTATAGGCGAAATTTACTTGTGAGTAATGATATATATTTCCTTTAAATTTTGATTTTTTTTGTTCTAGTAATTCTATTTTTAATTTTTTAATATCCATTTAAATTATCCTTTCTATTATGTATAAGTAGTTTAATAAAATATATTTATACTTATTTATTTATGTAGCCACATTCAACAATATCATATTTTTTATCACTTAAGTATTTTTTGTCTTTTAAAATAAATTCATCGGTAAGTTCCATATCTTCGCAAGTCATTGCCAAATTATTTTCATAAATAACATCGTGCTTATTATAAAATTCAATATCAAACATTGACCTACTTTCTAAAAATTCTAAAACATTTTTATAATTTTCTAGATTGAGATAACACTGTGGAGGCGAAAAATCATTTTTTATTTCTTTTAGTTCTTCTATTTTTACAGGTTTTTTAAACAATTGAAAACTCTCTATAGGAATAGCAAATTTTTCTCCATCCTCAAGACATTTAATAATTCTCGCGTATACGTCTGAATTTTTGTCATAATTTGAAACAATTTCATCCATATGTAATGCTTTACCTAATTCCATAATACCAATAACTTTTTTTACGGGTGAACTCAAGTATAAATAAGCAGTAGTTGGTTCATCACAAAATCTTTTTCGATATTCATATTTTTTTATATCATATAAAATAGTTCTAAAGAACTCTGGACGGAAACTTAAAAAAATTTTTCTTTTTTCTTTCATAAGGTTAATTCTCCTTTCATAGTTATTATAACATATAATTTAGTACTTTTTTAATATTAAAAAACGTTTAAGTATTACTAATTAGATATCTCTTTCGGGTGGTACAATATTAAATGTACTACCAGGTTCATAAGTTGCCCAAATTGGCAAATTTCGATTGATTTCTTCGGTTGTGTATTTTTTGTAATTGTTAGGTGAAAAGTTAGGTCTTGCACTCATGCCGAGTATTTCACCACTATTAGGATCCATAACAAGGGCAATGGCTCTATCTGGATTGTATTTTGTAACTGCATTGTCTAATACTCTTTCTATTGAGGTTTGAATCTCGTTATTAATGGTTAAAGTAACATTCATACCATTTTGTGGTTTTTCATATACTTCAGATAGTTTTAAACGGTTTCCTTTGGCATCACTAAAATATTTAATAGCGCCATCTTGACCAGTCAAATACTTATCATACATCAGTTCAAGTCCACTAAGACCTTGATTGTCAATACCAACATACCCTAATGTGTGTGACATATATGTATCAAAAGGATAGTACCTTTGTGATTCTTTGACGAGGTAAACTCCGTCTAGTTTTAAATTTCTAATTTTGTCGGCCACTTCATAGGAAAGTCTTCTTCCTTCGGGATGGACTCTTTCGATTGATGTTTTTTTATTTACATGTTTATACATGGCATCATATGAAACATTAAGGATATTCGCGAGACTTTTGGCTACTTTTTTTTTATCTTTTACTTGGTTTGGAATTATTACTAAAGAGGTTGTTGTAATATTATCTGCTAGAACGGTTCCATTTCTATCATATATTACTCCTCTATCTGCTTTAACTGGGAGGTTTCTACTCCAAAGACTTTCTGCGAAATTATTGAGTTTTTTATAGTCAATAACTTGAATATAAAATACTTTACAAATAATTAAAATAAAACTAAAAACTATTATAGCAAATACTATTTTCATTCTTTTATGAATATTTTTAAAAAACATAAGCTTCACCAATAAATAATATGTGGCCCTACTATTAAAAATGATAAATTTATTAATTATGTCTTAACCAATTTAAAAACAAAAATTTAATAATCTTTGTTTAATTACACGCTTTTTCAATACTGTTAAAATTGTATTTATTTATCATTATATATTACAATTAATTCAAATGTTTTTTACTTTTATTTTTGTAAGGTGTTATGACTTGTCATACAAAAAACCTATAGGATTTTTACCTGCCCTATAGGTTTATTTTTAATTATTTTGTTTTACAAAATATTTTATGTTTAATGCACTTAGCATAATTATTATTAATATAACAAGACCACTATAATCATTTTGATTTATTCCTGTTTTTGGAACAATAGTCTGTTCTTGTGGTTGATATATTTTTCCTAATCCAGATGCTAGAAATTGATTATCAATTTCTTTTTTGAAAATTGTATAGTCTTGAGTTGTGTTTGTCTTTTTGTAACTACACTCTAAATTATATGATAGAGTTTTCTTTGCAGATTCACCTGTAACTTTATATTCTTTTGTGTAATTTGTTTTTTTGTATGTTGCTTCATATAATGGTGATTTTTCATATTTTGTTGCTGTTCCAGTTACAGTATATTTTTCATTAGTTACATTTTTAGATGTATCACATGTTAATTGATATGTTGTTTTATATGTTTGTTTTGTAACTTCAGCTGTTACTTTATATATTTCTACTATATTACTATCAATTATGATTTTGCCATCTGGGGTTACTGTTATAGAGTTAAATTGTAAATCATAACCATAACTACGATAGTTTCCACCACATTGATTGTAGGCTTCATTTAAAATACCTGTTATATTTATTGGAATAGTTTTTGTTGTTTGATCTTGATATGTTAAAGTTCCAACTATTGATATTGTTGAATTATTTTGGAAGCTTAAGTTTCTACTTTCTGATGTGAATTCTGAAGCTAATCCACCATTAGGATCTTGTGTAGCATGAGAACTCATTCTTATTACAGAACCATTTATTTTAACTGTACTAATAGTGATATTTCCTGTTACCACTTTAGATGTTCCATCATTATTTTTGATAGTTATAGAGTTTGAAGCTGATATATCAATATGACCATAATTTTTTCTACTATTATCTAGATCTTTGTTGTTATTTAAATCTGTTATAGTTTCAGATGTTATTTGATTTTCGCTAGATATTTTTTCAACATTGTATGATAAAATTGTATATCCTTCATTTTCTAAGGTTGTTTTATAATTATCAGCTTCTTCTTTGTTTGTAAATTCTTTGGTTTTTGTTTCTTTTTCTGTTTGACCTATTACAGTTTGTTTTTCAGTTATTTTTTCATTGCTAACTGTAAACTCTTGTTTTAAAGCATTTAGACGATTTTCTGCTTCTTCTTTGGTATCAAATTCTTCATTTATTTGATTTGTTTCTATTTTAGTTGTTGATTCATCATTTACAGTAACTTGAACTTCATCATATGTTTTATTTAATGAATTTTTGTAATCTTGTGCTTCTTGTTTTGTATTAAATGTTTTATTTATTGGATCTATGATTGTATTTGTAATTTGTGTTCCAATTGCTTGGTATGGATATGGAACTACGCTAACTTCATAGCCTTGTTTTTCTAATTCTTTTTTATAATCATCTAATTCTTGTGTTGATGTTGATTGTTTTGTTTCTTCTGTTTGATGAGCAATTTTATTTTCATCTATTTTTTCATTTTTAACAGCGAATTCTTTTTTTAGATTTTCAAGATAATTTTTAGCTGAATTTTCATCTTGGAATGTTTGTTCAAATAGATTATATTCACCTATTTTTTCAATTTCAGAAACGCTACAAGTATATGAAATTTCATCGGTGCTTGATTTTTCTTTTTCTTCTTTGGCTTTTTGTGCTTCGCTGGCACTATCAAATTCTTTAGTCTCTTCCTTTCCTTCTTCAAATTCTTCTTTTACTTTACCTAAAACTACATCATATTTTGTTTTATCATCTGACTTTTCTTTATATTTTTCAATTAAATCGTTTACTTCTTTTTGTTTTTTTGTTCCTGTTTCTAATTGGGTTTTTGTTTCATGGGTGATTTTTTCAATATTAGTAAAAATTATTTCTCCATTTTTAGCACTTATGTAATCTTTGAAATCTTTTACTGCATTTTGTGCTGATATATTATCTTCATAATATTTACTAAATGAGACTTCTAATGTGTTTTCTTTTTTTGTTGTTTTTATATCATCTTTATCAAGGGCGTAAACACATGTATTAAGTCCAAACACTATAGCTATAGTAAATAATAATTTTAATGGTTTTTTCATTTTATCATCCTTTCTGTTTTTATCTTTTTACCACAGATAACTATGTAAGCTCCTGCGGTTTGTTTTGAACAGGTTTGAATCAGAATTATATCATCATCTGCATTTACCTCAACGCCTGTATCATATAAGGAACTTTTTTTTAGATAATTTATATGGGTAAGAAAATTATCTACGTTGATTTTTGAATAAGTAAAATCATTTTGAAACTTTGCAATTGAAAATATTTTGTACGATATTTCTTTATCATCAGTTTTTATTTTGATGATGGAGTTTTTTTTGTAAAACCTTTCATTTGAATATTTTTCTAACACGTTTAGTGGAACATTGTATTTATTAGAACTATGCCCATATATTATTATTTTTTTGCTGTTAATATCTGTTCTATAATCTAGAAACACAGACCCTAAAATATTGTAACTTTTATCTACTAAGTGATTTAAATAGTATTCATTATCATTTCCTTGAACTACTAAGGTTTTAGTGTTTGCTAATTCTAAAATAGATACTATCTGATCATTATCATATAATTTACGGTAGTCGTCTAAATTTATACTATGTGATATTTTATTATTGACTATTGTGAAATGGTGCTGAATTTTGTTTTCTTGATATATTTTTATACTAAGGAAAGTTAAAGCACTTAGTAAAATAATTGTGCATAATATATAGACTTTTTTTGACACTCCTTTTTCACCCCACAATCCCACTTCGTGTTATTGGTGTTTATTATATGAATTTTTTCTTTTTTGTCAAGGCATTTTCCCTTTTTTTGATTTTTTTATTTGTACTTTTCTGATTTTACACCTATATTTTATGTGAATTGTGTTTTTTTACAACAAAAAAATATGTCTTTTAACATATTTTTGAAGACATATTTTGCAATTTTTAAAATTGGACTTTTTCTTCTTTTGCTGTTTCTATGGCGGCTTTGGATGTAATGCCTATTTACAAAATTATTAAAATAAGGTTACGAATTATTGTAGTAAATTCTATTTTATCTTTTATAAATATTTAAAAAAATATAAGTTTCAATGAGAATAATATGAAACAAAAGTTAAAATAATAAATTAAAGTTTAAAAAAATGGTAATTAGTTTTCACAACTACCATTAAATGATTCTACATATTTTTTTAAAGTTTCTTTACCTTCTTCGTTATTGGTCGAACTAGTAAAGTATTCTCCGTTTATTTCATCAATTTTTGATTTTTCTATTTCTGTTCCATCAAAAGTATAAGATGATATGATTCCATTTTTTAATTCGAATATGGCTTTTTTACCTGCTATGTTGCAGGTAACTTCTTCTCCTTTAGTGCATCCGGATAAACTTATCATTCCAAGACATAAACAAATTGTAATAATTTTTTTCATAGTTTTTTTCTCCTTTACATAAGTGGCGCGAAGGCCATAAGCATTTGTCTTTTAAATTTTTGAAAACTTTTTAGTTTTTCTTTTCCTAAATAAATTTCTTCACTTTTTTCGAGTGTGTCTATAAAGTCTTTTTGAATATCTTTGATGACTGAGTTTCTATACATCCATACGCCATTTTCAAAATGTAGGTAAAGACTTCTATAGTCTAGATTAACGGTTCCTACTGTTGCATAAATCCCATCAACTATAAATGTTTTGGCATGAATAAAGCCTGGTGAATATTCATAAATTTTCACTCCTGATTCCATTAGGTTTGTATAATAGGCTTTTGTAACCTCATTAATCATCTTCTTATCAGGTATTTTAGGGCAAATAATTTTTACATCGATACCATTTTTAGCGGCCATGCATAATGAGGTAACCATTTCATTATCAATAATTAAATAAGGGGTTGTTATGTAAATAAATTTAGTGGCTTTATTAATTAAATTTAGATAAATTGTTTCACCTGTTGCTTCATGATCCCATGGATTATCATTATAAGGAATGATATAGCCATCTGCTTTTATGTTGAGTTTTTTATAATTTGGCATATAGTTTCTATAACTATAATTATCCTTGTAGGCAAAATCCCAAAGGCTCATGAACATAATGGTCATGTTCCATACGGCATCACCATAAAGCATAATGCCATTATCTTTCCAATGACCGAATCTTACTTTTTCGTTGATGTATTCATCGGCTAAATTAATACCACCGGTAAAACCGATTATACCATCTATAATGGCCATTTTGCGATGATCTCGATTATTGAATTTGCTTCTTAAAATTGGAACAAATCTATTGAATGTGCAGGATTTAATTCCATAGCTTTCTAAAGTTTTGTAGTATTTATTAGGTAGTGTCATAATGCAACCAAAATCATCATACATAACTCTAACTTCAACGCCTTCTTTAACTTTCTTTTTTAGAATGTTTAAGATGGTGTTCCACATTTTACCATTACTTATAATAAAATATTCTAAGAAAATATATTTTTTTGCTTTTGAAAGTTCTGAAATTAGTCTTTCGTAATAATCTTCTCCTATTTTGAAATATGTACATTTTGTGTTTTCACATAAAGGAGATAGTGAATACTTTGTAATATAATTGGCTTGATTATAGGCTGTAATGTCTTCTCTTTTTAATTTTTTCATGACTTTGTTGTTAGGGAAAATATTTCTTTTTTGGTGATAATAGATTTCTTTAAGTTTGTTTTTTTCCCATCTATTTAGCTGATTGCCTCCAAAACACAAATATATAAATAGTCCAACTATTGGGAAAATCAAAATCACCATAATCCAGGCTATTTTATATCCTGGATTAGTTTTTCCATTAACAATATAAATTGATGTAATGATTCCGACTATATAGCTTATGATGTAGAATAGATTTAAATCGTCTGAATTAAACCAAAGGATTAAGAATAAAAGGAATAAAAATTCTAATGCAATAATTATTGTAAAAATAAACAGTCTTTTGGTGAAAAGCGCCATAATCATTTTTATGATTTTCACAAAACCACCCTCTTGTAATAATTATAACTTATTTTTTTATAAAATAAAAGGAAAATATAAAAAAAGTGAAACCTCTTTTCTATCGTGGCATTACTAATATTGATTGTTTGCTATTTGTATACCTTATGGGTTGTGGAGAATGTTTTATAAAAATCGTATCATATATTCAGGTGATTTGATGAATTTAAAGGAAATTTTTGGGAAAAATGTTAAATATTATCGCTTTAAAATGAATTACACTCAGGAGAGATTGGCTGCTTTGGTTGGTACTAGTCCTAAGTATATAAGTCGAATAGAGCTTGGAAAGCATAATCCTTCTCTTTTGATGATTGATAGGATTGCAAGGGTTTTGGAGGTTGAACCTTCTATGTTATTTGTTAGGTCTAATGAAGAATCTTTACCTAATCGAGTTGATATGTTTATGACACATTAAAAACATTTTAGTTTTTGACTAAAATGTTTATTTTTTTAGGGTTTCTTTTCTTGATAGGTTTATTCTTCCTTTTTTGTCATAGTCTAGGAATTTGACGTCTATTTCATCACCAACTTTGACAATATCTTCGGTTTTTTCTACTCTTTTGGTGTCTAGTTGTGAGATGTGTACTAATCCTTCACAGCCTGGCCATAGTTCTACGAAACATCCAAATTCTTCTACTTTAATTACTTTTCCTTTGTATATTTTGTTTTTTTCTGGAACTCTTACGACGTTTTTGATTTTTTCGGCGGTTTCTTCAATTATTTGTTTGTCGGTGTGGTAGATTATTACAGTTCCATCGTCTTCTAGGTCTACTTTAACGGCGTTTATGTCGTTTACGGTTTTGACGTTGCTTGTTTCTAGGATAATTTTGGTTATCATTTCTCCGCCTTTTCCGATGACGTCTTTTATTTTGTCTGGGTCTATTTTAAATGTTAGGGTTTTTGGAGCATATTTACTTACTTCTTTTCTTGGCTCTTTTATTGTATCTGTTATGACTTTTAAAACTTTTAGTCTAGCTTTTTTGGCATTTTCTAAAGCTTCTTTTAAAATGTCTTTGGTTACTCCTTTTATTTTTATATCCATTTGAAGGGCACAGATTCCGTCTTTGGTTCCGGCTACTTTAAAGTCCATGTCTCCTAGGTGATCTTCTAGTCCTTGGATATCAGTTAGGATGGTGTAGTCTTTTCCTTCGGTTATTAATCCCATGGCTATTCCGGCTACTGGGGCTTTTATTGGAACTCCGGCAGCCATTAGGCTCATGCAGCCGGCACATATGCTGGCTTGTGATGATGAACCATTACTTTCTAGTATTTCTGATACTACTCTGATTGTGTATGGGAATTCTTCTTCTTCTGGGATTACTTGAAGTAAGGCTTTTTCGCCTAGGGCACCATGTCCTACTTCTCTTCTTCCTGGAGCACCATATCTTCCGGTTTCTCCGACTGAAAATTGCGGAAAGTTGTAGTGAAGCATAAATCTTTTTGAATCTTCTAGTCCAAGTCCATCTAGTATTTGGTGTTCACCTAAAGCACCTAGAGTGGTTACTGAAAGACTTTGGGTTTGTCCTCTTGTAAATAGAGCTGACCCGTGGGTTCTTGGAAGCAGGTCGATGCTTGCTGATAGTGGCCTTATTTCGTCCATTTTTCTACCATCTGGTCTTTTGTGTTCTTTTACGACTATTTTTCTAAATTCTTCATATTCAATTTTTTCTAGAATTAGTTTTATTTTGATTACTAATTCGTTTAGTTCATCTTTTTCTAGGGGGTTTTGCTCTTTTATTTGTTCTATTACACTTTCTTTTACTTTATCAATTGCTTCTTTTGATTCTAGTTTACCTTTTACTTTTAGGCCTTCATATATTCCTTTGGTGGCAAGTTTTCTTACTTTTTCTTCTAATTCTTTTGGTATTTCTAAGGTTTCATATTCCATTTTTTCTGTACCAATTTCTTTTATTATTTGGTTTTGAAATTTGGTTAGTTCTTTTATGGCTTCGTGACCGAACATTAAGGCTTCTAGCATGTCATCTTCTTTTACTTGTTTGGCACTTGATTCTACCATGTTTATGGAATCTATGGTTCCAGCTACTGTTAGGTCGATGTCTGATTTTTCTAGTTCTGTGGTACTAGGATTTATTATTAGTTTTCCGTCTACTCTTCCAACTTTTACTCCGGCTACTGGTCCATTAAATGGGATTTTTGATATTGAGGTGGCTAGAGATGATCCGAATAAGGCGGCTAGTTCTGGAGAGTTGTCTTGATCGACTGAAAGAATGGTGTTTACTATTTGTACTTCATTTTTAAAGTCTTCATTAAATAGTGGTCTTAGGGGTCTATCTATCATTCTGGCAGCCAATGTGGCGTTTTCGGTTGGTCTTCCTTCTCTTTTTATGAATCCTCCGGGTATTTTACCTACTGAGTATAGTTTTTCTTGGTATAAAACCATTAATGGGAAAAAGTCTGATAAGATGTTTACGTTTTTTGAGACTACGACGGTTGATAGGACTACGGTGTCGCCATATCTTACGAGTACTGCACCATCTGCTTGTTTGGCGAGTTCTCCTGTTTCTACTATTAGTTTTTTTCCTCTAAAGTCTAATTCAAATGTTTTTTTCATATTTCCTCCTATATAAAAGGCACTCAAAAAGGAGTGCCTATTATTATTTTCTAAGTCCAAGTTCTTTGATAAGTTCACGATATCTTGTTATATCTTTTTCTTTTAGATATTTTTGTAAACTTTTACGGTGTCCTACTTTTTTTAGTAGTCCTCTTCTTGAATGATGATCGTGTTTATGAGTTTTTAAATGTTCGTTTAACTCATTGATTTCTTCTGTAAGGATTGCGATTTGTACTTCGGCTGAACCGGTATCGCCTTCTTTACGAGAAAACTTTTTTACGATTTCTTCTTTTTTAGCTTTTGTTAATGCCATTTTGTTTCCTCCTTTTCTTTTTTTTACGGCTTAGTCCTAGATTAGAAGATGGAGTTCTTTTAATCCAAGATTAAGTTCATTTAATAATATACACTAATTTGGTTTAAAATTCAAGTGGTTTGCTATTTTTATAGTAACATTTTATAAATAGCTACTACATCGTCTTTGGTATTTAGACGTGGTAGTTCCTTTTTTTGTTTATCTTTTTCTTCGATTCTTTTGAGATGATTATAGCAGTTTTTTACGCCGTTTCTTTCGACTATTTTATAAAAGTCGTTTGGTTTTAGCTCTAGGTATTTGTTATAGTTATAAAATCCTTCGTTGCATAGTATTATAGAAATTATTTTGTCATATGGTTTCTCTATGTATAGTGTTTCTTTTTTTTGATAGAGTTCTATTAAGTCTTTTTTATCTTTGGTTTTGATTATTTTATCTTTTGTTATTTGATAATTTGTTTGTAATAATGTACTTTCTTTTTCTTTGATGTAGCATTTAGCTCCGTTTGTTAGGAATATTTGCAGATGATTATTTTCCTTTTTATAGATTGCGATATCTAGTTTAGGCAATGTTTTGAAGTAGTTTTTATATTTATTTTCTATTTGTTTTGTTGCTTTTTCTAGGGCCATTTTTGGGTTATTTAAGAATAGATGTTTTTTTAGGGCCCATTTTAGGTCTGATATGTACCATTTTAATTTTGCGTCTTGATTATTTAACGGGATGCTTCCATCTATTATGAATGCATAATTTTTACTATTTGATACTGCGGTTATGCGGTAGTCTTTTGATTTTTTATTTATTTTGTCTAGAGTTATCATATAATATTTTCCACATCCTTAATTCACCATTTATTTTGTGGTAAATGGCAAGAGGTTTTTCTTCTTTGTCTATGTATAATACTTTGTCTAGGTTATCTTTTTGTTTGACACCATTTATTATTTGAAATTTTCTTTTGTCATCTACTTTTATTTGTTTTATTTCTAAGGCATCTTTTATAGTTATTATTTTAGCGTTTTCTATTTCTTCTAGGCTACAAGAATCTTTTATTTGGAATTTTCCTTGGGATATTCTTTCTAGATTATTCATGGTGCCTATGGTATTTAGATATTCACATATATCTCTAATTAAACTTCTTATGTACGTTCCTTTGCTTACTTTGCAATAGAATTTGAAGGTGTTTTTATTTTTGTCTAATAGTTTTATGTCGTAAATGGTTACTTTTCTTTTTGGAAGGATAATTTCTTCATTGTTTCTGGCATATTCATATAATTTTTTACCGTTTATTTTTACGGCTGAGTATTTGGGAACTTCTTGCATGTAGCTTGTTTTAAAGTAATTTAGGGCGTCTTTTAATTCTTTTTCGGTTATGTCTTTTGATTCTTTTTTCAATATTTTTCCTTCTACATCTAGGGTGTCTGTTTGAATTCCTAGTAATACTTCGGCTATATATTCTTTTGTTTCATGGGTTATTATTTCTGATAGTTTGGTAGCTTTGCCTAAACATATTACTAATACTCCCCTAGCTAGAGGGTCTAGGGTTCCTGTGTGTCCTGCTTTGGTGTTTAGTTTTTTTTGAACGATGTTTACGGCGTCTCTGCTGGTTATACCTTTTGGTTTATTTACTATTATGATTCCGTTTTTATTATTTGCGTATTTCATAGATAGTTCCTTCTTTTGTATCTTTTATGTATATTCCTTTTTGTTTTAGGTTTTCTCTTATTTCGTCGGCTTTTTGATAATCTTTGTTTTCTTTGGCTTTTTGTCTTAGGGCTATTTGGTTTTCTATGTAGTTTTTTTCTTCTTCTTTTATTTTTTCTTTTTTTAATAAATCTAGGCCTAAAACCTTATCTATGTCTTCGATGATTTGTATCTTTGTTTTTGGGGTGATGTCTGCTTTTAGAACGTCATATATAACGGTTATAGCATCCGCGGTATTTAGGTCATTTTCTAGAGCTTGTTTAAATTTTTCTTTATATATGTTTCCTTTTTCTTCTAGAGATCCTTCTTCTTTTAGAGCTTGAACTTTTTGTTTTAGTTTATTATAAGCTTCTTTGGCGTTATCTAGGTTTTCATATGAAAATAGTAATTGTTTTCTATAGTGTGAGTTTAAGCACATGTATCTAAAAATTAATGGGTTGTATCCTTTTTCTTCTAAGGTTTTTACGGTTATGAATTCTCCTTTTGATTTACTCATTTTTCCTGTTTTTAAGTTTAGGTGCTCGGTATGGAACCAATAGTTACACCATTTATGTCCTAAATAACTTTCTGACTGAGCTATTTCATTTGTATGGTGCGGGAATATATTATCTACGCCGCCACAATGGATGTCTAGATATTCTCCTAGGTGCTTTATGGAAATTCCGGTACATTCTATATGCCAGCCTGGGTATCCTTTACCAAATGGGCTATCCCATTTTAGTTCTTGGTCTTCAAATTTTGATTTTGTAAACCATAGGACGAAATCTGATTGATTTTTTTTGTTCTCGTCTTTTTCGACGCCTTCTCTTACTCCTACTACCATTTCGTCTTCTTTATGTCCTGTTAAGGCGTAATAGTCTTTTAGTTTTGTTACATCGAAGTATATATTACCATTTGATTTATAGGCGTAATTTTTTTCTAATAATTTTTGAATTATTTTTATATATTCGTTTATTTCTTTTGTGGCAGGTACGACAATATCTGGCCATTTTATATTTAGTTTTTCACAGTCTTGTTTAAATGCTTGTGTATATCTTTGGGCGATGTCTAAGACGGATGTGTGTTCTCTTTTGGCACCTTTTAGCATTTTATCGTCTCCACTATCGGAATCGCTTGTTAAATGACCAACGTCGGTTATGTTCATGCATCTTTTTACATTATAGCCTAGATATTTTAAGGTTTTTTCTAATATATCTTCTGAGATATAGTTTCGCATGTTTCCTATATGAGCAAAGTGGTAGACGGTAGGTCCGCAAGTATATAAGGTTATTTCGTTTTTGTTATGAGGAATAAAGGGTTCTATTTTATGAGTTAAAGTGTTGTATATTTTCATATGTTTCTTCCTTTCTTCTGTTTTTTATTATAGCACATTACTTGTTAATATTCTATTCTTATGCTATAATTATATTGCTTTTTTTAGTGTTTTTCTTTGACTTCTTTAAAATATTTTTAGAATTTTTGGCTTTTTGCTTGCATATTATTTATTAATGTGTTATTATATAGAAGTCATCTGAGTTGCGGACCCTTAGCTCAGTTGGTTAGAGCATCCGGCTCATAACCGGACGGTCGATGGTTCGAGTCCATCAGGGTCCACCATCTTTTATATGCGGGTGTGGCGAAATTGGTAGACGCACTAGACTTAGGATCTAGCGCCTTACGGCATGGGGGTTCAAGTCCCTTCACCCGCACCAATATGTTTATTAAAGCCCTTAGGGCTTTTTCTTTTATATTTATTTGGAGGTTTTTATGGTCAATTTTAGTATGCTTTCTTTAGATAAAAAGCTTGCTTTGAAAGATGATACTCATAATAATAATGGGAATATGTTTCTTTCTGGTAATCTTTTATATAAAATTTTTGATGGGGTTATTTTATTTGAAGATGAAATTATAAGAAATATTAATTATTTGATTAATAATCCTATTTCAAATATGCCTAAAATATATGATACTATTTTTGATGGTGAGATGTTTAAAGGGTATGTTATGGAGTATATAAAGGGTTCTAAAACGTTTAGAGACGGTTCTTCTTTTTCTTTTTTGGATAAGGTATGCGCTATTAAGGATGTTTATTTAGGACTTAAGGATTTACACAGTAGGGGTATTTTTTTGGGTGATATTCATTCTGATAATTTTTTAATTTGTGGAAATAAGGGCTATATTATTGATTTTGATTATATGAGGTTTAAGGGTGATGAGTTTAAGTTTTTTGAGTGTTATTTGGTTAAGCCCAGAAATTCTTTTAATGTTAATGTTAGTTCCAGGTATACGGATAATGTTAAGACAATGATTTCCTCTTTATCACTTCTTTTAGACTATGATTTAGAGATGTTTATTGATGATAGTTGTCTTGATTTGGAAAAGTTATATAATGATGTTATTTTAAAACTTGATAATCCTTTGCTTAATGATTATTTTTTGAAGATTATGGATGGCGATGATGAGTATTTTGATAATTTTTTGGATAGGGCTTTGGGTAAAAAAATAAACACCAGAAGGTAATTTCTGATGTTTTTATTTTCTATCTATAAACCAATTTCCACTAACGTCACAGCTGCTTGATGATGGTGGTGGGGTTGGTTTATCTTGTTTTAGTAAGACAGGTACGTGAAAGGCACTTCCAAAGGCTATGCATATTCCTGGTTGCAATACTCTTAGCTGTTTTACTACTTCGTTTGTGATGTTTGGTACCATTTGTCTTATATATTCGACATCTTTTGGGTGAAGTATTTTATAAATAAGAAAGTTTGAACACTGTGAAATACTTGTTTCTGATAGGTCTGATGGTCTTTGGGAAATAAGGCCTAGTACGACGCCATATTTTCTTCCTTCTTTGGTTATTCTATCAAAGATATTGTACCCTATTAAATTAATGTCATTATCGTTTTGAACATATCTATGTGCTTCTTCTAGGATTATATGAAATGGTAGACTTGCTCTTTTGTCTAGATTTTTGGCGTATTCAAATAATAGTTTTGAATATATTTTGGTGATGGTTTTGGCAAATCTATCATCAACATAGTTTATGTTGAAATTTATTATTTGAGCTTTTCTACCATTTCCAGCCGATAATAGTTCTTTTATGTAATCGTCTATACTGATATATTCTTTACAATTAAAGTATTCGGCGTAATCACTATTTACTAATTCATGTAGTCTTACTTTTAATACGTTGGCTTCATCATAGATTTTTTCGCTGTTTAGTGATCCTTCACTAATTAGGGCGAAGTCTAGAGCGTCTGATAGGTCTTTTAAACTATATTTGAAAGAACCATCTGGAGTTACTAGTTCGATTGAATCATCTAAAAATGATTGCATATATTTTGTTAATAACTCCATTTCTCTTATTTTCCCTGAAGCATCTATAACTAGGCATTGTTTTAAACTTCTTACATATCCTGGTTGATAAATTGTTGATTCTAGGTTTAAATCTTTTGTTTTGTAGTTTGAAAGGACGGAAAATACTTGGTCACGTATTTGTGATGATGGTTTGCCACTTGCTAATATATCTAATATTGCTCTTGCAATGATATCGTTTTTTTGTTTTATTACGTCTTTTTCTTCTCTGGCAAAGACTGATACTAATTTTAAAGCTTTTTCGATTATTGGAAGTTGTGTTGGTTTTTCGGCATTTAATAGTAGGGCAAAATCATCAATGCTTAAAAGCCATAATGGTATTTTTAATACTTCACTATCTGAAAACTTTGTGTTTGTTGTGTAAGCTTTGAATGAAATTTCTGGGGTTATTTTATTTATTTCTTTAAAGGCACTATGATATTCTCCATAAGCATCAAATATAAATATGCTGGCTCTATAGGCTACGGTGTTTTGTTTTCTGAAGATACTTTGGATTAGGTTGGCTGTTCCCCATGATTTACCACTTCCTGTTGAACCTAAAACGGCAAAGTGGTTGGCAAAAAAGTCATTTATGTTGAATCCTATTCTTACCCCTTCATATATTGGGCTTTCACCAATATATATGTCCTTTTTTTCATCATAGTTATCAACACTTATAATCATTGGAATTTTTTCTTTGGATATAAGTTTTACTGAGCTTGAGAAGGCTGGCTTGGTGATTACACCATAGATGAATTTATTATTTATTATTTGACCTAGTAATTTTACTGATGCTACTCCATCTTTTAGGCCAATTATTTCTCCTACGAGCATTTTTTCATTATCTTCCATTACGACATGAAGGTTAACTAAGTTTTGAAATTTATCTACTTCGATGTTTAGTTTTACTGAGACTATATCCTCTTCTATTCCGATGATGGTTCCTAACATATAATCACTCTCCTATTATATTAATAATATCACAAAGAAAAAGAACTGTAAAGTGTGGGGCTTTAAAGCTTTAGTTTTTTCATATTAAGGTGCTTATTTTTTTGTTTTAGTTAATATATTTTTTTATTCAAAAAAGTTATAATGAAGTTCACTATAACTCTTTTATATTATGGATTTTCTTATATTATAATCTACTTCTTTTGGTAAGTATAGGGTTATTTGGCTATCGTGTGTAAATTTTATAAATCCGACGCCTTTTATGACTAAGTCATGCTCTTTTTTTATTTCTAGATTTTTATGGTTTAGGTTTGATAGTTTGTTTGTTTTTTTGTAAATTCTATCTATTTTTATGTTATTTGACATGTAGAATATTAGATTTGTGTTTTTGTGTATGTCGATTCTAAATAGTGATGATATGATGGTTTGGGGGATTTTGGCTTGTATTACTACTGGTTTTATTTCTTTTTTTGGCATTATTTGGTTTAGGATGCCTTTTGATTTGTTTAAGATGTAGCTTCCTTTATCAAGAAGGCCTGGGGTGTCTATTATGTTTAAGGTTTCATTTATTTTTATGGTTACTTTATCTAGGGTTGTTGAGGGTAATATGCTTGTGGTTAGGTTTGAGCCTTCTCCGTAGTTTTGGGCAAGTTTATTGATTAGGGTACTTTTGCCTGCGGATGTGAAACCGATTATGTATACGTTTTGACTTTTTTTATGTTTGTTTATTTTTTGATAAAGTGAATCTAGATTGTAGTTATTTTTACTGCAAATGGTTATTTTATCTACGATGTTTAAGTTAGGGGTTATTTTGTTTATTAGTTTTGTTTCATCTAGGTTTCGTGGAATAATGTCTCTTTTTGCTAGTACTAGTAGGATTGGATTTTCTATTTTTAATTTTGAAAAGTCGGTGTTTAAAAAGTCACATAGTAATATGACTAGATCTTTTGTTTTGTTTATTTCTTTTAGGTAGTTACTTCCGTCTTTATCTTTGAAACTATATTCGTTGTAATGGTTTATTCTAAAACATCTTTCGCAATATTTTTTTGTTATGTCTTTTATGTATCCTTCTTTTTTATTATCAACATTTTGAAGGTGTGCACCACAGCCTATGCATTTACTCATAATATCTATCCTTACTAAATAAGTTTTTTTCATGTAGTTTGTCCATTATGTTTTTTTCGATTTTTCTATTTATAAAGGTTGGGAATGTGTCTTTTATATTTATAGGGTTAACTAGGATGGTTGTTATCCCAAATTTATTGCCTCCTACTATATCGGTAAGTAGTTGGTCACCTATTATGGCGATTTCGTTTGTTTTTAAGTTGTAGTTTGTAGTAACTTTTTTAAAGTTTTTTTGAAATGGTTTTAATGCGAAATGAATGCTGTCAATATCAAAAAATTCTTTATATTTTTTTACTCTTTTTTTGGGACTATTGGAGAAGATGATAACTTTAAAGCCTTTTTGTTTTAAGCTGATGATTAAATCTTTGGCTTTGTTTGGTATATCTAAAGAGTGCGGAGAAACTAGGGTGTTATCGAGGTCGAATAGTATGCATCTAATGCCTTTTGTGTATAATTTAGAGTAATCTATTGTATATATACTTTTTTGATATATATCTGGTACGTAAATATCCATATTTTCCCTCCTTAATACTATTATAATACCATAGTTTTTATGTTTGTTTCAATGTTTTTTTACTAATCCTTTTATAGTCTATAGTTATATCATAATAGCAATTATTTTAGTAAAACTGAGAGTTTATCTCAGTTTATTTGTTATAGTCATCTAAGAAACTTTTATATTCTCCGTCTTTTTTGGTTCCAAGAACGCAGTTTAGGTTTATGTTGTTTGTGCTTTTAAATATGTTTAGATCAATATCTTTGTAATTGTTTTTTAAGGTTTTGATTAATTCTTTTACTTCGGCTCTTTTTCCTTTATTTTCTCTATTTTTTTCAGTTACTTTACAAGCACAGTTAATGAAATTAAGATGATTATAATTTTTCCATGAGATTATTGATTCTTCTTTTACCATGTAAAGCGGTCTTATTAGTTCTAAGCCTTCATAGTTTTCTGAATGTAGTTTTGGCATCATGGTTTTTATCTCAGCTCCATATAGCATCGAAAGGAGTGTTGTTTCGATTACGTCGTTGAAGTGATGACCTAGGGCGATTTTGTTACACCCTAATTCTTTAGCTTTATTATATAAGTGTCCCCTTCTCATTCTTGCACATAAATAACATGGGCTTTTTGCATCTATATAATCTACTATGTCAAATATATTACTTTCAAACATTTCTATGTTTACGTTTAAGGTTTTAGCATTATCTAATATTTGTTTTTTATTTTTTTCATTATACCCAGGGTTCATGACAACATAATGGGCATTAAATTTTATTTTACTATGTTTTTGGAGTTCTTCTATGCATTTGGCTAGAAGAAATGAATCTTTTCCTCCGCTTATGCATACCATGATGTTGTCGTTTTCTTCTATTAATTCATATGTCTTTATAGCC
This sequence comes from Vescimonas coprocola, assembly GCA_963660615.1. GTDB lineage: Bacteria > Bacillota_I > Bacilli_A > RF39 > UBA660 > Coprosoma. The sequence continues at coordinate 110,439 of CAVKYE010000001.1, forward strand.
TTTACAAATTTACTCCATATTTCTTTGCGATATGTTTTTATAATGCTTTTTTCTATTTCTTTATATTTTTCCATGTTTATACTCCTTATTGACAATCATCTTTGTTTATTTTTAGTGGTATTTTGTAGGTGATTGTTTTTTTATTATTGTCTTTGGCGTTTATTTCTATATACATTTTTGATGAGGTAAACATTTTACAACTTTCTGAATAATGATCCATTTTAATTTTTACCTTTTCTAGATATTCTTTTAGAGTTTTGTTTTTTCCGTTTTCACATGAGCTTATTTCTTTTTTTGTGTTTCCTTTTTCTTCGTATAGTTTACATGATAAGTTCTTATATGTTGTTTCATCTTCTGTTTCGTTATAATAAACTTTATTTATAATTAGCGATGTTCTATTATTTAGTTGGGCGACTGAGCCTGATATTGAAAAAGTATGGCTGGTAGTGCTTAGTTCATTAAATTCAAAGTTTTCGCTTTTGGTATTTAAAATTATAATTATTATGATTATTACTAATAATAGTGGGATGATTAGTAGTAATTTCTTTTTTTTCTTTTGTTTTAATTCCCCGTTTATTATTTCTTCGATATTTACGTCAAATGTTTTGCTTATTTGTTTCATAGTAGCCATATCTGGAAGATTTTTACCATTTTCCCATTTACTTACTGCTTGATAGGTTACTCCTAAGATATCGGCTAACTGTGATTGAGATAGATTATTCTTTTTTCTAAGTTCTCTTATAAATTTTCCTGTTTTTTCTTGGTTCATAATTATCTATCACTTCCTTTAAAATACAATATCATATTAATTTGAACAAATCAATATTAGAAAAGAAAAAATAGTGTAAAATGTTACCTATAATGTGTACAAAAAAACCTACTTTATAGGTTTTTAAATGGTAATAGCCCCTGTAAATATTTCTTTAAGATATCTTATATATAACTGAAATATATTTGCTTTTTGAATATTTTTACTGGTAGTTAGGTTTATTGTTCTAATTGTTTTTCCGTTTTCTTTAATGTTTAGTTTTCCTATATTATCACCTTTTTTTATTGGAGCTTTTAGTTCATTTAGTTTTACTTCGTATACAGCATTACCGCTTTTTTCGCTTTTTTTCCTTAATATTGTGACATCTTCTTTAGGAACTACTTTTATGTATTTTTCTTTGGATTTTGTAACTTCGTATTTTCCTAAAGATGAATTCTCATTTAGTAGATTATCTATTTTGTACTGGGCAAAGGCATAATCTAACATTTCGCTTACTTCTTTGTTTCTTGTTTTGCTGTCGGGTTCTCCCATTACTACGGCAATTATTCTCATGTTTTCCTTTTTAGCAGTGGCGGTTAGGCAATATCCTGCTTCTTTGGTGTATCCTGTTTTAAGCCCATCTACTCCGTCGTAAAATCTTACTAGTTTATTTGTATGTGAATAATACTATAGTAAAAAGATATCACTTCTTGATGAAATGATACCATGAAATTATATAATTAACAATAGTTATAACTTTTTTTGATTTTACTTTTAAATAAAGCTATAAAATTATTTGATTTTGGAGCGTAATTGTTTTATAATAATTAACCAAAGGTGAGAAAATGTATAAATTATATGTTGGAAATTTTAGTTCAAATAGTGGGTTTCACATTATTACATTAAACAATAATTTTGGTATAATTAATGATAAAAGCAATATTGCATCAAATTACAACTCATATTTGTATTGTGATAGCAATAATTTAGTTTTATCAACAGTAGAAACAAAAGGAACAAAAAACAATCCTAATGGAAAGATTGTTGTTTTTAGATTAGATAACAAAGATAATCCAAACATCATTACTAGTTTTAATTCATTTGGATTAAATCCTTGCCACATTACTTATAATGAGAAAAAAAGAATAGTTTCAGCAAGTAATTATGATTCTGGAAACTTATCACTGTTTTCTTTGGATAAAACAGATAATCTGTCCTTAAAGCAAGTCCTTACCTTCTATAGAAATTCTTTGATTCATTGTTCTTTGTTTAGCGAAGATAATCTTCATATTGTGGATAAGGGTGCTAGTAAAATTTACACATTAAATTTAGAAGAAAAAAAGAGATTAATCACTTCTATAGCTTTTAAAAATGACGTACAGCCAAGACACTTAATCAATCGGGATAATAAATATTTTTATCTAATAAGTGAATCTAAACCGCTAATTATAACATTGGAGTACAGTGATAACTTGTTTAAAGTAATTGATGTACAAAGACTATCAAATAATGAATGTACTGGGTGTGCAATAAAATATGATAAATCTTCAGAAATGCTATATGCAACAGTTAGAGGTTCAAATGAAATAAAAATATTTTCAACATCGCAAATCGTGCCTAAATTTATTCAAACAATTCCTTCATTTGGATTAAATCCCAGAGATATAGATATAAGTGAAGATTTAGCTGTTGTAACAAATCTTGAAAGTAATTGTTTAAGTTTATATAAAAAATATGCTGATGGAACGTTAGGGCATTTAAACAATTTATCAACAACATCTCCTGCTTTTGTCAAAATAAAAAAATGTTGAACATATCATTTATTCAACATTTTTTTTAATGAAATCATTATTTCAATAACTATTTTTTTTAAATCATTATTTTCTGAAAATCTTGGTAACAATCTTAAATTTGCTTCTAAATTATAGATTTCATGTCTGATTTCAAAGTTATCAACATTATATATTTCAGGATAAAATTCTTTAAAGTATTTTTCTATATTTTGATAATCTTCTATTTTGACCAAATTCTCAGCTTCTTCACTAGCATACTTTAAAGGATTATTACACATTCTTAAAAATATATCTAATTCATAGTCAATTGGAGCATATAATGATGTTTCAAAATCAATTATTTTTATTTGACCATCGTTACAATAAATAATATTATCAAAATGAATATCAGAATGAACTAATCTAAAATCACTACTCTTCAAATAATCACTTATATTTTTTAATATTTGTTCAGCCATATCTTTTTCAGTTTGCGAAAATAGATTAAGATCAAAACATTTATTGAAGTTTCGTTCTAATTTTTCTTTTATATACAATGCCCAATCATAAGATTCACCCTTTATAGAATGAAATGATTTCATCATATTTACTATTTCTTTTACTATTTCTTTTCTTTTATCTTCATCAAGCTCATGCCAAACAAAATATAGTGATTTACCATTAATTTTTTCTATTATCTCATAAGAAAAATCATCATTAGAAGTTGAAATATAAAACGAATACATTTTTGGAATATATTTATTACCAGCATTACTTTTATAAAACTCAATTTCGTTTTCAAAATTTGCTTCATTTTCTTTATTGTTACAGATCTTAATAATATATTTATCATCAGCAGAATATACAGAGTTTGTAAATCCAACGTTTATTTTAGATATATTTTTAATATCATTGAAAATTTTATCATTATCATCTACTATTTTTTTTAAATATGTGTCCATAAGTGTCACCTATCTTTCTATTAAATTATATCATATTTTTATTTTAAATGTAATATTACAAAAAAAGTTTTAAAAATAATTTTAATATCCAACAGCAAAGAATAATTAGAAATGTAATATAAATCATATAAGTATCTATACTTTGGTTCTGTATAATAATTACCATATACATGTGATAATCCAGTTATTCCAGCTTTAACATTGTGTCGCAAATTATATAATTGATACTCCTTTTTATATTTATCAATAAAATAGGTTCTTTCAGGTCTTGGTCCAACGATTGACATCTCACCTTTTAATACATTATAAAGTTGTGGTATTTCGTCAATTTTGAACTTTCTAATAAATCTACCAACTTTTGTTATTCTAGTATCGTTAGGAGATGCAACTAATGGAATGCCATCTTTTTCTGCATTTACATACATACTTCTAAATTTATATAATTTAAACTGTTTGTTATAAATAGTTTCTCTTTCTTGTGAATAAAATATTGGACCGTATGAATCGATTTTTACCAATATTGAAACCAACAAAATTATTGGAAATAAAATAACCATTGCTATAATTGAAAAAAATATGTCAAACACTCTTTTCAGCAACTTATTTAAACCATCAATTTGCAATTTATTAATTTTAACAAATGGTATATCTTTTAAAACAATGATTTTATTATTTGAAATAGGTATAATTTCATCTGTTAATTTTAAATATACTTCAACATCTGATGCTAAGATTGATAGATCAAGCAAAAATTTTTGATGTGCATCTGAATTAATAATTAGAATATCATATTTTTTTAAACTTTTTACGTCGATAAGTTTATTATACTTTTTTATAGATTCTATTTTTATATGATAATTATTACAAAAATCTATAATATCAGCATCTTCAATATTACTTTTACACAATGATATATAACAAATACTTTTACTAGGTAACTTATTGTAATATATTTTTCTAGCAATAAATTCAATTAAATTTAAAATAACAAAAACAATCGATAGTAGTATTACATCATTAAAATCAATTAATTTAAATATTAGAAAAAATAAAAAACAAATGCTGAAAATTAAAACTCTTTTAATAATTTCTATTAAGTTGTATTTCTTAGGTTGAAAAATATCCATTGTAATTAATATAAAATATATTATAAAAAATAGTATAAGAATATTGAATTTATTCATAATTTATTACCTTTTTTATTAGTTCATAATCTTCAGGGATACCAATATCAATAAAAACATCATGATAAAAATAAGGCATAAAATTCATTACTTTAACATATTTCGTAAAGAAATCGTTTTCTATTGAAAAATTTGTATTTTTTTTAAAATCAGCTAAAACATTACGATTAAATACATAGCATCCAACACTCATGTAGCCTTTAGAAACAAATTTCTTTTCATTAAAATCGGTTATTCTATTGTTGTTCAATGTAACCGATCCATATCTTTCGAAATTTTCCATCATTTTTAAAGATAAAGTAACATCAGCACCACTGTTTAAATGACTTTTATATAAATCAGCAAAGTTAAGTTTCGTATAAATATCACCATTCATTATGATAACATTATTATTTGTAACTTTTGTTAATGCTTTTAATATTGCTCCTCCTGTACCTAAAGGTTGTTCTTCCTCTGAATACTCAATTATAATATTTTTATATTTATTTCCAAAATAATCTTTGATATATTCCTTTTTATAACCAGTAGCAAGAATAACTTTGTTTACTTTTTGTTCGTTTAAATCATTTAATACATATTCTAAAAATGGTTTATCATTAATAGGTGCCATTACTTTAGGGATGTTTTTTATTACACCATTCAATCTAGTACCCAAACCACCTGATAAAATTATAACTTCCATATACTCACCTCTTATAAACTTAGTTTTTTAACTGGAGAACTATAAGGCTCATTCTCAGTTGCTACAATATCAAAATCACTTGTAAAATCTTTAAGATAAGTATCATATTCGCAATCTAAAAATCCTACAGATATTTTGTTCAAATCTAATGGGAGCATACTTAAATCAGTTAAAGAATCTCCTAATAAAACAAAGTTCTTATAATTATTTATATATTTTATATATTCAGTATTATATTTTCTATATGGATCAATCATTTTAGAAAAATCTATCATACCATTTTGAATAAAATTTGAAAAAACAACAAGGTTATCAAAATGGCATCCTTCCTTTTTCAATAATTCTATAATCAAATTACCAAAACCAGACGAATTTATAATAACTTGGTATTTTCTTTGAAGATAATTTATAGTTTCTATTGCATCATCTCTAAAAATAAACTGATTAGATGATACTATATCATTAATAACTTTATAGTTGTTTAAAAATTCTTTTAATAGTTTTAATTTTTTAATCCAAATAGAATGAAGCAATTGCTCTTTTTGCACATTGAAAATATCATTTGATAAAAATATTTTTTCTTCTTGTTCCATAATTTTTGACTTTTCCTCTGCATACTGCTTTGGAAAGAAATTTGAAAAAACACCAATTGAACTAACACTATCATTGCTAGTAATTGTTTTATCAAAATCTGTTACTATACACAAATTTTCTTTAGGAAAATTATGTACTCTTTGATGATCTTTCATTATTATCATTGTATCACCTATTTTCTAGTTTTTCTTAAAATGGGAGATGTTTCCTCTATTACTGCGTTTTTTTTCTATCTATATATTCGTCGTAATTTCCAGAAAAAACTTCCATTTGTTTATTTTCTAAATTCCAAATTTTATTTGTCATTTTTTCTAAGAAATATCTATCATGTGATACAAATAATAAAGTTCCTGAATAATTCATTAAGTTTTCTTCTAAAACTTCTCTGGAATTTAAATCCAAATGATTTGTTGGCTCATCTAAAACAAGTAAATTAAGGTTTTGATTCATCAAAATACATAGTTTTAGCCTTATTTTTTCACCACCTGATAATACTTTTATTTTTTTATAAACATCATCACTAGTGAACAACATTGATGCTAATTTATTTCGTGCTTCACCTTGATTCATACTATCGAATGACTGAATAAATGTTTCTAATATCGTTTTTTCTTCATCTTCAAAAGATGTATCTTGTGTCAAATATCCAATTTTTGCAGTTGATGAAATTTCAATTATTCCATCATCAGGCATTTCTTGACCTAATAAAATTTTTAATAACATAGTCTTACCAGAACCATTTTCTCCAATTATTCCAATTCTGTCTCCCTTTTCAATAGTTAAATCTATATCAGAAAATAATTCTTTTTGTTCAAAAGATTTTGCAATTCCAACAGCTTCTAAAAGTGTTGCTCCTGAACGACTTCCAGAAAATTCATTCATTCTCATACTTTTTTTCTCAAAAATTGGTTTGTCTATTTTTTCCATTTTATTTAATCTGTTTTCAATTTTATTTGCAACACCTCTCAAAATTTGTGAATTCATTGATTTTAAACGTCTTACTTGCATTTCCATTCTGTGTGTTATGTATTGATTATTTTCATAAGCTTTATATCTTTCTAAAAACCTTTGCTCTTTATCTTGTATATACTTAGAATAGTTACCATCATATTCTTCTATTCCATCCGTATCTAATTCAAGCACTCTGCCTATTACATGATCCAAGAAGTATCTATCGTGTGATACAACTAACACACTTCCTTTATACTGTTTTATATAATCTTCTAACCATTCCAATGTTTTAATATCTAAGTTATTAGTAGGTTCGTCCAACAATAATATTTCTGGTTCTTCTAACAACATTTTTGCAACAAGCACTCTAGTCTTTTCGCCACCACTACATTTATCAAAGATAGAATTTGACAAATCTTCAGTTATATTCAAACCATTTTTTATCTTTTCAACTTTACTGCTAATTGAATAGCCATTATTTTTATCAAACGCTTCCTGTAATCTTCCATACTTTTCCAATAGTTTATTCATATCATTTTCATTTAATGAGGTTGCTAATAGTCCTTCTATTGCTCTCATATCTTTTTCAATTGACATAACTTTTTCAAATGGTAAATACAAAACATCTTGAACAGTCATATTAGGATATTCAGGAATTTGTTCCAAATAGCCCATTGAACATTTTTTAAAAAATTGAATATTTCCAGAATCTGGTGTTTCTAATCCTTTTAATATTTTTAATAAAGTAGATTTGCCTGTCCCATTTCTGCCTAAAAGTCCAACAACTTCTCCTTCTTTTAAATCAAAACTTACATTATCAAATATTACATCAGCACCATAAGACTTTTTTAAATTATTAGCTTTAAAAATCACCATATAAATCACTCCTTTTTCGTTGATATATTATACCACAAGTTTGTGTTTTTTTTATTTTTCTTCTAAAATATAACAACCATATACATTTATTTTTGATTTTTCTCTGATATTAATGATTTTTTTAGTACATTTTATCAAATCGTATACATAAAATCTCTTATTTAACAATAGATTTTTTAAATCAATAATACATTCTTCGTTACATTCAATATAAAAAATTTTTTTAGATTTTGACCAAATTTTATAAACCTTCAAACTTTTTTCTTTTTTTAATTTTCTAGATAAAAATTTCCTTATGTTTTTTAGTTCATTAAATATAAATAGTGGATGCTTTAATAAATTTATTATTCTTTCAATTATTTTATTGATTTCGTGAGTATGCTTATTTGTACTATTGTTGTTATATTCTATACCTAATTCTTCTGTTGACATTTCTTCAAACCCATCAAATTGAAAGTTAAGATTATTTCTGTTGTAAAAATCAATAATTCTTTCGTAATCAGAATTTATAATTATATCATCCCACCACCAACTCATTGCTGAATAAGTCAGTTTTAAAAAGTATGAACCCCATAATCCTGAAGTAAAATATAATTTGCTACCATAATCATCTATATATGAATAATCAGAGTTTTTTGCATATTCACCAAAATATAAAATTTCTTTATAAGCTTTCATTGCGTATTGTAAATTTTTAAATGCACTTTCGCTTGGAAAACTATAAAAATGAAGATCCACGTAACAATTTAACTTTTTTCTATACAAATCATATTTTTGGTAGTTTGAAATACTACATGTAAAAATATATTTCTGATATTTTTTTGATAATATGTTAATTAACTTATTACACCAATTTATTAAAACTTTATCATTACAATTAACCTGATCTATTTCATTCATTATTTCAATAAACTTTATATTATTATATTCAATAATACTATCTAGCACATAATTTATATCTTCAACTAGAACATTATTAATTTTTTTAAAAAATGATGATACTTTTTTATCAATGGGTTGATATTTATTAAAATTCCATGAAAAGTTTTTATCATTAATATCTAAATAATTGATTTTATTAAAATCAGTGAAATTTAGCAAAGATATTATTATATTAATATTTTTTGTTGAGGCATAATGAACAATATGTTTTAGTGTTATTACATCTTTTTTATTATAAATACAATTTAATCCCCATTTACTAAAAATAATTCTTATAATTTTTATCTTGTGTTTATCACACCAATCTATATAATCAACATATTTTTCTAAAGCATTGGAATCTGATGGATTCCAGCAAAAATTCATGCCGATGGTTGTATTCTTCATATTCTTCACCTTTTTAAAGATAATACTCTGTTTTTTATCAATTGTTTATCTTCATCTAACATATCAACAGCTGTTTTCAAAAGTTCATCTAAATAAAATCTCTCTTTACAACAGGTATTTTCGTTATATATATACTTTTGCCCAATGCATCCAGATAAACACATTGGATACAATTTGCATTTTTGACATTTGTCAAAATATAATGTATTACACCAAATATTATAATTTTTACTAGAAAAGTCAATTCCACTATAAATATCTCCAATTTTATTTAATTCATCATCTGGACACATTTGACATTTTGTAATTATACCAGCAGGTCCAATTACAAGTGAATCATCATTAGAAGCATAACAATTGTTCTTTTTATATGTTAAAGGGAGTCCATTAACACCTTGAATATGATTATATTTCTTTAATAATTTGAAAAATTCAATTGAATAATTTCCTATTTGTCGCATTTCTATAAGTTCTTCTTTTGTTAAATTTTGATTTTTAGGTGTTTTAAAAACAACTCCTAAATATAATAGAAGATTTTTATTACCATGATGTTTTTTTAGTATTTCTTGAACTAACAACATTGCATCATTAAAATTTTCCTTTGTTATATTAAATCTTATTTGCACGATTATATTTTTATTTAACAAGCAATCAATCATATCCAAATTATGCTGAAAGGCATCAAAATTCTTTATTTTATAGTCCTTACTTTTATTGTGTTGTTCTTTATTACCATCAAAAGCAAACTCTATTTTATTTAAATGCCAATTTTCTATTGCATACTCAATGTCATCTTTATCAAGCAGTGACAAATTAGTTGCTATACTTGCTTGATAACTTATGCCATTCTCATTACTGAACTCAATCAAACTTTTAGATATTTTATCAATAATATCTCTACGAACTAATGGTTCTCCTCCAAACCAATATACTCTTATTTTCTTTTTTTCTTGGCTTTCTTGCTTAATGAAATTTATTGTTTGTTCAACAACCTCATCACTCATATCATATCTTGGTGAATCATTTTCATAACAAAAAGAGCAATTAGCATTACATTTAGTAGTTGGTAAAATAGTAAAACGTTTATAATCTTTTTCTTTTGATAAATATTCACTTCGTTTATTAACAACTTCTTCAAATTCATTAAAATCATCAGCAACAAGAAAACCATTTGATACCAAGTCAGAATAATGATTAGCAAACAAATTATCATAGTTGTCAAATGTAATTAGTTTCGAATTCTTAGTATTGTATATAAAATTCAAACCATTGTGTTGGAATTTTATATTATAAAATGATTCTTTCATATTGTCCTCCTATATTATAAGTGATAATCCACCATCAATCACTATACTCTCACCAGTAATATATTTTGCATGATCAGATATTAAAAATAGTATCAAATCAGCAACTTCATCTGGTTTTCCATGTCTTTTCATGGGAATATTCATTGCAGCTTCATTTATCAATTCATTATTATTTAAATCTTTTCTTAGTAAAGGTGTATCAATAGAACCAGGTTCAACACAATTGACCCTTATATTACAAGATGCTAATTGATAAGCCAATTCCTTTGAAATCATTTTAATGGCTGATTTTGATGAAGAATAATGAACTATATCTCTAATTATTTCAGTATGAATTGAGGTAACATTAACAATTGACTGATTATTTATTGGAGTTAATTTCATTAATTTAATTATTTCTCTTTCTATAAAAAATATCGACTTCACAGTAGCATTATACATCTTATCCCATTGCATATAATCAATATTATCAATAGTAACATTTTCTTGATATCCTATTGTATTAATAATAAATTTAACCACCAATTTTTGATTATTAATTTTTAACTTAATAAACTTTTTTGCATTTTCAAAATCACTTAAATCTAACTGATAAAATTCATCTTTTTTATTCAATAAATCAACTGGTGATTTATCCAATATTATTAACTTTAATTCAGGATAAGTATTCCTTATCTTTTGGTATGTTGCTTTGCCTATACCCGAAGCAGCCCCAAATAAAAATCCTATTTCTTGCATATTGTCATCTCCTTACTATTATCTTATATAATCATTTGGTGATATTTCTTTTGGCGTTGATTTCCACTTGAATGATACTGGATTTGAATCTCCAGAGCAATATTTACACAACTCAACAGGTCTATCTATATATTTAAGAACTAATTTTCTGCTTTTAAAAGATGTTATTTCTTTATTTGTTTCTGGATAATTGTATTGAAATTTATTATTAAAAATATTAATAAAGATTGATGGTGCACATCTACTTATAACACCATTATATATAATAATACATTTTTCACATTCCTTTGCCACATCTTCAAAGTCTGTTGATTCATTCTCATTTAAAATTTTATTAAATCTATCACCTAGTCTAAATATTTCATAACTTACACCATTTTTCATAAGTCTTGATTCAACCTCATTTCTTCTCTTCATCATTGGTGGATATAATGAAATTGAAATTGAAATATTTAACCTTGATAACTCTTTTAAAAATTCTTCTGATTTTGATAATAATAATATTCCATTTGTTATTATTTTCATGTTTGAATATGGATATATTTGTTTTGTATATTTAATATAGTCTAAAATGTCATCACACAACAAAGGTTCTCCACCTAAAAATCTAAACTCAAATATTTTAAAACCTAATTTATTAATATTATTAATATCTTTTTTGTATTGTTCTAAATCATAAAATTTTTCTTCGGCTTGTAGGTTTGAAAAATGATAACATCTATTACATTTTAAATTACAATGTATTGCAATTGGTATTTGAATTTTATCGATCCAATAATAGGCTAAATATTTTGATATAACGCCATCAATATTATCAACTTTGTTGGTATATATATAACTAAGCTTATTTATGTCATATATATATACATTTGTTTTATCAAAATTTAGTGAAGTAATTATCAATTCTCTCTTTTTTTCATTTAGTGATGATGGTAACACCAAAATTGAATTGTCAAATTCTTTATTTGTGATATTTAAATCTTCATAATTATTAAAGTATATTTTAGTATACATATCATATACTTTTGTAAAAGTAAGATTTAAAAAGTCACTAAATTCATCTTTCTCATTATCTATCATTATTATTGCATTTTGCATGATTACCTCCATTATTACGTTTAATTATTATACATAGAAATTTTTTTACAAGTTGTTTTGCTTGTTTTACTAATCCTCTAAACGATAATTTTATTTTTACAAAAACATTTGGGTTTATATAAATATTGTAATTTTTTGAATTTTCTATGCTAAAATGTTTTTTTAATAAACTATTTCCTCTTGAAAAATCAAAAACATTATATTCTTTATCCTTCAAATAATTTAACAAATGATATATTACCAATTTACCTGGCTGAAAGCGACTATATTCCTTATCAAATGCCATATGATATGCCATAAAATTACTAGGAGTGGCTATCAATCCAATCATGTGAGCTATTGGAATATTATTATAGTATAAAATACAAAGCATACTATAATCAGTTTTAGAAATATTTCTAAATAATTCTCTTGCCTTCTCATCAACAAATAAAGCTTTACTCTTTTTTATTTTATTGCTTCTACTTTCTATGTCAAAAATTATATCTATGTAATCTTGTACATCCTTTCCAGATATAATTTTAAATGATAAGTTGTTATTTTTTCTCAATATACTTTCAATATATCTTTTTTCTTTTCTTTTAATAACAGAATCTAAATCCTGGTTTAAGGAAACAAATGGATTATCTGAAGCAAATTCTGTAATACACTTTTGCTCTTTTATACTATTTATATTAAAATTGCATTCTAATAAAGTAATTGTTTTTTTACTTTCTATGCAATATTTCTCTAAAGTTTTAATAATTTCTCTTATATCACCATCATATAGAAAAGAAACTTTATCTAAATATCTTCCACCTATAACTACCAAATTTTTAAAGGGCATTTTTATTAAAGGTAAAATAAATTGTATTGAATTATTATTATAACCTTTTAATATAGTATATTGATGACTTTGATAAACTGAAATATAATTTTGAAACCACCATAAAGAATTGAAATAATTTCGAGTAGCATTTTGTTGCCATAGTTTTTTCCATTCCTCTTTTGTTTTAGCATCAAGTTTATCTATTTCTTTTATAATTAACATAGCTCTTATACCTCACAATATCATAAATATCCGTCAAATCATTGCTTTTTTTCTTCAACACTATAAATAATTTATACTTAATAAGTTTTAAGAAAAGTCTTATCTTGTGATATTTTTTATCTAATAGATAATCACTCTTTCCTTGAATTTCTATTCTTTTTATAGCAACTTCATAATTACCAGTCCAGTAATGAATAACATATAATTTAGGATCATATATCATATTAATACCATTTTTTCGTGCTATATCCTGTATTAAAACATCTTCATTAGCACCTAATTTACTACCGTCATGACCGAAATTATTATTGAATCCATTTACTTTGTTGAAAGTTTCTTTTGTCATAACTAATAGACATCCACCCAAATATTTATATTTTGGTAATATTTTTTTATCATCACCAAAATCTTTCATTCCAGCAATATATTGATATTTGATAGGTAAAAACTTAGGAATTTCCTTTGGAATTATTTTACCACCAACTATTGCTTTCAATGATTTATTGTTAGCGTAGCTATTTAAAGCTCCGAAAAACGAAGATTTGGGTATTATATCATCATCTAAAAACACTAATAACTCATTAGAAGCTTCCTTCGCACCTCTGTTTCTTGCATTACTTAATCCTGTTTTTTCTTCATGATAATAATGAATTGCTTTATTCTTCTTATATTGCTGCAATGCTTTATTTTCACTATTATCAATAAGAATTATTTCATTTTCATTAAGATGTTTTATTAAAGAATTTAGTAATTCATTCAATTTTCTTGATTTTCCTATTGAAGAAATTATATATGATACTTTCATATTGATTTCACCTAACCTTTATGATTTTCAACACACTTTTCGCAGTATTTCGTTACTACAGGATCATTAATAAATCTTTTTCGCATTTGTTGCATATAAACATTATTCCAAATGTCTTCCTTATCATTTATATTTCCATATTCACTAGATGGATTAATAACTCTTCCACAACTTCCCATGTTTCCATAAGCATCAAATGATAAATTTTTAAAATACCAGTCACAATTTTTACAATAATTACTTTTGGTGATTTTGTGTGGTAAATTTGTCTTTGTACGAATATTTGATTTTGCATAATTATATAACTCATCTATCTTATCATTAAAATCATCTAAATCTGTTAATGCGTCTTTAATATCAAAATCTATGTATCTATGTAAATCAATTCTATCTACATTCAAATTATCACAAAACTTTAAAAATTCATAACTACTGTTCATAAACTCATGACTACAAACACCACTAACTACAATTTCTGCTTTTGATTTATACTTCTTTTTAGCTTCAACAAGTTTTTTTATGTTTGATACTGTTTTATCAAATATAACATTTTTAACCTTACATATTGAACTATATTCTTCTGAGTTTGATGCATTTAAACTTATAGATATTTGATTTAACATTTTTTCTTTCATTAAAAATTCAATTAAATCATCATTTAATAAAGTTCCATTTGTAATAATATTTATTTTCTTTTTGTTTTTAGATGTTAATTTTATTATTTCTTTAAATTGTGGATGAAGTAGTGACTCACCTACACCACCCAACATTACAAAAACTGATTCTGGGAACTTCTTATATATTTTTTCAAGCATATCTAAGCTTATAAATTTTTTGCTAAGTTGTTTTTGATACTCAAAGTCATTATTTTTTCCAGAATGATGAGGACACATTTCGCATCTTAAATTGCATAAATCTGATACATAAATAAGCAACCAAATAGGTCTATAATTTAAAATTGTATCCTTTTTATTACTCTTTTTGTATAAGTAATAATTGTAAATTTGTTTAATACTAAATCCATACTTCAAGTTTTTTAAATTCACCATTTTTTCACCTACCTATCCAAATAGTTCTGATTCAAAATTTTTCTTTTTATAAAAGCTAAATGTAAATAAATATTTCCTAATTTTGAAACGAATAATTTATATTTATTAAAATTTAAATAACCATTAATACATATTCTAGGAATTTCCTGTTTGTTAAATGATTTGTTAACATGAAAAGGTAATACTGTCATTCCATAATCAAAACCAGAATTTGACATTTCATCTTTCACAGTATTATTATATTTTCCCATTGGATAAACCAAAATTTTCTTTGATATATAAGATTTAGTAACAGTCAATTCCTTTTTTAATACCAAAGTTGATAAAGTCGATAGATCCAAATGACTTTTTGTATGAAAGTAGAACTGTGCATACTTTAATCTTTTTAGTTCTGGCTCTGTCAAAAATCCTTTTTTACCAATATTGTCTTCTATGATAGCTAAAGAATATTTTATAGAATTTTGTTCTAAATATTCTATAGCAGGTTTTATTGATTTTAAACCGTCATCAAACATAATCATAATATTATTTCCAGTTGTAGCATTTATAAATTCGTCAAAATGGCAAAAGTTGAATTTTTTTCTTTTTAAATACTTTAATTGCATTAAGAACATATTCATTGGAACTTCCATAAATTTATCTGAATTGCCAATTCCGTGATATACAGTAATAATTCTCTTCATTATTTTTTCACCAACTTTTCTATAGCTACATTTATGTCGTATTTTTCTATAATGAATTTTTGTTGATTCATAATTATATTTTTTAATGAATGTGTATCTAATTTATTTATTTGTTCTATTTGCCTAGCCAGTTCCTCAGGAGTATTTCCTAAGAATACAAACTTCTTTATGTCTTCTTCTACACCTTCAATTCCTAAGCTATTTGATACAATTGGTAATCCTACACTTGCTGCCTGTAAAATTTTATTTTTAACACCTGAACCTGCTATAATAGGACATATATACATATCATATTTTTGAAGTTCTTTTTTCATGTCGTCAACATAACCAACGAAATGAACATTATTTGATTCTAAACTTTTTAGTTCTTCTGAACAGTTTTTTCCTACAAAAGACACACTATAATTAAAACCAAGTAATGGCATTATTTTCTCAACGATATAGTGGACTGCAAGAATATTTGGTTCATAATCCATCATTCCCGAAAAAACAATTTTAGTTCTCTTATTTTTTGCCTTAGGTGATACATTTTCATTTATCCATTTTTCAGTATCTATTGAATTATTTATTACTACCATATTATTCAAATCAATATTCCATTTATCTATAAGATATTTTTTATCTTCTTCTGAACAAATAATTGTATTATATTTCTTAATAATTGAGGTTTCATAAATTTTGTGTTTTATATATTCCTCTTCACTTATTATCTTTTTTATGCCTTTACTTTGCTTTCTTATCCTATCATAATACTTTGTTAGACTATCAGTAATATCAATATATACTTTAGATTTATCAAAGTATTTACCATACTGTGCCATTCTTAATCTTTTAACATAAATCATATCATAATCTGTTTTTGATTTTTTTAAATATTTATGCAATTTTTTATTGTACACATATAGGGTTCTTAAAGTATACGGAGAAAGTATTCCAATAAAGCAATTTATTAAAGAAATAATCTTTGTTTGCTTAAATAAAATAACTTTGTCCACCATTTGTTTTGTTTCTTCTAAATATACCAAGTCTTTTTTAGACGAGTATAATGATATCAAAGTAATATTACATCCCTTATTTTTTAAAGCTTTAATAATATTTTTACTTCTTACTCTTGAAAAATCATTTGGTAAAGACGGTGCTATATAAAGTATCTCCATAAACATTTTCCTCCTCGTATTTTTCTTTGAAAATTTGATAGTTACGCTCACCAAGTTTTTTTAATCTTGGTGGATTTGATAATAACTTTTGTATTGAATTTATTATTTCTGCATCATCATCAACTATAAAAGTCCCTTTAACACTTGGTAATCCTTCAGCACCTAATTTGGTACTAACAACCGTTTTACTATGTGACCAATATTCCAATATTTTAATTCTTGTTCCACTACCAAAATATACAGGAACTACACAAATCCAAGATTCATCAATAAGTTTATTTTTTAATTTTTCCTCTGCATTTTCATATATTTTAATATTCATTTTACCGTCGTATTCTTTTATATCAGAATTTATAGCTGATCCCACAATGTTAAATTTAATAGATGGGTTGTTTAAATATAATTTTGTATAAATATTCTTAATAAAGTGTATTAGTCCATGTTTATTTGGTTTCCAAGATAAACTACCAACGAATATTAAAGTAGGACTATTACTATATTTAGCTAAATCATTTCTCATATTTGCATAGGTATTATTTACAACAAATGATTTTTTCTTTATTTTTTTTGAACAAGAAAAAGCTTTCAAATCTCGTTCACTGACAAAGAAATTGCTTTTAGATTCACTTAAAGCTTGAATTTCTACATTTTTCATAAGTCTTGATTCTCTTTTCAACATTATGTTCATTGGAAATGTTTCGTACTCTGATGTTCTTTTAATTAATTCATATTCAACATTGTGATCATCAAAATAGAATGGAATATTATTAATATGCTTTTTGTATTGTACTGTTGCAATTTCGGCAAAGAAAACAAAATCATATTGATTATCTGTACATAATTGATTTATTTTATTTGCAATTTC
This sequence comes from Vescimonas coprocola, assembly GCA_963660615.1. GTDB lineage: Bacteria > Bacillota_I > Bacilli_A > RF39 > UBA660 > Coprosoma. The sequence goes on from CAVKYE010000001.1 coordinate 128,269, forward strand.
CTTATTATAGTATTGCAGATTTATAATTGGTTCTTTACTTATAAAACTATCTAGTGTATTTTTCATAAGAGTTTTCTTTGTTCGAACAAAAGGATATCCATATATATTATTTGTATATTTTTTTAATTCTTTAATTTTACTATTTCCAAAATCTTTATTCCAATATCCAATAACATCAACTTTATAATACTTTGACAAAAATTTTATCCAAGCAGAATTTCTTTTTAATCCACCTCCATAAGCAGGTGCAGGTACAAACTTTGTTATAAATAATATTTTCTTTTTCATAAAAACCTCCTAAATTAGAAAATTATCAATATATCTAAATTACCAAAAATTGTATAGTCAGAGTATGGTAATATAAAATATGTTTCGTCTTTTTTTACCTTTAAAGATTTATTTGCTATATTTATAGTCCCATTACCGTTCAATACTAGCACTATTTGACAACAATTTTTTTTACCGAAATACTTTTCTCCTTTTAGACAAACTTTGTTTATTTTGAAATTTGAGCTTTTAAATCTTTTAAAATTATGGTATATATTTTTTCTCATTTTGAACTTGCTAAAACGTGCGTTTTCAACAAACTCTTTTTGAGTTAATTCCCTATTATTATCCCAATCAAAATATCTATAAGTTACGTCATAATTATTTTGAACCTCACATACAACATTATTTTCTAATATCGAATGTATAGTACCTGGATTAACAACTGCAAAATCATATTTATTACAAGTAATTATATTAGAGTTAGATAATATAGTATCTAAATTTAAATTCCTTTTCTTAATACTTTTATTTAAACCTAATAATATTTTAGAATTATGTTTTAAAAATAGCCATGTTTCTTTTTTACTTTTAGGATGAACCTGTAATGAAAGTTTTTTTGAAGAATATATATATTTAATTAAGAAAGAAAATTGCTTTCTTCTTAAATATTTTTTCCCAAAAAACTCTTCTTTTTGAGGACCAATATATAGTTGATATAAACTATAAATGTTTTTATTATCATCTTCAATATAGTTTGACTGTTGATTATTTACTTCAAATTTAATTACCTCACCTATTACTTTTTTATTTATTTTTTTAGCACCCCATATTTTTTCTACATCAATACTAATGACTTTATAAATTTTCATATACACCTCAACCAAAAAAGGGGACAAAAAGCAATCGATTGCCTTTTATCCCTATTCTCATACTGTACTCTCCTAAGTTTGTTGGCAATCGCCACCCCAAATTTGCTCTTTATTCTACATTATTTTATTAAAATAGTCAATAATTTACTTTAATTTTGATAGTATTGTACTTTAATTTTGATAGTATTGTATAATTAAAAGAATCTGATTTTAGTATTTCAGACTCTCTTTAATTAGATTTAATATTTTATTATGTTTTTTGGCAATACAACTTTGAGTACAATTAAATATCTTTGCTAAGTTTTTTTGAGTTATTCTTTTAGTTTTAATACCATATAAACTGCATATAATAAAGCTATCATCATTACTTAAATTATTTAATGAATCTTCTAATTCTTCTTTTGTTTCTTTTTTTATTAACATATCCAGGATCTTTTCTTCTTTTGATGGAATAATATCAAGCAAGTATAAATCATCTTTTATTTGTAAATCTAATGGTTCTTCATTAAAAGATTTCTTTTTAAATATATCTTTATACTTATTGTGAATACATCTTGATGCATATGTTATAAATTTAACATTATTATCATCTTTATATGTATCATATGCTTGTATTAAAGCTACCATACCATCATGAAAGTAATCTTCTTCGAAGTCTCTATTATAATTATACAAATTTCTATAATGAGATAATATTTTATATACTAAGTTTTGGTAATTTAAGATAGTTTCTTCTCTCAAACTAATCTCCTATCTTAAACTATAAATAACTCCTTACGTAATATATTTAATCTAATTTTTAACAATAATAATTTTCCTTTCTTTTAGGGAATAACCCGATACACATCACCTTTTCTTTTTATTTTTTAGGATTATTTTTAAAGCAGGATAAAGGAATTGATAGCATATTCTTATTTATTTTCCATAAATAAAGGACAAACAATGCTATCAAATCTTATTTTGCACCTGCAAAATCAACCATAAATTATGGAAGAATTCATCCATAACTCTTTTTTTATCCTTTATTTTCCTAGTAAAATTCAATCCATAAAATAATCCAACTTACTACCATACTAATAAAAACTATGGATGGACTTCGACATATTATATTTTTACGAACCCCTCTCTTCCATCAAAGAAAAAAGTGCTAATACAAAACATAAAAGTCTGTACTAGCACTTTCTATTCTTTATTTAATTTTAATATTTGTTTATTCATTTGTCAAATCATCGTCATTTCTAAATTCACTTAATAAATCTTCCATTTCTTTTCTTTCTTCTTCAGTAGGTTCTACTGATTCACATCTTTTACCATCCCATAACATAACACCATCTGTATCATAAGATATAATTTTATTAAATATTTCTTTATTATTATTTATCTTATTATTATATTCCTTCATATAAGTAATCTCTTCTTCTTTATTTACTACTTCGTTATTACTTATTTGATTCCATACATTGCTTGTCAGAGTAATACTTCTTTGTTTAACTAGATTTTCATTTCTATAATATTTAACATTTATTAAATCTAAATCTTTTAACTTTTTTATTGTAACAGATATTGCTTTTGGCTTAACTCCAAATAAATTAGCAAAATAACCATTACTAGCAAAACAAGTATTATTGTATTTATCATTCCTACAAAAACCTACTATTCTTATATAAATTAATTTATCTAAATAAGATAAATCCCTTCTAGTCTGGTACATAGGCATATACCAAAACATATTTATCTATAATAAACACTTCCTTTAATTTTTTCCATTAAATCATCCACCTTTCTAAATTAAAACTATTCCATATAAAAAGGCTCACATCTAAGTGAACCATTTAAAATATTACTTCATCAATTATTACATCATTGCCTTCTTTTCTTACTTTTATTTCTTTAACAAATCTTTCTAGAAACATTTTCTTTTCATGATTGTTTAAATGAATAAAATTATTTTTTAAATTAACTATAACTTCTTTAATAACCTCTTCATTAGTTAGATCTTCTTCATTTGAATATTTATTAATTTTATCTAACTCATTATTTAACACTTCTAATTTAGAATCAATTACACTTTTTACTTCTTTAAAAGTATCGTAATCAATTTCATCAGTACTAAATAATTCTGTCATATCTTTTTTCTTTTTATTTAATTTGCGGGTTTGCTCTTGTAAATCTAAAGTATCATTGTTTTCTATTATCTTTTTTTCTTTCTTTAAAATACTTTTATCAAATTCTAAATCTTTAATATTTTCTAAATAATTAATAAATGCATTTTCTATTTTAAGATGAGAAAATCCTGGAGCATTACAACTATTATTGTTATGTCCATTACACTGATAAGTAATATACTTTTTACCACTTTGAAGTTGTTGTCTAGCATGATATTTGCCACCACATAAACCACATCTTAAGACTCTAAAATAATAGGTATCATCAGAAGAGTATTTCTTGTTATGAAATTTCTTTCTTTTTTTCATCAAATTGCTAACACTATTAAATAAGTCATCATTAATAATAGGTGTTATATTTTTGCCACTTACTTCAAAGCCGTTCTTTCTTCCTACTCCATACCTTACATTTCCAATATAAAGAGGATTAGTAAGTATTGAATAAATAGTTGACTGATTCCAATGTCCTCCTCTTTTTGTTGGTACATTTAAGTCTTTTAACTTTTTAGCAATTTTAACCATTGATTCACCATCTAAATACCAATTAAATATTTTCTTAACATAAATTGCTTCATTTTTATTAACTTTAAGTTTTCCAATACCCGCTAAATAATCATAACCAAAAACACCATTACAATTAGTATAATTACCTTCTTTAGTTTTTTGTTCATATCCAAAAGTAACTCTTTCTGCTAAATTTTCTCTTTCAAATTCTGCAAATATTCCAATAATCTTAACAAACATTCTTCCAACAGCATTTGAAGTATCTATTTTCTCTGTTTGAGAGTTAAAAGTACAATTATGACTATCAAATAATTCTATTAAATAAATAAGGTCTTTAACACTTCTAGTAAGTCTATCTAGTTTGTATATTAAAACATTATTTATTTTTCCTTTCTTTACATCCTCAATTAGTCTTGATACTTCTTTCCTATCAGTTAAATTTTTACCACTTATACCATCATCAACATAGTAATCTACAATTTCCCAATCATTACTTTCAGCATATTTAGTTAGTTTATCTTTTTGAGCGTGAATACTAAATCCAACGGTCGCTTGTTCTTCAGTAGATACTCTTAGGTAAATTGCTGTCTGCATAAGTTAATATCACTCCTTTCTAATTAGAAGTAATACCTTTCCTTTCACTTAAAATTTTTGGAACACTAGTATTTAAGAAAAACTTCATAATCTCTAAACTAATGTTTTTAGATAAACAAGTCATTATCGGACCTCCTTTTTTCTAACTCATTCATCTAATTATACGATTATGTTATTCAAATATTCCAAAACACTATAGTAATATTCACTTACAAACAAATTTATTTTGTATGTTAGTTTTTGATAAAACCCTTATTTATAAATAAAAAATACTATAGTAATTTTTCACTATAGCAGTTTTAGTACACGACTTTATTTGTATTAACAAGCCAAAAAGGGTTTTTGGTATCTTTTCTTAAGTAATCTTCATATGTTGATGTGAATTCTAGTATTTTATCATGCTTTACTAATTCTTTAGCAATAAGAGCCATATCATAAGCACTTGAATAGTGATTGTCTGTATCTAATCCTGTAGCATTTATAAAGTTAGTATTTTTAAGTCCTAGTTCTTTGGCTTTAGTATTCATTTGTTTTACAAATTCTTCTTCAGTCCCTGATATTCTTTCTGCCATAGCTACAGTAGCATCATTTCCTGAAGCGATTGATATTCCTTTTAGCATATCTGTTACACTCATTTCCTCGCCTGCTTTTAAGAATATTTGACTACCTCCCATACTTGCTGCTTTATCTGATGCTGTTATCATTTCATCCCATTTTAAATTACCTTTTTCAATCTCTTCCATTATTAGGAGTAAACTCATCATTTTTGTCATTGAAGCAGGTGGTAATTTTTCATAAGCATTTTTCTGAAATAATATTTCTCCAGTTGAGGCTTCAATTAGAATAGCGGACCCAGCACCTTCTGCTAGGTTTATTTCACCATATACTTTATTTATTGGTATTAAAAAAAGACAGAATAATATAAATATTAATGTTTTTTTCATCATATCACCTAGTAAAGGCTATGCAATTATTAATATTTTATTCTATCTATTATTAATTTATTTTGTACGTTTACGTTTTTTCTGCCCTTTATATATAATAAGAGCATCTTCATATTTTTTAAATGAGTTTTCTTCTACTTCTTTTAGATATTCTTTATATGCTGTTTTTATTTTTTTATTTGAAGAAATCATTTTTTTATAATTTTCAGCTTCTTCTCTATTAACTTCAATAAATAAATTTTCACAGGTTAAGCCATAATTATTTATACAAGCATCATGAGAACACTTCATAGCTATCATTCTATTTGTTACAATTTCTCTAATACCTAAAACAGAAAAATCACATATAACTCTAAATTTTCTAGTTTCATCATTAGATAATTTAATTTCATAATAAGTTTTTTTCATTATATTTCTCTCCTTGTGTTATATATTATATGCTAGTTTGTGTTATTTGTCAATATGCTCATTTTGTAGGCAAGTGTAGGTACATAATATATATTAATCCATAAACTATATTAGATATCACGTAAAGGAGGTATATTTATGTATTATTACGGTGGATATGGTAATAGTTGCGGATGTAGTTCATATAATAATATGAATTATGGTTATCCTACTATGGGATATGGTTATAGTTCTTCTTATGGAAATAGTGCCGCTATTGTACTTGTATTATTTATTTTACTTGTTATTATAATTGGCTCTAGAATGACTGCATAATATTTTGGGGAAAATTCTTCCCTTTTTTTTAGTTTTGTGTTAAAATATTTTTTGGAAGGAATGATTTTTATGCTTAGAACAAAAGATATTTTGGATGAAAAAGATCCTCATATTAGAGCAGAAAATACTGATGTTGATTTTCCTTTATGTAAAGAATATAAAGATATTATACCTGAAATGCTTAAGCATTTAAGATATTCACAAATAGAGAAATATTCTAAGAAGTATGATTTAAGGCCTGGTATGGGTTTAGCGGCTCCTCAGCTTGGTATTAATAAGAATTTTTTTGTTATTTGTTATGAGAAAAATGAAGGGGTATTTGAGGATTATATTCTTATTAATCCTAAGGTTATATCTTATTCTGAAGAGATGATTTATGCTGGTGAGGGAGAAGGCTGTTTAAGTGTCAATCGTGAGGTTCTGGGTATTGTACCTAGACATGCAAGAATTTCGGTTGAAGCATATGATATGGATGGTAATTTGATTAAATATCGTGTTCGTGAGGATTTGGCTATTGC
>CAVKYE010000002.1:0-92413 GCA_963660615.1 Vescimonas coprocola
TTTATGACTATTTTTTTACGAAAAAATAGTGTGATAGGTTATTCATACGAATATATCCCACCAACACTATTTATTATAGAACCTATATTTTAACTTATATATGTTTTTTTGTATAAAAGAATATTTGAAGAATAATATAATAATATACCGATAACGGGATAAAAGCATTGACAAAATGTACCGAAAACGGTATAATGTGTACAGAGGTGATAATTATGGAATTTATGACTACAAAAGAAGCTGTTCAAAAATGGAATATTAGTGAAAGAAGAATTAGAAAATTATTACAGGATGGAAGAATTGAAGGTGCTATTAAAGTAGGTAATAATTGGAATATTCCTATTAATGCTAATAAACCAGCGGATAAAAGAAGTATTAAATTAGATAATACTGAATTTAAAATTGATTTAGATGAAGATTATTTTGATGAAGTTGATAATCTTAATGAATTATTAAATTCTAAAAGACCAATTTCAAAAGAAACATTAAAATCATTAAAAGAATCTATTAATTTAGAGTGGACTTATAATAGCAATGGTATAGAAGGTAATACTTTGACATTAAGAGAAACACAAGTCGTTTTAGAAGGTATTACAGTTGGTGGTAAATCCTTAAAAGAACATTTAGAAGCTATTAATCATGAACAAGCAATACTATTCTTAGATGATCTTATAAAAGAAAAAGAGCCTGTTAGTGAATGGAATATTAAAAATATTCACCAATTAGTATTAAAAGAAATAGATGATGATAATGCCGGAAAATATAGACATGAAAATGTTAAAATAAAAGGTGCAACACATATTCCGCCAGATTATTTAATTGTCCCTGAATCAATGGAAAATTTAGTTTTAAATTATGAGAATTGGGATAAGTATCATCCAATTATTAGAGCTGCATTATTGCATGGAGAATTAGTTAAAATTCATCCATTTGTAGATGGTAATGGAAGAACATCAAGGTTAGTTATGAATTTATCATTAATGAATAGTGGATATCTTCCTGTTATTGTAAAAAAAGATAAAAGATTAGAATACTATAATGCTTTGGATAAAGCACATACAACAGGAGATTATACTGATTTTGTTAAATTAGTTAATGAACTAGAAATTGAAATGTTAAATAAATATTTAGAATTATTATAATTTTAAAATTAGTTAGAGGTAAGTAAAATGAAAATTAAAGAAATAGAAATTAAAAATTTTAGATTACTAAATAATTGTAAGTTTGATTTAGATAGAGATTTAAATGTGATAGTCGGTAAAAATAACACAGGTAAAACGTCTTTATTATATTGTATGGATAAGTTTATAAATCAAGTTAAAACTAATCCATTTAGATTTGAAGATATAAGTGCGGATTTACAAAATAAAATAGAAAAGATTATTGAAAATGAAATTCCAATAATAGAAGAGAAATATAATCAAGAATATAAAGGCATTAGTATGAAACTGACTATTTTATATAGTGAATGTGACAATATTACTTATTTATCAAAAATAATGACCGATTTAAGCAACGATAAAAATGAAGTGTTTCTATGCTTTAAATATTATCTTACATATGAAAAATATCTTAAATTGAGAGAAGAGTATTTCGATTTTAAAACCAAATATGGTGATAAGAAGAATGTTAATTGGTTTTTAAGTAGAAATTGTAATAAGTACTTTGAAATTAAAAAATACGGATATGATGTTGATGAAAATAATTTCGTTAATATTGATCAGACATTGCTAACTAATATAGTTAATTTTTCTTATATTAATGCTAAACGTGAAGTATCAAATGATATAGACTCAAAAGGATTAAGTGTAAGATCTAAATTGTCCAAATTAAGCTATGATTATTTAAAAGATAATAAAGATGAAAAATTAAAGGAAAAAATAGAAGAATTAAATAAAATATTGATTGACATGGATACTACATTAGATGAACAATATAAAGATATATTTAAGGAGCTGTTTAATGATTTAATAGAATATGGTATATCAGATGAGGGTGCTAATTTAGAAATACAATCTAGATTATCTGATATAAATGTAATTCAAGATAATACGTTGGTTTTATATGATGTTAACGGTACAAAACTTCCTGAGACATATAATGGATTAGGTTTTTTGAATTTTTATGCGTTAATATTAGAAATAAATAGTGTACTTTTCTCATTCAAAAAGAATGGTAGTAAAGGGATAAATATATTGATTATTGAAGAACCAGAAGCTCATACTCATCCACAAATGCAATATGTTTTTATAAATAACATAAAAAATATGATAGAAAAATATAAAAAGGATATTAATTTGTGTTCAATTATAACTACTCATTCTGCTCAAATAATGTCACAGGCTGAATATGATGATATACTATGTTTTATAAAAGTTACTCCAACAACTGTTGAAGTAAAATCTCTTAAACTTTTTTTAGAACAATATAAAAACAGTGAAAAAGAATCAGATAAGGAAGTATATGATTTTTTACATAAGTATTTAACTTTAGTTAATTCAGAAATATTTTTTACGGATAAATTAATAATATGTGAGGGAACTACAGAAAGAATTTTGTTACCAATTTTTATTAAATTGTGTGATGAAAGAAAAGTTACTACAAAAACATTAACGTCACAGAAGTATAGTATAATTGAAGCTAGTGCATATTCTCAAAATTTGAAGCCATTGTTGGATTTGCTTGCAATTAAGACACTTATTATTACTGATATTGATTTTATAAAAGAAAATAGGGAAAAATGCAAATGTGAAGATGCTACAGGAACATCTAATTCCTCATTAAATACTTTTTTAAATAATCCAAGTATTATGAAATTAAAAAATCAAAAAGATATATGCGTTGTTGACAATATAGGTATTACTTTTCAACATGAACAAAATGGATATCACGCACGTAGTTTTGAAGATGCATATATATCAATAAATTATGATTATTTAAAAGAAAAATTTAGTTCATTTAAATCTTTAAAATGTCAAACTGATTTTATGTCTGGAGATTTTTATTTAATTGGTGACAAATGTATAGAATCGAAATCAACGTTTGCAACTGAAATTGCATATTATTCTGATGAAAATTTCAAAAATATTAATATTCCTTCTTATATTGAGGATGGGTTAAAATGGATATCAGATTAGAAATAAAAAAGTGTATTGAAAATAATAAAAACTTTATTGTTAATGGTGGCGCTGGAAGTGGAAAAACGTATTCGCTTATTAATACATTATCTGACATCTTTGAGTTGGATGAAAAAGCTAATGTTGCTTGTATAACATATACAAAGGTTGCTGCACAGGAAATAAGAAATAGAATCGATATTGCTAAATATAATTTACATGTTTCAACGATTCATGAATTTCTTTGGGCAAATATATCAAATTTTCAAAAAACAATTAAAGATATCATTATAGATATGTATAACAAAAAATATGAAGAAGAATTATTAATAAATTTCCCTCAAGATTTTGAATATGATAGATTTTGCAATGAAATAAATTGTATACAATACAGGGATTATAGAAGAATTAATGAGGGTATATTGTCTCATGATGATATTATTAAAATATCATATTGTATGTTTAAGAATTATAGAAAAATATGCGATATTACAAATGATAAGTATGATTTTATATTAATTGATGAATACCAAGATAGTTTAAAAAATGTTGTGAAAATATTTATAGAAGAGTTATCTAAAATAGATGGTAAAAAAAGTATTATTGGTTTTTTTGGTGATCCTATGCAAAAGATTTACAATACAGGGATTGGTGAAATAATTGATTCAAATATAGTTGTTATCAATAAATCAGATAATTGGAGATCATCACAGATAATAGTTGAATTAATCAATAAATTTAGAAATGATGGTATTATTCAAGTCGCTCAAGGTGATAATAAAGATTTTGCATCAAAATGTACTTTTGTATATAGTAATAGTAAAGTTTTTTTTGAAGTAAAAGATATGTTACATGAAAAAGGTTTAATTGATAAAGATGATGATTATAAAGAATTATATTTGACGCACAATTTAATAGGCAAACTGAATGGAAGTGAAGATTTATTTAAATTATTTTCAGAAAAAGAAAAACTTATTGGAGATAATAAGGATGATTTAATAAAACATTTAGAAAAAATAGAATCAATGCGAAGTGCGTATTTAAATAAAAGACATCATGAAATATTAGAAATTTTAAATATTGAAATTGATACACTTGCTAGAAAAGATGAATTAGTAAAATTGTTGTCTAGTACTTTTTGTAATGTAGATTGTACGATAGAGGAAATGATTAATAGATGTGATTCTAATAATCTTATTTGCAAAGATGATATTTTTAAACAGAGGGTAAATAGTGAACCTGATTTTTATGATAAATTAAAAATAATACCATATGTTCAATTTGTTAAATGTTATCAATATGCAAATCATAATTCTCCATTTTCTACACAACATGGAGTAAAAGGTGAAGAATATAATAATGTAGTAGTAGTATTAGATAATGGTAATTGGAATATGTATGATTATTCAACCGTTTTAACAGGTAATCAAACTAATAGTAAATATGAAAGAAGTTTAAAAATAATGTATGTTAGTTTTTCTAGGGCAAAGAAAAACTTGTGTGTATATTATTACAAGCCTGATTCAAGTGCAATAGTTGGAGCTAAAAGATTGTTTGGAGCAGAAAATGTAATTGAGATTAATTAGAATAAAAAAAGGGCATATATAGCTACGTATCCTATATATGCTTTTTATTGTCTGCACAGTTTCTGCACAACAATTTAGTTAAATTTTGCTGTGCAAGATAGTATTTTTTTAAACTGTATGCTCTCAAAAACGTTGATTTTAAAGGGTTTCTAATAATTAATTTTTCTAAAAAATTCCGCCCCCTGAAGAGAACGAAACCTCTCATTTTTGTTAGAAAAGTGCAATAAAATAAGGAATTAAAGAGAGATAAACTCCTCTGAAATAAGGGATAATAACGTAATTATTTAATGACTAAGTGTATATACTTTCATTGAGAAAAAGTGGCAAAAATTCTCAATGGACTATTGAAAAATCATTTTAAAAGACATAGAAAAGCATTCTCGCAAATCAATAGTAGACGATTTAAATGAACTTGCAAAACACATTCTTATACAAATTATAAAAGCTAACGGATTAAGTTTAAATATTAGAAGTATTTATAAAAAGGATAACACTAATAAATTTATTAAATTATTAAAAAAATATTATGAATTTAATTAGATATATTACAAACAATGATAATAAATAACCTAGAAGCAAAAAAATCTAGGTTTTTAGTTTGTAATTAATATTATTCAAATTTTTAATATGTTTTAAGGTACAACTTTTTAATTATTACAGTTACACTTAGTTTAACATCCAACTTTTTTCCTAAAACAGTAAAAAAACACCTAAAATTCCTTGCATTTGAATATAATTATGATATAATTATATTGGCTTTTTTAAATTACATGGACATGAATTCCTATGCCTAGTGCCCAAAAGGGTGGCATAAGTTAGAAATGTTCAGAGGAAAAAACAAAAGGAGGATGAAAAAATGGCAGTAGTGTCAATGAGTTATTTATTAGAAGCAGGAGTCCACTTTGGTCATCAGACAAAAAGATGGAATCCAAAAATGAAAGAATATATCTTTACAGCAAGAGATGAAATTTATATTATTGATTTACAAAAAACAGCAAAAAAAATCGAAGAAGCTTACACAGCTCTAAAGGAAATTGCTGCAAATGGTGGTAAAGTTTTATTTGTAGGTACAAGAAAACAAGCTGCAGAAGCAACAAAAGAAGAAGCAATCAGATCAAATTCGTTCTACGTTAACGAAAGATGGTTAGGAGGAACACTTACAAACTTTAAAACCATCAGAAAAAGAGTTAAAAGATTAGAACAAATCGAAAAAATGGAAAAAGATGGAACCTTTGAAAGACTACCTAAAAAAGAAGTAGTTAAAATCAAGAAAGAATACGAAAAACTAAATAAATTATTATGTGGAATTAGAGATATGTACAAATTACCACAAGCAATGTTTATCGTAGATCCAAGCAAAGAAGAAATTGCAATCAGAGAAGCAAGAAAATTAAACATTCCAGTATTCGGAATCGTTGATACAAATTGTGATCCTGACATGGTTGACTATGTAATTCCAGGAAATGATGATGCAATAAGAGCCGTAAAACTTATTATTGGTGTAATGGCAAACGCAATCGTAGAAGCAAACGGTGGAAAAATCGTAGACTATCAAAGTGATAATCGTAAAGAAGAAAAAGGCGACGAAATAATGCAAAAAGCCTTAGAAACCGTAAAAAGAAAAGAAGATAGAAAACCAAGATTCAAAGGTGGAAATAAAAGAAACGATAGAAATGATAGAAAATATAAATCATCTGACAAAGTAGAAGCTCCTAAAAAGCAAGAGAAAAAAGAAGAGCCTAAAGAAGAAAAAATAGAAACTAAAAAAGCCGAAAAAGAAGATTTAAGCTCTAAAACAGTTGCTGAATTAAGAGAAATAGCCAAATCAAAAGACATAAAAGGCTACTCTACAATGAAAAAAGCTGAATTAATTGAAGCATTAAACTAAGGTGATTATAAAATCACCTTTTTTAAAATAAAAAGGAGAGATAAAATGATAAGTGCAAGTTTAGTAAAAGAACTAAGAGAAAAAACCGGAGCAGGAATGCTAGATTGTAAAAAAGCCTTAGAAGCAAACGAAGGCAACATAGAAGAATCAATCAACTGGTTAAGAGAAAAAGGAATATCAAAAGCAGCAAAAAAAGCCGACAGAATTGCCGCTGAAGGAACATCTGCTATCCTAGTAGATGGAAATAACGCAGTAATATTAGAAGTAAATTCAGAAACTGACTTTGTTGCTAAAAATGAAGAATTCAAAAACCTAGTAAAAACCTTACTAGAAACAATAATAAAAAGTGATGCAAAAACATTAGAAGAAGCTCTAGAACTAAAAACAGAAGAGGGAACAATTAATGATCTTATTGTATCAAAAACCGCAACAATCGGAGAAAAACTAAGTTTCAGAAGATTCCAAAAAGTAACAAAAAATGATAACGAATCATTTGGTAGCTACATTCACATGGGTGGAAAAATCGCTGTACTAATCGTAACTGAAAATACAAATGAAGAAACAGCAAAAGACATTGCAATGCATGCAGCAGCAATGAGACCAACCTATGTAACAAGAGAAGACGTTCCAGAAGAAGTAGTAGAAAAAGAAAAAGCAGTACTAACAGAGCAAGCAATGAACGAAGGAAAACCAAAAGAAATAGCTGAAAAAATGGTACAAGGAAGAATAAACAAATTCTATAAAGAAATTTGCTTAGAAGAACAACCATTCGTAAAAGATGGCGACGTAAACGTAAAAACATTCGCTAAAAATAATGGTGGAAGCATAAAAGCAATGTATCGTTATGAAGTCGGAGAAGGAATTGAAAAGAAAGAAGAAAACTTCGCCGAAGAAGTTGCAAAACAAATGAATATGTAAAGAAAACATAGAAAAGAGTTACAATGTAATTCTTTTCTTGTTTTATATGAAAAAATATATTATAATATTAAATAGATAAGTGAGGTAAAAAAATGCAGAACATAAAAATACCAAATCATGTTGGAATAATAGTCGATGGCAACGGAAGATGGGCCGAAGAAAAAGGCTTTAAAAGAAGTAAAGGACACGAAAAAGGCTTTATAAACCTACAAGAACTAGTTCCATATATCTATTCAAAAGGTGTAAACTACATAAGTGCCTACCTTTTCTCCACCGAAAATTTTTCAAGAAGTGCTAAAGAAGTAAGCTTTATAATGAATCTGCTAACAAGTAAAATAAAAGAAATACTATCTTTTTGCACAAAAAACAACATCAAAGCAGTAGTATCGGGTAGAAAAGAAAACCTAACTAAATCCATAATAAACACCCTAAACAAACTAGAAGAAGAAACCAAAGGAAACACAAAAATCTTTAATATTTGTTTTAATTATGGCGGAAAAGCAGAAATAATTGACGCCACAAAAAAAATAATTCAAGACATAAAAGAAGAAAAACTAAATATAAATGAATTAGGTGAACAAAAATACGAAGAATACCTTTACCAAAAACTACCACCAATCGATCTATTAATAAGAACAAGTGGGGAAATGAGATTAAGCAATTTCATGCTATACCAAAACGCATACGCTGAATTTTATTTTCCAAAAACATATTTTCCAGACTTTAAAAAAGAAGATTTTGATAAAGCTCTAGAAGAATATACAAAACGAGATAGAAGATTTGGAGGCATAAACAATGAAGACAAGAATAATTAGTGCCATAGTTGCACTTGTAATACTAATACCAATAATCCTAAAAGGAGGAGCCCTATTTAATATAACCGCCTACATAATAGGCCTAATCGCACTAAAAGAATTTATTGATATAAAATCAAAGAAAAAAGAAGTCCCATTCCTAATAAGTATAATAGCCTATATATTAATGTCACTAATAATATTAGTCGACGTAAGTTCACTTTCAATAGTATATAGCCTAGATTACCGTGTAATAGCCGCCTTATTCCTATCATTCCTATTACCAGTAGTACTATATCATAACCAAAAAAAATATAGCATAAATGATGCCTTCTACATGATAGGGGGAGTACTATTCCTAGGAATTTCTCTAGCTTTATTAATAATGCTAAGACACCTAGATCTAAAACTATTTATATTCTTATTTACCATCACCATAACTACCGACATCTTTGCTTACCTAGCAGGTTCATTAATCGGCAAGCATAAACTATTAGAAGAAATATCACCAAACAAAACTTGGGAAGGCCTAATCGTAGGAACAATAATGGGAGTTTTCGTAAGTGCAATGTTCTATCATACATGCATAAACCCAGAATTATCAAAAACATTATTACTAATAGCTTGTACCTTCCTATCATTGCTAGGGCAACTAGGTGACCTAACCTTTTCCGCCATCAAAAGATACTTTAAAGAAAAAGACTTTGGAAATATCATGCCAGGGCATGGTGGTATCTTAGATAGACTAGATAGCATAATCTTCGTAATCCTAGGATTCACATTTTTCATAAACATATTATAAGGAGGAAATATGACATTAATTTATTTTATAATCATATTAGGAGTAATCGTATTTATCCATGAATTTGGTCACTTCATATTTGCCAAAAAATCAGGTATATACGTCTACGAATTTTCAATAGGAATGGGTCCAAGAATATTCAAGTGGAATAGAAAAAACGACGAAACAGACTACTGCATAAGACTATTTCCTATAGGTGGTTTCGTCCAAATGGCCGGAGAAGAAATAGAAGACGACACAAACATCCCAAAAGATAAAAAATTCGGTTCAAAAACCTTCGGGCAAAAATTCATGACTGTAATCGCTGGAATAATGATGAATTTTATACTAGCCATAGTCTTATTATTTATAGTCGGACTAATAAATGGGTCACCCCAAAACAAACCAATCGTAGGAAAAATAGATTCTTCATTTGATGCCTATACATCAGGTTTAAAAGAAGGAGATCAAATTCTCAAAATAAACGGTAAAAATGCAAACACCACAGACAAACTAACACTGCAGCTTCAAGTATACAAATCCCAACCAATAACCGTTGAAGTACTAAGAGATAATCAAACATATACATATAACATCACCCCAAAAGAAATCAAACAAAACGGTGAAACAACATATAAATATGGTTTTCAAATAAATGATGAAATCCAAACAGGAATATTGCCAGCTATAAAATATTCAATAACCAAAACACTAAGCTTAATTCATCAAATGATATTTATTGTATTTTATCTAATAACAGGGCAGTTAGAACTAGGGTCATTATCAGGCCCAGTCGGAATATATAACATAGTAGGAACTGCCGCTCATACTGGATTAATATCATTATTATACCTAACGGCATATATCAGTATCAACGTAGGCTTCATAAACTTCTTACCAATTCCCGCATTTGATGGAGGTAGAATCTTATTTCTAATAATCGAAAAAATAAAAGGAAAACCAGTAGATCCAAAATTTGAAAACACAGTTCATTCAATAGGATTCTTCCTACTAATGGCCCTAATGATTTTAATAACATATAATGACATAATTCGAATAATAAAATAGGGGGATACATGTTAAAAGTAGATAAAATAACAAAATACTATGGAAACTTTAAAGCCGTAGATAACTTATCCTTTGAAGTAAAAGAAGGTGAAATATTTGGACTCCTTGGAGTAAATGGAGCTGGGAAAACCACCACCTTTAGAATGATAATAGGACTTTTAGAACCATCATTTGGGAAAATAACCCTAAATGGTAAGCCAATAAGCTATAACATCACCGACCAAATAGGCTTTCTAACCGAAGAAAGAAGTCTCCTTACCAAAATGACCGTCAAAGAGCAGTGCCACTACTATGGCACCCTAAAAGGCATGAATAAAACCCAAATAAATAAAAGACTAGATGAACTATTAAAAAAATTTAGTATAACAAACTACAAAAATAAAAAAATCAAAGAACTATCAAAAGGAAATCAGCAAAAAATACAATTCATAACAGCCATCATAAATAATCCAAAATTACTCATACTAGATGAGCCCTTCTCAGGCTTAGATCCATTTAACGTTGAACTATTTAAAAAAGAAATAACCGAAATGGCAAAAAAAGGAAGCATTATAATATTTTCATCTCACAGAATGGAACACGTAGAACTTTTTTGCAAAAAGATAGCAATTTTAAAAGATGGAAAATCAGTTTTAAATGGTAACATATCAGACATAAAAAAAGAATACCGTAAAATGAACATAAAAGTAAAAGGCAATATAAAAGAAGAAAACATAAAACAAATAAAAGGTGTAACCGCCATCATAAAAAACAATCTAGAATATGAGATTAAAATAGAAAACGAAACCGTAGCTGAAAAAGTATTTGACGAAATAAAAAAATCAAAAGATATAACAAAGTACGTCTTAGAAGAACCATCATTAAACGAAATATTTATCGAAAAAGTAGGTGAAACCTATGAATAAAAAACTAAAATATCTAACATCAGTAAGCCTAAAAAGAAAAATAAAAACCAAATGGTTCGCTATAGTCAATATACTCCTTTTAATAATGATAGCAGGGCTAATGAATATCGATAGTGTAATAAAAGCCTTTGGTGGACAATTTGATGAAAAACAAAAAATATTCGTAATCGATAACACAAACAAGACATACGAAATATTAAAAAAACAAAATGACACATATTCATCAGTAATTAAAACAGACAGTGAAAAAAGCGATTATAACATCAAAAAAACAAAAGAAAATTCAGATAAAATACTAAAGCAAAACAAAAACGCTTGGGTCATAGAAATAAATAGTGATGATACAAAAGTCATATCAGTAAAACTAATATCAAATGATTACATAAGTGCCCAAGACTACACCGCCTTAGGAACCATCATAAACAACACAAAAAAAGAAATAGCCCTAACAGAAAGTAATATAGATGAAGAAATACTAAATAAAATATCAAATCCTATCAAAATAGAAAGAATAGTATTAGGACAAAATAAAACAGCCAAAGACGAAAACGCCAAAATGATCATCGAAACCATCTTTCCAATTTTCATATTACCATTTTTCGCCTTAACAATATTTTTAGTTCAAATGATCGGAGCAGAGGTAAACGATGAAAAAACAACCAGAGGCATGGAAATAATAATATCAAATGTTTCTCCAAAAACTCACCTAATGTCAAAAGTAATAGCCGGAAACTTATTTGTAATTATTCAAGGATCGTTACTAGTCTTATTTGCCATAATAGGCTTTATAATAAGAATGATTTTAGGAACCGGAAACATAACCGAAATGAGCGGTCTAGATATTGGAAATACCATAAACGATATCCTGACAAGTAACATAGCCTCACAATTTATCTACATAATACCTTTAACTATACTTATGATGACACTTACATTCATAGCCTACTCATTATTAGCCGGTGTCCTAGCCTCAATGACCACAAACATAGAAGACTTTCAGCAACTCCAAACACCAATAATGATAATATCATTAGTAGGATATTATTTATCCATAATGGCAGGAGTATTCGAAGGATCGGCCTTCATAAAAGTATTAGCCTTCATTCCATTTATTTCAGCCATACTAGCCCCATGTTTATTAGTATTAGGACAATTTAGTATAACTTCATTTATAATCGCAATTCTATTAGTTATATTAGTAATATATTTACTAATAAAATATGGATTTAAAATATACAAAGAAGGAATATTAAATTATTCATCAAAAGACCTATGGAAAAAAATGTTTAAAGCCCTAAAAAGCAAATAACCACCACCCTTAACGCGAGAATGGCGGAATCGGTAGACGCGCTACCTTGAGGGGGTAGTGAATACAATTCGTGAGGGTTCAAATCCCTTTTCTCGCACCAAAATAGTAACAAAAAAATACACAGAAATGTGTATTTTTATAATTTCTTATGAAGTTTAAGCATCTCAATAAGCATCTTATCACGATATAACGCAAGAGACTCATCATCATTACCAATCTCTCTAGGCCTATTTTTAATTTCTTCCTCCACACCTTTTCGGGCAATCTCTCCAAAAGAAGAAGGAAACTCCTTAAAATCAGCCATATCATTAAGCCACAAATTAATAGACGGTCCTAAATGCTTCATAAGCCCATCAATATGAGCCTTTCCACCACCAAGTTCAAAAACAAGAGAAGGACCCATAATACCCCAGCGAAGACCAGGACCAAAAGTAACAGCCTTATCCGCATCCTCAATAGAACAAACACCACTCATAACAAGGTGACATACCTCTCTATATAAAGCCATTTGAAGCCTATTACAAATAAAACCTAAAGCCTCTTTCTTTAAAACAACAGGTTCCTTATCAATAGATAAATAAAATGCTTTTGCAAGACTAATAACCTCATCACTAGTCTTTTCACCTTTAGTAATTTCAACCAAAGGAATTAAATGCGGCGGATTATAAGGATGTGCTCCTATAAATCTCTCAGGATTACTAGCAAACTTGCAAATCTCTGTAACCAAAAGTCCAGAAGTAGAAGAAGCAATAATCGTATCATGACCAGTATATTTCTCCATCTCTAAAGCAAGCTTTTGTTTAACTTCATAATTTTCAGGCCCAGACTCACAAATAAACTGAACATCACAAACAGCCTCCTCTAAAGAAGTAGTATAGCCAATTCTATCTTCAATCAAAGAAATATCAGAAGAAGAAACCACCTCATTATTGTAAAGAGAAATCAAACTATCGTGAATCCTTTCCTTCGCAAGATCTAAAGCCTCCTTAGACACATCATAAACCTTAACATCAAGCTTTTTCAAAGCAAAATATAAAGCCCAACTGTATCCAATAACACCAGCTCCAACGCAGGCAACTTTTTTAATATCTTTAACTTCCATTAAATCATCCTTTCTATCATAATTAATTATAACCCGAAAATAAACTTTTATCAACAAATACCAAAAAAATAAAGACAAAAATTCAAAAATGTTATATAATGTAATAGTAATGCCGGAATAGCTCAGTTGGTAGAGCAATCGTCTCGTAATCGATAGGTCGCAAGTTCGAGTCTTGTTTCCGGCACCATATGATAATAACTCAGAAAGTCTGAGCCTAATAAATGCTAACTAGAAAATAGTTAGTTTTTTAGTCAAAAAACTAAAATAGGTAAAATAATTATATTAAATCAAAAGCAAAAACTTTAAATGTATTCAAACAAAAAGCCCACAAATAGACTTTACATTTTTAAAACAATGCTATATAATAGAAAACACAAAAAAAGGAGAGGAAACGCAAATGAACAAATACTTATTAAAATTATTTAAAGAATTTCAAAGTGCATATGGAATAATAGATACACCAGATAACTTTGGCAGATATTTAGAACCATTTGCAAATTGGATAACCACTAAACAGATTGCCGCATCTAACTACGTCCAATTATATGATTATATGAAAACAGACTACGAAGAACAAGAAGATATCATAGCTGAATTTGGAAAAGGAATATATGATACCGTTGCCATCGAAATGGCAAATAGCACACCTTATAAGCCAGTAGTAATATCCCCATTTGCTGAAACCATAACCAAAGAAAGTGGTATTAAAGCATTTAAAGGAAAACTCACACAATATGATGGCCATGTTTTCGTAAAATATCCGGAATTAATAGATTATTATAAAAACCCAAATTGTCATCCATCACTTAATGATAGAATAAACACACTAATGACTCAATATCATTTTTCAGAAGAAGAATTAAAATTAATCTTAAGATTTATTAATTCAGATAAAACATTATTTATTGGAACATACGGTTCATTAGAAGACAAAGACTGCAAAGAAAACTTGCAAAGAATACGTCATCTATATCAAATGCTTAGCGATTTAAGTCAGAATAATGTAGAATTTTGCTCAGAAAGAATAGACGATTCTTATTTATCTGCAGTTAAAGTCAACAGAGTAAAAACAAAAGAAAGAGAAAAAACTCTCATATTAAAAAAACACTTCTAGGAAACAAATCCTAGTTTTTTTCACATCATTTTCACAAAAAGCATCTTGACAAACACAAACATATATAATAAAATGAATTGTACGGGACCATACAAAAGGAGAAAGACATGGAAAAAATATTACTTAAAATAAAAACATTACATAAACTAGTAATGCAAGACTTTCTAGAAACAAACGAAGATTTACGTGACATAAACCCCCCAACACCAACCCAAATTCAAATCATGTATTACTTAATAAATCATCAAAAAGAAAAAGTCTATCAAAAAGACCTAGAAAAAGTATTAAACCTAAAAAGAGCCACCATCTCAGGCGTCTTACACACCATGGAAAAAAATAATCTAATAGAAAGAGTAACATCAGAAGAAGACACAAGAGTAAAACAAATAATCCTAAACAAAAAAACAAAAGAAATCTACGAAAAAAGCAAGGAAAAATTTCTAATCTTAGAACGCACCATCACCCAAAACTTAAACCAAGAAGAAATAAACAAATTTTTATCAACCATTGACAAAATGATAAATAACCTAAAAAAGGAGAGATAAAATAATGATAAAATTAATAAAAAACTTAGACAAAAAAGACTTTTTTTACGCCTTATTATGTATAGTGTTAATAGTAGGCCAAGTATGGCTCGATTTAAAAATGCCAGACTACATGTCAGAAATAACCGTCCTAGTCCAAACCGAAGGAAGTAAAATGCAAGACATCCTCATAAATGGAGGATACATGTTATTATGTGCCCTAGGAAGCCTAATCCTTGCCATCATAACTGGCTATTTTGCCGCCCATATCTCATCAAACTTCTCAAAAAACACCAGAGCCAAAATATTTAAAAAAGTAGAAGATCTAGATACAGACAAAATAAAAAGTTTTCAAACAGGAAGCCTCATCACCAGAACCACCAACGACGTAACCCAAATAGAAATGCTAATAGCCCTAGGACTTCAATTACTAGTAAAAGCCCCAATCACCGCCATTTGGGCCATCACCAAAATTCTAAACAAAAGCTGGCAGTGGAGCGCCCTAACCGGAGTTGCCGTAGTAATATTACTAAGCGTAATTGCCGTAATAATGGTAATAGTCGTTCCAAGATTCAAACTAGTTCAAAAAATGATCGACAAAATCAATGGAATAGCCAGAGAAAACCTAACTGGAATTAGAGTAGTAAGAGCCTTCAACGCCGAAGAATATCAAGAAAAAAAATTCGAAAAAGCCAACACAGGTCTTACAAATCTTCAACTATTCAACCAAAAGAAATTCGCTATCATGATGCCATGTATGTACCTAGTTATGTACGGCCTAACCCTATCAATTTACTTTGTTGGAGCCTACCTAATAGACGCATCACTAATGAGTGAAAAAATAACCATATTCGGAAACATGATAGTCTTTAGTTCATATGCCATGCAAGTAATAATGTCTTTTTTAATGCTAGCTATGATTTTCATGATTCTTCCAAGAGCCCAAGTATCCGCAAAACGTATAAACGAAGTATTAAATGCCGAAAACGAAATCAAAGAAGGAACATACGATAAAGAAACAGAAGAAAAAGGAACCGTCGAATTCAAAAACGTTTCCTTCAAATATCCAAATGCCGACGAATACATTCTAAAAAACATCTCCTTTAAAGCAAACAAAGGAGACACCGTAGCCTTTATCGGTTCAACCGGAAGCGGAAAATCAACACTAATAAACCTAGTGCCAAGGTTTTATGACGCCACCGAAGGAGAAGTACTAGTAGACGGTATAAACGTCAAAGAATACAAAGAAGAAACCTTAAATAATAAACTAGGTTACGTTCCTCAAAAAGCCATCATATTTAATGGAACCATAGAAGAAAACATCGCCTACGGTGAAAATGGCAAAGGCAA
The DNA here is from genome assembly GCA_963660615.1 of Vescimonas coprocola. Taxonomy (GTDB): domain Bacteria; phylum Bacillota_I; class Bacilli_A; order RF39; family UBA660; genus Coprosoma. Next base: position 16,456 of record CAVKYE010000002.1, read on the forward strand.
AAAAACCAAAGAAAAAATAATCGAATCTGCAAAAGTAGCTCAAGCAAGTGAATTTATCGAAAAAACAGATAACAAATACGAAACAAACATCGCCCAAGGCGGCAGCAACATATCAGGCGGTCAAAAACAACGACTAGCCATATCAAGAGCCATCGCAAGAGACCCAGAAATATATATATTCGATGACTCATTCTCAGCCCTAGACTACAAAACCGATGCAACCTTAAGAAAAGAACTAAAAAAATATACCAAAGACGCAACAAGTCTAATCGTCGCTCAAAGAATCGGAACCATAATGAATGCCGATACCATAGTCGTATTAGATAGTGGAAAATGCGTCGGAATAGGAACCCACAAAGAACTACTAAAAACATGCGAAATATACAAAGAAATAGCCCTATCACAACTATCAAAGGAGGAGTTAGAAAATGCCTAAACCAAATAACCAAATGCCACAAAAAGCAAACGATTTCAAAGCAGCCATTCAAAGACTCTTTCGTGAATTAAACATCTATAAAATACTACTAATAACTGCCTTCACCCTAGCCATATTAGGTTCAATTTTATCAATACTCGCACCAAACCAACTATCCAAACTAACCGATAAAATAACCGAAGGACTAACCATAAACCAAGAAAACCTAAAAGAATTACAAAACAAAATAGATACCAAATCCATCCAAGAAAAAACCCAAGACATCCTAAAAATAAATCTAAGTCAAACTACCATCCAAGAAATAACGCAAAACCCAAACGCATCAAATGAAGATAAACAAAAATTAGCGCAAATTCTAAAAAACATACAAACAGATAAAAATGCCATCAAAGATGTAAGTACCCTTTCAGAAACCACCCAAAAAATAATCCTTCCGAAGACCACCTATAAAGGAGTAACAATAACCACAAAAGACAAAATAAAACTCCTAAACATGGATAAACTAGATGCCCCAAAAAGCGTCCAAAAAGTCCTATTTAACGAAATAAAGATAGATGGCACCAAAATATCAAGTGAAGAGCAGTACGCCTTCATAAGCGCCATGAGTACATTAAAAAAAGACGCAAACGTAAACGACGTTTATAAAAAACTAGACAAAATGCCAGAAAGCATCAAAAAAGTAATAGAACCAAAAATGGACTTTACTAAAATCAAACAAATAGTAATGTTACTAATATGCATGTATCTATTAAGTGCCACCTTCACATACATCCAATCAATATGTATGGCAAACGTCTCAAACAAATTCGCCAAAGCCCTAAGAGGAAGAATATCAAAAAAAATAAATAAACTTCCATTAAAATACTACGACAAACATAAATTTGGTGACATCCTATCTAGAATAACCAATGACATAGACACCATCGCCCAATCAATGAACCAATCACTCGCATCATTAATAAGTAGTGTAACCCTATTTTTAGGAACAATAATAATGATGTTTATAACAAACTGGGTAATGGCCCTAACCGCCATACTATCATGCTTAATAGGATTCCTAGGCATGGTTGGCATCTTAAAAAAATCCCAAAAATATTTCCTAGCAAGACAAAAAGAATTAGGAAATCTAAACGGACACATCGAAGAAATATACTCAGGACTAAACGTTGTTAAAGCATATAATGCAAAAAATTCAGCTAACCAAAAATTTGAAGAATACAATCAAAAAGTATGTGAAGCCAACAAAAAAAGTCAATTTCTATCAGGTATAATGCAACCAATGATGATGTTTATAGGAAACTTTGGTTATGTAGCAGTATGTATCGTAGGAGCCCTCCTTGCCCTAAACGGACACATAACATTTGGTGTAATTGTAGCCTTCATAACATATGTAAGACTATTCACATCCCCACTAGGACAAATGGCCCAAGCCATGACATCATTGCAATCAACCGCCGCCGCCAGTGAAAGAGTATTCGAATTCTTAGACGAAGAAGAAATGAGCAACCAAAAAGAAATAGCCAAAACCCTAGACAAAACAAAAGTACAAGGAAAAATAGAATTCCAAAATGTTCAGTTCAAATATGATGGTAACGAAAAACCAACAATAAATGGATTCACCGCCACCGCCGAAAAAGGCCAAAAAATCGCCATAGTAGGTCCAACCGGAGCTGGTAAAACAACTCTAGTAAACCTATTAATGAAATTCTACGAAATAAATGGAGGCGACATAAAAATAGACGGAGTATCAACCAAAGAACTAACAAGAGAAAACATCCACTCACTATTTACAATGGTACTCCAAGACACATGGTTATTTGAAGGAACCATTAAAGAAAACATAATCTATAATAGGCAAAACATCAACAATGAAAAAGTAGAAGAAGTATGTAAAGAAGTCGGACTAGATCACTTCATAAGAACCCTAGAAAACGGTTACAATACAGTCATAACCGAAGGAAGCATCTCATCAGGGCAAAAACAACTACTAACCATCGCCAGAGGAATGTTAGAAGACTCACCATTTTTAATTCTAGATGAAGCTACCTCAAACGTCGACACCAGAACCGAAGAACTAGTTCAAAAAGCCATGGATAAATTAACAAAAGGCAAAACATCATTCATAATCGCCCATAGACTTTCAACCATCAAAAATGCCGACTTAATCCTTGTCATGAATAACGGAAACATAGTAGAACAAGGAAACCACGAAGAACTTATGAAACTAGGTGGAGAATACGCCAAACTATACAATTCACAATTTGAACTATAAAATAAAAGGCTGAAAACAAAATCAGTCTTTTTCGTATAAAAAAATTAACGCATAACTATATGTTATACGTTAAAAATAAGAAAAATGGTGATAAAATGCGAAGAAGAACAAGAAGAAAACTAAAAAAACGACAAAAAACGCAGTTTATCGACCAATTTAAGCGTTCGAATCCCTAAAAGTGGTCGATAACTTGATATTTATTTAAAAACATTATAAAATTCCTTACAAAAAATGGAAAAATTATGCAAAAGAGAAGACTATTTAAAAAAAATAAGAGGATTTTATCATGATACAATGATAAAAGTTATAACAGGAATAAGAAGATGTGGTAAATCTTATTTGCTAAAAACAATAATTAGCGAATTAGAAGAAAAAGGCATAAAAAAAAAGATATCATTTATATTGAATTAGATAAAAAAGAATATAAAAACATAAAAAATCCAGAACAATTAGAAAAATTAATTGATAGTTTAGTTTTAGACAACGATTTCAAATACTTATTTATAGACGAAGTACAAAATGTAAAAGGATTTGAACCCTTAATCAATTCATATAGAGAAGAAGAAAGATTCTCAATATTTCTAACAGGTTCAAATTTCTACCTATTATCAGGAAAATTAGTAACTAAACTCACTGGTAGATATATCGAAGTAGAAATGTTACCCTTAAATTTTTATGAGTATGTTGATATGAAAAAATTTATGAAAAAAGAAATCAATATAAATATATATAAAGAATTTGAAGAATTTATCAGGAATGGTGGTTTTCCAGACTCTCTAAATTACGACAAATATGAAGATAAATTATTATATACAGAAAATGTAATCAAACAAATATTTGAAAAAGATATTAAAACACATAAGAAAATAAAAGATAAAGTTTTATTTGAAGTCATACAAAAATTTGTTGTAAATAAATTTGGAACAATAATTTCAGTTGGAAGCATATATGATTACTTAACCAAAGACGAAAATATTAATGTAGATAGAAGAACAATAAAAAATTATATTGAAATATTAGAAAATGCCAAAATTATCTATTCATGTGATTTATTTGACATAAAATCAAAAAAAGTACTCGATGGTGAAAAAAAATATTATCTAGCAGACCTAAGCATCTATTTTGCATTAAATACAGACAATAGAATTAATTATGGCCCCGTATTAGAAAATGTTTTGTTTTCATACTTAAAAAGTAAAAATTATAGTTTAAGTGTTGGTAAAATTGGTAATCTAGAATGTGATTTTATTGCAAGACGCAAGATAGACGAATATTTTTATATTCAAGTTTCAAAAAACATTGATGACAAAAAAACAGAAGAAAGAGAATATAAACCCTTTTATGAAATCAAAGAATTATATCCAAGATATTTATTCGTATTAGATTTAATCCTTCAAAAAAACATAAATGGAATAAACAATGTTAATATAGTAGATTTTATCTACAATAAAGAAGACTTAAAATAATTCATTATAGTACATTAAAACCTTATCCCACCATAACGATGAAAAAGAAGAAAGATAATTTGAGGAAGATTAAATCAAAGAAATACATTTAAGAATAAATGATAAAAAACTATTTATAAAACAAAATTTTATCGAAAGGTAGAATTTTTTAGTTAAAAAAATTGGTAGTGGAGCATTTATGAAGAATTATCTAACTTCAATCCTCCCCTTAGATAACATCGAATATGAAGGAGAAACATTTACATATAATAATTTAGAACCAGAAAATGCATTTGTATATGCTAAAAATAGTGATGGCAGTATAGATTATACAACCTTAAATTCATATGCAGCAAGAACTTATGTTGAAAAAATAAATGTACCATCAGGTATAAAAACATTATTAAAGCAATCAATGCAATTTGCAAATACATCTACTATTAATTTACCAGATGGAATAGAAACAATTACTGATAGAGCTTTTCATCAATCAAATGCGAAAGTCTACAATATACCAAGTTCAATAACAACAATTACATCCTTATCATTTAAAGAAGATAGTAATATAACAATAAACATAGATAGGAAAGAAAATGCAATATCAGGTTCTCCTTGTGGTGCAACAAATGCTACCATAAATTGGACTGGCACAAATTAAAAACAAACATAAAATCTAGTATGACACATGAAAACACACTAGATTTTTTCATTCAAGACAAAACGTCAAAAACCTTTATTTTCAAAAAAAATTAATGTATAATTATAAAAGAAGGTGAAGAAAAATGTCAGTAATAAAAGTAATGGATGAAATATTAGCCAACAAAATAGCTGCTGGAGAAGTAGTTGAAAAATGTGCCTCAGTCGTAAAAGAACTAGTAGAAAACAGTATAGATGCTCTTTCTACTGAAATAAAAGTAGAATTAATAGATTCAGGAACCAAAGAAATAAAAGTAATCGATAATGGAAAAGGCATGGATGAAAAAGACGCTACCCTTGCATTTTCACGCCACGCCACCAGCAAAATCAAAGATGAAGATGACCTATTTAGACTAACAACCCTAGGCTTTAGAGGAGAAGCCCTAGCGTCAATCGCTGCCGTAAGCAAAGTAGACTTAAAAACAAGCGAAGGAAATTTAGGCACCCACGTCATTATAAGTGGTGGAAAAATAGAAAAAATAGAAAAGGGAGATGCTAGAAAAGGCACCAGCATCACCGTAACCGAACTATTTTATAATACACCAGCCAGACTAAAACACCTAAAAAGTTTATATAGTGAACTCGCAAACATTACAGACTACATGAATAAACTATCACTATCAAGACCAGATATAAGATTTACCCTATCAAACAACGGGAACATAATATTAAGAACCGATGGAAAAAACAACACCCTAAAAACCATCCAAAGTATCTACGGAACCGATGTCGCAAGAAAAATGCTAGAAATAAAAGCCGAAAACTCAGACTACGAAATCTATGGCTACATCTCATCCCCAGAAGTTCATAGATCAAGCAGAAACAACATGATAACCCTAGTAAATGGAAGAGTAGTAAGAAACATAGACATAAATAGAACCATTAACGATGCCTACCACTCATACAAACCAGATAACCGTTATCCCATAACCGTAATTCATATAATAGTAGACCCAAGCGTTATAGACGTAAATATTCATCCCACCAAAATGGATATCAAATTCAGTAAAATGGATACCCTTTTAGACCTAATATCAAACGCCATAAAAGAAGCCATAACAGACCGTAACCTAATACCCGAAGTCACCATTAAAGCACCAAGACCAAAATACGAAGAAATGACCCTAAACCTAGAAAGAGAAGTTCCAAAAGAAGAATTCAAACCCAAAGAAATAATTGTAAACGATTTTTATAAAGCAGAAGAAAAAGAAACAATAACCTACGAAGAAGATAAAACCGGTGATATCGTTCACGACATAGAAGAAGAATACAACCCATACGATGAAAAAGAAATGCCAGAAATGTATCCAGTCGGCCTAGTCCACGGAACATACATCATCTGTCAAAACGAAAGAGGAATGTATATCATAGATCAGCACGCCGCCAAAGAAAGATGCAACTACGAAAAATTTAAAAAAGAAATGGGAAACCCCAACATCGCCAGTACACCGCTTTTATTTCCCATAACCCTAGAACTATCAAACACCGAATACATGATATTAAAAGAAAACATGAATATTTTAAAAGACCTAAAATTTGAAATAGAAGAATTCGGAATAAACTCCGTAATAATCAAAGCCCACCCAACATGGCTACCAAAAGGCTATGAAGAAGACTCCATCAGAAAAATAATCGAAATAGTAGTCGCTACAAAAAAAGACTTCAGCATCGAAAAATTCAACGAAAAAATAGCCACCATGATGAGCTGTAAGCAAGCCATCAAAGCCAACATGAATATAACAAGAGAAGAAATGGAAGCCCTAATAACCGACCTAAGAAAATGCAAAAACCCATACAACTGTCCCCACGGCAGACCAACAACCATATTCTACTCAAACTACGATTTAGAAAAACTATTCAAAAGAAGTGGATTCGATACCATAAAATAAGGAGGTAACATGACATATTTAGATTATAGTGCAACCACAAAACCAGACAAAGAAGTCCTAGAAAGTTTCATCAAATCATCAGACTACTTCGCAAACCCCAACTCTCTGCACACCCTAGGTGTAAAAGCCAAAAAACTAATAGAAGTATCAACCAAACAAATCGCCCAAATCTTAAAAATAAAACCAAGCGAAATAATATACACATCAGGAGCCACCGAATCCAACAACACAGCCATAAAAGCAGTAGAAACCTACTTAAATAGAGGTAACGAAATCATAACCACCGCCTTAGAACACTCATCAATATATGGTCCTTTAAAGCAAATGGAAGAAAAAGGCATAAAAATAAAATACGTAAAACTAAAAAACGGAATAGTAGACCTAGAAGACTTAGAAAAACAAATAACAAACAAAACAATACTAGTAACCATAAATGCCGTAAATAGTGAAACAGGAATAAAACAGCCCATAGAAAAAATTGGAAAACTTCTAAAAAAATATCCCAAAATAATCTTCCACACCGACCTAACCCAAGCCATCGGAAAAATAAAAATAGATCTAGAAAACATAGATTTAGCCAGCCTTTCTGCTCATAAATTTTATGGACTAAAAGGAATTGGGATCCTAATAAAAAAAGAAAACATAAACCTCACACCCCTAATAAGCGGAGGCAAATCAACAACCATATATAGAAGTGGAACCCCCGCTACACCCCTAATCGTATCAACTGCCAAAGCCCTAAGGCTAATAACAGAAAACCTAGAAGAAGACTACAAAAAAGTAGAAAAACTAAATAAAATCCTAAAAGAAAACCTAAAAAAATATCAAAACGTTTACATAAACAGCACAGAAAACTCCATTCCCCACATCCTAAACATATCAATAATCGGAATAAAACCAGAAACCATGCTCCACGCCCTAGAAGAAGATGAAATATACATATCAACCCAAAGTGCCTGCGCAACCCAAAGTACATCAAAATCAGTACTCGCCATAACTCAAAATAAAGACAAAGCCAAAACAAGTATAAGAATAAGCTTATCAAAATATACCACAAAAAAAGACCTAGAAACTTTCCTAAAAAGTTTCGATAAAAACTATAAAAAACTAACAAGATAGAAAGTAGGTAACAAATGAGAATCGATAAAATAAACTATTATCTAGACATAGCCGAAACAATATTAGAAAGAGGAACCTGTCTAAGAAGAAACTATGGAGCCGTAATTGTCAAAAACGACGAAATAATATCAACTGGCTACACAGGCTCACCAAGAGGAAGAGCCAACTGCATAGACCTAAAGCACTGCACTAGAGAAGAGTTAAAAATCCCAAGCGGCCAAAGATACGAGCTATGTAGAAGTGTTCACGCCGAACAAAATGCCATCATATCCGCTTCAAGAAACCAGTTAATTGGAAGTACGCTTTACCTAACCGGAAAAGAAGCCAAAACAAATAAATACGTTCAAAATGCCACGCCTTGTGAACTATGCAAAAGATTCATCCTAAATGCTGGCATAAAAGAAATAATAATCAGAGATACCAAAGAAAAATATAGAATAATAAATACAAAAGAATACATAATAAATGATGATACCATAGGAGTAAAACTATGAAAAACAAAATAATATTACTTTTAATAAGCGTATTTATTCTTTTAATTCCCCATAACGCTAAAGCAAGCGAAGTCACCGTAAACATTTTCTATGGTAAAGAATGCCCATACTGCGAAAAAGAAATGAAATATCTAGACGTCCTAAAAAAACAATACAAAGACAATATAACCATCAAAAAATACGAAGTATGGCACAATAAAGAGAATAACAAGCTCCTAGAAAAAGTCAGAAAAGAGCTTAAAAATAACGAAACAGGAGTCCCATACACCATAATAGGAACAAAAGATCTAACTGGTTATAATACGCAAACCAAAGAAGAAATAAAAAAACTAATAGATCAAAACCTAAAACAAAAAGAAATTGACGTAACAAGCTACATCAAAGAAAATAAAACCATCCCAAATAAAAAAATAGAAGAAAACCAAAATATAAATCTAGCTGGATTTAACTTAAATATAAAAGACACACCAACACCACTAATCGCCGCCATATTAGGTTTCTTAGATAGCCTAAGCCTATCATCAATATGGATTTTACTATTTATAATAAGCATTTTATTAATCATAGGCAAAAAACATGTACCATTTTTCGCCATTCCATTCATAATTGCTCAAATAATAACCTATATAATTTTAATCACTACGCATCCTGAATTAAGCGAATTAAGTCTATTAATCCTAAGAAGTCTAATTGCTCTAATTGCCATATTTATAGCCGCCATTACCTTAAACAAATATCTAGATGGTAAAGAAATCAAACTAATTTTAGAATTAAAAGAAAAACTAAAAAATAAAAAAATCCTTATAATATCATCATTTATTTTAGGCTTAATAATAACCCTAATTCAAATATCATATGTAGATGTAAACCTTTTTAAAACTATACTAGAAATAAAAAATACCCAAACATTAGAGTATATCTTTAATATGTTTATATACATCATATTCTTTATCTTAATAGATATCATCTTTACAATAATACTTTCAAAAACAAAAAACAAAAACTATCTAATATCTGGAATAATCTTATTAATATTAGGTGCTGTATTAATATTAAAACCAGAATGGTTAATGTTCATATAAAAGTCTACAAAAGACTTTTTTGTATAAAATAAAAAAAATTATCCATATTATAGTTAGAAAGGTAGGATAGTATGGAAAAAAAAGATAATACAAGCATGATTATTATAATAGTTATAATCGTTGTAATTATAATCGCCTTAGCAGGTTACTTCGTCATGACAGGAACCCAAAACAAACAAAATCAAACAACACCAAACGTAAATGACAACACAGAAATAGATAACACAACTAGAAACGAAGAAACAAACGTTGCAGGTTCATATAGTGGTACATTAGAAAAAGATGAATCACTAGTAGAAGATGCCAAAGACGCCGTAACCGGTGAAGACGATAAAACAGGCACAATCGAACTATATCTAGATAGCACAAGCACGGCTCAAATTGCCATAAATGAAGATGTTATCGATGGAACTTACACCGTAGATTCAAAAAAAATAACCGTTGTAACAAACAACACAAACACAAATGCTGGCACAACTAATAATACAGATAACAACGAAACAAAAAACACAACCACATCCGCAACCTATGAATTTACCATAAATGATGATGATACACTAGAATATTCCGATGACGATCAAAAAGCAACACTTAAGAAAACAGAAAAAGCAAACTTAAAGTACATAAAATAAACCATTTCATCCGAAATGGTTTTTAAGTAAAAAAATCACTAGATTTTATCCCAAAATTAATATATAATGAATATGGTGATAAAAATGTTTGAAAACTTAGGAGATAGACTCCAAAATGCAATGAATAAAATAAAAGGATATGGAAAAATAACCGAAGATAATATAAGTGAAGTAACAAGAGAAATACGTCTTGCCCTTCTAGAAGCCGATGTCAACTACAAAGTAGTAAAACAGTTCATCGCAAACGTCAAAGAAAAAGCCTTAGGAGAAGAAGTTAAAAAGAGCCTAAAACCAGGTGAAGTATTCGTAAAAATAGTTAGAGATGAACTAATTGAATTACTAGGAAAAGAAGATGAGCCATTAATAATCATAAAACCAATGACAATCCTCATGATGACTGGACTTCAAGGTAGTGGTAAAACAACAACAACTGGAAAACTAGCAAGACTAGTCAGAAAAAAATATGGACTAAAACCATTAATGGTAGCCTGCGACGTATATAGACCAGCCGCCATCGACCAATTAAAACAATTAGGAAAAGAACTAAACATCGAAGTATATGAAGAAGGGAAAAAAGACCCAGTCGAAATAGCTAAAAACGCTATTGAATATGCCAAAGAAAAGGGCTATAACTACGTCATGATAGACACCGCCGGAAGACTTCACATAGATGAAGAATTAATGAACGAATTAAAGCAAATAAATGAAGAAGTAAAACCAAACGAAATCCTATTAGTAGTAGACAGTATGACCGGACAAGACGCCGTAAACGTCATAGAAGGATTTAACGAAGCCCTACCACTAACCGGAGCCGTTTTAACAAAACTAGACGGAGACACCAAAGGTGGAGCCGCCCTATCAATAAGACAACTTACAAACATTCCAATAAAATTCATAGGAACAAGCGAAAAAATGGATGGGCTAGAACCATTCAGACCAAAAAGCATGGCAAATAGAATCCTAGATATGGGAGACTTAATGAGTATAGCCGACAAAGCCGAAAGCCTTCTAGATGATGAAGAAACCCTAAAAGCCGCCGAAAAAATGAGCAAAGGAAAATTCAATCTAGAAGACTTCCTAACCCAATTAAACCAAATAAAAAAACTAGGACCACTAGAAAACATCATAAAAATGCTACCAGGAGCTAGAAAAATGGGACTAAACAACATAAACATAGACCCCAAACAAATGGCTCACATTGAAGCCATCATCCTATCAATGACCCCACAAGAAAGAAAAAATCCAGATATCCTAAAAGCAAATAGAAAAAAAAGAATAGCCAAAGGATCTGGAAGAAGTGTTGAAGAAGTAAATAGACTACTAAAACAATTCGAACAAATGAAACAAATGATGAAAAACTTTAAAAACGGAAATCTCAAACTACCATTTTAAAAACATTCAAGGCTAACTAAACAGTTAGTTTTTTCTCTATTCAAAATCCAAATAATTTGTTAAAATATATTTAATCCTCATTTAAGAAAAAAATATTAAAATGAAATCGGTGATAAAATGAAAATATTAATAATCGAAGACGAAATAAGCCTATCAGACATAATAAAAGAAAGACTAAAAAAAGAATCATTCCAAGTAGATACAGAAACAGATGGACTAGAAGGCTACTATAAAGCAAGCACAAATATTTACGACCTAATCATATTAGACGTCATGCTTCCAAAAATGAATGGTTTTCAAATTCTAAAAAAGTTAAGAGAAGAAAAAATAAACAGCAAAATAATTATGCTAACAGCCCGCTCATTAATAGAAGACAAACTAAACGGCCTAGAAAATGGAGCCGATGACTACCTAACCAAACCATTTCACATAGACGAACTAGTAGCCAGAATAAAACTAAGATTAAAACTAGAAAACAAAGATACCTTAACCTATAAAGATATAAGTTTAAATACCAAAACAAAAACACTAACATGTATAAAAACAAACCAAACCGTCTGCCTAGTTCGTAAAGAATTTCTGTTAATCGAATGTTTTCTAAATAATCAAAACCAAATCATCACCAAAGAATACCTATACGATAGAGTATGGGGACTAGAAAACGAAATAGAATCAAACAACCTAGAAGTATATCTATCATTTATAAGAAAAAAACTAAAAGCCACAGGCTCAAAAGTAAACATCAAATCAGCAAGAGGACTAGGCTATAAAATGGAGTACAAAAATGAATAAACTAAAAAAACAAATATTTCTAACAATTTATCTTTCCCTTACCATAAGCCTTTTAAGCATCATCATAGTCTTTACAGTCCAAAATTACATCCAAAATTATAACACAATCAAAAACACTTTAAACATAAATCACGAAAAGCAAAACATAAATCCAAAAGAAACACCAAAAGAAAACCCGCAAAACATCAAATTCGTAGACACCATAATGTATACCGCACTGCTAGATGAAAATAACAACATAAAAGATATAATAAACCATTCCAATAACCAAATAACCACCGAAGAAATAAAAGAAATAGCCACCAAAATCCTAAACAATCAAAAAGAAAATAAAATTCACATCGGATTTCTCTACATAGAAACATATTCATATAACTATAATAAAAATAATGAACTAATAATACTTGATAACACAGCCACCACAAAAAGTCTCATTTTGTCCCTATACCTATCCATAATAATATTTATAATATTAGAAATAATCATAATCATAATTTCTAAATACATAACAAAAAAAATAGTAACCCCCGTAAAAGACTCTTTCGAAAAACAAAAACAATTCATAACAGATGCTTCTCACGAACTAAAAACCCCACTATCAGTAATCATTGCAAGTGCCGATGCCGAAGAAGAAAACAAAGGAAAAACAAAATGGCTCCAAAACATAAAATACGAATCAGATAGAATGAATAACCTCATAACAGACCTATTAGAACTATCAAATAGTGAAATAAAAAACAAACCAAAAAAAGAACAAAACCTTTCAAAAATAACCGAGCTATCTGTTCTTGCCTTAGAAGCAAAAGCCTACGAAGAAAACGTCATCTTAGAATATAACATCAAAGAAAACATAAACCTAAATCTAGACGAAAGCAGTATAAAACAACTAATCGAAATATTACTAGATAACGCCATAAAACATTCATATAAAAATAATAAAATAACAATAAACCTAGAAGAAAACGAAAAATATATAACCCTATCAGTACAAAATAAAGGAAAACCAATCCCCCAAGGCGAAGAAGAAAAAATATTCTATAGATTCTATAGAGTAGACAAATCAAGAGACAGAAAAGAAAATAGATATGGCCTAGGACTTGCCATTGCCAAAAACATCGTTCAAAACCATAACGGAACAATAAGTGCTACCTCAAAAAACGAAACAACCACCTTTAAAGTTTTATTCAAAAAATAAAACTTTTTTAATATTTATTTAAGAAAAATATTATATTATTAATACGAAAGGAGGAAATCCTAGAAAAAATGTAAAAAAATCAAAAAATATGCAATAATAAAAAAGGAGAGTGAAAAAATGAAAAGAAGCATAAAAAACATAATAATGATATCAATAGCAGTATTAACCATCATCGGCATAATAGTAACCATGCATTTTGCCCAAAATAGTAGTGTAAGTACACAAATTTCAAGCACCACCCAAAACAGCGAGACACCACAAATGCCAAACGATCAAAATAATAATTCAAGTAATAATCAAAACACACCACCAGAAAAACCAGACAATAATTCATCAAACAATAACCAAAACACTCCACCAGAAAAACCAGAAGATAATTCATCAAACGATACTCAAAACAATAATCAAACAACCACAAACGACAATTCAGCAAGCACGCAAAATAATGCACCAAACATGCAAGGACAAGACAATATGCAAACACAAATGCCAAATAGTACAAACACACTAGGTCTAGTTTATTACATATTATACATAACCGAAGGGCTAATAATTTCGGTAATCATAATGTATCTAATAATGTCAAAATTTAATAAAAAAACATTCAAAGAAACCTTTGAAAACAAAGACAAAATAATTATAAGCATCCTTTCAATAATAATACTAACCACCATCATAAGTTATACAAACATAAAACTAACCCAAGCCAAAACAAATACCCCAAGCCAAACCGCCCAAGTAACATATAGCGCCCAAGAAGAAATAACCGAAAATACAAAATTATCAAATAAAACATATACATCAAAAAAAGCCGATGAAAACGCCATATTAGTAACCAACAACACATCCACCTTATCAAATATAACTGTAACAAAAAAAGGAAATTCAAATAGCGGAGATAACAGCAATTTCTACGGAAATAACTCCGCTATTTTAGCAAAAGATAAAGCCATTTTAACTTTAAAAAACATAAATGTAATAACCAAAGCAAACGGCGCTAACGGAGTATTTTGTTATGGTGGAAGTGCCACAACCACAAACACATCTTCAGACGGAACCACTATAAATATAAAAAACTCAAAAATAAAAACAACAGGTGATAATGCCGGCGGAATAATGACAACAGGTGGAGGTATAACAAATGCCACAAATCTAACAATAACAACCGAAGGAACCTCTTCAGCCGCCATTAGAACAGATAGAGGAGGCGGAACCGTAAACGTAAACAAAGGAACATACGAAACCAAAGGACAAGGATCACCAGCCATCTATTCAACCGCAAACATCACCGTAAAAAATGCCACCCTAAAAGCAACAGCATCAGAAGGCGTTGTCATAGAAGGAAAAAACAAAGTAAACCTAAATAATGTAACCCTAACAGACACTAATAACAAATTAAATGGAAAATCAACCACCTATAAGAACATCTTCATATATCAATCAATGAGTGGAGATGCCGATGAAGGAACCGCCACATTCACAACAAAAGACTCAAAAATAACCACAAACAAAGGAGATACCTTATATGTAACAAATACCAAAGCCAAAATAACCCTAGAAAACAACACCATTACAAATAATGACAAAACAAGTTCATTCCTAAGAATTCAAAAAGATTCATGGGGAAATGAAGGACAAAACGGTGGTGATGTCACCCTAACCCTAAAAAATCAAAAAGTAAACGGAAACATCGTAGTAGATAGCATATCAACCCTAAACATGAAACTAAAAAACAACTCATACTATGAAGGTGCTATAAACGAAGATAAAACCGCCAAAAGCATCAAACTAGCCCTAGACAAAACATCAAAAATAAAACTAACAAAAGATAGTTACGTTACAAGTCTAACCAATGAAGACGAAAGTTATAGCAACATAGACTTTAATGGATATAAATTATATGTAAATGGTAAAGCCATAAACTAAAAGAGTATAGAAAAAACTATACTCTTTTTATACCGTTATGATTTTATCAAAATAATAAAAATTTACAAAAATAACTACATAATCCCAATAACATCAGTTATAAATCATAAAAAATGACTTTCAAAAGTCTCAAACAATCATAACCGATTGTTTTTTAAGGCTTTTTTTGATATAATTAAAAAAGTGTAAGGTGGTAAAAGTATGTATTTAAAAGAAATAAAAGCAAGTGGATTTAAATCATTCGCAGACAAAACAACAATAAACCTATCAAAAGGCATAACTGGAATAGTCGGACCAAACGGTTCTGGAAAAAGTAACGTTGTCGACGCCATCAGATGGGTATTAGGAGAACAATCAGTAAAATCGCTTCGTGGAGATGGAAATATGACCGACGTAATATTCCAAGGAAGCAAAAGTAGAAACCCCATGAATATTGCATCAGTCACCCTAATTTTAAACAACGAAGATAAATACTTGCCCTTAGAATATGATGAAGTTGCCCTCAAAAGAAGAGTTTACAAAGATGGCACCAACGAATACTATCTAAATGGTGAAAAAGTAAGATTAAAAGACATAACAAACCTTCTATTAGATAGTGGCATCGCCAAAGAAAGTTTCAACATCATATCACAAGGAAAAATCGAAGAAGTCATCAGCAGTAAACCAGAAGAAAGAAGAGTAATATTTGAAGAAGCCTCAGGCGTTTTAAAATACAAAAGAAGAAAAGAAGAAGCCATAAGAAAACTAGATAAAACCCATGATAACCTAAATAGAGTAGGAGATATCATAAAAGAACTAGAACCCCAAATAACCCCACTAAAAGAAGCTAAAGAAAAAGCCGAAGAATACCTAAAAGCCAAAGAAGAATTAGAAACCGTCGAAGTTGCCCTAATAACCGAAGACATAACAAACCTAAACACCAAATATTTAGAAAACAAAAACCAAATAAACACCCTAGAAGACGAAATATTAAACCTAGAATCAAAAAACACCGCCACAGACACAAACGTAGTCAAACTAAAAACCGAAATCACATATCTAGAAAACAAAATAAAAGAAAGTCAAAAAAACCTCCTAGAACTAACCACAAAAACAGAAAAACTCAACAGTACAAAAGCCATCATCATCGAAAGAAAAAACTACGAAGTAGAAGATACTAAACTCCACAACAAAATCATCGACCTAAACGAAAAGAAAAATAAATTAACAAATGAAATAGAATCAGAAGAAACAGACATCATAAACATAAATAAAGAAATCCAAAAAGAAGAAGAAAAAGAAACCAAAATACAAACTACTCTAAAAACCATAAAAGAAACAAAAAGCCAAATAAATCAGACCCTATCAAAAACCATAAGAACCAAACAAACATTAGAATATAAAAAAGAAACACTAAAACAAAACATCGAAAATGGAAGCCTGCTCCCAATAGGAGTAAAAAGCGTATTAAATAATCCTAAATTAACAGGAATCCATAACACCCTAGGAAACCTAATTGAAACCGAAGAAAAATACGCAACCGCCATCTCTACAATCCTAGGTTACTCATCTAATAACATAATAGTAGATGATGAAGAAACCGCCAAAGAAGCCATCAATTCAATCAAACAAGTAGGAAGAGCCACATTCTATCCATTAAACATCATAAAACCCAAATACATAGATAATAATGTTTTAGAAATAATAAATCATGAGCCCTACTTCATCTGTGTAGCCAGTGACCTTGTTAAAACCGAAAAAATATACACCAACATCATCCTAAACCAACTAGGAAACGCATTAGTAACAGATGACATAAATAACGCCATAAAATTAAGCAAAAAAATAAACCATCGTTACAAAATAGCCACTACAAATGGTGAAATAATAAACCCAGGTGGATCATTAACTGGAGGAAAACAAAACAAAAAAGGAAACACCATCCAAGAAAAATATGAACTAGAAAATATTATAAATCAAATAAACACCTTAGAAAAAACCATCAAAGAAAAAGAAAATCAAATAAATGAAAGCGACTACAAAGAAAAATCAGAAGAAGACAAAATATATCTAATTCAAAAAGAAATTATGTTAAAAAAAGAAACCATCAAAAGAAAACAAAAAAACATAACCACCCTAAAAGACGAACTAGAAAAAGTAAATCTAGACTTAAGAGGTACAAATAACCTTCTAAATGGTACTTTATCAAAAGAAGAAGAAGACATCATCGAAAAATACTACGAAAGCATCAAACAAAAAGAAGCCGAAGAAAAAAAACTAGATATCCTAAACAATCAAAAAGAAGAACTAACAGAAAATCTAGAAGAAGCCGAAATGATTTCCAAAAAAGAAAACAGCCAGTACAACACCAAAACAAAAGAACTAAAAGAATTAGAAATCATAACCAATCGTCTAGATGTCAAATTAGATAATCTTCTAAATACCCTAAGCGAAACATATAGTATCACCTATGAAAAAGCCAAAGCAAACTATAAACTAGAAATAGAATATAACGAAGCCAAAACCAAAGTAAACAGCCTAAAAAGAAAAATCAAAGACCTAGGCATCGTCAATCTAGCCGCCAAAGAAGAATACGAAAGAGTAAGCGAAAGATATAACTTCCTATTAAAACAAACAACTGATCTTAAAGACGCCGAAGCCACCTTACTCGAAATCATAAACGAAATGGATAAAATCATGGTAAAAGACTTCAAAGAAACCTTTCAAATAATAAATAGTCACTTTGAAGAAACATTTAAAGAACTATTCAAAGGAGGTAAAGCAAGTCTAAAACTAACAGAACCATCAAACATGCTAGAAACTGGAATCGAAATAATTGCCAGCCCACCAGGCAAAAAACTAAGTACCATTTCTCTACTATCAGGAGGAGAAAAAACCCTAACCGCCATCAGCCTATTATTTGCCATCATAAAATCAAGACCCGCCCCATTTTGCGTCTTAGACGAAGTAGAAGCTGCCTTAGACGAAGCCAACGTCGACGCCTTTGGAGAATACGTAACCAAACTTAAAACATTATCACAATTCATCATAATCACCCATAAGAAAAAGACAATGGAATACGCCGACATACTATACGGAATAACCATGCAAGAATCAGGCGTCAGCAAACTAGTAAGTGTAAAACTAGAAGATATAGAAAAGTAAACACTTACTTTTTTTGTAATCAAATGTCGAAAACCTATAAAACAATAAAAAAATATTGTACTATAATTTTGGTGATAATATGACATTAGAAATAAAAGGAAAAGAATATAAAATAAACTATCAAGAAAGCTTAAACAAATATCAAAAAGAAATAAATAAACAAAACCCAAGCATCAAAGAAAACTTCAAAAAATATAAAATAAAAGAATTTACCCTAAAAAGCAAAAACAAAATAGTCACATATGAAATAAACGGGATCCCCCACGCAATAATCACAAATAAAAGCATCAAAGAAAAAATCATAGAAAAACTAAACCCTAAAAAAGATATAGAAAATCAAATAGAAGATATTCTTTCAAAAGAAAGCAATAAAATATTAAAAACCGAAACCATCATAAATAGTGGCAAACTAACCATCGAAAAAGCTGACATACTAAGAATCATTAAAACAAAAGCCGAAACAGAAGCCGCCTTTTGGGTAAACACAAACAACAAACAGATAAAAGGTATAGTATTAATAAACAATATTTGCTGGAAACCAGTAGTAATTCATTCATTAAACTTAAACAAAATAGACGATATAGAATTTCCCAAAGAAAGAAGTATAAACCCAAACGAAGCCAAACTATTAAACGATAATCTAATAAACATATACCTAAACCTAATAAAATATAAAACACTCACCCAAGACCAAGTCATACTAATAGATAAATGCGACGAAGAAAATATCCCAAACACCCTAAAACCTCTATATAAAGAAATAATAAACTTATACCAAAAAAGAAAAACAAAAAACGCCTACATCGAAGCCGCATTAATAATTTTCCTAAGTGGTCTCTTAACAGGAACCATCATAATCACTATATTTAAACTTACAATAATATAAACCAAAAGAATCTAGAATTCTTTTTCTTTTAAAAAAAATATGATATAATCAATAAGCAGGTGATAAAATGTTACAAGTAAAAAATGTTAGTTTAAGATTTGGCAGTAGAGTATTATTTGAAGACGTAAACCTAGAATTCAAAGATGACAACTGCTATGGAATAATCGGTGCCAACGGAGCTGGAAAAAGTACTTTTTTAAAAATACTAGAAGGAATAGTAGAAACAACCAAAGGAGAAGTAATAAAAGATAAACACGAAAGACTTTCATTCTTAAAGCAAAACCACAACGTTTACGACGAATATACCGTACTCCAAACCGTCATAATGGGAAACGAAAAACTATATAATATCATGAAAGAAAAAGATGCCCTATATATGAAAGAAGACTTCACAAATGAAGATGGCATAAAAGTAGGAAAGCTAGAAGCAGAGTTCGAAGCTATGGGTGGCTGGGAATCAGAAAGCGATGCCGCCATTCTTCTAAATGGACTTGGTTTAAATAGCGAATTTCACGAAAAACAAATGAAAGAACTAAAAGAAAAAGACAAAGTCAAAGTCCTACTCGCATCCGCACTTTTTGGAAAACCAGATATATTACTACTAGACGAACCAACCAATGGACTTGATATCAAAAGCAAAATGTGGCTAGAAGACTTTCTCATAAACTTCAAAGGAACCGTTATCCTAGTATCCCACGATAGACACTTTTTAAACACCGTATGCACCCACATGGTAGACATCGATAGAGAAAGAATAAAAATGACAATTGGTAACTACGACTTCTGGTATCAATCAAATGAATTAATGCAAAAACAAATAAAAGACTCAAACAAGAAAAAAGAAGAAAAAATAAAAGAATTGCAAACATTCATAGCTAGATTCTCCGCCAACGCTTCAAAATCAAAACAAGCAACATCAAGAAAAAAACTTCTAGAAAAAATAGAACTAGACGAACTAAAACCATCATCAAGAAAATACCCATATATAAACTTTGAATACGAAAAACGCCTAGGCAAAGAAATAATTCATTTAAGAAAAATAAACGTAAATATAAAAGGCAAGCAAATTCTAAAAGACTTTAGTATAACCATAAGAAAAGAAGATAAAATAGCCCTAATCGGCGAAAACGAAATAGCCAAAACAACCCTATTCAAAGTATTAACCGGTGAAATAATTCCCGACAGTGGTGAAATAAAAATAGGTTCAACCGTAATAATGTCATATTTTCCCAAAAACCATGACAAATATTTTAAAACAAACGAAAACCTAGTAGAATTTCTAAGAAAATATTCAGAAAACAAAGAAGATAGTTTTGTAAGAGGATTTTTAGGAAGAATGCTTTTCTCTGGTGAAGAATCCTTAAAAAACATAAATGTCCTATCAGGCGGCGAAAAAGTTAGACTAATGTTTTCAAAAATGATGATGAATAAAGGAAACATCCTACTATTAGACGAACCAACAAACCACCTAGACATTGAATCAATAACTTCATTAAATAATGCCCTAACAAAGTTTGATGGTCCAATAATAATTGCTACTTACGATACCGAATTAATTGAAACAATTTCAAATAGACTAATATACATAGAAAAAGATGGAACATATATAGATAAACAAATGAACTATGAAGACTTCCTCTTAAAATATGACAAAAAATAAACTTAAGGAAACCCCTTAAGTTTTTAATTATTAAAATATACAAATTTATTAAGTTTATAAACCACACCATTTATCTTAATATAAATATAATACTTACCATTTAGTCCAGTCTCATTAATATAAGTCTCAGTCTTAATTTTCGCATTATCCCCATTTTTATCATCTTTAATATATGGTGTATCCGAAATCTTAACATCATAAGTTTTTTTATCAAGAATATTGTCTAAAATAATTTGAACATCATCACTTTTCTTAAACGTTCCAGTAACCGTAAGCCTATTAACATCCTTATATAACTTCAAGTCATATTTAGAATAAATAGAATCAGATGTTTTATGGAAAAATACACTGTGATTAATAGCTAAATCACTTTCTGGTAAAATACCAACTCTATTTCCAGCACCGCTAGTAAAAGAATCACCCGCATAAACATTAAGTAACTTCGCACTATATAAAGAAGAAGAAACATTCAAAACATCCAAAACCGAGTCAGAATAAACGCTAACCTTACTTCCTTGACTAATCACAAATCCCAAATCTTTATTATAAGATAAACTGCCATCACCACTAGAGCCCAAATCAATATCTAAAACCATATAAGCATTTTTACCATCAATTTTATATTCAATCAAATGATTAGAACTATCTCTATTAATAAAAGCAATACCATCATCAGTCTGAATAACCGTTTCTGGATTCTTAGGATACACAAAATCATCATCAGTCTTTAATAAATATTTCTTATACTTTTTAGATACACTGTCAGAAGAAGCAATAATATAATTAATCTCTCCACTAGTATAATCAATATTCATAATAAAATTTTTCTTACCACCACTTACAGTAATTGAATTAGTCTTAGCATCATAAAAAAGTCCATTTAAACCAAACCAATCATAACCAGAATCATTTGGCATCAAATTATATAAATCAAATTTCTTTATAATCTCACCAGTAGACCTATCAATTTCAACAATATAATCTTCAACCGTTCCACCTTCAAAATTATTAGAAGCAACTAAAAGATTACCACTAGAAAGTTCATAAACACAATGATGATATCCTCCAGAAACATTATATTCTGTATAAATTTTACCAAGCAGATCAATTTCCACTAAAGAATCAGAATAATAAGGCTTATTTACTAAACTATCACCACTAAGTAAAATATGACCGTTAGAAAGCCTTGTAAACTCCCAACCATAATTTTTAAGTAAAACCCATCTTACATTACCATTTCTATCATAAGCAATAGGGTAATTAAAATCACTATATGTCGTAAAATAAAAATCATCAGTATCCAAAGAAGAAGTACTAGAAGCATTTTTAATACCATCAGGCAAAGCCTTAGTCTTAATCTTTAAAGTCTTACTCTCATCACCCGTAGAAATAATAACCGTATTATTGTAATCCGCATAAAGCCCATAAACTGGAATCAAATGCAACTTAGAAGGAATAAATGTATTAACAATATCATTATCATCATCCCTTCCCTTAACAGTCAAAGTAACGCTCGTTAAATCCTTAGTCTCAAAAACAACCAAAGCCGTAAGAGGAGAAACCCCATATGGATCCAAAACAACATTAGGATTATCAATTGTATAATCCGTACTACTTAAAAAAGCATTTTCTTGATTTGATTGAATAGTCAAAACATCATCATAAGTATCAACCGAAGTAAAAGATTCAACATAATTATAAATCAAAATAGAAGTAAGACAAGTAACCAAAATCAAAATAATATATTTATATTTACTTTTCATAAATCCTCCTATATAAGCCTAATCTCATCTTCAGAAAAGAAAGGTTTCTTCTTATTAATCTTATCAAAAAATAAAATACCATTTAAATGATCAATCTCGTGTTGAAAAGCAACCGCAAGTTCCTCACGTACTCTAAACGAAATCCTATTACCATCAGGGTCAAAACCATTAACAGTAACCCTCGCAAACCTAGGAACATGGCCTTCAACCTCACGGTTCACACTCAAGCATCCTTCACCAGTTTCCAAAGCAACCATCTCTAAAGAATGACTAACAATCTTCGGATTTATAACAACATAATTCTCAAACTTTCCTTCCTCATATTCATAAACAATAACAATAATACGTTTAAGCATTCCAAGTTGTGGAAAAGCAAGGCCCATACCAGGACGAAGCTTATATTTATCACTCATTTTGGGAATCTGACTATAAGTAAGTTGCTTAATAATTCTATCAATAGTATCTTTATCTTCCTTAGATAAAGGTAAACTAACTTCTTTACTAATCTCCCTAAGTACCTTATGCTTCTCATCTAAAATCTTAAGCTCTTTAAACATTCTATCACATCCATATCTACTATTTTATCACATTTCATCTTTAAAATAAAAGCAAAACATACGAAATAACTCAACGTATTATATATTATGAGTAAATAAATGTCAAATTCAAAAACAAAAACCTAAGTGATTTTCACCTAGGTTCTCTTTAATTATTACTACCAAAAGATCTTGCCCCAATAATAATAACTAATAAAATAAATAAAACAAGAACAATAGCAGCACCATATCCAGTACCATAATTAGCACTACCATAAGGCACTCCACATCCATATGCTTGTATATACCTTAGGCGTAGAAAGTGAAATCTTATAAAGGGCTTATAATACAGGGCAAAAATAGAAAATCGAAAAAAATTGTTTGGGCAAAAAATCGCAGTTGTTTCAAATTCTTTTTTTGTTTTGGTTGTAAAAATATCTAAAAGTTCTTTTCTAAGCTCTTCGTTAGTTGTTATATGATGAATAGCTTGCTTAAAGTGGAACTCACAAAAATATTTTCTATTTTATCAAAGTCATATTTTTATTATAAAACATTGACAATTTGTTCCCACGGATTACTACCATATACAGTCTTTACTGTTTTGTTTTTTCAAAGCATTTCTATGCTTTCCAACTTTTTCTACGCCTTCAAAAGCAATCATACATTTAGCCATTATATCATTTTCTAAATCTTGGCAGCCTAAAAACTTTTCATCAGCCATTACATAAAGTGTTTTAGGAGTATCTACTGGTTCATAAACAGATTTTGGTGCTTTCCATTCGTTAAGCCAATTATAAATCGATTGCCTAGAAATATGGAGTAATTTTCTATCTAAGCATAGCTCTTTTAAAGTACTTATTTGTTCACCAGTTTCTCTCCCAGCTTTAGCTTGATCAAGAGAAACTGCTTTATCAATCGCCATACCTTTAACGATAGGATCATAATGGTCATATTTGGGCAGTCCAAAAACATAATCGATGAAAAATAATTTAGATTTATTTAGTTTGGAAACATAATAATTTCTATTAAATGTTATCTCTCCAAAAGGGGTAACTAAAGTTCTTCTTACCTTGGATTTATTGATATAGTACTTTGCTTTTCTTTCGTGTGACATTGAGTACGCATTATCAATTTCTTCAAAGGTATCAACTAATACTTTTAATATCAAATTGCGTGTTTGTTCTTGTATTGTAGATACTAGCGAAAAATATTTGTTTGAGTTATCCACCATCGTAAGTGACTTAATTATTTCGTTGACAAAAGCATCAGTAATTGATAAGATGTTTTCTTTCAATCTTTTTTTTAATAAATTTTGACAAAAATGTGGTATACTATTCATGGAAAAACCTTCTTTCGTGTAATTTTTTTGGTGAAAATATTATATCAGGTTTTTCCTTTTTTTGTATTCCGAAACTATTTTACACTATCACAAATGATATAAATTTTGAATATATTAAAACTTTTGATAAAATAATGATTGAAAGATTTTATACTAATTCAAAAATTTTATATCCATATATTGAAGACATAATTAATAGATATAATGTCAATATTTTAAAATTTAATATCGATAATAAGAATGACGTGGATATGTTGTTCGACTTATTAAGATGTGCTGTAACATCAAATTGTTCTGAATTGGATTTTTTATACCAATTATATGGAGACATAGAGGATTTAAAAAAGCAAAAATCTGGAGATGAGTATTATATTTTTACCGACTATAAAATAAAATGGAGAATTGCTTTCAAGGAAATGGACAAAAAGTATAGTGCTTGTGAGATGATTTTAGGAATAAATAATTTGAAGAAAAAAGAGTAGGATGAGGGGGAAATGAATTATATAGATGTTTTGCGTGAGATTACAAATATTACAATGTGTACGTCGATAACACTTTTAATTATTTTGTTGTATAAAGTATTGTTTTTAGATTATTTAGATAGACACAAAGTATTAAATAAGATTATCGATAACCTATTTGCGCTTTTAATTATTTTAGACGTTTTCTCAATGATTTTTATAGTGGCTTTTCCAAATGTGATTTCAGTAGTTAATAGTTTGTTTGAAAAAATATTTAATTTGTAGTCAAAATGAAAAAATATTATTTTATTAGTTTTGCGTAGAATAGGTATGGGATTCTTCCTCCAAAAAATAAGGTTTATACTTTAAGTCATTGTGATATAAAGCAAAGAATAGTCAAAATTTCCGTGATTATAATGCATTAAAAATGTATTGACAATTAATCAAATCGATGTTAGTATATTTACATTGGTGGAAAATCATCAATGAGGTGAAATATGATAAATAGTGATGAGAAATTTATGATATGTTTTGATTATATATTATTTAGCGATAATAATAAATTTTTACTGACTAAAAAAAATGAGAGCAATTAACTTTAGGGTTGATTGTCTCTTTTTAAAAAATTAGGAGGTTTTATGATTTATTTTATTTGCGGACATAGGGGTTGTGGGAAAAGTTATTTAGTAAGTCAACTTAAAGAAACTATCAAGTGTAAAGTTTATGATACAGGTCCTATATTAAGAAACGAGTATAGAAAATTTAGTTTGAATTCTGATGTGCCATTTGGAGAGTGGGTTGAAATTAATGAGCAAACGTATGGTGAAAATTTTACAAATCAAGTTATTTGCGAAAATATGAATTTAAATTTAGATGAAACAAATATCATTATTGGAAATAGATCGATGATTGGAATAAAATATGCTATTGAATATTTTGGTATAGATAATTATAAAATATGTTTTATTGATGGTGATTTTGACTTGTTTAGGTTAAATTATAATAAAAGAGAAAAATCAAATTTAGATGAAGAAGAGTTTGGGAAAATTATAGCATTAGAAAATAGTATGGGGATAGAAGAAATAGAACGTTTTGTAAAAAGTAATCCAACTATTGGGTTATATTTTTATAAAGAGACTAATGATGACTTAATATTTCAAACTATTTTGGAAGACATTAACAATACAAAACCAAAGGTAAAAAAAAGGAGTGAATTATAAATGATGGATTGGTATGATGTTTATTTAGAACAAATAAATAAAAGTGGTGGAGATAAATCTTATATGGCATTTAAGATTTATCACAAGAAAAAATTGTTGAAAATTTTAAGAAAATATAGTGGAAAAGGGAAATTAATAGAGGCAGGATGTGGAACAGGTATTATAACTTCACAGTTAGCCAATGAAGGCTATGATGTGACTGGTGTAGATATAAATAAAAAAATATTGAAATTATGTAAAAAATTAGAAAAAGAATATTTTGGTACTAATAAGGCTAAATATGTTGAAAAATCAATATTTAATTTGGACTTTCCCAAAAAAAGTTTTGATTTATGTTTTAGTTGTGGTGTTTTGGAGCATTTTGAAGACAATGAAATAATTAATTCAATAAAACAGCAAATAATGATAGCAAATAAGGTAATTATTGTTATACCCACAAAATGGTTTGATGATGAAGAGGCATTACACGGGGATGATAGATTTTTAAAACTTTCATATTGGAGAAAATTAATTAAAACAAGTGGTGGAAAAATAATAAAAGAATATTCATACCCTTTTAAGCAAAAATATTATCAAAAAATAAAAAATATTAGAAAAATATTCAGGCCTAAAGCATATAGAGTTTTTGTTGTAGAAGAAGGTTAGTAAGATGGAAAAAAAGTTTCCAATAATAAAAGCAGGACATATATTTAACCCCTATAAAATAGAAGGTGTAGCAGAATTAAAATTAGATTCTATAGTATTAAATTACCCTTGTAGATTAGATGCAATGGCTATAAACCCAGCAGCAGTTGTATATAACTCTGATATGGTATTTACCCCAGGCGAAGTAGTTGTTTCATTAAATAAATACATAAAAGTAACAATAAAGGTTTTATCTGAAAAAGGTGGGAAAATAATAATTTCAGAGAAAACAAAAAGAAAAGTATTAGTCAAACATTCTTATTT
The DNA here is from genome assembly GCA_963660615.1 of Vescimonas coprocola. GTDB lineage: Bacteria > Bacillota_I > Bacilli_A > RF39 > UBA660 > Coprosoma. Next base: position 43,783 of record CAVKYE010000002.1, read on the forward strand.
ATTGATGTGTTCCGCATTAAATGTCTTTCCTTCTCTGGAAATAGATGTAGATGATAATAATATTCCTAAACATCGTGGATTTGGCTCTAGTAGTTCTACAATTAGTGCGGTAGCCGCAGCAATAAATGAATTATATGGTTGTCCTATAAAAAATGGCGATTTAATTAAATATTTGGCTTCTAATCACGGAGAAGAAATAAGTGATGATGATGAAGAAAATTTAAAAGTTGTTCAATGCATTGGAGGGGGTGCTACTAACGGTTTAACAAAGGAAGGAATAATTATTATAGCCGGTAAATCTACGACTATAGGAAAGTTAGAATATAGCGGTGATGTTTTAATTGGAGTGCCTAAAGATTTTGTGCAGAAAGATGCTAAAGTATTGATGGAATTGGAAGAACAAAATCTATGGAAATTTAAAAAAACAGGTGAAGATTATGCTGAAAATATTGCCTATAATTTATTACATAAGGCTTTACCTGGGTTGGCTAACGGAGATATAAAAGAGTTGGCGGATGTAGTATATGAATATAGATTCAATATGGGAAGTAATGAAAATTGTTCTTTTGTTTATGATGGATTAGTTGAATTAGGAAATAATTTAAGATGCTTATACGAGAATAAAGATTGTGAATTTTTAGCGCTATCTTCTGTTGGCCCTGCTTTCTTTGTTATAGTTAATAATGAAAGACAAAAACAAAAATGTAAAAATAAAATGGAAGAATTAGCGATGAATGTAATAGAATCGTCAATATGTAATACTACATATCTAATAGAAGAAAAAGAAGATAAAAAAATATATTGGCAAGAACAAACAACAAATATTGCGTTTTCGAATAAAGAGCCTTCTAAATATATTACAGATGTTTTAGAAAAAATTGATTTAAAAAATAAAAATTGTATAGATATTGGTTGTGGTGGAGGAAGATATACAAAGTATCTTCAAAAAAGAGAAGCCAATGTTTTGGCAATAGATAAGTACCCAGAAATGATAGGAAATGTTTATTCACAAAAAATAAATTTTATTAATTGTGATATGAATAATATTCCTGTAAAAGATGATTCATATGATTTAGTACTATCAATTGGTGTTATACATAATGCGATAACAGTAGATGAGTTTTATAAATCAATAGACGAGATATATAGGATTGCTAATGAGAGCGGTAACGTTGTTTTGTCCTTATTTACAAATGATATAATTACAGATGATCTAATAGAATATGGACCAAATTTATATAAAATTAAAAATAGACCACCAATGGTATTATTTTCAAAAGAACAAATAACAAAAATATTAAAAGAAAAAAATTTGCATATAGTAAAAGTTATAGATGAACATATAACAGATGTTGGCGGTGGTAAAAGAAATGTTTATACATTATTATTGGAAAAAAAAGTTATATAAATTATCTAACAGAGATTATTTATGTGATTATTCAAAAATTGAGTCAAAAACAATAGATATGACATTATCAGGAAGATATTTATCATCATACCCAAACGTTCAAATATCTATTTCAGAATTTGATAAATATCCTCTATTGACCAACATTAGGGAGTTAGAAGAATTAATTAAGACAAAAACATCGACAAACGATGAGATAATAATTGGCAGTGGAGCAAATGGATTATTACAGAATATAATTAAAATATTTTTTAGAAATAGAGGTAATTTAATAACATCATTTTATTCGTTTGATCAAGCGGAGTATGCAGTAACTTCATTTGATGGAGTAACAAAAAGAGTATATACAAACAATTACAGTTTAGATTTAAACAATGTTATAAAGGCGATTGATAAGAAATCAAAAATGATTTATATTTGTAATCCGAATAACCCAACAGGAAAATTTATTAATTCAAAAGACTTAATAGAGTTAACAAAAAAAACAAAAATACCGTTAGTAGTGGATGAATCTGGAATAGAATTTACAGGTAAGAAAGGAATTTTAGAATCAGTACAAAAATTACCTGAAAATTTATTGGTATTAAGATCATTTTCTAAAGCATACGGATTAGCAAATTTAAGAATAGGTTATTTAGTTTGTTCAAGGGCATTTAAACAAATTTATCTTAAAAACATAACAACTAATGAATATTCTGGGATTTCCTGTTTAATAGCAAAAAATATATTAAATTCATCCGAAAAATATATGGAACAGAATGTTAATCAAATAATAGAAGAAAAAGTAAAAATGGTAAATCAATTAGAAAAGATGGGTATATATACTGTAGAAAGTTATTCTAATACTATTTTCACCAAAACAATTTTTGATAATAAATTTATGAAAGAGTTAGAAAAGAATGATATATCGGTTGTACCCATTTATGATAGAAATAATAATTTACATATTCGTATTGCAATTCAAGATAAAGAAACTAATTCAGTATTTGTAAAAAAAATGAATGAAATAATGAAAAATAAGAAACTGGTGTTAGGAAAAGAAGAAGATAGAGGTGATATTTAATGAAAATATCTTTAGCAACTAATTTTGATGATGAATTAATTGATGGGATAAAAAATTATCCTGTATATGAAATATATGGTAAATTAAAAAATGATTTCATCGGTGGTGGAAGACCGGATAATGATTTAATAGATGTCCAAAAGGAAAGATTTGAAAGACATATAAAAAAGACTAGAGAAGCTGGAATTAAATTTAATTATTTATTAAATGGTAGTTGTTTGTCAAACAATGAGCAAGATATTGGTTGGCAGAAAAATTTCAAAGATTTTTTAGATTATTTAAAATCAGTTGGAGTAAATGCTTTGACAGTAACTAATCCATATATATTACAATTTATAAAAAAATACTTTAAAAATGATTTTACTGTTAGAATTTCTACTTTTGCTTGTATTGACTCTTTTGAAAAAGCAAAGTATTGGGAACAAATGGGAGCAGATTATATTTGCGTTGATTTTGTTAAAATAAACCGTGATTTTAAAACTTTAAAATATATGGTTGAAAATTTGAAAAAATCAAAAATAGAAATTTTAGTTACAAATAGTTGTTTGAAAAATTGTCCTATGATTTATACGCACACTAATGGACTAGCCCACGCTTCTATGAAAGACAATAAAACAAGTGCTTACGAAGATTGGAGTTTATTTTATTGTCAAAAAAAAGAATTAGAAAATTTAGAAGAATATATAAAATCTCCCTGGGTAAGGCCTGAAGATATAAAATATTATGAAGAAATAGGAATAGAGCATTTTAAGATTACAGAAAGAGATTTTCCTACATCAGAATTAATAAAAAGAGTAAAGGCTTATACCGAAAGAAAATACAATGGAAATTTATTAGATCTTATACAAGGTCACGGTTGTCTAGCAAAAAGTAATCTGACGTTAGTAAAAAATGAAGTTTCAACAAGAAAAGAAATATATGACGAAATAAAGAGAGTAAGAGGATTAGGAAAAGTTAGAGAATGTGAAAGACACATATTTATTGATAATACCAAATTAGATAATTTTATTAAATTTTTTCTAGAAAATAAATGCACAAATCAATGCGATAAATGTAATTACTGTAAAAAAATATCTAATAGTGTAATCACAAAAAATGAGGATATATGTGAATATTTAAAATATTTATATAATAAATATGATGATATTAAAATGTAATTTTTTATGGATAAAATAATAGCATTGATATACTAAATATCATCGTCGAGGATTAACCGGATTCGACGAAATAAATGTATACAGTAAAGAAATAAAAGTCTTACGTATATACATAAGATTATGATAAAAATAGGAGGAATTAAAAAATGAAAAAACTAATTTATTTAACCACAAATCCTCATAAGGTTGAGGAAGCAAATGAATTTTTTGGAAAAAAGTATGGATTTAACATAGAGATAGTGAATCCTGATTTTGAAATATTGGAGATACAAGCCGAAAAATGTTCGGAAGTAGCAGCATTTAGCGCTAAATATGCTGCTGATAAATTAGGATGTGCTGTCTTAAAATCTGATTCAGGACTTTATATAGATGCATTAGGAGGATTACCAGGACCATACAATCATTATTTTGATAAACAGATTGGTGTAGAAAAATTTTTAGAGTTATTTAAAGACGAAACAAATAGAAAGGCAAGATTAGAACATTGTTTTGCCTATTGTGAGCCAGGCGAAGATCCAATTGTATTTAGTGGTGGAGGCACTGGAACTATTGCTTATAAGGCTGAAGGCCAAAGAGGAAGATGGCACGATAAATTTTATATACCCGATGGAGAAGAACAGACATTGAGTGTATTAAGGGATATTGATTATGAAAAAGAAGCATCATATTGGGGAGATGCTAAAGATCAATTTGCTAAATGGTATTCTGAAAAATACAAAGATGAATTAAAATAATTAAATAAAAAATGTGTAAAAGAAATTCAAAAATACACGTTTTTTCGAATTCAAATTGTATCAATGAAGACTATAAAATAAGTTGTTCTTTTATACAACAAAATGTGCTAAAAGTTTAATTACTTTATTTTCTATCTAATTCGTAAGTTTTGGAGACTGAAAAAATGGCGGAAAGGAATGTTGATTATGGAAAATTTGATTTTAGATGAAGCAGGCTATGCTGCATATTTGGAAGATATACATAAACAAGAAGAAAGATTAGCAAAACTAAGAAAATTTAAAGGGGAAGTTGCAATTTATGAAGGAGACGCTTGGCACGATAATTTTACTTTTGAACAGACCGAGGCTGAAGAGAGAATGTTAATGGCTGATATTGCAAACAGATATGAAAAACTATCAAAGGCTACGGTTGTGGAGTCTAGCGCCGGTTTAGGAATTGGTATAAATGACTTGGTTAATATTACTATCACGATCGGAACAAGAGTGAAGGAAATGCATATTTTGATTGTATCATATAAAGATCAAAATGAAGATACCGTCGTGTCCGAAATACCTATAAAACAAGTTACTTTGGATAGTCCGTTAGGCAGAGCATTATACCAAAAAGAAGAAGGAGAAGATTTTTCATATAGTGTTGGTGAAAAAAGGATTGAAGGTAAAATTATTTCCGTTGATAAATTTGAACCATTATCTGAAGAAAAAGTAAAAAGGATATGATACTTGCAATAAAAATAATGAAATATGTTGTTTATGATTACAATTCTACTAAATAGTATTTCGATTTGCAAATGAATAAATCGAAAATAAAAGAATGATATAAATTTAGTGATTATTGTTATCATTCTTTTTTTGTTTTAGATTTATAAAAATTAAGAAATGTATTGAAACGAAAAAAATGTTAATTTGATTTATTTTAAATTATTTACTTATCTGATATATAATAGTATAATCTGATAAAGGATAATTTTATAAGGTTGAATGGAGAATCAGTATGGATAAAATATATATGACAAAAGAAGGTTATGACAAAAAAATAAAAGAATTTGAAGAAACAAAAAGATTATTAAAAGAAACATCAAAAAATAAAATAGAAGCAGCCTATGATGGCTCTGGTGATACTTGGCACGATAATTTTACTTATGAACAGTTAGATTTACAAGAAACAGGACTCCTATCGCGATTGGAAAGTATGCAGGAATTATTAAGTAATGTGGAAATTGTTGAAAAAAAATCATTAGAGAATAATGTTGTTAATTTAGGAGATCGAATTGCAATTGAGATATACTATGAAGATGGTGAATGTGAAGCATTGGATGTGATTCTTGACGAGTCGACAGAAGATGAAAATGCTGTGACTTTGAGTTCTCCATTAGGAAAAGTTCTTTATATGTCAAAAATTGGAGATAAACGTACATATTTAGTTAACGGTAGCACAAATACTGTTATTATAAAAGATAAGTTATAATATGCGTAATGAAAGAAAATTATAATTAATACACATACTTATTTTATAATATGCTAATAAAAAAGATTTAAGTGCTATATTATAAACTCTTAAATTTTTAAAATTACTAGAATATCGTATGTAAAAACATCATGTGAAATATATGGCAGTATTTGATATTTATATTTAAACAAAAAAACTATGACTTAACGATAGTTTTTTTCGTTCAAGCAACAAAACACTACTTTCAAGCATAAAATAGTCACAATTTTAAAAATTTAATTATAATAGCCCTCCTAGTGAGGTTTGTTATATGGCGGATTCTTTTTCATTTGAAAAAGAATATAGAGGGGAACAAGTAAATATTTTTTATAAAAGAGGCAATTTGTCTATTTTTAGATACTTTGTCTCTTTTTTTGTATTCGTTTTTATCAGAGGACCTCCTTTTAACGATTTTAAATTCGTTAGAAGGAGGTTTTGTTATATAGAAAGGCCAAAAAGAAGAAAAGATAAATATAATCCTTATGTTATTTCTATAGAGGATAATATATACAAAGTTTCTTTTAAAGATGTTAAAGGCAAAATACAAATAGTCATAATAACAAGAGAAATTTTTGATTTATTGAATACTTTTGAATTAGAAGATTTATCTATAATGAATGAATATGATAATCACATTGAACATAGTGAGTTAATGGAACATAATTTATATGTTAGAGCAAAAGAAAAGCCATTGAGTATAGAAAATGAAGTAATGAAGAAAATATCTTTTGAAATTTTGAAAGAAGCAATATCTATGTTGCCTGATATACAAAGACGTCGAATTAAAAAATATTATTTTGAGGATAAGACTGAGCAACAAATAGCCGATGAAGAGGGAACAACCCATCAAGCAGTACATACTATATTAGAAAGAGCAAAAAATAATTTAAAAGAAATTTTAAAAAATTTAATTAAGTGTTTGCAATTTAGCGTTTTAGTTAGGAAACAAGTGAAAGGGTATTTATTATTCTTTCTCCTGTTTCCTTTTTGTTTTGGTAATAGGATGTTGTTCTTTGAAACCTTAATACGCATTCATCAAATACATTCCTATTAAAAATAGCACGTTAGTAAGTGCGCTTGCGATAAACACTTGACTATAAAATTAGGTAGCACCTAATTTGCAAAGACATTTAATAAAGACATTTAATAGAATTAAAGATACTCCTGTCTCGCCATAATCTCAAATAATGGAGGCAGCCTAGAGAGAACCTCTAGAAGGTGTAATTCTTGTGATATTGAATTAGCAATTCAATAGTTTGATGAATCCCATATTGTGGGGCTAGAGGATAAATAACAATAAGAAATAATAAAAGGGATATATTCCCTAATTACATATTAAGGAGGAAAAAATGAACACATTAAAAGGAAGCATATATTATGCGGATTTAGATCCTGTTATAGGAAGCGAACAAGGAGGAATACGTCCAGTTGTTATTCTGCAAAATAGTATTCAAAACTATTATAGTGAAACAACGGTAGTTGCACCTATCACTACAAAAGTTAAAACCGGAGGCTTTCACGTCTTTTTAAAAGCGGATAAAACATTAAAGAATGATTCAGTAATATTGTTAGAACAGATACGAACTATTGATAAATCGCGTCTACTAACTTATATAGGTAAACTTTCACAAGAACATTACAGAAAAGTGAATAACGCCTTAAAGAAAATGTTCTATTTAGATTGGGAAGTACACAATGTAAAATAATTTGTTGCACCAATTATGTGATGATATAAGTTAAAATAATTAATTATGTAGGTATCAAAGGAATTAAGAACTAATACTATATTTTAGCCACCACTAAAACAACGTGGCAAATAATAAAAAGCATTTTACTATGTTTTTTATTTTGTCGTAAATAGAAGAAAAAAAGAATAATATTTAATAGAAAATTATCATATGAAAGGAGCATGGGATGAAAACATATAAAGTAAAAGTGAAGTTGCAGACAAATATTGATGTATCTGCTACAAGTAAAGAAGAATCAATCGAAAAAGTAAAAAAATTAATAAAGGACTGCGTTAACGAAAAAACATTTGAAGCCCTAAAAAGCCTATTGATAGAATGCAGTGAAATAAAATATACTTCAAAACTTATAAAAAAAGAACATCGTTAACAAAAAGTATAGGGGGTAAAAAGATGTATGAAATTATAAATGTTTTTTCAAGCACAGATGAACTAAAACAAGAAAATTTTAATAAAGTATTAGCAGAATTAATTTTCAAACTAGAAAATAACACCACCACACATTTGAATCTTGAATAATCTCATAATATGATTATTTCGTATTATAAGCCATTAACGAAAGGTAGAGTGATAATACTATGTTTGAACAAAAAGTTTTTATAAGAAATGGAGATGAAAGAGTAGGTGGTTATGTAAGAATTTCTCAAAAAGACCGTACAAAACTAACACCAAACCAATTAAGTGCTAGTATTGAAAATCAAATCACAATGTTAAAAGACTATTGTGATAACAATAAATGGAATTTAGTTAATATATATTGTGACGAAGATATATCTGGTGCCGACCAAACAAGGCCTGAGTTTAATAAGCTTATTAAGGATTGTGAAAGTGGTAAAATAAATGTTGTTTTATGCAAAGCACAGGATAGATTTGCGAGAGATATGGAAATGATTGAAAAATATGTTCACAACAAATTTATTGAGTGGGGAGTTAGATTTATAACAATTGTAGACCACGCAGATAATGCTGTTATGGAAAATAAAAAGAACCGTCAAATAACAGGGCTTACAAATGAATGGTTACTAGAAGATATGTCAAATAATATAAGAACCACATTAAACTCAAAAAGAAAAAATGGTGACTTTGTAAGTTCTTTCGCCCCTTACGGGTATAAAAAAATAAGAGATTCAAGGAAGAAAATACATTTAGTTATAGACCCTGTCGCTGCTGAAGTAGTTAAAAAAATATTTAATGACTTTAACAGTGGCAATTCTATCAGGTCTATTGCAAGAGATTTAAATGAACGATGTATTTTAAGTCCTTCAGAATACAAAAAGAAAAATGGAGAAAACATACATATTCCTACAAAAATAATTAACTCAAACAAGTTCGAAAATTCATCAGCATATATCTTAAAATATAATTACTTTAGTGATAATTTAAAAATTAACACTAAAGTTCATTTGTTTTGCAAAGTAGATGTTTCGTCACCAGAATTAGTCAAAAATATTGAACTTAAAGTATTTGGTGGCAATCAAAGTAAAATTTATTATACAAAATATGATTTTAATACTGATAACATTTTGGAAGCAAAAAAACAATATAAAAAATGGATAAAATTAGAAGACTCAAATGAGATACCATCAAACGTAAAGTACATAAGAGTTGATTTTAATGTAAACAAACTTTATGAAGAATTAAGTATTGAATTTGAATTAAAAATAAACAAAAATATTAATAGAGATTATGTGAGCATCTCTCATATTTCTTATATAAAAAATGAATTGATGGAGAAACATTTCCAATTAAATGCAAGATACAAAAGCAAATGGAAAAAGGAAAAGGTGAGAGAAATAATCAAAGACCTTGTTTACATTGGCACATTAGCCCAGGGTAAAAGAACTACCATAAGTTATAAAAATAAAAAGGTAGTAAACATACCTAAGAGTCAATGGATAATAGTACCTAATGTTCACGAACCAATAGTAAGTAAAAAGACTTATTTGAAAGCACAAGAGCAACTAAACAGTCTTAGTAAGTCAGTATCAACTCCAGAAGTCAATATGTTTTCAGGTATCTTAAAATGTGGATATTGTGGTCGGAATTTTAGAGCAACAAAATGTGGCCGTGCTGGTGATAAAAATCAAGTATCATATTTTATATGTGCTGATAGAAGTGAAAAGTTTATTAATTGCAAGAATAGAACGCAATTAAGACAAGACACTTTAAAAGAGTTAACACTAAACGAAATTAACAAGATAATCAAAAACTTGAAAGAGGATTCCACACTTTCGAAATTTTACCAAGATAACGTTGAACATCATAGTGGAATAGATGATAAATACAACGCATTAGTATTAGAAAATGAAAGACTTATTAAAGAAAAAGAAAAAAAAAACCATTACTCGAAAGGACTTTATGAAAATAAAATAAATGGATTCATTGATGAAGAAGAATTTGTTACATATAAACAGTCATATAAAGATGAAATAAAAAAAATAGAAGAAAGACAATTAAAAATTATAGAAGAACAAGAAGCCTTGAAACTCAAAAAAGAGGATATTAAAAATATTAAAGAAATAGTAAAGAAGTATGATACATTAACAGAACTTAATTATGATGTCATTCACGAACTTATTAGTGAAATAACTATTGGCGTTAAAGAAGAGGGCAAACCAAGAAAAATTTCATTTAAATGGAATTTTTAAAAAAACTTTTTTTCTACGCCTAAGGTATATACAAGCATATCCTTGATATCCGCCATAATAATACATAATTATTCCTCCTATCTAACTTCAGTATATTGTACGCAACTTAACACATTTTGGATATTAAAAACACCTATTTTTTATTTTGTACTACAAAATATTTAAATAATATGATATTATATTATAAGATAGGAGCGTAAGTATGAATCAATCTTTAAAAAAAATAATCAAAGATTTAGATAAACCATTATTATTATTAACAATAGTGGGCTTTACTTTCGGTCTTCTTACCATAGTAACAGCCTCATCAAGAGCCGCTGTTGTTAACTATGATGTATCAATATATTACTATTTTTTTAAACAACTAGCATTTATTGGCTTAGGTGTCATTATAGCCATAGCAATATTAAAAACCGATACTAAAAAATATAAAATGCTAGTACCACTTTTATTCGTAATAATGATAATATTAAATATTATAGCTTTAAAATCGGAAGCCTTATCCGGTTCTCATAACTGGATAGACCTAAAATTTTTCAAACTACAACCAAGTGAACTATCAAAACCCGTAATCATCGCCATTCTCGCCATATTATTTGAAAAATACTATCGTAAACTCAGAACCCAAAACATCCCCCATTACGAAATGATTGGAAAAATATGCTTAGTTGCCATGATAATACCTGCCATTGTCTTTTTCCAAAAAGACCTAGGAACCCTCATCATAATATCATTCATAATATTCATCATGATGTTATCAAGCCCAATATTAAAAATAGAAAAATTAAAATACATGCTCTTAATTTTAATAACAATCATAATTGGAGTAGCCATCTATACAGCATCCGGCGGACAAATTCTAAACGATGCTAGAAAATCAAGATTTTCATCTTGGCTAGATCCTTGCGGGCAATATGAATCAGGCGGTTATCAAGTATGTAATAGTTACATAGCTATAAATGATGGAGGCTTTACCGGACTTGGAATAGGCAAAAGTAAACAAAAATATTCATACATTCCAGAACCTCACACCGACTCAGCCTTTGCCATCATAGCCGAAGAATACGGCGTTTATAGAACCATATTTATATTTTTAGGATACACAATAATATTGTGGCGTACACTAGCAATAGCCGCAAAAGCCTCAACTCTAAGAGGAAGATACATATGTGTCGGTGTAGCATCCTATATATTTGCTCACATATTCATAAACATGGGTGGAATGTTTGGCGTAATCCCCTTAACCGGAGTTCCATTACCATTCTTTAGTTACGGAGGAAGTTTCGCCATATCACTAATCGCATCCCTTGCCATGGTTCAAAGAGTTGCCGTTGAAACAAAAAACAAAAAAATAAAAATAAAATCCCCAAATTAGATTAAGAAATTAATCTTTTTTTTGTTTAAAAAAAGGAAAAACAAAAATTTTGTCGTATCATAATAATAGGGAGACTAGAAAGGAAGATATGATAAAAGAAAAAATAATAAAATTTAAAATACCACTAATAATAATTGGAATAATTTTAGTAATTATAGTATCACTAATAACTACCAAAGAAGAAGAATTTGATGAACCAGTAATCGAAAAAGAAAAAAACGTAAAAACAAAAGTCAAAGAAGAAACTACCATAAAAGTAGACCTAAAAGGCGAAGTAAATGCCATTGGCGTATATGAAATGAAAACAAACGAGCGTATAAGCGATCTCATAAACAAAGCTGGAGGTCTTACCAAAAACGCCGACACCTCACTTATCAACCTTAGTAAAAAACTAGAAGACCAAATGGTAATAATCATCTATAGCAAAACAGAAGTAAACAAAATGAAAAACCAAAACAAAGAAGAAAAAATAACATGTCCAGAAGTAAACGACGGATGCATAACAACCGAAAAAGCAGAAACCCTGCTAGATAAAAGCAGCACTTCAAAAGAAACAAAAACTACATCATCTCAAATAAACATAAATACCGCAACCGAAGAAGAACTACAAACATTAAGTGGAATAGGAGAGAGTAGAGCCAAAGCCATAATAGAATATAGAAACCAAAAAGGAAAATTCGAAAAAATAGAAGACATAAAAAATGTCTCAGGAATAGGCGACGCCTTATATGAAAAAATCAAGTCAAATATTACCGTTTGAAATATTCACGCTTCTAATATTTCTAGTATCATTAGCCTATACCATATATAAAGTAAACAACCCACCAAAAAGCCTATACCAAAACGAAAACAAAATAACAGGTATAATAACAAACTGTCAAACAACAAAAAACGCCACCAAAATAACCCTAAAAGCCAAAGAAAAAATCATCATAAATGATTATAATAACTTCAATTGTAAAATAGGTCTAAAAATAATCGCCGAAGGGGAACTAAAACCACCAGAAAAAAACACCATCTTCAGCACATTTAATTACAAAAATTACCTATTAAGTATAAATGTCAAAAACACCTTCACCGCCACCAAAATAACAAAAATAAACAAAAATATACAACAAAAATATAAACTAAAAAATCAAATAATAAACTATATAAATAAATTCAAAAGCAAAAAATACATAAACGCCTTCATCCTAGGAAACACCAAACAAATAGAAGAAGACGTTCTAAATAGCTATCAAAACAATGGCATAAGTCATCTTTTAGCTATATCCGGAATGCACATAACATTGCTTTCCTTAATAATCCTTTTCATTTTAAAACAAATATCAAAAAATGAAAAACTAAATTACACAATCGTAATCACCATCCTAATATTTTATGCATTTCTAGTAAATTTCACCCCACCAGTCACAAGAGCCCTTTTGCTCTTTATTGCCCTAACCATCAAAAAAGTTCTAAATCTAAAAACAAAAACAATATACTTTCTTATATTAATTTGTGCCATATTACTATTAAAAAACCCTTACAACATCTACAATATAGGCTTCTTATTTTCATTCATCGTTTCATTTTATCTAATCTTATTTCAAAACATATACCAAAAACAAAAAAACTACATAAAAAAAACATTCATAATATCCTTAATCTCATTTATCGTAGGAGTGCCAATTCTAATTATAAATTTTCATACTATAAATTTCCTAAGCCCATTTATAAATATAATATTTGTTCCATTAGTATCCATAATAATTTATCCGCTTTCATTACTAACCCTAATTATCCATCCATTAGATAACCTATTATATACTTTAACAAAAATCATGGAAACCATGTCACTAAACATCGAAAAAATAACCATTTTTACCATAACCTTAAAACACATAAATATTACCATAGTAATCTTGTATTATATCTTAATTACATACACCTTAAATAGCATCAAAAAAAATAATTACACACCCCTAATTTTATTAATAACCATACTAATAATTCATAATCAAATAAACATAGTAGATAAAAATCTAAAAGTAATCATAATAGACGTTGGCCAAGGTGATAGCATACTTCTAAAATTCCCACACTCCAAAGCAAACATCCTAATAGACACAGGAGGAATCATAAACTACACAAATAAAAAAACATATAGCCTCGCCAAAAACAAAATAATACCATACTTAAAAAGCGAAGGAATAACCAAATTAGACTATCTCATAACAACCCATGGAGATTTCGATCATATGGGTGAATCAATAAACTTAGTTAACAACTTTAAAGTAGAAAAAGTAATTTTTAACTGTGGTGAGTATAATGATTTAGAAAACAAATTAATCAGCACATTAAAAACAAAAAACATTAAATATTATTCATGCATTAACGAATTAAATATAAAAAAATATAAATTACAATTTTTAAACACAAAAAATTACACCGATGAAAATACAAATAGTAATGTTATTTATCTAAATTATAATAATTATAAATTTTTATTCATGGGAGATACTTCTATACAAAAAGAAAAAGACATCCTAAAAAAATATAATCTAAGTAATATTGATTTCTTAAAAGTTGGCCATCATGGTTCCAATACATCTAGTAGTAAAAAATTTATAAATAAGGTTAACCCCAAATATTCTTTAATAAGTGTTGGTAAAAACAATAGATATGGTCACCCTAAAAAAGAAGTCTTAAAAACTCTAAGTAAATCTAAAATATATAGAACCGATAAAGATGGTAGTATAAAAATAACTATAAAACCAAAAGTATATAATATTAAAACCTGCGCTCCTTAAAATAAAAAACAAAATAATAGTTTAATTATTTATACAAAAACAAAAAATACGAATATATTATTAATGAAGATGAGAAAAAATACATACATCAAGAAAAAAAGAATATAATAAAAATGAAAAACTCATCTTCAAAATACCACAAAACACCTATGTAAAGGTATAAAATTGTATGGTCACCCCCACAAACTTTGAATAAAATAATTCTAATTACCCAAAAAGATGGCAAAGCCATCTAAAAAAGCCCGCTATGCATTAGCGTTTAATATAGATAGGCTCAAAGCCAAAACATGATAGATTTTATCATGTTTTTTTATCAAAATACTAAAATTTTATAAAAAAATCAAAAAAATATGAATTTTTTGTAAAAAAAAGAAGGAAATTAGGAAAAAATATCGTATATTATATATAGAGGGGGATTTTTGCCTATGAATCGTTTAAGCCAAGAACAAATAAACGAAATAAGAAACAGTGTAGATATAGTTGATGTTATCTCAAATTATGTTTCACTAACGCCACAAGGTAAAAACTACTTTGGTGTCTGTCCATTCCACGATGATAATAATCCAAGTATGAGCGTCAGTAGAGATAAAAAAATCTACAAATGTTTCTCTTGCGGCGCAACTGGAACAATATTCAAATTCATCATGGATTATGAAAATATATCATTCATCCAAGCCGTCAAAAAAGTAGCCGATTTAGGTGGTATAAATATAAACATAGAACTTCCCAAAGCCAAACAAAGCTACACGCACCTGCACGATTTATATGACCTAAGTTTAAAATTCTACATAAATAACATAAATACAATCGAAGGAAAAACCGCTAAAGAATATCTAAAAAAAAGAGAAATAAGCGAAACCATAATAAAAGAATTTCAAATAGGCCTCTCTTTAAAAAACAAAGATAGCTTATCTAAAATACTAGAAAAAAAATATAGTGAAAAAGAATTACTAGAAAGTGGATTAGTAAAAAAAACTAGTTATAACTATCAAGACCTTTTTCATGACCGCATAATGTTTCCATTATATGACCTAGAAGGGAATCCAGTCGCCTATAGTGGCAGAATTTATAATAAAGAAGACCCTTCAAAATATATAAACACAAAAGAAACAGTCTTATTTAAAAAAGGCGAACTCCTCTATAACTACCACAGAGCCAAAGACATAGCCCGCAAAAAAAATCAAATAATCATTATGGAAGGCTTTATGGATGTCATAAGAGCATATACCATCGGAATAAAAAACGTAGTAGCTACCATGGGGACCGCCGTAACATCACATCAAGCTACCATAATATCCAAAATGGCTAAAGAAATAATCCTCTGTTTTGATGGTGACAAAGCTGGTGAAAAAGCCACCCTATCATGTGCTGATGAACTAATAAAAAAAGGTATAACCCCAAAAGTAATTAGACTAGAAGAAGGCCTAGATCCCGATGAATACATCAAAAAATATGGCAAAGAAAAATTTGAAATAAAATTAAAAAATCCCATAAGCATCATGGACTTCAAACTATCACATCTAAAACAAAACAAAAATCTAAATAGTGTCATCGACGAAGCCAAGTACATAAACGAAGCCATAAACGAAATAAATAAAATTAATGATGACATTCTAAAAGAAATAACCATAAAAAAAATAGTCTCCGAAACAAATATATCAGAAAGTTTAATAAGAGAAAAAATCACCACAAACAAGCCTGTCATCCCAAAAACAAAACAAATAAAAATAAAAACCGACAAATATGAAGTCGCCCAAAGAAATCTACTTTTCTACATGCTAAAAAGTAGTGAAATCGTCAAAATGTATCAAAACAAAGTCACATACATCCCAAACAAAGAATATAGATGCCTAGCTAGAGAAATAAATAGTTTTTATAAAGAAAATGGATTCATAAACGAAGCCGATCTAATAGACTACGTAGAATGTGACGAAGAAATTTTAAACACCATCTCAAAAATAGAAAATTCAAACCTAAAAGAAAATTATACAATAAACGAAATAGAAGATTACATAAAAGTTATAAAAGATTACAACATAAAAAACGAAACAAAAAGATTAAAAGAACAAATGAAAAAAGAAATAGATCCCATAGAAAAAGCTAAAATAGCTCAAAGAATAATCGACTTAAAAAAGGAGTGTTACAATGTTTAATGAAATAAAATCATTCGAAGAAAGAAAAAAAGAATTAATTACAATAGGAAAGAAAAAAGGAATAATAACATATGAAGAATTAGCCGAAAAACTAAAAGGACTAGAACTAGACTCAGACTCATTAGATGAACTATATAATGCATTCAATGAAAATAACATTCAAATAGTATCTGAAAATCCCGAAGATGATGATACAGAAGGACACACTGGAGACGAAATTCTCACCAAAGATTTAACCATAAACGATCCAGTTAGAATGTACCTAAAAGAAATAGGACAAATAAAATTGTTAACCAACGAAGAAGAGTCTGTACTAGCCGATAGAATAGCTGAAGGTGACGAAGAAGCAAAAGCCATACTAGCAGAAGCTAATCTAAGACTAGTAGTAAGTATCGCAAAAAGATATGTAGGAAGAGGAATGCTATTTCTAGACCTAATTCAAGAAGGAAACATCGGTCTTATGAAAGCCGTAGAAAAATTTGACGTTTCAAAAGGATACAAATTCTCAACCTATGCCACATGGTGGATAAGACAAGCTATCACAAGAGCCATAGCCGATCAAGCAAGAACCATAAGAGTACCAGTTCATATGGTAGAAACCATAAACAAACTAGCTAGAGTAGAAAGACAACTAACACTAGAATTAAATAGAGAACCAACCGAAGAAGAACTATCAAAAAAAATGGGGACATCAGTAGAAAAAATAAGAGATATTTATAAAATATCTCAAGAACCAGTAAGCCTAGAAACCCCAATCGGAGAAGAAGATGATTCACACTTAGGAGATTTCATCCCAGACGAAACAAACATGAGCCCAGAAGATTTTGCTATAAACGAACTACTAAAAGACGAAATATCAGAAGTATTATTAACCCTAACAGAAAGAGAAGAAAAAGTAATAAGACTAAGATTCGGCCTAGAAGACGGAAGACCAAGAACCCTAGAAGAAGTAGGACAACTATTCGGAGTAACAAGAGAACGTATAAGACAAATAGAAGCAAAAGCACTAAGAAAACTAAGACATCCATCAAGAAGTAGAAAATTAAAAGATTACCTAGGCGACTAATGCTTTCAAAAAGACTAAAAACAATATGTGATCTCGTTCCCGAAAAGTCAAAAATAATAGACGTTGGAACCGACCATGCATACGTTCCAATATACCTAACAAAATACAAAAAATGTACATGTTTAGCTACCGACATCTCCGAAAAATGCATAGAAAAAGCAAAAAAAAACATAGGAACTTTAAACATCAAAACCAAAGTAACTGATGGACTTAACGATATAGACATAAAAGATAATATAATAATCATATCTGGAATGGGCACAAACACCATTTTAAACATCATAAAAAAAGTCAAAACAAACGACCTAATCATAAGTACCCATAACCACGTCCCAGAATTAAAAAAAGCCCTAAAGAAAAAAGACTATAAAATACATAAAGAAAAAGTAATATTCGAAAAACATTTCTATACAATAACCTACTATAAATATAAAAAAGGGAAAAAAATAAAACCATTTAAAATAAATGATGAAACTTACAGAAAATACATGACAAACTATTACAAAATGAAATATAAAAAATCAAAAAAAATAAAAGACAAAATAAAATACAAATATCTAATAATAAAAACTAACTCCAAAGCCCAATTTTAATTTTATTATAAACACTTTACTAATTTATCAAAAATCTAATGATAATTAATACAAGAATAAAAAACTATGATTATCTTTAACATTAAAATTTTTTTCGCAAGAAAACAAAAAAACACTTCACAAAATAAAAAAAAGTGCTATAATGAAAATGCCCTTAAAAATAAAAACAAAATTTTACAAATCCCAACGAGGGAAATTAAAAACTTAATTTCTCTACTGGGGTTTATAAAAACTAATTTTATTTCTCTTCTCATAACCTATTATAATAAATTTAAAAATATATAAACCCCAAAAAGGAAACACAAAGTTTCCTTTTTTTAAGCAAAAAAAGTAGGACCAGATGAATTAGAATTTAAATTTTGATCAAAATTATTTTCTAAATCCTCATAAGAGCCAGATTTAACACTACCTTTATTTAAATCACTCGAAAGAGTATCAACCTTTTTAAATTCATTCATAACCCTAAACATCGTTTTCGCATTTTTAATAGCTGGTGTAACCTGTTTAATAATAGGAATAGCTTGATTAACAATTCCTAAAGTCCTTTGTGTTCCATTAATAACACTTCCCAAAGTAAGCCTACCACCACCCAAAGCACCTCTTAAAGAGGCCAATAAAGAAGGTCTAGCCACACTCATAGGAATCGTATAAAAATAAGGATTATAATAGTTCATATATCATTACTTCCTTCCATTTTATTATATGTTTTTTCTAAAAAAAAGTTTTATTTAAATTCAAAATATGTTATAATAAACCTAGCAGAATAAAAATAAAGAAGGGTACGGTGTAACATGGGGCTTAAAATACTACTATTACCATGCATTTATGTATACAAATTCTTATCAGGCATTATAAAATGTATCATAAGGGGTTTCACATTAACATTTAAAACAATATTCAAATTCATAGGATATGTATTTAAAGGATTTAAAATTTTCCCAATAATAATACTTAGTGTTCTGTCAAAACCCATAGAAGCGTTGCAAATATTATCCAGTTCTATAAAACAAAAAAACAAAGAAAAAAGAGAAATAAAAATTAAAAAACATAATGAAAATACAAAAAAAACAGAAGTAAAAGAATATAAAATAAAAGAAGAAAAGAAAAAAGCCCATAAAAAAGAAAAAACACCAAAATACAAAAAGGAAGAATATATAAATCCTAATATAAAATTAGAGAAAAAAACATTAGGAGATATATTAGAAGCCATCGGTAAAGCTATAGTTGAAATACCAGCGAAATTAAAAAAACACACAAAAAAATCAAAAAAAGCTGACTTAACCCCATTAATACTTGATTTTAATGGGGAAGACGCTAAAAAAAGCAAAATAAAACAAACATATGAATACGTTGTCAAAGACAAAGAAGGAAAAATCATCAAAGGATATTTTGACGCTTTTTCAAAAGTAGATGTTCATTCATTCTTGATAAGCGAAGGATATACCGTTTACAGCATTAAAACTTCAAACATGATACAATTCCTTCATGGTAGTAGAAACAAAAGTAATGGAAAATTCAAAATAAAAGATTTAATTTTCTTACTAGCACAGTTATCAACATACTTAAAAGCAGGAATACCATTAGTAGAGGCCATAAGTATATTAATAAAACAATTTCCAAAGAAAAACTACCAAAAAATCTTAGAAGGCGTTAAATATGATCTGTCAACTGGTCAAAGTTTTAGTGAAGCCCTAAGCAAACAAGATGAAGCTTTTCCTAGATTATTAATAAACATGGTTAAAGCATCAGAAATGACCGGAGAATTGCCAGAAGCCCTAGACGATATGGACGAATATTATACCGAAACTGAAGCAACCAGAAAAGCCATGGTAAGCGCTATGATGTACCCAGTAATAATATTCATAATTGCCATAGGAGTAGGATCATTTATAATGCTATACGTAGTTCCTCAGTTCGTTGAAATATACGAAAGCATGGATACCGAACTTCCTGGTATCACAAAATTTGTATTAGGCCTAAGTAGTTTCCTAACTGATTACATAGTCATAATAGGTATTGCATTCATAGCCTTTGTATTAATATTCGCATACCTTTATAAAAAAGTAAAAGCCTTTAGATATCACGTTCAACATTTTTTAATGAAACTTCCAATCTTCGGTAATGTAATTATCTATAACGAAGTAACAATGTTTACCAAAACATTCGCATCATTACTTGCCCACAATGTATTTATAACTGACAGTATGGATATATTAAACAAAGTAACAAACAACGAAATATATAAAAATTTAATAACCGACGCTATAACAAATGTTGCCAAAGGCGGCAAAATATCACAAGCCTTCAAAGATCATTGGGCATTTCCAATTCCAGCTTATGAAATGATAGTAACTGGTGAACGTACTGGACAATTACCAGAAATGATGCACAAAGTATCACTATACTATCAAGATTTACACAAAAATGCCGTTGCCAGAATAAAAACATTCATAGAACCAGTCATGATAATCTTACTAACTGGTATGGTAGGAGTTATCGTTCTTGCAATAGTTATACCAATGTTTGACATGTATAGCGCAATTCAGTAAAGGGGGAAGTACCATGGAAATATACTATATAATAGTCTTTTTCATCTTTGGAACTATATTTGGTTCCTTTTACAACGTTGTAGGATATAGATTACCAAAAGGTGAATCAATAATCTCCCCACCAAGCCACTGTCCAAACTGTAACCACAAACTCACACCACTAGAACTAATACCAATATTATCCTACCTATTTCAAAAAGGCAAATGTAAAAACTGTAAAACAAAAATCGCACCATTTTATACAATATTTGAACTAATATCAGGCATTCTTTTTACCCTAAGCTATATCTCATTTGGACTAAATCCATATCTTATAATCGCCTTAACTTTTATATCACTATTAATAATAATAGTTATAAGCGATTACAATTATATGATAATACCTGATAGCGTTTTAATATTCTTTATAATATTATTAGGTATAGAAATAGTAATAATAAATGGACCAACAGAACTACTAAAAAGCATATTCAACGGAACATTAGCCTTCATAACTATGTATCTAATAAAAATAATGGGTGACCATATATTCAAAAAAGAATCAATGGGTGGAGGAGACATTAAATTAATGTTTGTATTTGGTTTAGTTCTAGGATATCCTATGAGTTTATTAGCCGTATTCATAGGCTCAATAATAGGTCTTCCAATATCCCTAATAACCATCAAAAAAAATATAGAACATATAATCCCATTTGGACCATTTCTCGCATCTGGAGCTATAATCATATTGCTAACCCAATTAAACTTCGATACACTTTTAAGTCTATATAATATTTAAACTCAAAAAGCCTTTAAAACAAAAGCTTTTTTTGGTATAATCAAAAAAGGAGGCAGTATGAAAACAAACTATAACACAGTAATGGAAGAAATAATAAACAATCTAAAAAGCAAACCTAAACTATTACTACACGCTTGCTGTGGTGTCTGCAGTAGTGCCGTAATAGAAAGATTAAATGACATATTCGATATCACCATACTTTTTTATAACCCAAACATCTACCCAGAAAAAGAATACCAAAAAAGACTAGAAACCCAAAGAAAAATAATAAATAAACTAAACAAAAACATAAAATTATTAGAAATAGGATATAACAAAGAAGACTTCGAAAAAATAGCACAAGGCCTAGAAAAAGAAAAAGAAGGCGGAAAAAGATGCATAAAATGCTACCACCTAAGATTAGAAAAAACCGCCAAAATAGCCAAAGAAAAAAACTATGACTACTTCTGTACAACCCTCTCAATAAGTCCATACAAACATTCAAGCACTCTAAATAATCTAGGAAAAGCCCTAGAAAACAAATACAAAATAAAATACCTATACTCCGATTTTAAAAAGAAAAACGGCTACAAAAGAAGCGTCGAACTTGCTAAAAAATATAACCTATATAGACAAACCTACTGTGGATGTAAATACGCCAAAATCCAAATGGAAAAAGAAAACAACTAACCACCAAAATTCAGGGGAGAAACAAAATGACAAAAAATAAAATATTAAAAATAATAACAGTATTACTCACAAGCACCATCCTTTTATATCTAATAATAGATACAAAAACTCAAAACAAACCATTAGAACCATTAAAACAAATACCACAATATCACCCCCAAAATCAGATAACCATAACCACTCCAAAACCCCCACAAAAAAGAAAAGAAAAAATAAAATCAATCGTATCAAACAAAACCATATATTTAACATTCGATGATGGTCCAAGTTATCTAACAAGCGAAATATTAAACATTCTAGAAAAAGAAAACGTAAGTGCAACCTTCTTTGTTATCGGAAAACACATAGAAGAGTATAAAGAAACAGTTAAAAGAGCCTATAGCGACGGATTTACCATCGCCCTTCATTCAAATACTCACAATTACAAATATATATACTCAAATGATGAAAATTATTTTAATGATTTAAAAGAAATAAATGATAAAGTATACAAAATAACAAACACCCATTCAAGAATAGTTAGACTCCCAGGAGGAAGTTCCAACACCGTAAGCAAAAAATATAACGAAGGCATTACCACTAGAATAACAAAAAAACTAACAGAAAACGACTATTACTATTTTGATTGGAATGTAGACTCAGGTGACGCTAGTGGAAAATTAACAAAAGAACAAATATATAACAATGTCACTCTTAATCTAAAAAATGGTACAAACATCATTCTAATGCATGATACAGCCGTAAAAGAAAGCACCAAAGATGCCCTAGAAGATATAATAAAATATGGAAAACAAAACGGATATACATTCGCCAGAATAACCAAAGAAACTACACCTATAAAACACCACGTTAATAATTAACATTGACAACTATTAAAAAAAATGATATTATAAGCCCTAAAAAAGGGGGATAATATGACAGAAAAAGAAATAATAAATCAAATAAATGAGGTAGAATTAGATTTAAGAGAAACCATCGGATTAAATCCAAATATCACATTTGGAACCGAAATAGAACTTGAAAACATAGAAGACTATGACATTCCAAACCTAAAAGAAGATATAAAATATGCCTATCCAAATTGGCAAACAATTCCAGATTCAACATTAAATGAAGGACTTGAAATAAACTCACCAATTTTATCAGATGAAAAAAGCGCTTGGCTAGAACTTGCTGATATATGTGAAATAGCCAAAGAATATGGAGAAATAGGTGAAAATTCCGGAGGACATATCCACATTGGAGCCCAAGCATTTAAAAACCCACACGACATCGTAAAATTTCTAGAATTATGGGCCTTACACGAAAAAACAATCTACCGTTTTAGTGCAGGAGAACAACAAACAACAAGACCAAACGCATACACAGACTATGCAGAACCAATAGGTGAACTCATAAGAGCAAATGAAAACAAATTATGGAATGCAAAAACACTTCTAGAAATCAAACAAACACTCGAAAAACTAAAAAGTCATCATGCCATAAACTTATACCATCTAAATCCATTCTCACTAGAATACGCGCCCTATAATACCATAGAAATAAGATGCCCAAACGGTACTCTAAACCCTATAATTTGGCAAAACAACATAAATTTTTTCGGAAAAATGATTGAAACCGTATCAAAAGGAAACTACGACGAAGAAAAAACCAGATACAGACTTCATAAAATGAATACAACACTATATAAAGTAAACAGTTATAGTGTGCATGATGCCATAAACCTTGCGGACACTGTATTTGAAAGCGACCTAGATAAAGCCTACTTTTTAAAACAGACCATAAAATAATTTGACAAACAAAGAAACATAATGTATAATAAACCTTAAAACAAAGGAGGGAAAACATGAATAATACAAAACAAAACCTAATAGAACTATATAATAAATTAAAAAACGGCGAAGAAGTAAGCGAAGAAGTATTAGAATATTATGGTTTAATCGAACCACAAGAACAAATAGAAGAACAAAGTCTTGATTTTAACATCCATGGTTTAAACGGTAATATAGACATCTATAGAAAAAAATATCATCATGCCTTCCCAATACAACTTTTCCAAAATAAGTTCAAAAGATGCAAAGCCCCTTTCAACACAATATACACAATTGCCCGCAAAACAGACACACCTTTAAATATTCAAACCACACAAAAAAAAGAAATAAACAAACAAATAAAATTTACCACCAAAATAGATAAAGCCGTTTAGGACTTTTTTTATTTTCAAAAATGTGCTATAATTTAAAAGCATAAAAATATAATTAAAATATGGAGGATGATTTATGTTATTGATATATCTTATATTAGGACTAGTACAGGGAATAACCGAACCAATACCCGTATCATCAAGCGGACATTTAGTAATATTCAAAAACCTATTTAACGCCCCAGTCTTAAACGATCTTAACTTCGAAATATTTTCAAACTTTGGAAGCTTCATAGCCATCGTTATAATATTTAGAAAAGACATATTAAAATTAATAAAAGACTTTATAAACTACAAAAAAACCAAAAACCAAAAATATTACAGCGGTTTTAAATATTGCCTATTAATTGTAATAGGAACAATACCCGCAGGATTAGTAGGTCTTTTAGCAAATGACTTCATAAACGAAAATCTAAACAAAGTCAAAATAGTTGGAATATCCCTCTTAATAACAGCCGTTTTTCTATTTCTAATAAGAAAACAAAAAGGACATAAAAAAGATAACGAAATAACCTTTAAAGACGCCATCATAATTGGACTATTCCAAGTAGTAGCCCTAATACCAGGAATAAGCAGAAGTGGTTCCACTCTAGTAGGAGGAATGTTAAGAGGATTAACAAGAGAAGCCGCCTTCACCTTTTCATTTATGCTATATATACCAATAACCCTAGCCACCATGACACTAGGAGTAAAAAATGTAATAACAGATGGCATAGACCAAAGCCTATTAATAAGTTACACATTAGGTGCCGTAGTAGCAGGAATAGTAACATATTTCACAACAAAATGGTTCAAAGGCATAATGCTAAAAGGAAAATTAATATATTTTGTATACTACTGTATAATCGTAGGTACCCTCGTAATATTATTCCTATAACAGACAAAAAGTCTGTTTTTTTCACCAAAAAAACAAAAAAATATTGTATAATAATAAAAAAAGGAGTGAAACTTATGAAAATACTAATTGTTGACGATGAAAAATTAATAAGAGACGTAATCAAAGAATACGCTGAAAACGAAGGATACAAAATCACCGAAGCCGAAAACGGCGAAGACGCCTTAAATAAAGTAAAAAACGAAAACATAGACTTAATTGTTTTAGACGTAATGATGCCCAAAATGGACGGTTTAACCTTCTTAAAAACCTTAAGAAAAGAAACAAACATTCCAGTCATAATCTTATCCGCTAGAAGCGAAGAATATGACAAACTAACAGGATTCAATCTAGAAGCCGACGACTACCTAACCAAACCATTTAGTCCCAAAGAACTAATCGCCAGAATAAAAGCCATATTAAAAAGAAACGGAAACAAAGGGGATATATATAACTACCAAGACTTAAAAATAGATTATAACGCCCATAGCGTATACATAAATGATAAAGAACTAAAACTAACCCCAAAAGAATATGAACTATTATGCTATTTCGTTCAAAACGAAAACATCGCCTTATCAAGAGAACAACTTCTAAGCAAACTATGGGGCTATGACTTCTATGGTGATGATAGAACCATAGACACCCATATAAAAATGCTTAGAAATAACCTCGGAAAATATCGTGATTTAATAATAACCGTAAGAGGGGTAGGATACAAATATGTCATACCTAAAAAATAAAATCAAAACAAACACACTAGCCACCAACATATGGCTAGCTTTAATAATCTTTTCCATTCTAATATTAGGCTTTTTATGGATATTTCAAGTAATATTTTTCAATAGTTACTATAAAAATCACAAAATCCACGCTCTAAATAAAGCAGCAAGCGAACTAAAAACAAATTATCAAAAAAATAATCCTTCCATAGTAGAAAGCATCGCCCAAAAACATAACGTCTGTATCGAAATCTATAACAATAAAACCAGCGCTTATGCCGCCACCTACTTTAATCAAGGATGCATGGAATTTGGAAACAAAAACTTCAAAGTCAAAAATGATTTTATAAATAGTAACTTAAACCAAAAACAATACAATCTCATCAACACAAAATTCAACAATGACACTCTAATATACGCCATAAAATTAAACAAAAACTCATACGCCTTCATAAACGCCTCATTAATCCCCATGGATGGTGCTATTGAAATACTTCGAAGTCAAATGATATACATAACCCTAATCATCCTAATATTATCATTTATAATAGGTTATTTCATATCCAAAAGTATATCAAAACCAATAACAAAAATAAATAATAACGCAAAAAAATTAGCCGAAGGAAACTATAATGTAACATTTTCATCAGAAAGCAACATCTATGAAATAAATGAACTAGCCGCCACCTTAAACTACACGAAAGAAGAATTATCGAAAACTGAAGAGTTAAAAAGAGATCTTCTAGCCAACGTTTCCCACGACTTAAAAACCCCACTTACAATGATCAAAGCCTATGCCGAAATGGTAAGAGACTTAAGCTATAAAGATCAAGAAAAAAGAGAAAACCACCTAAACACCATCATCAAAGAAACCGATAGATTAAACCTTTTAGTAAATGACATCCTAGACCTATCCGCCATCCAAGCCGGAGGTTCAAAATTAAACAAAGAAAAATTTGACCTAAGTGAAATGATCAAAGAAATAATAAACCGTTTCAATATACTATCTCAAAAAGAAGGTTACAAATTTATATTTGATTATAATACATGCATAGTCTACGCCGATAAAAAAAGAATCTACCAAGTAATATACAATCTAATAAATAACGCCATAAACTATACCGGCAAAGATAAAACCGTAACCATAATCATAAAAGAAAAAAAAGAAACATACTTAGTTGAAATCAAAGATAGTGGCGACGGCATCAAAAAAGAAGACATCGACCATATTTGGGATAAATATTACCACAACAGTAAAAAACACAAACGAAACGAATATGGAACCGGTCTTGGACTATCAATCGTCAAAAACATTCTTCAAAGTCACAACTGCCCATATGGTGTAAAATCAAGCGAAAAAGGCACAACATTCTATTTTGAAATAAATAAAAACATTTAAATAAATCCATTAAAATGATATAATATAAGAGGAAGTGATAATATGTTATATCTATTATATGGAACGGAAAAATATCAAATAGAAAAAGAAATCAAAAAAATATCAAAAAAATTCGACAAACTAAACATAACAAACTATAACCTAGAAGAAGATACAATATCATCCATCATAGACGATTGTAAAACCATATCTTTATTTTCAGAAGAAAAACTAATAATCGTAGATAATGCAAATGTCTTCACCCCAGCATCAAAACAATCAGAAAGCCTAGAAGAATACCTCAAAAATCCAAACGAAAGCACAACACTCATTTTCATCGTAAACAAAGAAAAAATAGATTCAAGAAAAAAAATCACCAAACTTATAAAAGAAAAAGGGGAAATAAAAGAATATAATCAAACCCTAAACATCAATACTTTAATAAAAAAAGAACTAAAAGACTATAACACACCCCCAAATGTTATAAACCTTTTAGAAGAAAGAGTAGGAAATAACCCCCAAATAATCTTAAACGAAATTGAAAAAATAAAAATATACAAAGACAAAGACAAAAATATTACCGAAGAAGATATAATAAACTTAACCCATAAAAAAATAGACATAGACATATTCAAACTAATTGATAATATCGTTAAAAATGATAAAAACAAAGCCCTAGAAACCTACTATGAAATGCTAAAAACAAACGAAGAACCACTAAAAATAATAATTATGCTTGCAAACCAGTTTAGAATAATGTACCAATCAAAAAACCTAATAAAAAAAGGCCTTACCGAAAAAGATATCGCAAACACCTTAAAAATTCATCCATATAGAGTAAAACTAGCCCTTCAAAATAGCAGAACATATAGCCCAAAATTACTTTTAAAATTCATAAACGAACTCGCCCAAATGGATATAAATATTAAAACTGGAAAAATAAGCAAAAATCTTGCCCTAGAACTATTCATCCTAAACAAATAAAAGCGTAAAAACGCTTTTTTCTAATCTTCATCATTAATTTTTTCTAATCTCTC
Organism: Vescimonas coprocola; assembly: GCA_963660615.1. Taxonomy (GTDB): domain Bacteria; phylum Bacillota_I; class Bacilli_A; order RF39; family UBA660; genus Coprosoma. The sequence continues at coordinate 72,213 of CAVKYE010000002.1, forward strand.
ATAAATCTTTTTCAAACTAGATTCATACTTACTAGAATCCTTTGGAACAAAATACTTTCTAGAGTGAAGCTCATCCGGTAAATATTGCTGAACAACATAAGAACCCTTATAATTATGCGGATACTTATAATCCTTAGAATGATTCTTAATATGTTTAGGAATCTTTCCCACATTACCCATCCTAACATCATTAAGAGCATTATCAATAGATATTTCCGCCGTATTAGACTTAGGAGACAAAGCCATCTCAATAACAATCTCACCAAGCACAATCCTAGCCTCCGGCATTCCAAGCCTCTCACAAGCACAAATAGCCGCATTAATCCTAGGGCCAATAGAAGGATTCGCAAGCCCAATATCCTCATAAGCAATCACACTAAGCCTCCGAAAAATAATATCCAAATCATCCGCTTCAATTAATCTCGCCAAATAATGAAGAGCCGCATTAACATCACTACCCCTAATAGACTTCTGAAAAGCACTAATAACATCATAATACCCATCTTCATTTTTATCAATATACAAATTAGGCTTATTATTAATCTTCTTAACATCATCAATAGAAACCTTAAAATCAGAAGAACTATAATAAGAAACCTCAAGTAAATTGTAAGCGTATCTCAAATCCCCACCAGATAAAGCAGCAATATAATCAATAGCGTCCATAGAAAAATCCGCATTCTCCAAAGCCAAAGTACCCCTAAGCAACCCTTCTTTAATATCAGCTATAGATAAACTTTTAAGTTCAAAAAGTTGACACCTACTTCTAATAGCTGGATTAATAGAATGATAAGGATTAGACGTCGTCATCCCAATAAGCGTAATAACACCACTTTCCAAATAAGGTAAAAGGAGATCTTGTTTATCTTTATTAAGTCTATGAATTTCATCCATAATCAAAATAAAATTATCACAACCTTTAGCTCGGTAAACCATTTCATCAAAATCCTTCTTACTATTAATAACCGCATTCAAAAAACCATACTCATACCCAAGTTCATTCACAAGTGCATAAGCAATCGTCGTCTTACCAGTTCCCGCTGGGCCATACAAAACCATCGAAAAAATCCTTTTATGCTTAACCAAATTACTCAAAACCATACCATGACCAACCAAATGTTTTTGCCCAATAACATCCGATAAAGCTTTAGGTCTAATCAAATCTGCCAAAGGTGTCATAAAATCACTTCCTTAAGCAAAATTATACCACAATTCCCATAAAAAATATATAAATATCAGTTGTTAAAACCCAAGTAATTTGTTAAAATATAAAAAGGTGATAGTAATGGAAAACAAAAGCAAAACACTAATAAAAGAAAACCAAAACAAACTAGACCAATTTGAAAACTATCTATTTTTAGAAAAAAAATACAGTCAAAACACCATAACCTCATACAAAAAAGACCTAGAAAACTTCTTATCATATACCAAAAAAAACATAAAAAAAATAAAAAAAGAAGATATCAAAAACTATATCCAAACAATTAGTAAAAATAAAAGTTCAAAAAGCGTATCACGAAACATAAGCTCCATAAAATCATTTTATAAATTCCTTCAAATAGACTCATATATAACCAAAAATGAAGCCATAGACATAGCAAAACCCAAAATTCAAAAATCCCTACCAAAAGTTTTAACCGAGGAAGAAATAAACAAACTCTTAAACTTCCCATTAAATGATGCATATAGCTATAGAAACAAAGCCATGTTAGAATTAATGTATAGTAGTGGCCTTAGAGTAAGTGAACTTATAAACCTAAAAGTAAATGATATAGACCATGAAATGAACCTCGTTAGAATATTCGGAAAAGGGTCAAAAGAAAGAGTAATCCCTCTAGGAACATATGCCGAAAAAGCCTTAAAAACATATATAAATGAATATAGAACCGCATTAATAAAAAACAAGTCAACAAACTATCTTTTTTTAAGCAGTAGGGGAGACAAAATGACTAGGCAAGCCTTTTTCAAAATCCTAAAAAAAATCGCCAAAGAGCAAAATATAAAAACCAACTTTTCACCCCACACCCTAAGACATTCCTTTGCCACCCATTTATTAAAACACGGAGCCGATCTAAGAAGTATCCAAGAACTACTAGGTCATAGTGATATCTCATCAACTCAAATATACACCCACATCGAAAACGAAAAACTAAAAGAAAACTATCAAAAAAACCACCCACATGGAAAGGACTAAAAATGAACAAATATATGAAAATAGCCCTAGAGGCATCAATAAAAAATAAAGAAAATAATTTCAAAAAAGGGGGCCCATTTGGAGCCGTAATCGTTAAAAACGATAAAATAATTGCCATTGCAAATAATACAGTATTAGCTAGCCAAGATCCAACCGCCCACGCCGAAATAAATGCCATAAGAAAAGCCTGTCAAACTCTAAAAACGCACGACTTAAATGGATGTACATTATACACAAGCTGCTTTCCATGCCCAATGTGCATAAGCGCCATCATTTGGGCCAACATCAAAACCGTTTACTACGGGAACACCAAAGAAGACGCAGACAACATAGGATTTAGAGATGATAAAATATACAAACTATTAAATAATATAAATAACAATGACGCATTAAAACTAATAAACATAGATAGAAAAGAAACAATAAAAGCCTTCGAAATATTTAATAAAGATAATTTATACTAGTAGAAAAAAATAACAATAAATGATATAATAAATAAAAAGGAGAGAGCATCATGTACGAAATAGTCACAGAAACCATAATAGACAGTCTAAAACTATTGCCATTTTTATTCTGCGCCTTTTTAATAATCGAATACACCGAACATGCCCTATCCAAAAAAGGAAATAACCTAATTCAAAAAACAGGAAAATATGGTCCAATAATCGGAAGCATCCTAGGACTATTTCCCCAATGTGGATTTTCCGTTATCGCCACAAACCTTTACATAACAAGAATAATATCACTAGGAACCCTAATCGCCATATATTTAACAACCAGTGACGAAATGCTACCAATAATGATAGCAGAACACACTAGCATAAATATCATATTGCCAATACTAGGAATAAAACTCTTAACAGGAATTATCTTTGGTATATTAATAGACTTACTTATAAAGAAGAAACGCGAAAAAACAGACTACCACATATGCACACATCAACACTGTCACTGCGAAAATGGCATAATAAAATCCTCACTAATCCATACCCTAAAAACATTCTCCTTTATCTTCATAATAACCTTTATACTAAACATAGCATTCTACTTTTTAGGAGAAAACACCGTAAAAAATTTCTTTAAAACAAGCAGCATCCTAACCCCATTTTTAACCGCCTTAATTGGTTTAATACCAAACTGTGTATCAAGCGTTCTAATAACCGAACTATACATAGATAACATAATCAATCTAGCTTCAGCCACATCAGGATTACTAGTATCAAGCGGCGTCGCTCTAATCATATTATTCAAAGAAAACAAAAATATAAAAGAAAACCTAAAAATAACCGGGCTATTATACGCCATAGGCGTTTTAACTGGATTAATAATTGAAATAATAATTTAAAGGAGTAAACAAACATGCAAAAAAACAAAATAATTATACTATCATTAATGACAATAATAATAGGCGTAAGCTTATTTATAGAATACCAAAACAGTGACAATATAAAATTCAAAAAAGAATATGAAAACCTAAACAACCAAAAAGCAGAAGGAAAAACATATCCCGAAGTAAAAATAAGTGCAAACAATCAAATAGAATACACCACTTACGATAAAGTATTTGAAATTCTAGACGGCACAGGAATAATATATTTTGGTTTTCCAGAATGCCCATGGTGCAGAAACGCAGTACCAGTTTTACTAAAAGCCGCCGAAGAAACAAACGTAAAAAAAATATACTATCTAAACAATAAAGAAGATCGTGATAACAAAGAATTAAAAGATGGAAAAATAAAAATCATCCAAAAAGGCAGTAAAAACTACCAAAAACTTCTAAAAAAACTAGGGGATAAAGCCGATACCTATGAAGGATTAAACAATGAAAACATCAAAAGAGTATACTTCCCAACCGTTATAACCGTTAAAAACGGAAAAATAACAAACTACATATCAGGTACCGTAGATAGTCAAAAAAATCCATACAAACCACTAACCAAAAAACAAGAAAAAGAATTAAAAAATAAATACATAAAAGCCTTTAATAGTCTAAACTCTTGTGAACAAAAAGACAAATGCTAAAGTATGAATAAATCATACTTTTTTTAATGCCTCATAACATTAAATAGGTGAGAACATGGGTGAACTACTACCATTCATATTAACCATAATAGCTGGACTATCAACCCTAATAGGCACACTATTCATATTTTTAAAAATAAATATAAATAAACTAACAAACTATGCACTCTCATTCGCATCAGGCATCATGATTAGTATATCAATAACCAACTTAATTCCAGAAAGTATAAACTTCTACCTGACCGAAAATGGCAAAAATATCTCATTCGTTTGTGAAAGCTTATATATAATTATAGGCCTAATATTATCAATATTTTTAGACAAAATAATAGCCAAAGAAAACCAAACAAAAAAACTATATAAACTAGGAATTTTCTCCATGATAGCCATAATCTTCCATAACATCCCAGAAGGAATAATTACATTTCTAGCAACAAGTAATAACATAACCCTAGGAATAGTCATAACAGTAGCCATAGCCCTTCATAACATCCCAGAAGGTATAAGTATATCAATCCCAATCTATAGTGCCACAAAAAGCCGTAAAAAAGCATTTTTATACACCTTAATATCAGCCATAGCAGAACCCCTAGGCGCTATACTCGCATATCTCATCCTAAAACCAATAATCACCAGTACCATAATGGCCTCACTATTAGCCATAACAGCTGGAATAATGATATATATAAGCATATTTAAATTATTACCAAACGCCTTAAAATACAAAGAAAAAAAGAAGACAACAATCTTCTTTATCCTAGGAATAACATTCATGCTCCTAAGCAATCTATTAATAACCGAGTAGGGGAGAACTAAAAACATCTATTAAGACTAGTACTAACAATAATCCTATTATACTTTTCCTTAGTTACATAAACAGAATCATTAGAAATTTTTTCCTGATAAGCCGAATAAACATAAACATCACCATCAATAACATCATAAGGAGAAACTATATAATAATCATAAGAACTATACAAAATAATTTTTTCATTATTAATAGTCTTAACATTCCCAGAATGACAAAAACCAAAAGAAAAAGATACCATAAAACTTAAAAACATAAAAACCAAACCAAATATAAGCGTTTTAATTCCAAAAGAAAACTTCTCAAACAATTTATATAATTTACTTTCCTTATCAGTAAACACCTTTATCACAAACATCTCCAAAAGAATAAAAATAAGTGAAGAAATAGAGCATATAACAAAACCACTAATACCATACAAAGAAGAAACAAACAAATTACTAATATACAAAATAACAAAAGCAAAAATACACATTAGTACATTAGAAATAACCTTTTTCGCATAAAATAACTTATACAAAATAAGAAAATTTATAATCATAAAAAAGAAAAACGCAATCCCTTTTATAATAAAAAATACATAACTACCATCAGGACTATATAAAGAATAATCTATATTATAAAAATTAAATAATCCCATAATATACATATAATCACAAAACTTAAAATAAACACCAAATAAAACAGCACAAATAGCAAATAAACATATAACTTTTTCAATATTTTCAAAAATTAAAGTCATAAAAGTAATACTCTTAGCTTCTTTATACTTCTTTTTAATAAAATTCAAAATTCCCATAAAAATCACTACTCCCTTTTCCAATCAAATTTAAAGTAGGGGATAATACCATCAAAAATACTCCATTTTATACCCTATTTTAATATAATCATTTTCATTAAATACATTTTAAATCTCTATCCCATTTATATTCTTTGTATTTTCATATCACATTCATTTATACTAAAAATATAAATAAACTATCAATTTAACAAAATTAACAATAAATGTTAGCAAAAAACTTAAGATTAAAATTTATTAAATATATTTCATAAACAAATAACAAAATAAAAATAAAGAAATAATTAAATCATACCTGCAAAAATATTTAAAAAACAGAGTAATCATATTATCAAAACTACTCTGTCTAAAAAATATATACAAGTTAACATAACATATATTATAGGATTTTTATTCACCGACTTTTCTAGACTGAATTTCGACAATTTTAGATAACACCTCAGATGCATTATCTGAATTAATCTCAGTATATCCAAGTTCTCTTAATGCTTGTTCCTTAGCAATATTTATCTCTAAAGTACGACTCATTTTATCTTCTAATTTTTGTTCGATTTGAGCAACAAATCTTTTATGAGTAGCCGCAATTTTAGATTTACTAGCACTGCCACTATGATATAAAGTTAAAGCTGAAAATAAAATACTTTCAAATATAAACTGTTCATTTTCATCATAAACAAACTCATATGGTTTAGTATAACCCGCAGCCTTAGATGTATATGCAAGCATATATTTAAGTTCCTTAGAACTTTCCATAGTTTGTAAAAAATGATATAAATATAAAATAGAATTATATTCATTTTCATCCTTATCATCACTTAAACGTTCCTTAAGTTCATCAATAATGGTATGTAAAAGTTCCTTTTGTTTAGATCCTAAACCTTCAAAAATAATATTAGTATCAGTTACATCACTATTTTTCTTCGCATTATCAAATAAACTTGTAACCCTAGTCTCAACATCCATAATATAATCAGTATCAACCTTAATATTATCAATTTCATCAGCTGACTTAATACCTAAAATATTAAGTAAAATAACTTTTTTATCCTTAGGCCATTTATTAATATCATCTAACTCTAAATAATTATAAATCATCTGCCTTGAAACCCCAAGACACTTTGCTAACTTAACTTTTGAAATTCCAAGTTCTCTTAATATTTCGTTTAATCTCTCCATGATTAAAACCTCCTACTCTAATTTTACCCAAAGTCAAATAAAATGTCAAGCAAAATGTAAACTTTCGTCAAAGAAAAAAGAAACAAAAATTTCTTCATAAAATAACAAAGTTTACATAACATTTCCATCTTTATCATAAACCTCTTTAATAATTCCGCCACCTAAACATTCATCACCATTATAAAATACGCATGCTTGCCCTGGAGTCACCGATTTAACTCCTAAAGGATATTTAACCAAAACATTTCCATCATCAAGAAACTCAGTATAAATTTCATTATCTTTTTGACGATACCTAAACTTAGCCGTACATTTTAAAGGTAACTCATCAAGCAAATTAACATCCTCAATTAAAGCAGAATAAGAAAGCAAATACTTATTCTCATCTCCCATCGAAACATACAAAATATTATCCTTTAAATCCTTCTTACAAACAAATAACCTTTCCTTAGTACCGCCTACATTAAGACCTCTTCTTTGACCAATAGTATAATACATAAGGCCAGAATGTTTGCCCAAAACTTCACCACTATCAATTAAAACAATATCACCAGGAGTATTAGGCAAATAATTCTCCAAAAACTTCTTAAAATTACGCTCACCAATAAAACAAATACCTGTAGAATCCTTCTTATCAGCCGTAATCAAACCATATTCATGAGCAATCTCTCTAACCTTATCTTTTTTTAAATCACCAAGCGGGAATAAAACATTTGATAACTGCCTTTTAGAAACTTGTGACAAAAAGTAAGTTTGATCTTTATTTTCATCAAAACTCCTATAAAGCTTACCATCACACATTTTCGCATAATGACCAGTCGCAATAAAATCAGCGCCTAATTTTAAAGCCTCCTTCGCAAACATATCAAACTTAATATACTTATTACACATAATATCCGGATTAGGTGTTCTCCCCTTCTTAAGCTCATCTAAAAAATAAGTAAACACATAATCCCAATATTCCTTAACAAAATCCACCCTGTGAAGCGTAATTCCAATCTTCTTACACACACTTAAAGCATCATTATAATCCTTCTCTTGAGGACATATGTCATCATTTAAATCAGGATTACCTAAAAAATCACCATTTAAAGAAGTATCCCAATTTCTCATAAAAAGGCCCTCAACCTCATAACCCGCTTGCAAAAGCAAAATAGCCGTAACACTGCTATCCACTCCCCCACTCATACCAACAATAACCTTACTCATAATATCAACTCTTTTTCTAAAAACAATTATACCAAAAAAATGATAGAAAATCCATCATTTTAATACATTCATTATAAATCCCAAAGCCCTAGGAACCACAAAAGCCTCATATAAACTAGTAAATATTAAAACAAAAATAGAAAAGCCAAGAACAACCAAATACCTATTTATAATCCCCTTAAAATCAAAAGCCTTTTTACTTTTTAAAGAAGAAATAAGTTTATAAGAAACCACCAAAGAAAAAGCCGACAAAAGCATAAAAATAAATAAATTAATAACATGATGTGGAAACACATACACAAAAGAAAGCAAAACACCTTTCAACTTAAACACATAAATAATACTACCAAGAGAAAAACCAATAATAAAAGATTTCAAAAACAAAATAAAAATAACCACAAAAAATCCAATCACCGATATCCCAAGAAGCCAAATAAATAAAGAAATGCCAAGTGTAAAAAACAAAGTATTGACTATAGAACCATTATAATTAAGTTTTCCATCCTTCGCATTATTAAAAAAATCCATCAAATAACTAGTAACAAGTGCTTTATCATCCCCACTAATAATCACCGAAAACAAAGCCCCAGCTATAAGCCCCGTAATAACCAAAACAAGCAAAAACACAAATAAATTTTTATTAATACGAATATTACTCTTTAACTTGTCCATATATTTTTTCATATCTATCCCTCATCTAATTATATTAATTTAATAAAATAATATTCCAAATAATAAAAAAATATTATATAATATTAATAACGAGGTGAAAAAAATGAACAAAAAAGTACAAAAAATAACAGTTTGGATAATGCTTTTAGTAATAGTCGCATTCTTTATTTCATGTATAGTTTGGGGCATGAATTAAGACCTAATTAGACAAAATCAATTAGGTCTTTTAATATGCAACACATTTTCCCGCAATATAATTAATAATTTCTTGATTCGTATCTCTAGTATAATGAAGTCCATCTTCAGTATCAAAAGCCAAAGAATTATAAGAATCGCAAAAACTAACATTAGAGGTATTTTTTTCATTTATCAATCTTTTAAATTGCAAATTCGCATTCTCAATCTCATAATTCGTTCTAATATTAGAAGGTCTAGTTATATTAATAAGTTTCTCATCAATAGGATTAATAGAAAGTATATAAAATTTAACATTAGGATATTTAGAAAAAAGTTTATTATATAAATTATAATAATTATTTGCAACATTCTTCCCTGATTTTTCATAACTTAAATCATTAACACCCATGTTCAAAATAACATGATAAGTATAATTACTTTCTTTACTCAAAATTTCATCAAGTCTTTCCATAGCTTCACCCTTAAACCATTCAATTTTCATTCCTGCACGAGCAACAAAAGACATATTAACAGGAATATCAATAGAAGAATCATTCTCAATATATTCCATCCTAGAGTCCCCAACAACAATAACTTTATTCATAGAAATATCTTTAACTTCTACTTTTTCATTCAAAGTATGATTATTATAATCTTTTGAAGTAGCCTCATCCTTACTAATCATACCAACAAGTACCGAAGATAAAAAGATAACAATAAATACCGAAGGAACAAAAACAACAATTTTTCTCATACGGACATTCTTAGTAAACAACGTTTTATTATAAATAAGCAAACACAAAATCAAACTCACTAATATAAAAATATAACAAAGTATATCCACAAAAGCAGAATCACTAAGTCCAAATAGTATATTACAAACTTCCATTAAAAAATCACCTCAAATATACTCAAATATAATAGCACAAACCAAAAGAAAAAGCAAAGAATAATTCAACAAATCCATACTTTTAAAACACCTAAATTTAATAATATCCATTTTCCAAACAAAAATACACTATTTTTTCTTAAAAGTAATAAAATTAATAAATCTATTCAAATAACTAACATGATTAGTCGTTAAAATATAATCATCTAATCTTTTAACAAACTTATCATTATTAGAAACAAACCTTCTAGGTTTAAAATGCAAAGCCTTTTCATAAATCAAAGCAAAATCATCAAAATCATCAAGGCTCAAAATATACCCTTCCATAGAAAAACTCTTAACAATCTGTACTTGATGATCATTAGTATGCTCATTATACTTTTTTAAACGAGAAGCCGCAATAACCTTCTTCCCTTTTTTAATAGCTCCTAAAATAGAACCAACCCCACCATGAGTAATAATAAGTGAAGCCTTATCAATATAATCATCCATGATAGAAGGACTAACATAATCAAATATTTCCATATTACTAGACGAATACTTAGTAAATCCCGCTTGAACCACTACCTTTTCTTTAATTATACCAGTAGAAATAGCCTTATCAATAGTTTTAAGGAGCCTAGAAAAATCCTTGTCCTGCGTACCTAACATAATAAAAATCAATATATCCACCCCCCAAAAACAGCCTTAGGATAAAGCTTTAACATATCTTCCCACTGAACAACAAAATAATCCGCAAACTTATAAACAAGCCTGCCAGTAATCGTTTTAGACTCCATATTCGCAAAAGTTTCAATAAAAATAATCTTACTACCAAAAATTTTACCAATACAGCACATAGGCCCCGCAATATGCGCACCAGTTGTGATAATATAATCAGGTCTAATCTTCAAATATAAAAACAAACTTTTAAAACAATTGCCAAGTAACCTAAAAGGATATAAAAACTTTTGATAATCCTTACTACCAGATATCAAATAAAAAACATTTTTATACTTTTCCTTCAAAAACAAAGTACTATTAGACTTTTCCGTAACCACATAAGAATTATTTTTTAAAATAAGCTTATCAAGCTGAAGTAATTCCGATAAATGTCCCCCCATAGAAGAAATAAACATAATCTTAGCCATTATCATCACCACCTTCAAATAAACCTTGCCATTTCAAAAAAGCCACATCGCTAGTATATTTAAGCGAAGTTTCTAAAGCCTTCTTTCCCATCTTCCTTCTTAAATCATAATCAGAAGCCAAAAATTTCATCTTAAGTGCCATCTCATCATAATCCCTATTAGAAATCAAAAAACCATTCTCACAATCAGTAATAATATCCAAAGCCCCTTCAGCCGAATCAAATGCAACACAAGGAATACCATAACTCATAGCCTCAATCAAAACAATTCCAAAAGACTCCGTATAAGAACACATCAAATAAATAGAAGACTTAGAAAGTAAATCATTAATATATTTTTTATCCCTAAAACCGTGCATAAAAACCCTATCTTCAAGATTATATTTCAAAATTAATTCTTCCACATTCTCTCTTAAAACACCATCACCAACAATATCCAAAGTCCACTCATCATCAAATGATTTAAATTTATTAAAAACCTGAATTAAATCCTCACAGCCCTTTTCCTTAGAAAGCCTACCAACAGATATCATTCTCTTTGAAGATAAATTAGAAGGCTTTAAAGGAACGCTATCTAAAGAATTCGGAATATAAACACACCTGCACATTTCACCTTTAAGCATTTCCTCATAAAAATTCTTAAGTCCTAAAGAAACCAAAACCAAATAATTAAGATTCTTCACGCTCAAAGCAACCTCACGAGCATATTTCATATTACCATGATAATGATTATGTTCCCATCCTATTTTCACGCCATCCTTCTTACCATACCTACCAAGCCATTTATTCAAAAAAGTCCTAGTTGAAACAATAATATCACTATCACATCTTTTAATAGCCCTCCTAGTAACAAAAAATCTTCTAGGATACATAAAAATACCAGAAAAACCATCCTTCAAAAAAGATAAAATCTTAAACTTTCTAAAATAATCCCTAAATAATTCCTTAAACAAAGTTCCAAATTTTCTTTTAAAAACAAGTTCTTTATATCTAGCCACTTTAACCGGCAAATCACTATCAATCAAATACTTAAGCCCAACCCTTTTATCAAGTTCAAAAGAAGGATTCTCATTTAGTTTATAAATACAAACAATTTCAACCAAATATTTAGGACAAAGCGAATTTGCCAAAGTACAAATAGCCTTCTCAATACCACCATAACCTAAATGTAAAGACAAAATAGTAACTTTCTTCATAAATCCTCCTATAAAAACTTTTTAAAACAAGGAATCTTGCGTAAAAGATAAACAATAAAACCAGTAAGTACAAAACATAAAATATCTAAAACTAAAACTCCAAGACACGTATTAAATCCAAAAATCATTTCCATAAATCCACACTCATACAAAAATCTTATAATAAACACATGAAATAAATATATCCCAAAAACAAGATTACTCAAAAAACAAATAATACCATTAAATCGCTCATTCCCAGTACAATTTCCAATAAAATGTTTAAACAAAATAAATACACAAATAGAAACAATACATATCAAAAATGATTGATAAGTAATTAAAGTATCAAAAGTAAGATGAAATTTATCAATACCCAAATAAAGATAAATAAAACCTAAAATAACAAAAACAAAAGCTAAAATAATACAAGTTTTAATCTTTTTAAAATCAAAAGTTTTATTACTAAGATAATATCCAAGTACATAATATCCAACACATATAGAAAAAGTACATAAAAATATCGAATCAACAATTCTATAAGGCTCACCTAAAACAATATTAGTAATATAAGGAAACATCTCCAAAATACTAGGTAAAATCAAAAACAAAATGAAAAACATCTTATAATCTTTATCATTAAAATTTTTAATCATCTTTTGTAAAAAAGGTGTAACAATATATAAACCAATAAGCATATATAAATACCAAATCCAGTATGGATATTCAGGAATTGTATATATTGAAAAAGGCGCTAAAATAATACCCTTCAAATCACCACCATAAAGCAAAATATTTATTCCTAAAATAACCAATAAAGGAATAACAATACGAAATATTCTTTTAAAGAAAACCTCGTGATAAGTAGTATTTCTTCCTAAAAATATAACACCAGTCGTCATAATAAATAAAGGAACAGCAATCTTACACACATCATAGAAAAAATAATGAAAAAACTCTACCAAAAAATTAGTATCATTTATATACTGATGTGAATGATTATATATAACAAGAAAAACAGCCAAAACTTTAAGCAAATCTAAATAAACATATCTCTTACTAGCTAACATATTACTACTCCTTTTTGTACTTAAATTTCAAAAAAACAGAAACAAACAAACAAGGCAAATAAAACAAACAAGAAAAAAACTTCATACTACTCTCTTTAACTATTTTTTTCTTAGCAATAAAAGAATAAATTCCAAATAAAATACAATTTTTAACTCTAATAGAAAATTTAAATCTTTTATCCATAAAAACAAGAGAATTTGCCCTAGCCCCTAAAGGACATTTAAGAACTGATTTAAGCCAGTTTTTAGAAAGACCATCCTCCAAATACTCAGTGCAATATATCTCAAGTGGAATATAGGCCATATCATATTTAAAAGCAATTTCATTCCAAACAATTGCTTCACTTAAAAATCTCTCACCTGCAAACACCGGAAAAGGATACTTAAGCAAAACATCCTTTCTAAAAACCTCACACATATCACTCAAAAAACCATTATTATACTTAAACTCAATAGGATTTGCCACACATTCAGAAAAACTCTTACCTAAGTAAACTGGATTCTTAATTTTCCTAAGAAAAGACATACCAGCAATCTTATCATTTCCTTCATACTTTTTAAAATATTTTTTAACATTGTAAATAGCATCACTAGTCAAATAATCATCACTATCAAGAATTAAAATAAGATCTCCCAAAGCCTTCTTCACACCAAAATTTAAAGCCGTGTGTTTACCTCCATTTTTCTTATAAAAATAAGAAACCTTAATTTTATTATCTTTTATATATCCATTTACTTTTACTTTAGTATCATCAGAAGAGCCATCATCAATAATAAGCCATTCAAAATCAGTATCACTTTGATTAACCAAACTTTCATAAGCCTTATCCAAAATATACCCCCTATTATAAGTTGGGGTCAAAATAGTTATCATAAATACTCCTCCTATTCATAAAGAGAATAGATCTCATTTTCCCAAGCCACTACATCAATATAAGGCTTTATAATAGATAAACATTTAGAAGAATATTGTTTCAATAACTCATCATCATTAAGTAATTTCAAACATAAACTAGCATATTCTTCCATATCCTTACAAATAAATTCCTTACTATCCTTAAAAATAGTCGCAAGTCCACCAGAACCGCTATTTAAAACAGGCTTACCTAAGCACATACTTTCAATAGCTGTAAGTCCAAAACCTTCAAAAGAAGATGGCATAAGTACAACCTTAGACTTACTAATTATTTTAAACGGATTTTTTTCAAAACCAGTCATATCAATATTATTTTGAAGATCATATTCCTTTATTCTTTCCAACAAAGAATCTTTCATATCTCCATCGCCAATCATAACCGCACAAACATTAGGCATCTTCTTACTAATTTCTTTAACAACATCTACAAAAAGAAATGGATGCTTAGCCTCACAAAGTCTCCCAACAAAAAGCAAATCATAACTTTTATCATAGTCTTCTTTACCTTTCAAATTAACCATATCATAATCAACAACATTCGTAATTATAGAAGTTTTCTTTTCAATACTATTTTTAAAAATAGCCTCATCTAAAACAGATTTAGAAACCACTGCAACTTTATAAAATTTTTTAGAAACCATATTATATAAAACAGTAAATAAATTCCACTTTTTAGCAAAAGGATAATTACAATGTAAGTGAGAAATGATCTTACCTTTAAACAAAGAAACAGCCGCTACCACACTAGCCTTATAATCATGAGCATGAATAATATCAATACCACGCTCTTTACATATTTTTCTAAGATATGATGGTCTAAACTTTTCAATTGGAATATACTTAATCCCCTTTTCCTTCAAAACACCACAAATCTCTCCCCTAGGACAGCAATAATACATATCGTATTTCTTATTATTTTCTATAATCGTACAAACAACATTCTCCGCCCCAGAAAACTTATTACTAGGTAACAAATGTAAAACCTTTTTCATATATATCCTCTTTCTAAAAAAACTATTCACATATCCTCTTTCTTTTAACTAAAACCCTAATCATAATAATTAGATAAATTAAAAATCTAAAGAAAATAACCAAACTATAAGTAATAGAAGCCCCCAAAACCTCGTATGTGCCAACTAAGTGATTGCATAAAAGCAAAGAAGCAAGAATAACAATCACATTACCAATCACTTGAGACTTAATCACCCTCATCGCAATCAAACTAGAAGAAATACCAGCCGTAATCGCATAAAAGATAGAACCAACAATAATAATTAAAAGCGAAGCCTTATAATCATCCAAATTAATTCCATATATAAGATTCAAAAGCGGTATTCCAAAAAAATAACAAAGAATAAACGTACCTATACCAGCCACTAAAATAAACAAAAACATCTTTATAAAAAGCTTAATAAGTTCATTAATTTTATTCTTATTATAATCCTCCGCAATAGAAACAATAAACGGATTTAAAACAAATCCCCCAAACAAAAGCATAACCGTTGCCGGCATCACAATAATACCAAAAATAGCTTGAAGATCATTAGTCAAAAGATTATCAATCGCATACTTAGGCATATTAACAATATAAGTTGTCAAAAAAGTCAAAAGACATATAAATATATTTGCCTTAAAATACTTAAAAATTTCATCTTTATCAATCTTAAAATTCCACTTACCTGTTTTTGAAGCACTTCTTCTCTCAGCAAAAATCAAAAACAAAAGATTAAGTGAAAATAAAATCAAAAAAGACACAAACAAATTATCAAAAAAATAAATAATTAAAATAAATATAAAAATATTAAAAATAGCCTTTGCAAACTGGAAAATTCCAACTTTATATAAACAATCCGCCTTTTGCAGGACTCCAAAATAAACATCACTAAGTTCCTCTAAAAACTTAAACAAACAAATAATCAAAATAATGCCAAATTCATAAACACCATAGCCCTTTATAAATAAATATAAAGTAAGCAATAAAACAGTTGAAAAAACCGTTAAATATCGCGAAAAAATATAAGAAAATGGCGATATCTCATTATTAGTATCAGTAACCTGATAAGTTCTCCCTCCAAAAGATGCCAGAGTAACAAAAGTACACGCAATAGCAAAAGCAATAGTATACAACCCCGTAGTATCCAAATCACTAAACCTAGTTAAAATAAGCGTATAAAACAGTGAAGTAACAGACGTTGTAAAACTACCAATAGTATTCCATACAAAATTTTTCTTAAGATTAGTCTTCTCCATTTTTTATTCCTACCATCTCAATTATATTTTTAGCCGTAACCTCCCAAGAAAACTTCTTCAAAATAGTCTCATAAAGCGCTTTAGCAAGCTTCTCTCTTTCCGAAGAATCAACAACAAGAGCATCCATTGCTTCATACAAAGATAAAACCGTCGTATCAACAATTAGCCCATTTTCACCATCCTTAATAACCTCACAAATACCGCCTTGATTAGTACCAATAACCGCACATCCCATAAGACCAGCTTCTAAAATAGATGTAGGAAGACCCTCAGGCCATAAAGGAGGATACAAAAACACATCAGTCATAACATAATACTTAACAAGTTCATCATAAGTAAGCTTACCAAGAAAAGAAATATTCTTACTATTATACTTTTCTTTTAAACTAGCAAGCGTAGGTCCATCACCCGCAATAAATAACTTAACATTATCATATTTTTTTTCAAGCATCTCAAAAGCATCCAATATATTATCAGCACCTTTTTGCTTAATAAGCCTACCCGCATACAAAAAATTAATACTATCATGTTTTTTTCTCTCAGGTAATTTTTGATTAGTATCAATAGAATTATACCAAGTTCCACTATAATCTATATTAAAATTTTTAAGCCACTTCCCGCAAGCTTCAGAAACTCCATAAAAGCCCTTAATTTTATTTTTAATTTTAAAAGTAAGAAAATCCTCATACCTATTCGCAAAAAAATCAATAAACTTATTATCCAAAGTAACATAATTAGAACCATGCTCAATCAAATAAACTGGAATATTATGTTTAGCTCCATATTTAGCCCCCACATGAGAAGTTAAATGAAACCTTGTATTAACAATAATCGCCATAATATCATAATTATCAAGCATTCCAATAAGCCTCTTGCATTCTTTATTATGTTTAATAATAGGATATCTATTTTTAAACACATTATAAACAGGAAGCTTAATAATCGTAAAATTATCACTCTTTCTAACACTATCAGTACCCTCATAATTAGAAGTTACCAAAACAACATTATAACCCATCTTAATAAATTCTTTTCGTAAATTATCAACATATCTTTCAATACCACCCAAATGTGGATAATAATAACCAGAAAAAATCACAATCGTTTTCATTTTTCATCTTCCTTACTTTTAATCAAAGAAATTTCCTGAACAAGAAGCCTAATCTTATCATTCTGCCCCGAAACAATAATTGTAAGCGAAATATTAATAAAAATCAAAACCGCAATAATAAGAGCAAAAATAAGATTAGAAGCCACCTCAATACCAATAGCATGAGTAAGAAAACTAAGCAAATTAGGAATCAAAATCAAAAGTAGTAAAATAAACATCGAGAAAAACCAAATAAGAGAATACTTAATAGAAATCCTTCCCCTTTTAACAATATACAAAATAATACCAATAATAACAAGGCAAAATACAATAGAAATAAGTTTCAAACTACTTGACATTCTTCTTCCCCCTTAATCTAACCACAATCATAGATAAAATAACATTTACCATATAATATAAATTTTTCCAAGCACGAATAGAAGAAACTCCCCCTACCCTCTCATTCATCGAAACAGGAACCTCCGAAATCCTAAAACCATTCATAAGCATCATAACCTCACTAACCGGCTCTGGATATTCAGAAGGATAATTAGAATAAAAATACTTCATAAGTTTCCTATCAATCGCTCTAAAACCACTCGTAGTATCATAAATCTTCTTACCAGTAAGTAATTTTATAAAAAATGAAATAACCTTAATACCAGCCCTTCTAGCCGAAGAAGACTTAAAATCACTAGAACTCTCATCAATAAATCTAGAACCAATAACCATATCACTTTTCCCATCAATAATAGGAGAAATAATATCCTTCACATAATTAACATCGTGCTGACCATCACCATCAAACTGAACCGCAATATCATAACCATTATCATAAGCATATTTATACCCAGTCTGAATAGCCCCACCAATACCAAGATTATGAATTAAATCAATAACTGGAAAACCATTCTCACGGCAAATCTTCAAAGTATTATCCAAAGAACAATCATTAATAACCAAAAAATCATACTTTACATCACTTTTTTTATTATAATTAACAATACTCTTGCATGTATTAACAATATTTTCTTCCTCATTATAAGCAGGAATAATTATAAGTACTTTTTTCATAAATTCACATCCTCTAAAGTGTATATATATATCAAAATTATAGCATGAAAAAGAGCCATATGTCAATGGCACCACCGCTTTAAAAAAACTACTAATTCCTATTATTTTTACAGAACATTAATTTAAAATAATCATTCCCAATCATAACTAAAATCAAAACAAATAAAGTCAAATAATTGATATATACATACCTTAAATCTTGAGCTAAATTTATAGGTAACAAAGAAATCGTATTTAAAATCATAGGAACAGCAAGCAAATACAAATTATGAACCCCCTTTCTTCTTAAAATAAATACCACAAGCAAAATAATAGCCAAAATAAGTGCAGGTTGATAAAAATAACTAAGCGGTTTTTTCATCGTAACATTAATAAAACAAGTATACTTTTTCTCCAAAAATGGCACTTTAGAACTAATCATTCCATCAAAAGAATACCAAGACCAAGTATTAAAAGGAAAAACATAAACATAACCTTTTTCCATAGGAATAGGACTAATAAGCAAACTATCACTCTTCAAATAATGTTTAATAAACTCATCAGGCCTTTTAATTGTATACTTAATAAACATTTGTCTGTACTTATTCTCGTGTTTTAAAATATAAGAATTATTGTACATATTCTTTTCAAAAGAATCATTAATCAAGTATCCTGAATAAGAACTCCCCCATTTCTTCACATCCGCAATATTACTTAAAAACTTTTTATCACTAGAAGACACAATATCATCTTTTAAATACCCGCCGAAAATCCAAGTAATATAATGATTAATCGTCCCCTCTGACTTTTCGGAAGTTTTTTTCACAATCTCATTAGATTTATTCAAATAAATATTTTTAGGAATACTAATAAAAAACAAAATTAAAGCAAAAACTAAATACAAAACTATAATTCTCTTCTTATTATCACCAGTATGTTTAAAATAAAGAAAAGAAATAAAGAAAAGGTAAATAACCGCAACAATCATTCCATTATGACGATAACTAAAAACAAGCGCTAGTAAAACCGCTAAAATAACAAACTGAAAAACGCTAACCTTAAAATCCTGTTTGCAGCCAATTTTATAAGTCAAAAAGCCAAGCATCATTAAATAATAAGAATATAAAACATCCTTCCACAAAGTAATTGAATAAATACCAATAATAGGCAAAAAACTTATAATCGCAGAATAAAAGATCTGCCACTTAAAATTATTATCATTCCTCGTTTGATTACACATATACATCCAAAAGAAACTAAAAATAAATATTTGAAACAAAATAACAATTAAAGGATTATACCAAACTTTAGATAAAAGTAACATAAAATATGTACTAAAAAATGGATGAGCATCAGTAATAATCCCAGTCTGAACTTGATGCCATTGATTATTTCCATCATAAGGAACAATACCCGGATAATACATCAAAAGTAATAAAATAAAAATTAAAAAAGGGATAAAGAAAATAACAATATCTTTCCAATACTTATCAAAAAAAGACTTCATAATAAAACTCCTAACTATCTATAATATTACCTTAACATAAAAAAAAAAAAAAAAAAAAAAAAAAA
>CAVKYE010000002.1:92469-108713 GCA_963660615.1 Vescimonas coprocola
CCTTAACATAAAAAAAAAAAAAAAAACAAGTAATTTTTTTCATAAATCAATATTTTTTTGCGAGTTCATAAAAACAAAAAAAGAGCCCAAAATAGACTCATTAAAAACTATGCAACAGGCTTTAAAGTAACATGTTTACCATGCTTTAAAACCTTAAACAAAGTATACTTCTTAGCATTCTCTTTATCATCATAAAAATCACTAGTTACATCAAAGAAAGCATCATCATAAGAATACAAATACAAATAATTAAAATTATACTTAATTAAACATTTCTCTAAATCAGAAGCAGTCATACCCCATTTTTTTAAATCATCCTTATTTTTATCAGTTTTAATCTTCCAACTAATAGCTCCAGATGAAGCATTTACATTTCTAGGGAACAAATAATATCTCGCATACCACATAGCCATAATACCATCTTTATCCTTCTGATCAATAACATAAATATTATCATTTTCATCAGTATTTTTCATAACCATTTTAAACTTATTAACATGCTCATCCCTAACCTGTTTAGTATTAAGTCTAGTCTTAACATCCGTACAAAAAGCTGTAACCTGACTAAAATTAAGACCAAAAATCATAACAATTAGAATAAGACAAGAAGCAATCTCGCGTTTTTTATTAGTAATAAATTCTTTACTAATTACAAAGAATATAAGCAAATAAACAAGCGCAACATTCATAGCATCGACATACCTTTCAACCGAAGCCAAAATACTAGCCTCATAATAAGAAAGCATCGCAAATATCGAAAACATAGTTGCTATAAAAAACACAATATATGATATTCCAAGAGACGTAATTCTTTTTCTCGCAACAGCAAAATCCTTACCACTAACAAAATAAAATGCAAAATATAAACTAACAAAAAGTAATATCAAAAACTTAAAATAACTTATATTAACTAAAGAATATAAATAAGTTCCATCAAAAGACTTAAAAGTCGCATTAAAGAATTGTAATATAAAATCAGTATTCAACTTATAACTCATAGAAGACGTTAAAGTCCAAGGCATAACCGTATAATCATAAAACTCATGCCCCAAATGATTAATTACTTTTATATATATATTCCAAGATAAATATGCAATAGCAATAATCAAAATAACCTTAAAGTATTTTTTAATAAAACCAATAATTCCTTTAAAGATATCTGAAATCTTAATATTATTTTGTAAAAGATAATCAGTAAACATCAAAACAGCAAAAGCAAAAATAACAATACAGCCACTAGGCTTTATCAAAGTAACAACCGGAAGCAATAATAAAAGTGAAATATTTTTATAACCCTTATCCCGGTAATAAAAATAACAAATAAGCAAAGCCGCAAAAGAAGATGCAAAAGCTAAATCCGCATATAAACTACCATAATGATAAACACCACCAAAATAGAAACAAACAGAATAAGCAACTACTCCCGAAAGAAATAATAAAAAGTTATTTTTCTTATGCACATTACAAAATACAGCCATAATAAATATTAAACAAAAAATAGATAAACCAATATATAAATTAGATTCATTAAATCCCGCATATTGTGCCACTATATAATGCCAAGAAGTAATAACAGGAGCATACCCCCTAGTCTTAGTCATAACATCAGGATTAGAACCAAACTTATCATAATTAATAGCCACCTTAGCATCATAAGCCCAGTGTGAGTATTCATCATAAACATGAACACATCTACCAATCCCACCAGTTATAGCCACAATAAATAAAAGTGTAAATATAACAAGTTCCTTATTAAAAAACTTTTTACCAAGCTTACCATACTCATCTTTCTTAAAATAAATATAAACCAAGCTTATAACAAAGCAAATTGGAAGTAAATACTTTACCAAAAAAAGTAAATTAAACATTCCAAGAAGCAAAGTACTTAAAAGAATTATACAAAAAACAGTAATTAATGAAAACGAAAAATTCCTAATTTTCTTATAAAAAACAAATGCAAATGTAATTAAAAACAAATAAAGTAAAAAGAACGTATTAACATAAGATGTTGTTAAAATCCCAGCAAATAAATTAAATGCTCCAAGCATCAAATAAAATGAAATATCTAAATACTTATTTCGCCCTCTAACCACAAACACATAAAATAGCGAAATTATCATTGAAAAAATAATTTCAAAAGTCAAAAAATCTAACTTAAACTCTCCATCAAACAAAATATGTTTAATATTAAGTGTATTATTTAAAACAATAATACCAAGCCATAGTAAAATGACTAATAAAATATTTTTAAATAAATTATTCTTCACCTAAACCACCATTAATCTTTCTATATTCATCAAGTATCTTGTCCCTATTTTCACGAACAAATTCAATCTTCTCTACCATTTCATTAACATCATCATCACTTTTCAAAACAAGATGCTCCTTCAAATAATCATTATCATCAAAAAAATTAGTATTCCCAACAATAATAGGAACTCCCATATTAAAACTTTTTTTAATAAGAAAATCATCCGTATTAGTAAAATTAACATATAAATTAACAAAATTATTCTTCATAACCTCATTAATATCATCACACTTTTGACATTTAAGTCCAAAATCATTAATAAAATTTTTAGTTGCTCTCATAACATACATACACTTGCATACACCATAAGAAACAAAAGTCAAAGTAGCAAGCTGATTATAAAAATTATTATTAGAATCAAAATCATTACTAAGAATACCAATAGAATTAGACTCAAAAGAATCAGAAATCTCATCTTCTATTTTAACATCAATCATCTCACACTTATATCCAGCGTTACTAAAAACCTCATAATTATCCTTACTAAAACATCCAATAGAACTTACCAAATCTCTTTCTAAAAACTCAAAAATAGAATTTAAAGTATACCTAGTACCACCATTAGACAAATCAGAAAAAGAATTCTTATAAATCCAGCACACATCCGTATTTTTACTAAGTCTAGGAAGCATATAGCGATAAAACTCATCTAATCCCAAAAGATATATCTTAGAAAAAACTTTACCATTAATCAAAGAAATAACCTCATCAAAATTTTCCTTTTCACCAATAAAAACAACATTATCAAATGTATCATTAAAATTATCCTTTATCTTCAAATCATTAGACGAAACAAATAACACATTATCGCCTTTTTTAGCTTTTTTTAACTCATCCATTTAAAGCACCTACAATTCTATAAACTCTTTCGCACTAATAGCACTTTCTTTATCATAATTCTTTTTCCATTTTTTATACTTATCAAGTATTACCTTTTCATTTTTAATAGCATCCTCAATTTTTTTAGCAATAGCTAAGGGACTTTCCTCATTATTTACAACCAAATACTCTTCTAAATCAGTATTTTTAAAATAATGATGATTATTACCAGTTATACAAACCGTTCCAACCTCAAAACTTTCAATCGGAAGCATCGGTGCACACTCAGAAAAAGTAACATACAAATTAACCGTATTTTTAGCCATTCTCTTCAAAAGTTCCTCCCTAGGAAGAGCCTTCTCTACTCCAGTAACCTTAAGTCCTAACATGCGGGCTATACTAGCCGCCTCAGGATCAAACGGAATTATATCAATAACCACATCCTTAATCAAAGAAACAGCCGCAATTTGCGCAAATAAATTCTTTCTCCAATCATCCTTCTTAGCCGCATATAAACCAATAGTAACATTTTCATTTTTATTTTCTTTAATTTTTTCAGATAAATTAACCGTATTTTTTAGAAAATGTGTCTTAATACCCAAATTTTCATAAAACGAAATTGATGATTCTTTACAAGTGCCAAAAACATCCAAAGTTCCATCTTTACTCATACGGATAAGTTCCATATTTCTTTCCCATCCATAAGGTTCAGAGACTTGCGATAAACTGCCGTGCCAAAATACCTTTAGTTTAATATTAGGATTTTTACGTTTTAAATAATAACCCAAATCTTTCCATCCAGCACACATCGCACTAAAAATAACTTGCTTAACACCTTTATTTAAAATAGTATCCCCTATTTTTTTAACATCACTTTTCCTTAAAATCTCACGGCAAGGAACTCTATAACTATCAAAAAGTTCAATAGTCGCACTAGTAACCCCAAGCCAATCAGGATTATGGAAAACAATAATATCTTTCGCCTCATTCAAAAAACTAATAGTATCATTAATATCCTTCTTATACTTACCATCAGATAAATAAACTAGTTTAAAATACTTAGCTGGCTTATATAAAGTCCTCTTAATAACAAAACCGCCTGCCCTGCGAACACCTTTATAAGCTTTCAAACAATTATTAACATTTTTCTCACCGAATTTTCTCTTCAAAGAAACCAAAAACTTTTCCTTCTTACTAAACCAGCTAGCGTCAAAATAATGAATCATACAAGTATTTTTCGTAAACAAATTATTTTTAAAATCGAACGCTAAAGGATAAAAATATTCTCTCGGATAAATTGTAATACCATGATCTAATTTTTGAATTTCATTTTTCGTATGGTCAAAACCCATCTCATTTAAAAACCTAGTCATAATTCTAGGAATGCTCATCTTAAACATATCATTAGAATCGAAATGTTCCAAATTATTATAATAATCAAGCATTTTCTTAGCAAAATAAGAATGTTTTTCTTTAGCTCCCCATACAGCCGAATTAACCATAAAAGAATCCTCTACCCCAAGAAAAGTCTCATCCTCAAGTAAAAAATCAATAGGTTTTGTAACCATCATATCCAAATCAAAATAAATACCGCCCATATCATAAATAGCCTTAGTACGTGCATAATCAGCCACAAAAGCCCATTTTTTATTCTCATAAGCCTCACGAACAAAATTACAAGCATCTAAATCCGTATTATTTTCATCCCATTTAATAATCTCATAATCTGGCAAATACTTTTTCCAACTTTCAATACACTTCTTCGCAAGTTTAGGAAGTGGATTATTGCCAAACCAACAATAATGAATATATTTTTCCATACATACACCTCTATTTACCCATTTGCTTCTCATAATAATGATCACAAACCGTCTTAGGATCCCCTATCTCAACAATCTCTCCATGGTCAAGCCAAACAACCCTAGTACATAACTCTCTAATCTGTTCTAAAGAATGTGAAACAAACAAAACCGTTGTTCCCCCATTAATCATCTCCATCATCTTCTTCTTACTTTTCTCTTGAAACTTAATATCACCAACCGATAAAATCTCATCAACAATCAAAATCTCAGGATCAACAACTGTAGCTACCGAAAAAGCAAGCTTCGCCGTCATACCAGAAGAAAAATTCTTAATAGGCGCATCCAAGAATTCCTTAAGTTCAGAAAACTCAACAATTTGATCAAACTTTTCATTCAAAAATTCCTCAGAATATCCCAAAATAGCTCCATTTAAATAAATATTTTCACGAGCCGTAAGTTCCAAATCAAACCCCGCACCAAGCTCAATCATAGGAGACACAGAACCATTAGTCGTAATCTTCCCACTAGTAGGTTTCATAACCTCACTAACAAGCTTAAGAAGAGTACTTTTACCAGCGCCATTAGAACCAATAAGTCCAATAACTTCACCCTTTTTAATATCCAAATTAATGTGTTTCAAAGCCCAAAAAGGCGTAGGCTTAGGAATTCTTTTCTTCTTATCAAAAAGTCTAATAAACGTCATCTTAAGAGACTTATCCTTCTCAATACCTAAATCAAACTTAATCGAAACATCCTCTATCTTAATCATAAAAACCTCCTATGAATAATAAATAAATTTATCTTGATTCTTCTTAAATATAATTGCACCAATAATAAACATAAAAATTCCACACAAAGCACAAATAATCATATTAAGTGCACTTGGACAATGAGAATAAAGAATTATCTCCCTTATACCAGATAAAAATTGATACAAAGGATTACACTTAAAGAACACTTGATAACTTTCTGGAAGCATCGAAATATTCCAGAAAATAGGCGTAAAATATTGCCAAATAGTCAAAACAATTCCATAAATATAAAGAACATCCCTAAGCAAAACTGAAATAGCCGACAAAGCAAGACCTAGACCTATCGCAAACAAAGCAAGGAAAAAGAAGAAAAAAGGAAGAAGTAAATAATACCAATTAATATAACAAGGATCATTACCAAACCATGAAATAACAATCAATAAAAGCAAAGGAATTAACGTAAGTAAAAAATTAACCCCAGAAAAAAGCACCTTAGAAAGTGGAAATAAATACTTAGGTATATAAATCTTTCTAATCAAACAAAAATTAGAAATAATCGAATGCATAGCCTCATTAGTTGCATCACTAAAAAACTGAAATACAATAATACCAATCATCAAATAAACAACATAATTAGTACCTTCCATCGAAAACCTAAACATTTGAGAAAAAACAAGCGCCATAACACTCATCTGTAAGAGCGGATAAAGTAAACTCCAAACAATTCCTAATATACTCTTCTTATATTTTACCTTAAAATCTCTACCAATTAACTGTTTAAGCAAAAATGTATATCTCATAAAATTATCATAAATTCTCTTTAAAGCCATAAAATAATCTCCATTTCATATGTAATATAAATATTATGCACACATATTATACCAAAATACGAATGTAAAATCTACAATTTAAGAAAAATTTAACACAAGTACAAAAAAATGGCAAACTCTAAAGTTTAACCATTTCAAATATTTATCTGAAATATACATTTCCATCTACTCTACCAGAAATACCAGGAACCGATACATCAGAACTATACTGCCATATACTATAAACACCATTATATGAACAACTATTATTCCATTGAGCAACCCATTTATCATAACCATTTATCCTAGAATTATTAAGCTGATTTTCAAACCAACTCAAACTAGCATATACTCCAGAATGATAACCATTATTACTCATAATATCAACAAATGTACCAGTTATATCAGATAAAATGCCATAATTATTTACATCATTAGGATTTAATCCATTCTTGCGTTTATATCCATCAGCATCTTCCATGTCAAACCAAACACCATACTTAAAATTACTACCAACACTCTTAAGTAATCTAAGTGCATGATTTGCCTCACTAACAGCATCATTAACATTTAAAGCATACGAATATAAATAAACTCCATAAGGAATACCAAGTCGTTCACACGCTTTTAAATTCCTTAAAAATTTAACATCATCTTGATCAGTATAATCACTGCCATATCCAAGTCTTAAAATAACTCCATCAATTTGACCAGAATTCCATAAAGTATCCCAATCAATATCACCTTGATGAGCCGAAACATCTAAAACAAACTTCACATTCTTACCAATAAGAACACCATTTGAATTAAAATAATATTTAATACCCGCAATTATCTGCCATCCAGTAAGAGTATCACCATTAGTATTCAAATAATAAGTATTACCATTTTTATTAACCCATCCAGCCTTTAAAGAACCATTTGAATTAAATTCATACTCCATTCCATCAATAGTAGCCTTTCCAGTAGTTAAAACACCAGTTGTAGGATCAGTATAATATGCATATCCTCCATAATGAATCCAACCATACATCACCTTGCCAGTATTAATACCAAAGAAATACTTAACTCCATCAACCGTAGTTATACCTCTAGCCCTAATCTTACTAGAAGGATCAAAATAATACTTAAGACCATTTTCTTCTATCCATCCACTTTTAGCCTTATAAGTATCCTTATCAAAATAATACCAGTTATCTCCAACTTTAACCATACCACTTTGTAAAACACCATTAGAATCAGAATAATATAAATCACCATTATAATTTATAAAACCATACATAAGTCTATTAGTATTAATACCAAAGAAATATGGCTTACCATCAACAATAGTAACATTTGAAGCAAGTTCTCCAGTCTCAGGATTTGTATAATAAACCTTATTATCATAATAAATAAGACCATACATCACCATACCAGTATTAATACCAAAGAAATACTTAACTCCATCAACCGTAGTTATACCTCTAGCCCTAATCTTACTAGAAGGATCAAAATAATACTTAAGACCATTTTCTTCTATCCATCCACTTTTAGCCTTATAAGTATCCTTATCAAAATAATACCAGTTATCTCCAACTTTAACCATACCACTTTGTAAAACACCATTAGAATCAGAATAATATAAATCACCATTATAATTTATAAAACCATACATAAGTCTATTAGTATTAATACCAAAGAAATATGGCTTACCATCAACAATAGTAACATTTGAAGCAAGTTCTCCAGTCTCAGGATTTGTATAATAAACTTTATTATCATAGTATACCCAACCACGCATAACTTTTCCCTTAGTTACTCCTAAAAAATATTTTTTTCCATCAACTTCCGTTATACCTTTTTGCATTACCCCGTTTTCATTGAAATAATAAGTTTCACCGTCTATATTTTGCCATCCGCTTAAAGCATCAACCTTAAAAGTAAAAGCGAATAAACAAAATAAACTTACCAATAAAATCTTACCTCTCATACTATTTCACACTCCTTTTACAATAATAATATCATACTTAGCATTCTAAAATCAAGCAAAAAAAATACAAAAAAACTCCCCATTCATTGACGTACCTATAATTAAATATTATAATTAATTAGGCGGTGATGACATTGAAAAAACACTACATTGACGTTATGAAAGGAATTGGAGCAATCTTTGTTGTAATAGGCCACCTAGTCGCACCAGAAAGCTTTCTAAAAATCTATCTGTATTCATTCCACATGCCCCTTTTCTTTTTTATAACCGGTATTACTTTTAATGAAAACCACACATTCAAAAAATTCATACAAAAAAGATTCAAATCACTTATTATTCCTTATATAATTTTCGTACTATTATCAATGTTAATATTTTATGATATTACAAAAAATATGGAAATCAAAGATATTCTGACAAACATATTCTTCGTTAATAGCAGTATAATTTGGAACTCATCATTATGGTTCTTGCCAGTACTGTTTCTAACAAATATCTTATTTTATATAATTTGCAAAATTTGTAAAACAAAAATATCAAAAACAATAACTTTAATAATATTACTAACAATCGGATTTATATTCAGTCATTATCAAATAACTCTTCCTTTCGGATTACACATACTTCCAGTTAGTACAGCATTCTTATTTTTCGGATATATCTTTACAAAATTAAATCTATTAGAAAAATTAAAAGGGAAAGAAATAAATCATTACATATTCTTCATAGTCACCACACTAAGTATATACTTAGCTCTCAAAAATGGCAGAGTAAATATGTCAACAAACCTATACAACAACTATATAATCTACTACATTTGTGCGCTTTGTGGAATAATAACATACCTATACATAAGCCTTATAATAAGTAAAAACAAACTACTAGAATTTTTTGGCGACATTTCACTATATATGTTCTGCACTCAAAGAATGCTATACAAATTTTATCCACTTATATTTACAAATTTAAAACTCAATTCATTATATACTCCAAAAATTACAATTCCATTAACCCTAACCATATATCTCATAATTTTTATAATAATTAGAAAAATAAAAACAAAGATAAAACGTAACTAATTTTTATCTTTGTTTTCTTTTATAATACTTTCAAAAATCTTAAAATCATCAGGATAAGTTATTTTAAAATTATATATCTCACCAAGAATAAAATTAACATCATACCCAAGCCTAAGCATAAAATCGCAAGTTGTAGAAACATCAGAATACTCTTTAGAAGAAAAATTACTGTAACACTTAATAAGATTTTTAAGAAAAAAAGTTTGTGGAGTTTGAATTCTCATAACATCATTTCTATCAACAATTTCATTTGTACTTTTTTTAACAATAACTTCTGGACAAGGAATATATGTAACTGCACTTCCATTTTTTAAACACTCGTCAATAGACACATCTATAATCTTTGAAGAAATCAAAGGTCTATTACCAGCGTGAATAACAACAACAGAATTCTCATCAATTTCGCCTTCAAGTTTCTTAACACAATTATAAATTGATCCTGGCTGAGAATCTCCATTCTTACAAATCCATTTAATTTTAGATAATTTATACTTATCCTTAAGCGATAAAAAATATTTTTCAAACCCCTCCAAACAAGCTACACAAATCGCTTCAATATTATCATTTTTTTGAAATTTCTCTAAAGTATATACAATAAGCGGTTTTGAAGAAGCCTCTAAAAATTGTTTCGGTATCTTACTACCCATACGACTACCAACACCACCAGCAGTAATTATAGCAACATTCATAAATTACCTCCTAAAAATAAAATTAATAACACCACGAACCTTCATTAAAATTTTCCATCCCTTTGAACTATAAACCGAATCTAGTTTTTCTCTTTGAACAGAAATTTCAATTTCTTGTTTTTTCATCACTTCATTTTGATCATCTATTTGCTCATTCAAAGCAATAACTTCCTTCTCCAAACTCTCCTCACGATCAAACACATTGGTATTAAGAATACTCTTACTAATCTTATCATTATCAAAAAAATAATCACAAATTGCTTTACAACCACCATCTTTCAAATCGCCAAACCATAACTTTTTCTTTTCCTTCATTCTTTCCTTATATTTATAATCCTTAGAAAAACAGTCATCAACACTTTTTAATAAACCATTAATATCATCAACTTTAAAACCGCAAGTCCAAAAATCAAAATCCCCAAACGTAATTCCTCTATTAAGTTTATATTCAGCCAAATCAGTAGTCAAATAAATAACTGGTTTATCTAAAAATACAAATTCAAGTCCCAAAGAAGAATAATCAGTAATAAGTAAATCAGCCGCATCCAAAATTTCATTAATAGTTATATTACTATCCCTAAGCATATCCTCATCAATAACCTTGATAAAAGGAGAATCTAATCTCACCACATCATGCTCTTCACTAGGGTGTTTTTTAATACAAAGCAAATAATTATTTTTTTCCAAATAATCTAGTAAACATTTTTCATCATATTTTTTTAAATTTAACACATTAAAAGAATTAACATGAGAATTATCTTCTCTGTTACAACCGCTTCTAAAAGTTGGCATATAATATATTATTTTTTTATTATTAACAGACTCGCCAAGAACCTTTTTTAACTTCTTTTTAGCACCAGAAGAAACAAAAAAGTCTAATTTGGGATACCCAAGTGCTAAAGTCCTATTATATTTAACATTAAATCTAGCAGAAAATATAACTCGCCAAAAATCAGAAGGAACAATAAAATAATTTATTTTTCTTTTAAGTTCACTATACCATTCATAATCACTATGGCTCATATTATCAGATAAAAAACCTATATGTTTAGAACTAACACCATGCCATAATTCAACATAAATAGCCTTATCAGGCTTGTCACCAGTAACATTTGCATGTGTTGTAAAAAATATATCTACCGTTTTAACAAAATCAAAATATGAAGAAGAACCTATTTTATACACACTAATTCCATCATTTAGAAGTTTATTATAAATAAACTCATCATAACAAGCCCACGCCAAATTCATTTTATTGCCATACTTTTTCCTCATAAATTCAAATAAAGCCTTGGCATTAGAAGAAAAATCAGGAAAACTACAAAAAAGAACATTTACTTTTTCCAATCTAATCACTTCCAAACTATAATCAGTATACCAAAAAAAGAAGGCCATTTCTAGCCTTCTTCCGCTTTTTCTAACATATTAGTAATAAAAATACCATATCCCTTATGAGGATTATCAACAACCACATGAGTAACCGCACCAATAATCTTATCATTTTGAATAATTGGAGAACCACTCATCCCCTGAATAATACCATTAGTTTTTGAAAGCAACTCACTATCCGTAATCTCAAATACAAAATTTCTCGTTTTTTGATTATCCCTATTAACCTTAGTAATATTAATTTCATATTCCTTAACCTCAGTACCATCAAGAACCGTCAAAATCTTGGCCTTACCAGTCTTAACCGAAGAAGGCTTAGCCACCTCATAAGTATCCTTCTTAGGAAGTTCATCAGTATAATTTCCAAAAATACCCTGAGAAGTATTAGAATATACATCACCAGTCGTTTTAGAAGAATCATACTCAGCCTGTTTCTCACCAGGATTACCATTACTACTTGGAATAACGCCAGTAACCGTTGAATCAAAAATCTTACCATCTTTAATTTCTAAAAGCTTACCAGTTGTTTGCTCTTGAATCTCATGACCCAAAGCCCCAAAAATTTTACTATTAGGATCAATAAAAGTCAAAGTACCAATTCCCGTAACACTATCCTTAACGTAAAGACCTGTCTTATATACTCCCTTTTCATCCTTATAAAGTTTCAAAGTAGCCGACTGCTTCTTACCATCCCTTAAAAAGCCAACTTTAACCGAAGAATCTTTAGCATCACTAATTTTAGAAGCCATATCTTCTATATTTTTAACACTCTTATCATCAATTGAAGTAATAATATCACCTGACTTAAGTCCTGCATCAACTCCTGGTGTTTTACCATCAACGCCATAAACACCAACAATTAAAATACCAGACGAATTCAAAGTAATACCAATATTTTCCCCACCAACAATTACTCTATCTGAATAAGCTAAAGCACTTATTGGCAAAATAATAAATGAAAGAAAAAGCACGAAGATAGTTTTTTCAAAATTTTTAAAAACCAAAAAATCATCTCCCAAATTAATTTTAAAATACAGACTACATTATTATTATAAAACAATTTAAAAAAAATAAATGTAGAACTTTCTACCAATATTAAATACCAAAATTTACCATTTTTTTAAACTAAATCAATATAATATAAACTCACATTCCAATTTTATCTTTAATATTTATAATTTTCATAATCATCCCTATGATCTTAAAGACGCACAAGTCTTGCCACACCATTTAGACCCAGAAATAGAAACCACACCAAAAATATTCAAAAAACCCATAACCTTATCATCAATAGGCCTTTTTCGATATTCCGGTTTTGATAACTCCATAAAATCACCCTCATTTCATTAACAACATAAATATTGTTTCATACAGTTGTGCACTTTTCCCTAAAAAAAGAAGAAATTACTTCTTCTTAGCCACAAAATTATAAGAATCTATACACATCTCTTCTAAGCCACGTTCTGCCTTCCATCCAAGTTTCTCATAAGCAAGAGAAACATCCGCATAACACGCCGCAATATCACCCTCACGCCTTTTATCAATAACATAAGGTATTTTTTTACCACAAACATCACTAACAGTGTGAATAAGTTCAAGCACACTATACCCTCTTCCTGTACCTAGATTAAACACACTAAAGCCACCATTATTTTCCAAATAATCAAGAGCCTTAATATGACCCAAAGCAAGGTCTACAACATGAATATAATCACGAACTCCAGTACCATCTTTCGTATCATAATCATCCCCAAACACATGAACACATTCAAGTTCCCCAGTTGCCACCTTCATAATATATGGCATAATATTATTAGGAATACCATTAGGTTCTTCACCAATAAACGCACTAGGATGCGCTCCAATCGGATTAAAATATCTAAGTAAAACCACATTCCACTTAGGATCACTCACACACAAGCTTTCCAAAATCTCTTCATTCATAAGTTTAGTATAGCCATAAGGATTTGTTGCCGAAAGCGGAAAATCTTCTTTTATAGGTAAACTTTTAGGCACGCCATACACCGTAGCCGAAGAAGAAAACACAAAATTATAAACAGAAAACTCCTCCATAACCTCAAGTAAAGCCAAAGTAGAATCCAAATTATTACGGTAATACATAAGTGGTTTCTTAACAGACTCACCAACAGCCTTATAACCCGCAAAATGAATAACCGCCGAAATATCTTCTTTTGAAAAAATCTCTCTCAAAAGTTTTTTATCACAACAGTCGCCTTCATAAAAACTAAATTTTTTATTTGTAATAGAAGAAATACGTTTTAAAACAGAAGGATTAGAATTAGAAAAATTATCAATCACACATACAGAATACCCAGAATTTAAAAGTTCTACAGTAGTATGACTTCCAATAAAACCTGCCCCTCCAGTTACAAGAATCTTCATAAACCATCACCTACCTTTAAAAGCATTATAAAACAAAAAAGAAAAACTGTCAAATATAGTCAAAAAGCAAGAAAATAAAGCAAAAAAAACATAATAAAAAGAATAAATACTGTATAATTAAAATAGGTGACGTATATGAATAATGAAAATTATAAAAGTCGTGAAGAAAGACGAAAAATATTAGAACAAAAAGAAAATCAAAACAAAAAATTAGAAGCCCAAAGAGAAGAACTTCAAAGAATAATTTTTTCAGATGAAAAAAAAGCCAAAATAAAAAAGAAAAAATCAAAGGGCACAAACTTTATTCTATTTTTAGTAATCCTATCTGCTCTAGTTTTTAGTCAGTACATGATATATGATTCATTTAACAAAGTAGATCAAATAGTCCAAATAATAAACGCCATATTAATATCACTAAGTGCTATAACCTTTGTTATATCCTTCAAAAAAGCCTACCACAAATCAAAAAAAGCCCCAGCCATCATAACCTCACTGCTTTTAATAATTCTTATGACCTTTAATGCCCTAACCATAACAAACATCCTTACACTTCCAAAACAAGATTCTATTCCGAATCTAACAAACAAATCATTAGTTACAGTCTTAAACTGGGCTGATGAAAAAGGAATCAAAGTAAACCAAACATACGAATATAGTGACAACACAAAAAAATATAACATCATAACCCAAGACAAAAAAGAAAACACCCTAACCAAAAATACAGACAAAATAAACTTAGTTGTTTCAAATGGACCAGACTACAACAAAGAAGTTATCATCCAAAACATGGAAGGACAAAATATCGATAGTGCCGTCAAAATAATCAAAGAAAACTTCTTAAATAATGTAACCATAAATTATGAAGAAAATACAGACATAAAAAAAGACACCATCATCACTCAAAACAAAAGCGGAAATATCAAAAGAAATGACGAACTAACCTTTACGGTTTCATTAGGAAATAAAGAAGACCTAGCCCCAATCACTTTCAAAGATTTAACAAACAAAACTATCTTTGATGCTCTACTTTATTTAAATAGAAATGCCATAGAATATGAAATAAAATATGATTTTAATGACAAAATAGACAAAGGAAAAGTAATCGAAACAAACGTTAAAAAAGGCGCAAAAGTCTCACCAGGTGACAAAATAATCATAACAGTTTCAAAAGGCAAAAAAATCACCGTGCCAGAATTAAAAAATATGAAATTAAATAAAGTAACAAAATGGATAACCGAAAACAACTTAAAAATAAACTACACCGATAAATATGATAACACCATAAAAAAAGGATGCGTTATAGAAGCCACCTATAAAAAAGGTGACATCATCGAAGAAGAAACAACCATCGGTATAACCGTCTCAAAAGGAAAACTAAAAATGCCTAAATTTAATAGCTTAATAGAATTCCAAACATGG
The DNA here is from genome assembly GCA_963660615.1 of Vescimonas coprocola. Taxonomy (GTDB): domain Bacteria; phylum Bacillota_I; class Bacilli_A; order RF39; family UBA660; genus Coprosoma. The sequence continues at coordinate 107,914 of CAVKYE010000002.1, forward strand.
GCTACAAAATATAACATCAAAAATGAAATAAAAGAAGAATTTAATGATGAAATAAAACAAGGAGACATCATAAAATTTTCCGTAAAAACAAACAAAATAATAAAAAATGACGACACAATAATTGCCTACGTATCAAAAGGCAAAGCCGTAGAAGTTCCAGACTTTAATGGAAAATCAAAAAGTGAAATAACAAATACATGTAACAATTTAAAAATAAGCTGTACCTTCATAAACGAATATTCAAATTCAGTTAAAGAAGGACTTGCCATAAAACAAAGCATACAAAGCAAAAATAAAATAGCCGAAGGAGAAACCATTCAAATAACACTAGCTACAAATAACAAAAATAATGTAACAACCACCATAACAAGCAAAAATAACAAAACTACCGCAAATAAAACAACAAATAATTCAAACTCATCAAATAAAACAAATAACACCCAACAATCAAATAATAACTCAAGTCAAAACAATAACACCACCTGTGAAACCGTAACATTCATATCAGGTGCTGGTAACAACGGTGCTCAAACAAAACAAATAATCATTGGCAGTAATCCAAAACTAAAATTTAGTTGGAATCCAGTTTCAGCATGTAATAACGGTAATAAAACATCAGGAACAATATGTTCCTCATCAGTGGCTGATGGTTCCAAAACATCAACATGTCAAACAATTACTATAACCTATGTATCATAAAGGAAAATCAATTTCCTTTTTTTAATGCAAAAAGAAATTAGCACTATAATTTACTAATTTCTTCTTCTTTTAATCCAGTTAATTTAGATATCTTAGATATA
>CAVKYE010000003.1:0-106463 GCA_963660615.1 Vescimonas coprocola
TGGACAAAAAAGAAATATCAGAAATAACAGGTTTATCTATTGAAGAAATTAGTAAATTATAACGCTAGTTTCTTTTTTGGTAAAAAAAAAAGAGCTATGCTCTTATCCTTGTAAGTTACTAATGTTAGTAGCATTTAATTGATCTCTTGTAGAAATTTCTGAAGAAACACGTGTGTTTAGTTCTCCTTTTAGTGTGTCCATTGTACTATTGAATTTATTTTTGATGTTGGTTACTGAAGTTGTTAATGCTTGTTGTTCGTTACTATCAAATGCATCGGCGTTTTGAACTGTGCTCATGATATTGTTTAATGTGTCATCAATTCTTGAAACAAATGTTGTGAAATCTGAATTAATTGTATTTAAGTCTGCTCCTTCTGCAACACCAACTTTTCCGTTTGGTAAAGTACTGTTTAGTTCATTTAATGCTCCAGCACTTGGGGTACCAAATGTAAAACCTGGATAACTAATGTTTTCGTTTTCTACTGAATTAAAATTGTTTACTGAAACTCTGATTGCATCGTTTCTGTTTGAAAATGTTTGTGCAATATTTCTAACTAGTTCATCAACGCATGTTGCGATTTCTGTTGCTAATGATTTAGATGAATTAGAAATCCAATCATTATTGAATGTTCCTTGTAGTTGATTTACTGCGGTAGTAACGTTTGCGGCATAATCGCTTGCAGCTGAATTTATGCTTGAACACATACTATTTAATTTCCCTTGATCCATTGCTGCCATAAAATCATCTTCCTTTCATATTCACTTTTTTAGTGAAATGGCATATAGAAATTACCTTCCTATGTTTGCAATATATCATATGTTGTGTGAATTCGTCAATACTTTTTTTGAAAATATTGCAGATATCGGCTTTTATATTGACATTTTTGTGTAAAATTTGGTAATATGGTATTAGATAGGAGGGTTATATGTGAGAGATAAATATTTACCGATTGGAACGGTTGTTGGATTGAAAGGTGCTTCTAAGAAACTTATGATTATTGGATATTTACCTGTAACGAGTGAGAACCAAATTTTTGATTATACTGCGTGTACTTATCCAGAAGGTGTTGTAATATCATATAAAACTTTAGCCTTGTGTTATTGAATAAATATTTTTAGTTTTGATTTGACGAATGATGTTTCTTTAAAGCAAAGAATGTAGATTCGAAATGAGAGAATATAAATAGAAAGAAGGAATGTATATGTCTGGTATATCACAAGGAAATGGTAATCCTAGTTTATCTACTGCTAATAGTAAATTACCATTAGTAAAAGAGAAAATGGAAGAAAGTATTAAAAAAGCAAGTGAAGGTGTTAAACTTCAACTTAAATCAGATGGTTCTATAGAAGAGTATAATTTAGATGAAGATTTTGTATTAAAAGAGCAAAAAGATGGAGAAAACGAAAATTCTTCTATTTCAGAGAGAGTGTCGCAGATTAAGAAAGAGTGGGATGATCAAAAGGCTAATTTATCTTCTTCCGAAAAAGAAAAATGGGATCAGTTTGAATCTGCTATTTCAGAAAATGCTGATGGTGGAGAGGTTTCTTCGAGTGAGGAAGAGATTTCTGATTACGATAAGTATCACTTTTCAGTTCCTAAGATTGGTGATGTTGTTATGTTAAATAAAGGTCAAACTTATAGTGCTAGTAGTACTGGTGGTAAAACTGGAACTATTGGTGATTTTTATAATGATATTTGTTATACTATTGATACTATTGCTATTTTAGATAATGATGGCAATTTGCTTACTTATTTTTCTGATAGTAGTAAGAGTGTTCGTGGTGAGCTTGAGAAATTAGGTATGTCTTTGGATGATGTTAATAATGGAAATGTTCAGATTAAGTATAATGTTAGTGCTGGAGCTAATCCTGATTTGAGCCGTGAAAATGCTGTTGGATGGATTGAGTTTAAGAAGAATGATGCTAATTATTCAGTTAGACCTCAAGACCGTAGAAATAGAAATGTTTTGGATGCACCTTCTTTTTACAGTTAGTCCTGATGTTGGTAGAAATGTTGTAGATGAGGCTTCTAGAGAAGAATAATTTGATATTAAAATAGTACTTTACTTTTTTGAGGTACTATTTTTGTTCTTTTTTAAAATTTTAATATTTTTGGCTTTAAAATATGTTATAATATTATTGATTTACATCTTGAAAAAAGGTGAGAAATGATATATACTATCAGGCAAGCGAGGAGGATGTAATATGAAGCTTAAGTTTAGGGCTGATCCTAGGGATTTGATGTTATTTGGAATATATGCGGTAATATTATTATATTTTGTAGCGATTGCGGTTCTTAATTTTGCGCAATTTGCGATGGGAGATATTGATCACCCTTTTCATGGTTTTAATCCTTTTCCTGCTTTTGGTAAAGGTTATTTAGGGGTTACTATTGTAATTTATATTATTGCTTTAGTGGCTAGTTTATTTAGTGTTTCTGATAGATTTTTTGATATGGAGAAGGGCTTTGGTTTTTCTACGGAATCTAAGAAGGAAAAAGGTTATTCTAGATGGCTTGATGAGAGGGAATTGAAACGTAATTCTGGTATTAAAATGGTTAATATTAAGGATGAGACGGCAGATGCTGGTGGGGTTCCTTTAATTAATGATGGTAAGAGAATGTGGGTCGATGATAGTGAAGGCCATAATATTATCATTGGTTCTACTGGTGCTGGTAAGTCTCAAATTACGATGTTTCCACTTATTAAGTCTTTGGCTAAGCATGATGAGTCAATGATTGTAACTGACCCTAAGGGTGAACTTTATGAGGGAACTTCTGCTATGCTTAAGAAACGTGGTTATAATGTTTTGATTCTTAATTTCCGTGATCCTCAAAAGGGTAGTGGTTGGAATCCATTACATCTTCCTTATGACTATTATAAAAAAGGTAATCGTGATAAGGCTAATGAGCTTGTTGATGATTTGGCTATAAATATTTTGTATGATGCGAATGCTCAAAATCAAGATCCGTTTTGGGAGAAGACGTCGGCTGATTATTTTTCTGGTATTTGTTTGGGATTATTTGAGGATGCTAAGGAAGATGAGATTAATTTAAATAGTGTTAATGCGTTTACTACTGTTGGGGAGGAGAAGGCTGGGCCTAATATTACTTATGTTAATCAGTATTTTAAGTATAAGGATCCTACTAGTCCTGCTTATATTAGTGCTTCTTCTACTATTATTGCGCCTAATGATACTAAGGGAAGTATTTTATCGGTGTTTAAGCAGAAGTTAAGGCTTTTTGCGGCTCGTGAAAATGTTTCGGAGATGCTTTCTCATAGTGATTTTGAGATGGAGGATATTGGTAGTAAGAAGACGGCTGTATTTATTGTTATTCAAGATGAGAAGAAGACTTATCACCCTCTTGTAACTATTTTTGTTAAGCAGTGTTATGAGGCTTTGGTTGATTATGCTCAAAGATGTGGTGGTAAACTTCCATATAGAACTAATTTCTTGCTTGATGAGTTTGCGAATATGCCTAAGCTTACGGATGTTGAGACGATGGTTTCGGCGGCTCGTAGTAGAAAGATGAGATTTTTCTTTGTTATTCAGAACTTTGCTCAACTTGCTGAGGTTTATGGTAAAAACAAGGCTGATACGATTCGTGGTAACTGTACTAATACTATTTATTTGATTAGTACGGAGCTTGCGGCTTTGGAAGAGATTAGTAAGATGTGCGGTGAGATTAAGGTTAAAACTGGTAAAGGTGACAAGGAGAAAGAAGAGACTAGGCCTTTGATTACTGTAAGTGATTTACAGAAGTTAAAGCAGGGGGAGATTATTCTTTTAAGAAGTAGGCTTGATCCTTTTAGAACTAAACTTAAGATGGACTGGGAAATTGATTGGGGTCCTCTTTATAAGACTGATAAGTCTAGCGCGAGTTATCCTGATAGAAAAAAGGAAGAGGTACATATTTTTGATTTGAAGACGTTTGTTAATAATAAGAAACAGGAGAAAATTAATGAACTTATTAATGGTGGTGGTACGTCTTTAAACCAGTCTGTTCCTACACCTAAGTCGACGTTTAGTGCTCCTGCTAGTAAAAAGCCTAATGCTGGCTTAAATATTGATTCTTTGCTAAAAAAGATTGATACGAAGATTGCGGAACTTGAGGCTGAAGAGGAGAAGGCTAAGTTAGATGCTGTTACTACTGATAAAACACCTAATTTAAATGTTTTAGATAATGTTGTTAGTGATAAGCCTTTTGCTGATTCTAAGAATAAGGATGTTGTTATTAATAATGAAGTTAATAGACCTAAAGTATCTCCTTTAAAACCGAAGATGGATCAAAAGAAGGGTGTTGATACTAAGGCTTTAGAATCTTCACTTCAGAAACCGGTTTTAGATACTGGCACTTCTATTGAAAAGGTAAAGCCTAATTTGGGAGTTAAACCTGATTTAATGGCTAAACCTGCTAGTTTGGGAGTTAAACCTGATTTAATGGCTAAACCTGCTAGTTTGGGAGTGGACAAATTACCTCATAAAAATGATGTTCATGAAAGTGTAAAGCCGGTTATTAAGCATAATATTCAAACTCCAAGTAGTGTGGCTAGAATGAAAAATAAGAAGGAGTTTGCTGATAAGATTGCTAATAGGGTAAATGAGATTATGAAGAATAAGCATGTTGAATCTTCTAAAAATGTTTCTTCTTTACCTAATAAGAAGGTTAATCAAATTTCTGATGATTATGTTTCTGATGATCAATTCTTTGATGATTTCTTTGCGGATGATGATGATTTTTAAAAATCCAATTTAAAGGATTTTTTTCTTTGGCAAATACCGCGATTTTAATGTTGTTTTTTCATATAGTATTTTAGAGGTGATAATATTGAGTATTTCTGTTAATGAGTTATTAAGGCTTAGTAATCCTAATATTATAGATATAAGACCAGTTTTAAATTATAATAATGGTCATATTCCTTTGGCTAAGAATATTTCTTATAATAGTTTGCTTGCTAATCCTAGTAATTATTTGAATAAATCTGAAAAGTATTATATTTATTGTAAAAAGGGAATAACATCGATGGGATTATGTCGTTTGCTTACTAATTGGGGATATCAGGTATATAGTGTTGATGGTGGTTATGAAGCGTGGCTTTTAAATCATTAGTTTGTAAGGCTATTGTTTATTTAATAAAGATTAGTTTGAAAAAATATTGTTTTGTAGAGGATATATATGGTATTTTGTGATAAAAAGGTTATTGTTAGATAGCCTTTTTCTTTTGGTTAATCTCTTGAATGTTGGTTTGATTTAATATATAATGATTAAGAGTAATGGAGGATGAGTATATGGAATATGTGATAATTGGACTTCTTATAGTAATATTGATTGTTAGTGTGATTGCTTTGACTAAGAATGTGAATGAATCTAATATTACGGAAAGGCTTGGTAAGTTAGAGACTGATGTGGTTAGGGAGCTTGGTGAGTTTAAGACTGATTTAGCGCAAAATACTAATGAGAATTTTGTTAGGTTAAATGAGAAGATGGAGTATAGGCTTAATTTGATTAATGATAGGGTTAATGAGAGACTTGATGAGAATTTTGAGAAGACTAATAAGACTTTTACTTCGGTTTTGGAGAGGCTTTCTAAGATTGATGAGGCTCAAAAGAAGATTGATGTTTTGTCTAATGATATTGTTTCTTTGCAGTCTGTTTTAACTGATAAGAAGACTAGGGGAATATTTGGTGAGATAAATTTGAAACATATTTTGGAAAATGTGTTTGGCACTAATAATAAGATTTATAGTTTACAGTATACTTTGAGTAATGGTACGATTGCGGATAGTGTTCTTTTTGCGCCAGAGCCTTTGGGGCTTATTGCGATTGATTCTAAGTTTCCTTTGGAAAATTATCAGGCGATGACTGATAGGAATAATCATAATAGGGCGGCTTCTGAGAAACTTTTTAAGCAAGATATGAAGAAGCATATTGATGCGATTGCGAGTAAGTATATTATTCCTGGTGAAACTACTGATCAGGCTATTTTGTTTTTGCCAGCTGAGGCTATTTTTGCGGAGGTTAATGCTTATCATCAGGATATTATGGATTATGCTTATAAGAAAAGGGTTTGGATAACTGGGCCAACTACGCTTATGAGTACGCTTACGACGCTTCAAATTATTATTAAGAATGCTCAAAGGGATAAGTATGCGAAGGTGATTCAAACTGAGCTTAGTGTTTTGTCTTTGGAGTTTAAGCGTTATAAGGAAAGATGGGATAAACTTTCTAGATCGATTGATACGGTAAGTAAGGATGTTAAGGATATTCATACAACTACTGATAAGATTACTAAACGTTTTGATTCTATTAATAGTGTTGATGTAGAGGAGATTGGTCATGAAGAAGCTTAATTTTGGTTTGATTGTTGTTATTTTGTTTTTGGCTTTTTTAACAATTGTTAATGAACTTGATAAGGGAATTGTGGTTGTTTTAAAAGATTTGAGTATTGTTTTTACAATTAGTGTTCCTTATTTGGTTAAGAAGATTTTTAAGGTTAATATTAATGAAGGGTTTATTACTTGTTGGATTATTTTTATATTTATGGCTCATTATTTGGGGGTAATTCTTGGCTGGTATAATTCTTTTGCGGGTTTTGATAAGGTTACGCATACTATTTCTGGTTTTTTGTCGGCTTATGTGGCTATGCTTATTTTGGAGTATAAGAAGAATAATGATAAGCTTTTTGGCGTTTTGTTTATGGTTTCTTTTACTTGGCTATGTGCTGGTATGTGGGAAGTTTTTGAGTTTACTTGTAATGCTTTGTTTGGCGGGGATGCTCAAAGGGTTTTGGAGACTGGCGTTGATGATACGATGTGGGATATGATTGTGGCTTTTATGGGTTCTTTGATACTTGGTATTTATTATTTAACAAGAACTTTACATAAAAAGTAAATAAAAACAGGATAAAACTGTTTTTTCTTTTTGAAATAATATATAATATTATATAGAGGTGATAAATGTGGAAGAAAAGGTTTTAGATATTATTACATCATCTAATAAGGCACTTACTTATGAGGATATTATGGGAAGGTTATCATTGGAGGAGCAGGGTGAGCTTCCTAAGGTGCTTGTTACTTTGGAGAAAAATTTGAAGATTAGGGTTACTAATAAGGGTAAGTATGAGAAGTTTAATGATAAGAATTTTAAACTTGGTACGTTTATATATAATCCTAAAGGCTTTGGTTTTGTTGTCGTTGAAGGTGAGGATGAGGATTATCATATTTCTCACGAAAATATAAATGGTGCTATTAATGGCGATGTTGTTGTTATTAAGGTGATTAATGAGGAAAAGCATGAGGCAGCTATTAAGGAGATTAATGAGAGAAAGTTGAATGATTTGCTTGTTGGTGAGTTTTATAAAAAGGATGGCAAGAATTTTATTAGTTTAGATGATAAGAAAATTAATATTATTGTTGAGGTTCCTTCTGAACTTTCTAAGGGGGCAGTGGCTGGACATAAGGTTGTGTTTAAACTTGATAGTAATATTCCTAAGTCAAATTATTATAAAGGCGAGATTGTAAAGATTATTGGTCATAAGGATGATCCTGGGGTTGATATTTTATCGATTGCGGCTAAGTATAATATTTTTGATGAGTTTCCTGATGAGGTTTTAAAGGAGCTTGAGAGTATTCCTTCTTCTGTTTCTAGTCAAGAGTTTAAGGGTAGAAGAGATCTTAGGGATGAGGTAATTTTTACTATTGATGGTGATGATACTAAGGATATTGATGATGCTATTAGTTTTAAAAGGTTAAAGAATGGTAATTATGAACTTGGGGTTCATATTGCGGATGTTTCTTATTATGTTAAGGAAGGTACGGCTTTATATGATGAGGCTTACAGGAGAGGTACTAGTTCTTATTTGGCTGATAGGGTTATTCCGATGCTTCCACATCAGTTATCTAATGGTATTTGTTCTTTAAATCCTATGGTTGATAGACTGGCTATTTCTTGTGTTATGGAGATTGATAGTACTGGTAAGACTTTGAGTAGTGATATTTTTGAGAGTGTTATTAGGTCACGTAAGCAGATGACTTATAAGAATGTTAATAAGATTATTATGGAGGATGTTATTCCTTCTGGTTATGAGGAATTTGCGGATACTTTAAAAAATATGCATGAGCTTGCTAAGATTATTAGGAAGTATAAGGTTAATAAAGGTTATATTGACTTTGATATTGATGAGGCTAAGGTTATTGTTGATGAGAATGGTAAGGCTATTGATATTCAAAAAAGGGAACGTGGCGAAGGTGAGAAACTTATTGAGGATTTCATGATTTGTGCGAACGAGGCTGTGGCTACGACTATTTATTATATGGATTTGCCTTTTGTTTATAGGGTTCATGGAGAGCCTAATGAAGAGAAGATTCAAAGTTTTCTTAAGTTTATTAATGTTTTAGGTTATAAGGTTAATGCGAATTTGAAGAATATTTCTTCTTTGACGGTTCAAGGTATTTTGGGTCAATTACATACGGCGAAGGAGTATCCTATTTTATCTTCTATGCTTCTTAGGAGTATGCAGAAGGCAATTTATGATACTTCTAATATAGGACATTTTGGTCTTGCTAGTAAGTGTTATACTCATTTTACTTCACCTATTAGGAGATTTCCTGATTTGACGGTTCATAGGCTTCTTAGGACTTATTTATTTAAGGGTAATATTAATAATGAAACGGTTTCATATTTTATGAATACGCTTCCTTTGATTGCAATGCAGTCTTCTGAGAGGGAAAGAGCTGCGGTTGAATGTGAGAGGGACGTTACTGATATGAAGATGGCTGAGTATATGGAAGATCATATTGGTGAGGTTTATACTGGTGTTATTGATACGGTTACTAATTATGGTCTTTATGTGGAACTTCCTAATTTGGTAGAAGGTCTTATTAAGATTGATGATCTTGAAGGTGATTATTTTATTTATTTGGAGGATTCATTTAGTTTGATTGGTAAGCGTACTAAGAAGAGGTATATGCTTGGTGATAAGGTTGATGTTGTTGTTTCTAATGTTATTAAGGAACGTGGTCTTATTGATTTTAAGTTAGCTAAAAAAGGGGATAAAGATGGAGATAAATAACCGTAAGGCTAAATATGATTATTTTATTTCGGATACTTTAGAGGTTGGTATTGTTTTAACTGGTACGGAGATTAAATCTATTCGTGCGGGTAAAGCTAATTTAAAGGATAGTTATGCGACTATTAAAAATGGTGAGGCTTTTTTGCTTAACATGCATATTAGTCCTTATGAAAATGGAAATATTTTTAATCATTTTGAGACGAGGACTCGTAAACTTTTACTTCATAAGAAGGAGATTAAGAAGCTTTATGATAAGATAAGGCTTGAAGGGTATACTTTAGTTCCTATTAAACTTTATTTTAAGGGGCAGTATGCGAAGGTGCTTTTAGGGGTGGCACGTGGTAAGAAGGATTATGATAAGAGAGAGTCTATTAAGAAACGTGATATTGAAAGAGATTTAAGGGCTCGTTTAAAAAGATAAGGTATTTACAAAGTTATTATATTGGTGTTATAATAACTTTTAGTTGGGGCCGTTTTTGGTTTCGACAGGCATATGGAGATTAAGGTTGCAAGTCATAGGCATATGTAAAATGCACAGTTAAATATAACTGGAAAAAATGAAAAGGCCTCTTACGGTCAATTAGCTTTTGCCTAAGAAAAAAAGCAGAGCTGCTCTTTTTTACTCTTTTCCCATGGGAGTTTTAAAGGGTTCGCGTTTTATGGGATATATTGTAGCTTAGCCTAAAAACTATGATGAATTTATTAGGCTTACTAATAGTTTTTGTTGTTGGATTCATTATCTATTAGGACATTTTTAATCCGACTAAGCTTGTAGAGACTTTTTTGGAAGTGTGTTTGGACAGGAGTTCAATTCTCCTCGGCTCCACCAATATGAAAAACACCCTTATTTTATAAGGGTTTTAATTTTTTACCTTGCATTTACCTTGCATTTTTACTCATTTTTTTAATTTATTTAACAATTCAACAGTTGTTTTTTTCTTTTCTGGAAACATGTGGTAATAAGTTTTTTCTACCATTTGAACTGTGTCGCCTAATCGTTCAGCAACGTCTCTTGAATCACATCCTAAATTTATAAGTAGTGAAGCGTGGGAGTGTCTAAAACCGTGTGTAGTTATTCTTTTCACTTTAGCAATATTTATGTAATGATTAAGATTTCTTCTAAATGTTGTTGCGGGTATATAGTGAACATTTCCAAATATAAACATATCATTATTAAAATTATATATCTTTTTTTCGATTTCTAGGTGCTTTTTAAGAAGATTTATGAGATTATCATCCAATTCTACTATTCGATTAGAATTATTTGTTTTTGGGGTGGTTATGGCGTAACCACCATCAACTAATTTATTTGTTAGATTCTTAGAAACTTTTAATGTCTTTTTTTCTAAATCTATATCATTCCAACTCAATGCATTCATTTCACCATATCTCAAACCTGTATAATACATAAAATTGAATAGGGTATAGTAAAAGTCATTATCTACAGACTTAATGAATTTATTGAATTCTTCAAAAGTCCAATAATTTATTTCGGCATCTTTTGGAACATCTTTAATTTTTTCTTCTTTTATTTTTTGAAGTTTGCTTGCAACTTTAATATTAAAGCCATGATTTTCTACAGCATATTTAAGTATTTCTTGCATATAACCAATTATTTTGTTCATATGAGATGTAGAAATATTTAAGGCTAAGATATGCTCTCGCCATTTGTTGATTTGTAATATTTTAATGTTTTCCGAGTAAATGTTTTCAAAATATGTAATTATATGATTTTTTATCTTATTATAAATTCCATAATATGTTGAACTTTTAACCATTTGTTTTTTATAATAAAGCCATTCTTCTACGATATCGTTAAATAATTTTTTATTACTGTTGGTTCCAAATTTCAATTGTTTTTTATATTCATTTTCGGCTTCTAGTGCTTCGTTTTTATTCGCATACATCTTTGAATAATAGGCTTTTTTCTTACCAAATTCATCAATGTATCTAGTATAGAAATACCAATGTCTTTTATCTTTTGTCCATTTACTTTTATCTTTTTCATTAATTACAGCCATTTTATTACCTCCAATCGTTGTATTTTATTTTAAATTTTAGTATAATTAAGACATACAAAAAAGTTGTGATCGTTAAACATATTTTTTGTATATATTACTAATCAATATTGCAGTATTGATTAGTTTTTTACGTATAATAAATTTGACAATGAATTATATAATTGTTATAATTTAGGTGTCAGTTGACTTGTGAAGGGATTAATGCTGGGTTCTCGAATGAGAGTAGAGATTTTATTTAAAATAAAAATCTTTAGAATTCCTTTGCTCCTGGGGTCAACGTTGTTTACTCATTTACCTAATGGTAAAAGGAGTTTCTGGAAACGTCGTTGAATCTTAAATCAGCGGCGTTTTCTGTTGCATTTTTTTGATTTTCCCCTTAAAGGGAAAATCGTGTTCTTTTTTCAACCTGTGGCAATTTAATGAATTTTTTTATTTACCTAAAATAAAAGATACCAAATATGGTATCTTGTGTGCTTGTAAAAAGCCAAGTACAGTTTCAAAAGAAACTGAGGTGTTCGTTAAGGACTAAATATAATCAATTAAATGATTACTTTATTTATACCATATTTTTATTCTAAAGTAAAATTTATACGCTTATTTTTGTTGTATAAAAAGACGGATACCATTTGCTGATATCCGTTATGACCGTAAAGGTCGCAATAAACTTTATGCCAATTATTGGCGAAGTTCATTTAAATGATATCATAGCAATAGTTTTTTGTCAACTTTAAAATTGCTTTTTTATACATTTTTGTTAAATTTTTACTTTTTCAGTTGTATGTTCTATTAATTTTACGCCAGTCATTGTTTTTATAATTGCATTATCAATTTCTTCTAGAATGGCTTTAGAGCATCTAGATTTGTTAATAATATCATATTTGTTATTCGAAAAAATCATTCTACTTTTACTGACTGCTGTTATTTGTGAAATTAGTGCATATGAGAAGTTTGTGTATTTTCTGTATTCGTTAATCAATTCGATTGCTGTTGCTGTATCTTCTTCGTTTGGAGTTGGAATTTTTAACATTTGTTTTTTTATGCTTTTGATAATTTCTTCAGTTATTAGGTTATTTAGGGGAATTCTGCCAACCCCCGGTTTTGAAGATAAAGGCACTACGGTAACAGTATCCTTCGCAATATTATCGTCGTTGTTTAGAACAATTGCAAAGTGTGTGTGACAGAGTTCAGAACCAGGATTTACTCCAAAGTTTACTTTTACAATTGTACCCCTTTTATATTTGAATTTTCTTCTTTTTCTGTTTTTTGTTTCCCCTAAATAAAGATTTGCTTCTTTTTCTAGCCATGTATCTATTTTTTGAAATTTTGGATTACCAGATAACTTTATTTTTTTAAATTTGTTAAATATTTCTATGAATTCATCATCTTTCATTTCCGTTTCATTTTTGTTTTCCTCTTTTTCTAATGTTTCAATCATAAATCATACTCCTCTCATTTTTTATCAATTTAAATTCTAGTTTTTTTCTAATAATACTTATTTGCCGACGTTGGCAAAATGGTTAATTATGTCTCAAACTGTGACAACTTGTCACGTATTAAACTAATCTTCTTTCTTATCTATAATATAATCCTCTATCATATCATAGAAAATGTTTTCTGAAATCATTTCTATCTCTTGGCCTTTAAGTTTGTATTCTTCAGCAGTTTTAATTTTATTACTTTTATTTCCGTGTAATTTTTTATTATAATCATTGTTTCCTAATACTAAGTAATTTGTATTCTTTGTAACGGTATTTCTATTAATTCCTCCTAGGTTGGCTATTAATTGCATTGCCTCTCTTCTAGACATCTTTTTTAGTGTACCTGTAAATATACATTCTTTTTGATAAAAAGGGTTGCTTGTATCAATATCATTAGAGTCAGCCACGAAATCACTAGCCCGTATGCTTTTAGTGTATTTTCTCTTTAATGTTTCTATGCTTCCAAATTTTGTTAGTATTGTAGATTTAATTTTTAAATAAACTTTGTATGTACTTTTACAATCTGCTAATCCTCTATGAAAGGTACTGGTGTTTATTGAATAATAATCTATTAAATCAATTAATCTATGATGTTTCAATTCTGGTAATGCATATCTAGATAATCTTAATGTATCAACAAAATTGTTACTTAATTTATGTGATAGATAGTCGTTACATTTATCATATAAAAAATTAATGTCAAAATGTACATTGTGACCAATTAAAATGTCATTATCTATAAAATAAACAAATTTTGATAATGCATCAGTTAAATTCATTCCAGTTTTTAACATTTCATCAGTAATTCCTGTTAATTCGGTGATAAATTCATCCAATTCATAATCGATTTTAACTAATGTAGAAAATGAGTCTGTGACTTTATTTTCTCTTACTTTTAATGCACTGATTTCAATAATATCATCATATTCGGGATCTAATCCAGTTGTTTCTATATCTATGACTGTATAATTGGTTGAAAATTCCAATAAATTTTCTCCTTTAAATTCTCTTCCTTTATATTTGATTTTTGTCATACACTTTACCTTTCTTCTTTCTTATCTATAATATAATCTTTATTTCTTTTAGCAAAATCAATTAACTTATCAACATCATCTTTAGATATTTCTTCATTTTCATTTAAAAAGCCTTTATCTTTTAAGACTTGCTTCAGAGCCTCTTTCTTTTCTTCTTCGGAGAATTGTTTTTTTTCATTTTTTTGATTTTTTTCTATTCTTAAATCTTTAAGTATTAAATCTTCTAATGAAACATTAAATAATTGTGCTATTCTTATTACATCTAACATTATTGGATATCTTTGTCCATTTTCCCATTTTCCTATAGTAGAGTAATCTTTTCCTAATTTTTTAGAAATGTCCGTTTGGGTCATTTTATTTTTTTCTCTTAAAAATTTAAAATTTGTTGCAAAAAAATTAATCATAATATCCCTCCTATTTACATTATAATTCAATTTATCAAAAAAAACAAGACAAATTGTCAAAAAAACATTGACACAAGACAAATTGTCTTGTATACTTGTCTTAGATAGGAGGTAAAAAAATGAACTCAACTATTATTTTGAAGAGCATTAGAGGAAGAAATTTAAAAACGCAAAGTGATTTAGCACGTAAACTTCAAGTATCAAGGCAAGTATATTGTGGCTATGAAAATAATCCTTTACAATGTCCATTAGATTTGTTATACAAAATTTTATATATGTTAAATGCAAGCGACAAAGATTTAGAAGATTTTTTAAATGCAATCAAACAAGACTATTTGTCTTATAAAAGGCGATAAGTTAATAAAAGAATAGGAGGTGTGGAAGATGGAAGTCTATGTAAATGATAATAATAAATATTTAAGTCCAAAACAAAATGTTAAAAACTCAGAAAAAAATGCAAAAAAATGAAAAAAGAAGAATAGGAGGAATAGAAGATGAAAATTGATGAAATAAAATTAAAGAAAATTATTTGTGTAAAATGCATTAAAGGAGATGGAACAAAAAAAAATCCAACACGATTTGTTTATCAATATTGGACTTTAAACGGTAAATTTCTCGTAGAATGTGATGATTATCTAGATTTTCACGACGTCATTGATAGTGCTTCATTATAAGTTAAATCAAGTTCAATAGATAGTACAGTTGCATTTATAAAACGCTTTAAATCACTAATATCTTTATCTTCAAATTTACGTATATAGTGGGTTTCATCATTTCCGATCCAAATAGATGCCTTTGCTAGTTTTTGAATTTTATTATCCCTAATATATTCTTTAATTACTTGTGCTAGTGGTATTTTTGAAATCTCATCTTTATCATCTGGATGATTATGTATGCAATAGTCTTTAATTAAAAATTCTAGTGCTTTTCGATATCCGATACCTGATATTTGGTTTAGTTCATATACTTCAGCAGAATGTGCTTGATTATATATATCACAAAACATTGGAGATAATTCTTCAATATTGTTATTCCAGTTTACTTTATCAGGAATATTTGGATGAGATATTTCGAAAGACAAATGTCGTTTATTATTAACATAATATTCATCTTCACATTTATAGCCGGCTATAAATCCCTTTTTACAATTCGGACAAGAAAGTAGTAAATATGTGTCGTTGTTAAGTTCGTTGATGTACTTTCCTTGTAACAAGGGTGATATTGAGTGTTTACAAATGGGGCATTTATCAGGAAACATAAACTCATATTTATTATTTTTATAATTAAAATATTCCAATTTAATTTCACCTCCAATCTATAAATCAATTATAGCACGGAGGTTAATAAAAAAATAGGAGGTGTAGAAGATGGAAAGAGGAGAATACATTATATTTAATGATGAAATAGTATCGTCAGACGATATTCTTGATATAGCCGACAAGATAGTTGATATTTTAAAAAAAGAAAAAATTACTTATGCAGTTGCTAAAACCATTTTGAAAGAAGCAGAAAATCAACTTGAAAATATTATTATCACTTAATTCTTTTAATAATTTCTTGCAGACAATTTGAAATTATTCGAAGTTCATTTTGGTTGTTGTGTGTTTTTATGTCAGTGATACTTTTATCTTGTTTTAGATTAACTTTATATGTTTCGTGGTATGTATCTGTATCACTTGAATAACCAATTTTAAATTCAAGTTGTTTATATTTGGTTTTGTCTGTATTTATTGGAATTTTATAACTTTGTTGAGGTGCAAGACAACAATTCTGAAGTTTATCGAATGTATCGTTTAAATTATGTCCATAAGACTGTATTGAATTAAGTATATTTTCATTGTAGTTTATTTTGTTTATTTGCGCTAAAGAATTACCGATGTTTTTAATAACAATATATTCAAATGGTTTGTTGATAGTAATAGTGTCTTTGAAGATAACAATATGTGCTCTGTTTGTTTCTTTGGTTATTTTTAAATTCATTTTAATTGCTTTGTTGGAACTGTATAAAGAAGTGATTATTCCTATGGAAGTAATTATTGCAATTAAAATTTGAATCCAGTCCGATGTTGTTATATTTAGAGTCAATGATTTCACCTCCAATCTATAAATCAATTATAGCACGGAGGTTAATAAAAGAAAGAATAGGGGGTGTAGAAGATGGAAAAACAAAAAGATAAGAAATTAATTCCAAGGTTACAAAAGTTATATTTAGAAGATACAAAAGAAAATCCAATGCATATTGAATTAAATGGACATAGAATTACTGGAATACAGTCTTACGATATTCATAGAGAATCTTGTAATCCAATTATTCATTTAACATTGAATTTAATTTGTGAAACACGAGAGGCGG
Source organism: Vescimonas coprocola (assembly GCA_963660615.1). Taxonomy (GTDB): domain Bacteria; phylum Bacillota_I; class Bacilli_A; order RF39; family UBA660; genus Coprosoma. The sequence continues at coordinate 16,362 of CAVKYE010000003.1, forward strand.
AAGTAATAATGGGAGAAGAAATAGATTAAAATCCAATCATATCTAATATAACTCTACTTGCGATTTGTGCTGATATTTCTAACGAGGCTGATTTAATTTTTGATAATATGGATTTTGTTTCTTTCCACACAGCATTGTCTCTAATATTATCTAAAAATTGATGACCGTCCCAAGTAAGTGATTTAATTAAATAACTTGGAATGTTATCAGCACCGCTATATACAGCATTTATATAACCTGCTTCTTTGAGTTTGGCAATTGTGTAGTTAATATCTTCTGAAGAGAATTTCTTAAGTTGTATATTTGGTGAGTATATTGGTGTATCGAAAGTTAAATTTTTTTCTAAATATAGTAGTGTTTCGCGTACACATTCGTGTTTTAAAACCAATTAATTTCACCTCCAATCTATAAATCAATTATAGCACGGAGGTTAATAAAAGAATAGGAGGTGCAGAAGATGAAAAAACAAAATAATTTTAATATTATTCTTGGTAATTTTATAAAATACATTCAAGAAAATAAAATTGATTATTCTACTTTTAAAAAACTCGTTAATATTGTTGAACAAAATTATCAAGATTCACTACTTAAGCAACAATATGAAACTTACTTAGAAATAAGTGATGCAACTAAACAATGGTATAAATTGAAAAAATAAGGAGGTTTTATGAAAGTAACAAAACCAATAACAGCCAAAGAAACACTTAATATTTTAAATAGTCAATGGCTTGGGACAAAAGATTTAGCCAAAGTTGCTGGTGTTGGAATTAATCATGCAAGAATTTTAAGAAGAGAGATTGCAAAATCGATTATTGAAGATACTGGGAAACGTTTACCAAATAATTTACTTCCGACTGAAAGAGTAATAACTTATTTGGGAATTAATATTGCATATTTGAATAAAATTGCAAAAATAAATGAATAGAAAGGGGTATATAAAATGATTAGAGAATTAAAAAAGGAATTTATTCAGGATGTTGAATTTTTAAAAGAAATGAAAAAATCCGCAACGCTAGTGGATGTTGCGGAAACAATATTATTATCTTTTGGACTATTATCATTCATGATATTGAGTTCAATACTCTTTTTAATAATATTGTGATTTAATTATATCATTTTTAGGCTTGGTTGTCTAATTGGTTGCTAGAGAAAAGTTTATATTCCGATACTTTATCTTTCCTATTTTATTTATATATATTCTAGCAACCGATTAGGCGACTGAGCGTGAAGATAATTATATGGGCTGGTGGAAGATAAATGAATAAATTTAATAATAAAAATTATGGAAAGAAGGATATGAATGGAAAGCAAAAAAGCATTTTTAATGTACTATGAGTATGAAGAACAACTTGAGGATTTATCTGATGAAGAATTAGGTAAATTGGTTAGAGCAATGTTTCAATACGAAAAATTAGGTTTTGAAGATGTGGAATTAAAAGGAATAACAAAAATGGCTTTTTCATTCATAAAGAGAAACCTAAAAAGAGATAAAGAGAATTATGACAAAAGGTCTGAAACCTCGAAAGCAAACGGTAAAAAGGGTGGTAGACCTAAAAAAGAAAAACCTAAAGAAGAAACCTATCAAAAACCTAATAACCTAAAAAAAGCCGATAAGGATAAGGAAAAGGAAAAGGATAAAGAAAAGGATAAAGATAATGTAGTAGAAGAAAATACAAAAGAAGAAAATTCATGCTTCGGCTACTGCGAGGAACAATTTGGCAGAACTTTATCACCTTTGGAATATGAAAGAATAATGAACTGGAAAGAATGGTTTGATGATGATGTAATTAATTTCGCTATTGATAAAACAATCCTTAATGGTGCTAGAGGTTTGAATTATACGGCTACAATTATTAATTCGTGGCATGATAAAGGTTTTAAAACTTTAAGGGAATGTCAATTAGAAAAAAATGGACGTAGGAAAAAGGAAGAACCGCCTAATTGGTATGGTAAAGATATTGCAGAAGATAAAGCAAGTCCAGAAGAAATAAAGGCGTTAGAACGGAGGTTGAATAATGGCTAAAAAATATAACAGATCATGGGTTGCTAAAAAAATAGTTATTGATTTTAATCAGAAACAATGGAGACAAGATATAGGTGCTTTCATAAGCGAAAAAAGATATTGGTTCTTTGCAAAGGTTACGAGATCTAAAATGCTAGATAGAGTTACTAATACGAAAACCTTTGAAATTTATAATAAACATGGAATAAGTTTTTATATCACATATCAAGGTCAAAATAAAGTTGTTGATTGTAGTGATAAAGATTTAGTTCAAAAATATTTTGAAGATAAAAATATGCAAATGAACATTGAGTAAATGAGATGAGAAAGGAATGGGAATATGATTATAGTAGTAAAAACAGTATTAGTAATGATTAGTTTGATATTTATGCTTATTGCAGGCAATGGCTTAAAAGATAATGAGAATGATAAAACTTTGGAAACACTATTTATGTTATCTGCTTGGACATTTATTGAAATTATAGTATTAGCAATATTGCTCTAGTGTTTAAAGATGTTTTTTAGAAAGGGAGGGGTTTAATGAGAGATCGTGATCATAGAAGATTAAATACTTTATCTAAAATAAGAGTTGTCTGTGACTGCAGTCATGTATTGCACTTTCCTGTGTATGATGTAGATGTTAAAGTTTGTTCACATTGTGGGAGGTATGTTTATAGAAACGACAAAGTTAAGTTTGAAAATAAATTACTGGAGGCTCTAAAGGTAAAGAAGAAAAATGCCTAAAGAGTAAAGAAAGAGCGTGAGAAATGGATATAATATCAGACCTTAAGCAAGTAATTACGGTACTTGATAAATTTGATAATTATAGAGATAGTTATCCAGAAAAAGTATCAAAGGTAGATAATAAACTAAATGATTTATATCACTACATTGAAAATAACACTTTAACAACTAATCAACGATATAGAATTGTCGGAGAGATTCAAAAGATACGTAAAGAAAGAAGAATATTAAAAAATGCTGGATCATTATTGAATTATTATCAAAAAAATATTGGTAAATTAAATAACACAAATAATCGTAAATTTTTACTTTCAGGAATAAATCAAGTAAATAAAAGTTTAGATTTAAAGTATAAAAATAGAGTTTATTCTGATGAAGAATAAAAAAATATAATTGGTGAATAAGAGATAAGGAGATAGGATATGGATCAATTAATAATTACTAGGATACTGCTAGTTATGGCAGTGATAGGAATAATAGTAGAAAGCATTATACTAACGCTATCATTTGGTGTGATTAATGATTTAAGAGATGCGCCAGAATATTGGCATGCAAAGTACATTGAGTGCAGTGTTGAGGGAGAATGATGATATGGTAGAAGAAAATATTGAGTTAAGAGAACTAGAAAGGCAAAACATAAGGTTAATTAGAACAAACCGACGATTAGAAGAAAAATTTAATAAACTACAACAGGAAAATAAAAATCTAAAGAGTAACTGGAATGAATTGAAAGGATTTTTAGAGGACAATTGGCAGAAAAGCCAAGATATATGGTTTGTTAAAATCATAAACAAAATGAGGGGGATAGAACAAGGAAATGATAATGACAAATAAATTGCTGAAAATTAAAGATAATGTTAACTCAAAGGAATTAGAAAGATATGGATTTAAGCCAATAAATTATATAAATCAAAGAGTACATAAATACGCAATTATAAGAGCGGAAACACTAAAAGAAGAAAATATAGAGGTGATAGAAATGGGATTAAATGATTTTATATTAATTTGTGAAGAAGAAAATGAAAAGTTAAAAGTAGATTTAGACTATTACAAAAGACAAAATGCTAGGTTAAAAATTAAAATTGATGATGCAATTGATGTGCTTGATAATTATCAAAATAATTTATTTTCGAGAGAAGAAAGAAAAACATTAGATGATGACATAGAATATTCTATTAAAATATTGAAAGGAGATGAAAATAAATGGAACTAAAAGATACAATAAAATTAATGAGTAGCGAAGATTATAAAGATAGATTTAAAGCAGAATATTATCAAACAAAAATTAGATACGATAAATTACATAAATTGATAATTAAAATAGAGGCAGGAACTTGCAATTTTACAACGACTTGCAATTTAGAAATACTTAAAGAGCAAGCAAAATACATGGGAATGTATTTATATACACTTGAAATTAGAGCCGAAATAGAACAAGTAGATTTAAGCGAGGTTAAAAATGCAGTATATAGAGTAGGAGAAGATAGTAAATGAGAAAGATAATAGACAACAAACTATATGACACTGACAAGTGCTTGTTAATATGTGAATTTAAAACAAAGGTGGAACATCCACTTGCTTTCGGGATGAGTTATTATCCGTACCATTATGCAAAAATTTATAAAACGTTAAGTGGGTCATTTCTTAAATATATTGGAAAAGCATGTGCGGATGAATATTCTAATTATGAAAAATTAGAACTTATTACCATTGATGAGGTAAAAAAAATAATGATTGAAACCGATGCGATTGATGAATATATTAAATTGTTTGGTGAATTAGAGGAAGGATAGAGATGAAACAAATTTATGTAAAAAAACGTTAATCGTTTATTTGCTAGCGTCATTGATTTGATTGATAAAGATATTTTAGAAATAAGGTGATAATATGAGCAGAAGAGTGGCACTTTTTGGAGGACAACAAGAAACACTACCAATTAAAGATAAAAAGCAATTACAGGCTTTAATGGATAACCTGTGGTCGAAAGTAGAACATGCTAAAACAAAAGTGAAATATTATCAAGCATATCGCAACTACATGATTTGTTTAATTGGTTTTAATACAGCGTTTAGGGCAGAGAATCTCTTACAATTAAAAGTCTTTCAATTAGAAAAAGGTTATATATCCATCAAAGAGTTGAAGACAGGTAAAATGCAGAACTTCAGAATGAATAAGCAGTTTCATGACGAGGTTCTTAAATATATTAAAGAATTTGATTTAAAGCCTAATGATTACCTTTTTATGGGTCAAAAAAAGGTAAATACGTATAAAGGTAAAACTACTAATGTAATATTACCAATAACCCAGCAACAAGGACGTAGAGTTATACAAGCGGCTGGTAAAGCAGTTAATATTGATTTTACTTTTGGATTACATAGTTTACGAAAAACATTTGGTTATATGTATATATTAAATGGTGGTAAACCTGAAACTTTAATGAAGATGTATAACCATGATGATTATAACTATACAATGAGGTATGTTCACTGGGGAATAGATGATGCCGAGGCTGACCGTGAGGCTATATACATTGGTCATCAGAAACCTAGAAAATCACGTGATTAACGTGTTTGATATTCACGGTAACATTTTTTAAAAAATATACTGTGGAAAACTATGCTTTTACACTTATAAAATAAGGCGAAAGTATAGATTAAAAATTGCAGAGAAAAATGTTCGAGTTTAAGTGATTATAGAACATTTTTATAGAGAAAGATTATTAAGAAAAGAGGGCACAATATGAATGGTATTTATATTACATATGAGAAGTGGAAAAAAAATTATAATGAATTGCAAAAAATTTATAATGAAATACTTGAAGAACAAGAAGAACTATTTGCTAAAACTCAGCCTAAGTCAATAAATTTAAATAAGATATCAGTCGACGGTGGAAAAAAAAGTAATCTACTGGACGAATATTTGATATTAAAAGAAAAAAGACAAATAGATAAAAGATTAAAGGAAGTTAAAACACTCTTGAATGATAGAAAAACTTTATTAGATAAAAAAGAACATGAATTGAGAAATAGCAAGGAGTGGATAGATAAAGTATACACATACAGATATTTAGACAAATATAAGGTAAAGAAGATAATAAATATTCTTCCATATGAAGATGCTCAAGTATATAGACTGCTTAATGAAATAAGCAGTGCTTTGCAAATAAAAAAACATGAAAAACAGCAAGATGATAGAAAATGATAGAAAATGATAAAAAATGATAGTTTTTTTGTAGTAAAATGATAAAGTAGAAAAATATTAAAAAATTTAAAACAGTATGAATAGGAGGAAGACAATGAAAAAAATAATTAATCTTGGAGGAAAAGAATATACAATTCAATCGAGCGCATTAACACAATTTAAATATCGTGATATGACTGGCAGAAAATTGATGCAAGATATAGATAGTATCAAAGAACTAAAAGCAAAATCAGATGATACCTTAAATATATTAGATGACTTTTTAGAAATATTATTACAAATAACTTATGTGATGATAGTTGAATCTGATGCTTCACAAGTTGGTTCTTTCGAAGATTTTCTAAAAAATATAGATATACTATTTGATGATGTAGATTGGGCTTCAGATGTAATAGCATTAGCATTAACTCCCATATCAGGGGGAAATAAAACAAATCCCCAATCACTCGCAAAGTGATGAGCCAATAGATGAATATCAAGTATTGGCACTCGCTAAAAGACTTAACATAAGTATGAATGATATGAAAGAAATGTCATTTGTAAGTTTAAGTAATTATAGAACATTTTCTAGAGGGCAGAATCAGGGGGTAAAAAAGCAAATGGAATTAATGATGAAAAAATCGAAAAAATAAGAACTAGCGTGGAAAAATGCACTAGTTCTTTAGGCGGTATAAAGGTAATGGGTGGTAGAAAATTAAATTCATATGAGAATAGTTTATTAACACTTGCTGAAATGACTAGTATTAGAGATAATGCACGAAATGAGTTGAAAGAACTTTATAACCGTATTCCAGATGAGAATAGAGACTTAAAGATATATTTTGATAAAGTGTATTTTTATATGAGCAATGCCAAATTAGAACTAAAATATGGAATTGGTAGAAGGCAAATACAAAAAATAATCAAAAAAGTGAAAAAAAGATAGAGAGTTCGCCCTGAGTTCGCGGTCAAGTGTTAAAATATGGTAAAATGGGATTTTTGTAGAGGACTAGTAATAGTTCTTTTTATTTGCAGAAAGGGGCAAATGAAGTGAAGAATGAAAAAGCAAAAAAATTATATTAGATTATGTATGAGATACAGTGAATCATGTAAGCGTTGTCCCAGAAACAATAAGTGTAGTGAAGAGTTGTTGAAAGAGAGTAATAAAAAAACAAATGAAGAAACCAAGAAGAAAGGAATGAGAATATGATTACAGTATTGAAAACATTGTTAGTAATGTTTAATTTGATGTTTATGTTATATGCAGGAAGTGTGTCTGTTAAGAACGATAACGATAAGTCTTTAGCATTATTAACTTGGCTATTTCTCGAATTTATAATATTAGTGATATTAGTTTAATGTATAAGTCGTGTTCACGTTGTGGAAAAATACATGATATTAATTATCATTGCCACAAGAACAAGCATAGAACTGATATAGGCTATGTTTTAAAGAATACTTATGCCTGGCAAAAAAAATCATTACAAATAAGAGAAGACGCTAGATATTTATGTGAAGTGTGTATAGATAAAGATATTATTACACCTGCAAATGAGGTACATCATATTATAAAAGTAAAAGATGATAAAGAAAAACTATTAGATGACTTTAATTTGATTTGTTTGTGTACGACTCATCATAAGCAAGCCGATGCTAATCTAATTGATAAAAATTATCTGTTAGGTTTGGCTAAAAAAAGAATTGAGAATATACAAGCCCCCCTACCCTGGTTGTAATTTTATTAGAGAGACGTCTCTACATCACGCCGAAATCAAGTTCACAAAATCAAAAAAAATACGTGGTTTTTTTGGAAAGGAGCAAATCATGACAAAAGCGCAGCGGAAAAAGCAAGCAAAGAAAATATTGAATAGTGCTAAAAGTGCTGGAGTTGAAGAGAATTTCTTTTTTACTACAACCTTTGAAAGATATCTCAATCAACTAGAAATATTGGATCAATTGTCTGAAGCAATTAAAGAAGATGGTATGACGGTTGAAAAGGAATATGTAAAAAACCGAAAAAATGTATATACAAATCCAGCCGTTAAAGAATATAACTCAACCACTGATAGTGCTAACAAAACAGTGTCAGCATTAATCAGAATAATAAAGTCATTTGATACAAGTAAAAAGACAATTAAAGACCCACTCGCAGATATTATTAATGGTGATAGTGATGAATAAAGCATATGATTATGCTAAAAAGACATTATTTTTAGATACAACACCTAAATATGTAAAAAAACAATTTGAGGACTTTGTTAACATATGTGAAGATAACGATGAAAAATATTTTCTAGATAAAAAGACTTATAAAAAAATAGAAACTATTTTAAAAATAATGATAATGCCAAAAGGATTAAAGGCAGGTGAAACAATATATGAATGTACTGTTGGTTATCAGTGGGTTTTTTATACTGCGATGTTATGTATAAAATATAGAAATAATCCTAAGAAAAGAAGATACGAACTTGGATTACTTGAAATTTGTAGAAAGAACTTCAAAACATTTACAATTGCAGTTCTTTTTATTTTGTTGTTTTTAATTGAACCAAATTTTAGTGAATTTTATAGTGTGGCTCCTGATGGTGCACTTTCAAAACAAATAAAAGAGGCAATTGGTCAAATAATTTCTTCTTCTCCTGTACTCGCAGAATACGAGGGTAAAACTAGATTTAAAATATTAAGAGATTATATATTATTTAAACCTAAAAATACAAAATTAACTCCACTGGCTTATTCAAACAACAGAATGGACTCAAGACTACCTAATGCATTTATTGTTGATGAGGCAGGTGCTCTTCCTGATAGTTATCCTATTGAAGCGATGGAATCAGGTCAATTAAATATATTGAATAAATTAGGTTTTATTATATCTACTAAATACCCAACGATAGACAATCCTTTTGAGGAAGAAGTGAAATATTCAAAAGAAGTTCTTGATGGGATTGTTAAAGATGAAACAAGATTTTCTTTATTATATGAACCTGATAATACTAAAAAATGGGAAACAGACGATTTGGTTTTAAAACAGGCTAATCCTGTGGCATTAGAAATACCAGAAATATGGGAAGACCTACTAAAGAAAAGAGCAAAAGCCGTAGTAATGGAAACTGCTAGAGAAAACTTTGTGACCAAACATTGTAATATTATTTATCAAGGACTTGGAACCGAAACTTTTATAGATATAAAAGATGTACAAGAGTGTAAGGTTGTTAATATTGATTGGACTGGTAGAACTGTTTGGGTAGGACTTGATTTATCAGAATCCAGTGATAATACATCTGTGACAATGCTAGCAATTGATGATGATGATAAAGTATATCAAAAAAGTTTTGCTTTTATTCCAGAAGGAAGAATTGAAGAAAAGTCAAAGGTAGAGAAACTTAATTATCGGGAATTACTAAAAACTGAATTTGTTATGGCTTGTGGTGATAGGATAATAGATTACGGTTTCATAGAAGACTTTATATGTAATTTAGAAGATAATTATGGAGTTAAAATACAAGCAATAGGTTATGATAAATGGAATGCCCGTTCATCTGCACAAAAGTTAGAAAAAGCGGGTTACAATTTGGTTGAAATAAGACAGCATTCGAGTGTTTTACACAGTCCTACCAAATTATTGAAAGAAAAGATACTAGAGGGTCAATTTGCTTATGAAGATAATAAACTATTAGAAATTAATTTTCAAAATGCAAAATGTGTACAAGACACTAATAAAAATCAGTATGTTACAAAGAAAAAGTCTAAAGGTAAGGTAGATATGGTAGTAAGTACCATAAACGCTATGTATTTGTTAGAACAAGACGTAATACTTAATCAAATGGACTTTATAGTACAAGTTATATGAGAGGAGTGATAATATGGCGTGGTATAATTTTTGGAGAAGAGACGATTCGGCAATGCCTGTTATAGATGATGTCTTGTTAAGAACCTTGTTACAAGGAGAAACTATTACCAAAGAAAAGGCATTAACTTTACCCGCGGTTACAAGTGCAGTTGATTTTATATGTGGAACTATTGCTAGTATTCCAATAAGGCTATATGAAACAACTGATGGAAAGATAAAGCAGATAGATGATGACAGAGTAAAATTGTTGAATGTAGATACTGGAGATACCTTAGATGGTAATCAGTTAAAAAAAGCGTTAGTTAAAGATTATTTATTAGATAAAGGTGGATATGTTTTTATTAAGAAAAATAGGAATAAGGTAAAGTCACTCCATTATGTCGAGGCTAATAAAATATCAATTATCAAAAATGTTGATCCGATATATAAAAGTTATAATATAATGATTAATGGGATGAAATATAGTCCATATGAATTTATTAAAGTTTTAAGAAATACAACTGATGGTGCTAGTGGTACTGGGTTAATTGCGGATGTGTCAAAGGCAATTGAAACGGCGTATCAAACACTTTTATATCAACTATCTTTAGTTAAAACTGGAGGAAATAAAAAAGGATTTATCAAGTCACAGCAACAACTGTCTGCTGATGTTATTTCAAAGTTAAAAAATGCTTGGAATAATCTATATAAAACCAATGAAGAAAATGTTGTTATATTAAATAAAGGATTAGAGTTTCAAGAATCAAGTAATACAAGTGTAGAAATGCAACTAAATGAATCTAAACAAACGTTAAAACAAGAGATAAATGATATTTTTCATATTAAGGACAATTTTAAAGATACATTTAAATATGCAATATACCCTATATTAAAATCAATAGAAACTGCATTAAATAGAGATTTATTACTTGAAAAAGAAAAAAGAAAATTATTTTTTGAATTTGATGTTAAAGATATAACTAAAGCAGATATGAAAGAAAGATACGAAGCGTATAAAATAGCAAAAGAAACAGGATTTTTAACATTAAATGAAATAAGAAAAGATGATAATAGAAATGATATTGAGGGATTAGATGTTGTAAACGTAGGGTTAGGTGCTGTATTATATAATACAGAAACGCATGAATATTATACACCTAATACAAATAAGACTTCTTCTACATCTATTGAAAATAATCCTGATTTAAGATACAATAATAATCATTCACCTAAAGATGGGAAATTTACAAGTGGAAAAGGTGGATATTCAATTTCAAAATCTGAAACGAGATTAGCAAAAAAAGAATATGGTAGACTTGCACATTTAATAAATTCTAATCCTAAAAAGTGGAAAAAAGGATTAAATACACAGATAATTGATTCATCTAAATATATCTTTACATGGAATGGATTTGATGATTTTAAGGTTATATCAAGAAAGAAAGTGAAATGATATGAAAGAAAAAATTTTACAAAGATTAAATGAATTAAAATTTGATGATGATGCTATTGAATTGGTTCTTGAACTTTATGAAGATAATCAAGAACAACTAAAAGATTTAGAAAATTTAATATTTGATAATGATTTTGATTATAGCAAAAGAAATGAAATGTTGGAATTTGCTCTTGAACAAAATCCCGATGTTTATCAACCGGTTGTAGTAATTGATGATGATGAGTTTGAAAGACAGGTAAAAGAGGGAATTATTGATGAGGACGGTAATGTTTTATAAGGTAGGAATTTAATTTCTGTCTTTTTTTTCAGCAAAATTAAAGGAGGTGATGACATTGAATTTTAGATTTACTGAAGATAGTGTAGAAATAACTGGATATGTTAATGCGGTTGAGCGTGATTCTAAAACATTATGGAGTAATGTTGGAGAATTTATCGAGAAAATTAAAACTGGTGCTTTTAAAAAAGCAATTGAACGAAATGATGATATACATATACTTCTTAATCATGATAAAACACGTGATTTGGGCAGTACAAAAAAAGGAAATTTGGAACTTGTTGAAGATTCTATTGGATTAAGAGCTAAAGCAACTATTTACGATAAAGAAGTTATAGAAGAAGCAAGACGTGGTGATTTAGTAGGTTGGTCTTTTGGCTTCTATGATAGAAATGTTATAAAAAAAGTTGTTGATGGTATTTTACACAGAGAAGTAGAAGATATGGACTTAATAGAAGTTTCAATACTTGATAGAAAAAAAACACCAGCATATTCTGGAACACTTATCGAAGCCAGAACTCAAAATATTGATAAGAAAATGCTTAGAAATGGCATTTTTTTTGATGAAACAAAAGAAGATAAGGAAACAACTGATGAGGAACAAAAAGAAAAAAGGTCGTTACAACAAAATGAGGTTGTTAATGATAAAATTATTCAGAAAAATATTGATTATTCTGAATATGAATCCATTATAAGAAAAATGAAGGGAGAAATGTAGAATGGAAAAAGAATTAATGGAAACAAAAAACGATTTAATCACCAGAGCGGAAGAAATGCTTGCTAATGCTAAAAAGGAAAAAAGAGAATTAACTGATGATGAAATCAAAGAATTTAATGATTTGAAAGGTAGAGTTTCAAATATTGAAAAAACATTAAAAATAGGTGAGGAGGTTAATGACATGACTAAAGAAGAAAAAAAAGAAAAAGTTGTTCCTGAAAAAGAAGAAGATAAAGTTACAACAGAAGAGCAAGAGAAAAGAGCGTTTGAAAATTATATTAGAGGTACAGTTATTCATGAAAGAGCAGGAGAACTTACAAAAACCGAAAATGGTGCTGTAATTCCAACTAGTATTGCTGATGAAATTATTAAGAAAGTTTATGATATTTCACCTGTTTTAGAAAAATCTCATAAATATAACGTTCAAGGCAATTTAGAGTTACCTTATTACGATACAGAAGAAAGCACTATAAATGTTGCGTATTCAGATGAATTTTCAGGATTAACTAGTTCAAACGGTAAATTTAAAAATGTTAAATTAACTGGTTATTTAGCGGGTGCATTATCTAAAATATCTAGATCATTAATTAATAATGCAAAATTTGATATTGTAAATTTTGTAGTTAACGAAATGGCAGATGCAATTGCGAGATTTATTGAAAAAGAGTTACTTGTTGGTACAACTAATAAAGTTGAAGGGTTATCAAAATTAACTAATAAATTTACACTTGCTTCAGCAAGTGTGATAACAGCAGATGAATTAATTGACGCACAAGCCAAAGTTAAAGATGCATATCAGAATAATGCTATTTGGATTATGAATTCAAATACTCGTACAATGCTTAGAAAGTTAAAGGATAACGATGGAAGATATTTGCTTCAAAATGATATCACTTCAGCATTTGGTTATACTTTATTAGGCAAGACAGTATATGTATCTGATAATATGCCAGACTTAGGTGCAAGTAAAGTTGCAATTTATTATGGTGATATGAGTGGACTTGCTACTAAATTTAACGAAGAAATCGATATTCAGGTATTGAGAGAAAAATACGCTGACGAACATGCTGATGGTGTTATTGGTTGGTTAGAGTTTGATTCTAAAGTAGAGAATGCTCAAAAAATTGTCGCTGTTGTAGGAAAGGGTGCTTAATATGTATAAGGCATTGGTAAGTTTTAGTGGCAAAATAACAATGATAAAAGGAGAAGTTAAAGAAATAACTGATAAGGCATTAGTTGAAGATTTAACTTCTGCCGGTTTCATTGAAAAAACCTCAAAAAAAATCAGAAAAAGAAACTGCTGAAGAAAAATAATATCCTCGGGAGGAGGAGATGATATGAATAAAATAAAAAAAGTTAGTGAAATAACTGTTGATGACGTTGCTGATTATATTAGATTGGACGATGTTACATCTGATGAGAGAGATACTTTAGAAACACTTTTACATGTATCTAAAGAATATGTCAAATCTTATACTGGAATCACTGATTTAGATAATCATAGCGATTTTATAATAGTTATATTAATTTTGTGTCAAGATATGTACGATAACAGAATAATGTATGTAAATAAAGATTTGCTTAACAAGACAGTAGATACGATTTTAAATATGCATAGGGAGAATCTTTTATGATAAATCCAGGTAACTATAATAAAAAAATTAACATAATAGAGAAATCGAAGAAAAAGAATAGTAATGGATTTCCGATTCCGGAAAAGAAGACTATTCTTTCTTGTTATGCAAAGGTTAAAACCACAAGAGGCATGACCTTAATCGCAAATGATTCGGACTTTGAAAAGGCTTATACAAATTTTACAATTAGATATCCTAAAATTACTCTTAATAGAAAAATGTTAATTGAATTTAATAACAAGGAGTATACGATAGAATATTTAAATAATGTTAATGAGGATAATGTAGAACTTGAAATTCAGGCAAAAGAGGTAACTAAATAATGGGCAAAATGGATATTAAATTTCCTAATAATTTAGTGAAAGTATTAGGAAATGCTAGTGCTAATGGACATCAAATGTTTTATGATATGGTTAAGTCTGGGCAAGATGTAATTTATAAAAATGTCATGAAAAATATTCCATCTTCGTTAAAAAAAAGTAATTTTAGTAACAATATTAAGAAAACAGGGATATATTATACAAAAGATGGTTCATTGAATGGTGGAGTTGTAATTACTGGATATTTTGTTAATAAAAAAGGTGTAACAACTCCCGCACCATTAGTTGCCAATATGTTTGAATATGGCTCTAATATACATCATTATCCTAAACATCCTTTTGTAAGAAAATCATTAAATAAAAAAGAAATATTAAATGCTGCGATTAAGGAACAAGACAAGTATTTATCATAGGAGTGTGTATGAATAATAAAATTGAAGAATTATTAAAGAACTTTATTGTTGATGGAAAAAAAATTCCATCAGCCCCTATATATTATGATGGTAAAGAAACTACATACATAACGTATCAAGAAATAAACATAAAAAACACTTTTTATGCTGATGATGAAAGACAATATTTTAATAGTCATTATGATTTTGATGTATATTCAAAAGATGATTATACAAATATTTGTGTAGAATTAATAAATACTCTTGAGACGGGCGGTTTTAGGTGGGTGCCTGAATATACATCAGAAGATATGTACGATAACGACACAGAATATTATCACAAAACACTTTGTTTTAGTAAAGAAAGGAATGATATATAATGGCAAAAATAGGTATTAGTAATATAAGATATGGAATCTTAACAGAAGCAAGTGATGGAACTGCGACTTATGGTGGCGCAAAAACACCTGGCAAAGCGGTAAGTTGTTCAATTGAACCAGAAACTTACGATGCAGAACTTTATGCTGATGACGCATTATCAGAATCAGTCAAAGGTTTTAAAAATGCTAATGTAACTTTAACATTAGATGAGGCTGATAAACAAACTGAAGCCGATTTATTGGGACATGAAGTAGGTGAAAATGATGAAATAGTATATAAATCATCTGATACTGCTCCATATGTTGGAATCGGTAGAGTTGTAAAAAAAATGGTAAGAGGTGCATTTAAGTACAGAGCTGTTTTTATTTATAAAATTAAGTTTAATGAACCTTCAACTGAAGAAAATACTCAAGGTGATGATATTGAATTTGGAACTACTGAATTATCTGGTACTGCTTATGCTTTGGCAAATGAGAGATGGCAAGTGGCAAAAGAATTTGATACAAAGAGTGAGGCAATTGAATATATTGAAAAAATTTTAGGTACTACTGCAGCATAAGAGGACGTTTAAAATAGCGTCCTTTTTTCTGTATTTGGAAAGGAAAATGAAATTATGGAAGAAAAAGAAACAACTATTAGTTGGAAAGGCAAAGAATATAAATTAATTTTTAACATAAATGTTGCTAACGAACTTCAAAAAGAATATGGAAGTTTGGAAAAATACGGGGAGTTAACCGATAAAAACAATAGTGAAATAAATATTGATGCTCTAATGACAGGAGTACAAATAATGATCAATGAAGGAATTGACATTGATAATGATGAAAACCACAAAGAAAATTCTTTTATAACCAAAAAACAAGTTGGTAGGATGTTAACAGATTTATCATTAAGTAAGGTATCCGAAAAAGTAAATAATGCGGTTATAAATGGCTATGGAAACGACGAAAAAAACGTGTAGTCCACGATGAAGATGATGATTATGATCCAGTGATAGACTTCTCGTGGTTTTATTTTATAGGTAGAGTTAAATTAAACATGAAAACTAAAGAAATCGGAAGATTAACTATTGGTGAATTTAATAAACTTTACCGACATTATCAAGATGACTGGGATTTAGAACATGAACTTGCGTATGGCAGAAAAACTTATTCATGGGCAAGAAAACAAGTAAGAAAAGATGAAGAATGGGACTTTGATTAGGAGGTGAATCTATGGAAAATATAGTAGGAGTAAAATTTAAAGTCAGTGGTGAATCGGAATATAAAAATGCTTTAAGAAACATTAATTTGTCATTAAAAGAAATGTCCAGTGAGTTAAAACTATCTACGGCACAAATGAACAATTCTTCTGATAAAACAAAAGCATTATCAAGTGTATCCGATGCATTAAATAATAAGTTAAATGCTCAAAAAGACGGTGTAAATACACTTGTATCCACTTATAATAATTATGCTAAAGGACTTGAAGAAGTGCAGAAAGAACATGATGAATTAAGTCAAAAATATAAAACTGTTTCCGCTCAAGCAGAAACATTAAAAAATACAGTAGGTGAAGAATCGGAAGAGTATAAGAAATGTGCTAGTGTTATAGAAGGTTTGAGCGAAGATTTAAAGAAAAATGAAACTACTCAAAAAAATATACAGAACACCATGACGAAAGTAAGGACATCTATTAATAATTATAAAACTGGCGTAGAAGAAACTAAAAACAAAATTAATAATCTTGGTAAGGAAGAAGATAGTGTTAGTAAAAAGACTTCTATATTTGGAGATGTTTTAAAAGCCAATTTAGCAAGTAAATACCTTGCTGATGGAATTGATGCAATTTTGGGTAAGGTTAAAGGACTTTTTTCTTCTCTTGGCTCTATTGGCAATATGACTATATCTGGAGGAATAGATAGAGCCTTAAATCTTGAAAATGCACAGGCTAAAATGTCTACTTTTGTTGATTCATCAGAACAACTTGATGAAATAATGAAAAATGTAAGCGATTCCGTTGATGGTACCGCTTTTTCTATGGATAGCGCCGCCACTGTTGCTAGTGGTTTATTCGCTGCCGGTATTAAAGAGGGCGACGATATGACTAAAGCCTTAAAGTTGGTTGGCGATGCCTCTCAAGTGTCAGGTCGTTCAATGGAAGAAATGGGTGCGATCTTTAATAAAATTGCGGCTAACGGTAAAATTTCTGGCGAAGAATTAAATCAATTATCGGATTCAGGGATACCAATTTTACAAATGTTATCTGAAACTATGGGAGTTAGCACAGAAGAAGTCAGAAATCTAGTTAGTGCTGGTAAAGTTGGTTTTTCAGAATTTGAAAAGGCAATGGAACAAGGATTAGGTGGTGCGGCTCAAAAATCTGGAGAAACGTTTACATCATCGCTTGCTAATTTAAAGAGTGCATTATCAAGAGTAGGTGCTGAAATTATGACACCACTTTTAGAGGGTATAACACCTGTCATGAATACATTTAAAGACATGATAAAAAATATGGTGGCTGGTAATGACATATCAGAAAATATGAGCACTTTAATGACACAGTTACAAAAATTTGTATCTGATGCGGTAACACATTTAAATAATATGGTTGATAAGTATATGCCTGTTATTAATCAAATGTTGCAAGGAATTATTCAAATGATACCACAGTTATTACCGCAAATAATACCACTTATTACCAATTTGTTTACGAGTATATCGACGTTAATATTAGATAATTTACCATTAATATTAAATACTATATTACAAACGATAGAACAATTAGCAACTGCACTCGGAGAACAACTTCCTACACTAATACCGCAGATAATAAATTGTCTTGTTCAAATGATTAATACTATACTTGATAATATAGACTTATTTATAGATGCAGGTATACAGTTGTTGATAGGACTTGCACAAGGTTTGGTTAATGCATTACCAGATTTAATAGACAAGTTACCAGAGATGATTGATAAAATAATCGAAGCAGTTACTGAAAATTTACCAAAACTAGTTGAGGCAGGCATACAGTTAACGGTAATGCTTGCTATTGGTCTTGTAAAAGCAATACCACAATTAATTAGTAAAGTACCACAGATAATTAAATCCTTATTTGATGGATTTAAAAATTATTATATTAATTGGGGAGATATAGGAAAAAATGTTATCAAAGGTATTGCAGATGGTTTTAAAAAAGCAAAAGAATATATATCAAAAAAAATAAAAGAAACTGTTGATAACATCAAAGACGGTTTCAAAAAATTACTTGGTATACATTCACCATCAACTTGGGCGAGAGATTATCTAGGTGTTAATTTTGCTAAAGGATTTGGAATTGGATTTGAAGATGAAATGAAAGATGTAACAAAAAATATGCAAGGCTCTATTCCTAAAAAATTCAATTATCCTAGTGGAGAGTTTCAAGTTGCTGGTAATTCTAGTAATGATACCATGGGTGATTTTAACCTTACAATTAATAATAATTCAAGAAATACTGGAGTTGCTGATAATGTAAGAGAGTTTAGAAGAGAGTATCAATTATGGCTTTTAAAACACGGAAAGGTGGCATAATATGGGATATTTTACAAGAAGTAGGAAAATAGTGTGTGAGAATAGTTATGGCTATAAATTAGAGTTTGGCTATTCTTTCCCATATTTTTTGAATTCGTATTCAGGAATACATGATTATTCTGGAAATGTTGCAACTATCAAATCTGCCTTTGGTGTGGGTGTGTCATATGTTGGTACATCAGTTAATTCGAGAGAAATTGATCTAGTAATTGCTATTAAAGATGATAAATCAATACAAATTAGAAAAAATCAAATATATAATATATTTCCACTTAAAAATATTGGTACACTTTATTATTATGAGGGTGAAATAATAAGAAAGATAAATTATTATGTTGAGAAGGTAACATCTACGAGACAAAATGGTTTGTGGTATTATACTGTTAATTTAATTTGTCCTAGTCCTTATTTTATGGATAAAGACGAGACAAATGTAACATTAAACAACTGGGATAAGTTATTTGAATTTCCACTTGAAATAGATGAGTCTGGTATTGAATTTGGTAGTAAGAATGATAATACTGTTATCGAAATAGTAAATAACTCACATATTCCATATGGTATGACCATAACATTTACTGCTAATGGTAATGTGGTTAATCCAACACTAACTAATATAAAAAATAAGGATATCTTAAAAATAAATCATTCACTTACCAACGGAGAAAGAATAGTTATTACCACATATAACAATGCTAAAACAATTACTTATATTGATTCTAACAATAATGAAACAGATATTACTAATTCACTTGTATTTGGCACTAAGTTTTTACAAGCGGGTAATGGTGTGAACAAATTTGTACCGAGTGCTGATAGTGGTGCTGGTAATTTAGATTGCATAATTGTTTATTACAATTATTATGAGGCGATATAATGAATTTTAATGTAATTAAGAAAGATACGGGTATTGTTGGTGCCGGACAAGGAATTATATTTGTAAATGGCAAATATTATTTATTGTCAGAATCTCCAGCCAAAGTATGTGTAAGTGAAGATTTAGAAAATTGGACAGAATATCAATTAAATAGCAGTTATTTAAAACCACGGAATATTGCATATGGTAATGGTGTTTTTGTTGTTACAGGGGTAACAAGCACAAATGCGGACACTTGGTTTTATCGTTCGATTGATGGTTTAAATTGGACGCCTGTAAAAATTAACACAGGACTGTCTTATAGTATTAACTCAAATAGTGTTAAATTTATTAATAATAAATTTGTTGCATTACTTGGTATTTATTGGTATAAAACAGTAAATAATCAAGAAATAAGAACTAAAACTGAAAATTGGTTTTATGAAAGTACAGATGGAACAATTTGGACAAAACATGAACTTGTAATTGAATCAAATGAAAATTTGGATCAAATGGATATAGAATATACCAATGGATTATATGTTAGAGTTGGTTGTTCGGGTTCCATTTATACATCTTATAATCTTAATGATTGGACTAGAAGAAATTCAGGTACTTCTTCAAAATTAGTTGGTATAACTTATGGTAAAGGTCAATTTGTAATAACGGGTGATAACGGTATTATATTAACTTCAACTGATGGTATTACTTGGTATAAGCAAGAATCAGGTACTAATTCGTACTTGATTCGTTCTAGATACGCAAATGGAATGTATATTGCAGTTGGGTATAATGGTACGATATTACAATCAATAGACGGAAAGAACTGGATTAATTTAACACCTAACGCCACTGGGCTTAGATATGGACTTGCATATAACAACATAGATAATATTATGGTTATAACATCTTATTATTTTGAATCTACTAAAACAATCCCAATTTATTATTTTAAAGTGTCACGTGATTTAGGAACGGAGGATAATGAAAATTCAACATTATTCTTTTTCAATACAGAATTAGAACTTCAAGGAGTAATTGATTACTTTATTTCCTTAAGGTGGCGAAAAAAATATTTTGAGGCAGGAGAATTTGAGATAGTGTTACCAGTGACAGAATATGTCATGAGATTTTTAGCAACTGACATAATTGTTATGAGAAATAATTATACTGAAGCCGGTATCATAGAAACGATAGAATTTAGTGATAATGGTACTGATGAAGAGGTTACAATTAGTGGTAGATTTTTAAGTAGTATTTTAGATAGAAGAATAATAAAGTCTAAAATTAATTTTACTGGTAGAGTAATTGAGGGTATGAATACGATAGTTAATGCAATGACACCTTTAACTACTGCATGGGAAACTGAAAGCGTATCGATGAGTTCTCCTAGTATCACTTTTCAAGCAACTTATAAGAATGTTTATACCTATTTGTGTAAGTTATCGAGTTATTCAAATATTGGTTTTAGAGTTGTTCCTAATGTTGATTCAAAAGTATTTATGTTTGAGGTTTGGCAAGGAAAAGACAGAACTGATGCTCAAAATATAAATGAAAGATATGCATTTAGTGATGATAATTATAATATAGAACAAGCATCCTGTGTTATAAGCAATAAAACTATTGTTAATTATGTTTTAACTGGTGGTACAGGAGAAGATACTGATAGAGTATTGGTTACCACTGATAAAGGTGCAAGTGGTTTTGATCTACATGAAGTATTTAATGATCAAAAAGGTTTGAGTAATAATGATTTAACTGCAGATAAGTATAAAGAAGTGTTGCTAGATAGTGGCGAATCTAAAATAAATGAGAATGGTACTTTTACTTTGGAAGTTACTGCAACTGACAGAGAAAATTATAAGTCAAAGTGGAGTTTAGGAGACATAGTTAATATTAAAAAAGAAAAATGGGGAATAAATACATCTTATCGTATAGTAGAAGTAGAAGAGATTATCGAAGATGGAAAGAAAACAATTTATCCAACCTTTGGAAGTCCTTTATCTACTGCATGGGAAGATGATGAATAGAGAGGAGACAGTTTATGGCGGAAAAATATGGCTTTTTTAATTCAGTTAATAAAGATAGGAGATATGATGCGTCCGATGTTGCGGATTTCTTATCTAATTTCTTTACAAACGGAGTATTTAATAATGGACTTGCAGTGAGTGCAAACGATAACATGACTGTAAGTGTTGCAACTGGAAATGCTAATATTAATGGATATAGTTATAAAAATACCGATACTATAACTCTTAATATAAGCGATGCTGATAGTACATTATCAAGAATAGATTCAGTTGTATTAAGATTAGACTTAACAAACAGACAAATTAATGTAGTGGTTATTAGTGGCGATACAGCAACATCACCATCGCAACCTAATTTGACCAGAAGTGGTAATATTTATGATTTAAGGCTTGCAAATATTAGTGTGCCAACTGGAGCTACTTCAATTACAGCAGAGATGATAACAGATACAAGATTTACTGACGACTGTGGTAATGTAGTGCAAGCGGTACAAAGTTTATCTACGGAGGATATTTTTAAGCAATACAACACTTGGTTTACCACATGGTTTGATAATGTGAAAGGTCAGTTATCAACAGACGTTGCAGGTAATTTGCAAAATGAAATTGATGTGATAATACGTGCATTGGGGCTTGAAGGAGACACTTATCAGACAAGTCAAGTATATATGATAGGTGATATGGTTATTTATAAACATATTATATACACTTGTAATACCGATAAAACATCAGGGGAATTTGACGCGTCAAAATGGGATGTAGTTCCTATTTTGAGTTTTTAGAAAGGATGAAAAAATATGATAAAATTATTGAAAAAAAGCATAAAATCCTTTATGCTTAAACAAACAAACAAACAAACAAACAAACAAACAAACAAACGTACTTTATGCGAGAGGGGAGGTTCAGTTATTTACTAGAACCTCTTTTAGAATGTGGGGAGGTGAAGGTACTATTTAGTGCTTTAACACACTAAATAGTATCATTTATATGATTAACGATTTATTATTGAAAAACGTATATACAAAAATTGAAAAATTAAATCCTAATTTCAAAAAATTATGGACTAATTCAAAACCAACGGAAGATTTTGAGGCACAGACTATAAAATTATCTTCTTCTGGTTATGATATGCTGATTTTTATATATAATCTTAATTGGAATAGCTCAAACCAAACTGTATGTTCTTCCTTAGGACTAAAAGGCTATAATACTGAACTCGCTGGAGTAGCTCCAGATGGATCTACAACGTACCGAAATTGTACTTATGTTAGTGATACAGAATATAGTATCGGAGAAGGTCATATAGGTAGTACAATTCAAAATAGAAGGTGTGTTCCTTTGATGGTTATAGGATTTAATCTCACATTCTAATTCTAGTAGTAACTAGAAATTATGATAAACGATTTATTATTGAAAAACGTGTATGAGAAAATTGATGAATTAAAAAAAGAGGTGGAAGAAACGAAGCCAGTAGTAGGATGGACTAATCCTGAGCCTAAAAAATTATTTAATGCTCAGACTGTCACAACTAGCGTTTCTTTCTCAGATTATACATATTACGAGGTCATTTATAGAGGTTATTCCGGCAATGTTACTTGTTGTAGTACAGGGAAAATATCAGTAAATGACGGGGCATTAATGCTTTATGATGAAGGTAGTACGGTAGTAGGCTTGAGACAATCAGAGAAACCTAATGGAAAAACTATCAAATTTGGTTCTACTAGTGGTACTAATGTGGGACAGTCTGTAATTGTGCCACAACAAATTTTATTTTACAAATAAGAAAGGAAAAAATAAATGGAGACAATAACATTAGGTCAAATAGCGTTATTTTTGAGTTTTTTGTGTGGTTTAATTGGCTCAATTACATATATTTGTAGTGTACTAAAAAAGCAAATAAATAAGTTATTTGAACCTATCAGAGAAGATTTAAAAGAAGTCGATAAGTCGCAGTGTAAGAATTATCTTGTTCGATTTTTGAAAGATGTAGAAAATGAAAAGGAAGTAACTCAAATTGAAAAAGAGAGGGCTTACGAATGTTTTGAAAGGTATACCAGTCTAGGTGGTAATAGTTACATACATGATTGGTGGGATAAATTGATGAAAGGTAGTGATTAAGAATGGATTTAAGTTTTTTAACAGAAAGTGTGAATATTGTAATACTTGGAATATGCTTATGCGTGGGATATGTTATTAAAAACATAATCAATACGAATGATTTTAATAAGTATATACCATTAATCGCTTTAATACTAGGTACTATTTTGAGTGTAGTGTCTAATTTAGATCGTATTACTTTAAATGTTATATTAACAGGAATGGTAAGTGGTTTAGCAAGTACAGGTATGTACGAGATGTTCAAGAATTTAATAGGAAAGGGTGAATAGTTATGAAAATATTGCTTAGTGCAGGACATGGCGGACGTGATAGTGGTTCTATTGGTATTGATAAGGGGTATGAAAAAAATAGAACGTTAGAGTTGGTAAACTTAATTGCTAGTTGCCTTAGAGGAGCGGGACATACTGTTACAACTCTTCAAGAAAAAAATGCAAATGGTAAATGGAACGTTCAAGGACGCAAGGGTTACGATTATGCCTTGTCAGTTCATTTTAATGACAGTAATGGCGAAGGAACAGGGACTGAGGTGTTGTATAAAGGTACAACTAAAAAAGCCACTCAAATGGCTGAAAAAGTCGCAAATGCGATGGGGATTAGAAACAGAGGAGCAAAGAGCAGACCTGAACTTTATATGCTTAACATCGGTTTTGATAATCTATTAGAAGTATGTTTTCACGATAATAGTTCGGATTTGGAAAAGTATAATGCTAATAAAAATAAAGTGGCACAGATTGTCGCAGAAGTTATTACAGGTCAAACTGTTGCAAGTGGTAATAGTTCATCCACAACGGTAAGTAGTTCTAAACCAAGTTGTACAGGAGATATTACCTACAAAGTGTATGATAATGCAAAAGGCTGTTATTTACCAGCAGTAGTCAATGATAGAGATTATGCTGGTAATAGAGGTCATTCAATAGGTGGAATTAAAGCCAAGTGTCAAAATGGCAATATCTATATGAAAACTCACGTAATTGGTAAAAATAATTGGGAGGATACTGTTACTTTAAATTCAAATAACTTCAATTCAAACGACGGAAGTGCGTATAGCGGTATTTTAGGAAGAAATATTGATATGGTCAAGATTTGGTCAGATTACGGATACGTAGATTACAGAGTATCTCCAATTAACGGAAACTACTATGACTGGGTAAGTTCTAAAGATGTAAATAATGGTAGTGCAAATTCTTATGCTGGTGTTGCGGGTAAAGCAATTGATAGAATTCAAATGAAGTAGGTGTTTAAATGATAGAATTAACTAGAGGTGATACTCAAAATTTTAAATTTCAACGTCAAACCGTTAATAATGAAGTAATAAATATAAAGGCTGATGAAGTAACTTTTACCGTAAAGAAAAATTACTATGATTCTAAAATTGTTCTTCAAAAAAAATTAAGTGAAGGAAATATAACGTTTGATGATGATTTCTACTATCATTTTAAAATAACTCATAACGATACCAAAGAACTATCGTATGGTAAATATGTATTTGACATAGAAATTAGATACGATGAAGAAGTTAAAACACCATTAAAAGGTCTTTTTTTTATTAAAGAAGAGGTAACTTTTGATGAATAATGATGAAATAGCGCTAGTGTTAATTCCCGAAAATGAGGAAAAAGAAATCATTTTGGAACCTGAAGAAGTAATCGTTGGCATCATGCCCAAGGGAACGTTAAAAATCAATGAAAACGGTACATATGATGTTACTGATAAAAAAATAGTAAATGTGGAAATAAGACATAATTTACTAAAAATAAAAGAAGAAACTGTTGAACTTATTAATTTTGATGAATCTGTTGGTAGTGTTATTTTTAAAGATAATATAATTGCGCTCAAAACAAATGGTAAAAGTGCATTTGGCATTAATATTTTTCAATATGATTTGCGGTTGTTTGCTGGCAAGAAATATAGATTATCGTGTAATGATATCCAACAAGGAACGTGGGTCAGCATAAACAATGATAATGATAAAATGCTAAATAGTAGTACATTCTTAAAAGACTTTACCGTCGATGAAGATACTATAAATCCTAAAGTAGTAATTTGGATAAACAAAAACGTAATTTATGATTGTAAATGGAACATAGTGTTGACAGAACTGTAACTACTAATGATAGAATTCAAAATAAATAAAAAAGAGGTAACCGACATTGCTGTCGGAGACCTCTTTTTTTTCATGGGAAATTTTGGTTTTGCTTTTTGAATGTCTATACTTAGGTTTTCGAAAAAATAAACAATATATTTTACCTTGCATTTTACCTTGCAAATTTTTAAATTTTTCATTTTTGAATAATTTTTGATAGTCATAATTCGTTGAATATTCAATGCTTTTGAGTTTTTAAAAATTGTTATAAAGTGCTTTGATAATTCTCCTCGGCTCCACCATTGGGAAATCTGTCCATACTTTTATAGTCTTGGATTTAATATAGAAAATATCAATTTCTAAAAGAAGTTGGTATTTTTTTGTTGTTAATTAAAGAAAGGACAGGTTTAAATGATTAATATCATAAAGAAATAATTGATGATGATGATCTAGAAGTTATACAAAACGAATTTAGTAGTTATAATAGCAAAGATGATGATTTAGAACGATAATTTTATGGTAAAATTATATTAGATGAAAAAATTAATAGATTGGTTAGACACGATTGACTAATTTAGAAAGGAGAAACTTATGAAAAATAATATAATTCAATCAGAGATGGATGTTAAAGGTAGTAAAATTAATGTAGTTAGAGTTGATGGATACGAATATATATCATTAACAGATTTAGCAAAAACTCAAAATGGTGAAGCACCAGCAGATGTTGTTAAAAATTGGTTAAGAAATAAAGAAACGATTTCTTTTCTAGGTGTATGGTAAGAATTAAATAATGAAAATTTTAAACTGGTCGAATTCGACCAGTTTAAAAATGAAGCAGGAAGACATGCATTTACTATGTCCCCTCAAAAATGGATTAGGGAAACAAATGCTATTGGTATTATTTCTAAATCTGGTAAATATGGTGGTGGAACTTTTGCAAGAAGTGATATTGCTTTCGAGTTTGCTAGTTGGATTAGTCCTGAATTTAAATTATATTTAATTAAAGAATTTGAAAGATTAAAAAGAAATGAAACATATCAAGAAAAAATTGAATGGCATGCAAATAGACTATTATCTAAATTAAATTATGTTGTTCATACTGATGCAATAAAAAAATATATTGTTCCTACTTTAACAGAACAGCAAATTAAGTTTGTATATGCAAATGAAGCTGATTTATTAAATGTTGCATTGTTTGGTATGACTGCTAAAGAATGGCGTGAAGATAATCCAGAACTTGCTAAAAATGGAAATATGAGGGATTATACAGATTTACTTCATTTAATAATTTTAAATAATTTAGAAAACACAAATGCAGAATTGATTAGAATGAATATAAAACAATCTGATAGACTTATTCAATTAAATGAATCAGCAAGAAATCAAATGGAAGCTTTAAGAAATAATAAGAATGTTAAGGAATTAGAAGTATTACAACAACAAGTAAATGAAGATAATAAATATTTAATCGAGAGTAAATAAAATACAATAAATGAGTTTTGATAGTTCCATATTGTGGAACTATTTTTATCTTAGACAAATCAACAATAAATGTTTATAGTATAGAACTAACAAAAGCAAGTAGTATCGCTTTTTAAGGGGAAATAGAGGTACTTCTATGATTAAAAACACATATAACATATTTAAAAGTTTATACTTAATTTTAAAGAGGAGTCAAAGGTATTAGTTATCTAATATTTTTGACCCTCTTTTTTTAGAATTTGACTTAACTTTTTGCTTTTAAAGTGCTAAACAAGTGAGAAGATAAATAATTTATAGTTGCAAAAATCAATTTAAAATGCCAAACATATGAAAGGAAGTATTAAAAAAATATGAATGAAGAAAAGAAAATTTTAGGTATTTATAAAAGAGTTTCTATACTCGACCAAAAAAGAGAGGGATTTAGTTTACCAGAACAAGAGGAAAAATTAAGGGAGTTTTGTAAGTTTAAAGGTTATGAAATTTACAAAGTATATGAAGATTCTGGAATAAGTGCTAAAAATGATAAACGACCAGCATATCAAGAAATGATACAAGATATTAAAGATAAAAAAATAAATGTTATTGTTGCTTTTAAATTAGATAGGATTAATTCGTTCTGTATATGATATTGAAAAATTAATGAAGTTTGTTAATGATTATGAATGTGATATTGATTGTGTGGATGATGAATCTAATACTACTACTTCAAATGGTCGAATGGTTATGAGAATAATGACTAGTGTATTTCAAAATGAAATTGAGAAATGCTCTGAAAGAACAAAATTTGGTATGGTTGTTGCATTAAGTCAGGTCATATTCCAAATCGTTCCCCTTTAGGTTTTAAAAGAGATAATAAGAAGTTAGTTCCAGATCCATTAACAAAAGATATTGTTGTTAGAGTATTTAATTTATATTTAGAGGGAAAAAGTCATCAAACTGGACATAAATCCAATTTATATACAAAAACTTATGAATATGATGATAAAGATTTTGACATTTAAAAAACGAGCTACAGCTCGTTTCAATAAAACTAAAATTCCATTTTAGTAACACACTACGCTATTGACAAAGCCAATAATGGTGTGAAAAAAGGAATTTCCCTTTTTAAACCCTTTTAAGCATAATTTTAGCAAGGCATAAAGTCAAGCAAAATTTATGCTTTTTTATCTTCCAAAATGATGAACACTTCTTTCAATTCCATCTCTTAACGCTGTCATTTTGTTTTGTTCTTTGGAAATTGATGCTACTATTTCATTTACAATTTGATATTCTTTGGCTGATAAATTATTCCCTTTTAAAGACATAGCATTTCTATATAAAACTTGCATTCTTGAAATTAAATACTCCAACTCTTGGTCATCTATCATACCATCTGACCACATTTGTTTATATTCCGTACTAAGTTTATTCATTTCTTGTCTCATATTATTTATACTTACTAGAAAATCGCCGTTGTTAATATCATTAGAGTTGTGTTGTTCTGCTTTTTGTTTTGGAGAAATAACTTTTAATCTTTCTCCCAAATCTGAAAAAAGAGAATTAAGTATAGTTTGTTCAGATTGAGTATTTGAAAAATCTTGCACTGCATTCCTCATTATTTCTCCAACTGCTTTTTGATCCTTTATGCTCTCAACTAAATACATCTCATAATAATATATTTCCCCTACAATTTGTTTTTTCTCTTCTTTAGTTAAATTATTTGTTCTACTTTTCTTTAACGCATTAATCATTTTCCCATATAAAGAGGTTGTATTTTCAACTATTTGTTGTGAATTATTATTCCTATTTAATGATTGATTTTCCGATTGTTGCGATTGTGTTGAAGTATATTTATTAGTTTCTATACTTTGAACATTTTCATTTGGTAATTCTTTTTTTCTTTCTTCTATTTGTTTTAAATTAGAATTCCAAAAATTAAAACTACCTTTATCATTAAGAACTTTTGATTCTTTCATTTTTATAAGTATAAATCTTTTTCTTTCTTCATATCCCATTGAGTCCCATTGTTTTGGAGAAACTTCAACAGGATTTTCCTTTATTATTCTTTCAATATTACTTTGTGCAAAATTATAAGCAACTTGATCATTTTTTGCTAGAGCTTCTTTCTTTTGTTTTTCTAACTCATTTAATAAATCTGCTTTAGGATGAGAAAAAGACTTAATACTATCATCCTGTTGAACTTTAGATTGTGTTTGTATTTCTGATTGTTGGGTAGTAAAGGTATCTTTTTTTTCATATTTTTTTACTTGAAAATCTATAATAACTTTTGAAATTCCATTATGTTGCAATTCAGTCAAATCTTGTTTTATAGTTAGATTATCAATATTCAAACCCTTTTCCATAAATTTTAATTTTAAATATGCAAGACCATATTCTTGTTTAATACCAGACAGCATTGAAAATTTACTTTCAGCTAAATTATCCCCCAGCATATATTCTTCATAGTGTCCATTGGAAGTTAACAGTGTATTTATCAATTTATTGGTACCATAGGTATTAACCTCACCATTTACAGATAATCGTTCCATCATGTTTGTAATATATTTCTGAAAATCACCATAAACTTGTTTTCCAAATTGTTGTATATCACTTCGATACTTTGCTCTTGCTTCATTATAAATTAGTCTAGCACTTTTTACTTTTAAAATTGTTTCTTCATCTATTACTTGTTTGTTATTTTCTCTCAAATAAACATTTCCACCACTAATAATATATTTTTCTAAATAATTTTTAATTTCAGTAGACGTTAACACAATAAATCACTTCCTTATAATAATATTTTAACATAAAATAATTTGTTTTTAACATTTTTGACTATATAATTTTACAATTATATAGTCAAAAATTAAAGAAATATGATATACTTATATCAGTTAGTAGTTATTACTACCTATAAATTTATGTCTAGTGATTGTTATGCTTCTACCAAAAGGGCACCAATATGAAATTATCCCTTGATTTTCAGGGGTTTTATTATATTTAAAAATATTTAGAAGAATGGATTGGTTTTATGAGGTGTAAATGGTGTAATTTAGATAATCCTTTATATGTTGAATATCATGATAAGGAATGGGGAATACCTAATTTTGATGATAGGTATTTATTTGAAATGTTGATATTGGAATCTTTTCAGGCTGGATTATCTTGGGAGTGTGTATTAAATAAAAGGGATGATTTTAGATATGCTTATGATAATTTTGATATAAATAAGGTTATTTGTTATAGTGATGATAAAATTAATGAATTGCTTTCTAATGAAAGGATTATAAGAAATCGGTTAAAAATAAAGGCTAGTATTAATAATGCTAGAATATTTAAATGTATTCAAAAGGAGTATGGTAGTTTTTATAATTATTTAATTACGTTTACTGGGGATAAAGTAGTTTATGAATGTGGTAAAGTAACAAATGGTTTATCTGATTTAATTTCTAAGGATTTAGTTGAAAGAGGTATGAAATTTGTTGGTTCTACGATTATATATTCTTATTTGCAAGCTACTGGTTTTATTTATTCGCATGATGAGTGTTGTTTTATGTATAAGGGTAAATAGTATTTTATATTTGCTTTTATTTTTTTAATCAGCGATTCGCTGAAAAGTGGGTATTAATATTATGATGTTTGGAAAAAGTAATGTATAAAAATGAATTTGATAATTAGTAAGACATGATATTATTTATATATTGTGTTTTTTTGTGTAAAGTTTTTTATTTGTTTTTTTAATTTCTTTAAATGATGTTATAATTATAATAAGGATGGTGATTTCATGAATAATGCTTGGGAGGATTTTAAGGGTGATGTTTGGAAGAATGAAATTAATGTAAGTGATTTTATTAAGTGTAATTATACTTCATATGATGGTAATGAGGATTTTTTGGTTGGCCCTACTTTAAAGACTAAGAATATTTGGAATAAGTGTTTGGAACTTTTGAAGGAAGAGTTGGATAAACATGTTTTGGATATTGATACTAAAAATATGTCTTCTATTACTGGTTTTAATCCTGGTTATATTAATGAAAATGATGATGTTATTGTTGGGCTTCAGACGGATAAGCCGCTTAAGAGGATTGTGAATCCTTATGGTGGTATTAGGATGGTTTATAAGGAGTTATCGGCTTATGGTTATGAGCTTGATTCTTCTGTTGATTATTATTTTAATCAATATAGAAAGACTCATAATCAAGGTGTTTTTGATGCTTATACTGATGAGATAAAGAAGTTGAGGCATGCTGGTCTTTTGACTGGGCTTCCTGATGCTTATGGTAGGGGCAGAATTATTGGTGATTATAGAAGAGTGGCTCTTTATGGTATTAATTATTTGATGGAAAAGAAGATGGAGGATTTTCATAATTTGTCTGGATGTATGTCTGATGATTTGATTAGGCAAAGGGAAGAGGTTTCTATGCAGTATAGGGCTTTAGAGGATATTAAGAAGATGGCTTTGTCTTATGGTTTTGATATTTCTAATCCTGCTTCTAATAGTATTGAGGCTGTTCAATGGACTTATTTTGCTTATTTGGCGGCTGTTAAGGAAAATAATGGAGCGGCTATGAGTCTTGGTAGGGTTGATGCTTTTTTTGATATTTATTTTGAAAGGGATTTGAAAAGGGGCATTATTACTGAGGAGTTAATTCAGGAGATTATTGATAATTTTGTTATTAAGTTAAGGCTTGTTAGACATTTGAGAACGCCTTCTTATGATGAACTTTTTTCGGGTGATCCTACTTGGGTTACTTGTTCTATTGGTGGAGTTTGTATAGATAATAAGAGTATGGTTACGAAGAGTAGTTATAGAATTTTGAATACTTTGACTAATTTGGGGACTTCGCCTGAGCCTAATATGACGGTTTTATGGTCTAAGGGGTTACCAGATAATTTTAAGAGGTATTGTGCTTCTCTTAGTGCGGATACGTGCGCTATTCAATATGAAAATGATGATATTATGAGACCTATTTATGGGGATGATTATGCGATTGCGTGCTGTGTTTCGGCTATGAGGGTTGGAAAGGATATGCAGTTTTTTGGGGCTAGGTGTAATTTGGCTAAAACGCTTCTTTATGCTATTAATGGTGGCTATGATGAGATTTCTTTTGATAAGGTTATTTCTGGTTTTAGTATGATGGATGATGAGGTGCTTTCTTATGATAAGGTAGTGGATGCTTATTTTAAGATGATTGAGAAGGTATGTTCTGTTTATTCTGATGCTATGAATATTATTCATTATATGCATGATAAGTATGCTTATGAGGCTAGTCAAATGGCTTTGCATGATACTTTGGTTCGTAGGTTTATGGCTTATGGAGTTGCGGGGCTTTCGGTGGCTTGTGATTCATTATCAGCTATTAAGTATGCGTGTGTTAAGCCTATAAGAAATGATAAGGGTATTGCGGTTTCTTTTGAGATTAGTGGTGATTATCCTAAGTATGGTAATGATGATGATAGGGTTGATTCTATTGCTAATATGATTTTGGAAAAGGTTTATAAGGAACTATCTTCTCATAAGTGTTATAGGGATGCTTTACCAACGCTTTCTGTTTTGACGATTACGTCTAATGTTGTTTATGGTTCTATGACGGGTTCTACTCCTGATGGTAGGTGTAATGGTGAGCCTTTTGCGCCTGGTGCTAATCCAATGCATGGAAGGGATGTAAGTGGGGCTTTGGCTTCTTTGAATTCGGTGGCTAAGCTTAAGTATGCTGGTTGCTGTCAGGATGGTATTTCTAATACTTTTTCGATTGTTCCTAGTTCTTTGGGTCATTCTAAGTTTGAGAGAATTTCTAATTTGGTAAGTGTGCTTGATGGTTATTTTAGTCAAGGTGCACATCATTTGAATGTTAATGTTTTGGATAGGGAAACTTTGATTGATGCGATGAATAATCCTGATAAGTATCCGCTTCTTACGATAAGGGTTTCTGGTTA
This sequence comes from Vescimonas coprocola, assembly GCA_963660615.1. Classification (GTDB taxonomy): domain Bacteria; phylum Bacillota_I; class Bacilli_A; order RF39; family UBA660; genus Coprosoma. The sequence continues at coordinate 49,331 of CAVKYE010000003.1, forward strand.
TGCGGTTAGGTTTAATCGTTTGACTAGGCGTCAGCAGGAGGAAGTTATTGCAAGGACTTTCCATGAGAGGATGTAATTTTTATGGATGGTTATGTTTGTGATTTTGAGTCTTGCGGGCTTGTGGATGGTCCTGGAATAAGAACGGTTGTGTTTTTAGGTGGATGTAAGTTAAGGTGTAAGTATTGTCATAATCCTGAGATGTGGGTTTTGGGTGAGAAGAATATGTCTTCTTCTTTACTTTTGAAAAAGATTTTAAGGTATAAGCCTTATTTTGGTGAAAGTGGAGGGGTTACTTTTTCTGGTGGTGAGCCTTTGCTGCAAAGGGAGTTTTTGCTTGATATGTGCCATAAGCTAAAACGTGAGAATATTCATATTGCACTTGATACTGCGGGTGTTTGTGATTATGATGCAAGTGAGATTTTAGGACTTGTTGATTTGATAATTTTTGACATTAAGTTTACAGAACCTTTGGGCTATAAAAACCTTACGGGGCAGTCTATTGATTTTTCTGAAAGGTTTATTTCTGTTATGAATAAAAGCAATAAACCGGTATGGATTCGTCAGGTTATTATTCCTGGGTTTACAGATTCTTATGATTATATTTACAAATTAGCTTCTTATTTGAAGAAGATTAAGAATGTTGAAAAGGTTGAATTTTTGCCTTTTCATCATTTGGGTTTTTCTAAGTATGAAAAGTTAGGGTATGTGAATGCTTTTGCGAAGGTGCCTTCAATGGATGCTTCTTTGTGTGATGATTTGTATAAGGAGTTTATGAAAGTTTATAAGGCTTAGTTGTTTTTCTTTTGGAAAAGTGGTAAAATTGGTTGTGGAATTGGGAGATGTATTTTATGAGTTTACAAATTATGTTTATGCTTTTTATGGTTTATTCTGTGATAGGATATTTGATGGAGGTTGTTGTTGTTTCTTTTAAAAATAGAAGATTAACTGATAGAGGATTTTTGATTGGTCCTTACTGTCCTATTTATGGATGTGGGGCTTTGCTTATTACTTTGTTTTTGTCAAAGTATGTGAATGATATTCCTGTTTTGTTTGTTATGTCTTGTGTGTTTGGGGCTTCTTTGGAATATTTTTCGAGTTATATTATGGAGAAGATTTTTAAGACTCGTTGGTGGGATTATAGTAGTAATAAATATAATTTAAATGGTAGAATTTGTTTGTTTACGACGGTTTGTTTTGGATCGCTTGGGGTTATTTTAATTCATTTTTTAAATCCATTTTTTATGGGGATTTTATCTTTGATTCCTTCTGTATTGTTGAATATTTTGGCTGTTATTCTTTTTGTTATTTTTATGACTGATGTGATTGTTTCTTTTAATATTATTTCTAATATTAAGAAGGTTGATTTGAGTGATGCGAAGGATACTACTGATGAAATTACTAGGATGGTTAGAGATACTTTGAAGAAGCATTCTTATTTTACGAAACGTTTGACTGTGGCTTTTCCAAATTTTGAGGTTAAGTTCAAGGATACTTTAAAAAAATTTAAAAATAAATCGAATTAATTGTATAATTTTTTTGTATTTTCCCATTATAGTAATAAGGAGGGAATGTATGAAAAAATTTTTAATTGTTTTTATGGCTTTGCTTGTGTTTACTGGATGTAATTCGAAGATGGATAATACACCTACTAAGAAGGTTGAGGATTATTTTAATAAGTATCAAACTAATGATTCATCTGTTTTAGATGATCTTGATAGTACTTTGGCGGCTGATACGACTATTACGGATAGTAATAGGGATGAGTATAGGAATTTTTATAAAAATCATTATAAGTCTTTAAAGTATGAGATTAAGGATGAAAAAGTGGATGGTAGTACGGCTACTGTTGAAACTGAGGTTACTGTTAAGAATTATACTCAGGCTATTAGTGAGGCTGATGATTTAAAGAGTGAGAATCCTGATAAGTTTAATGATGAGTCTGGTAATTATGATGCTTCTAAATTTAGTGAGTATAGACTTGAGAAGATGAAGAATGTTAATGAAACTAGTACTTATACTATTACTATGACTTTAACTAAACAAGATGGTGAGTGGGTTATTAATCAGCCTAGTGATGAGGATTTAAATAAAATAAATGGACTATATTCTGAGTAAATAGTCCATTTATTTTGCTTTTCTACTTGCTAAGTTTAGAAAAATCATTTATAATGTTATTGAATAGATGTATGTGTATTTTTTCTTGTTTTAGTTATGCTATTAATAGTATACATTAATCATCTAGGTTATTTGTTTTGAATAAATCTGAATCGAAGAAATCTTTCATGTCGATTTTTAAGGTTTTACAAATTTTATAAATAACGGTTGAACTTGGATTTTCTACGTTGTTCCACAGTGTTGCTCTTAGAGTAGATGGGGCTATGGCGGATAGTTCGGCTAGTTTGTTTGGTGTATAGCCATACTGGTCGCATAGTTCATAGATTCGTTTGGAAATAGCTTCTTTAAAATACATATACATGCCACACTTTCTAAAAATAGTTTAGCAAATTTGTATGTAAAATATACGCTGATATCGGTTGACTTTTGCAAATGGCGAATGTATAATGGTAGAAGGCGAAAATAGAAAAGGACAAAATATGATAAAATATTATATTGATTTAGTAACGAGGTTACAAAAAGAACAAATGGAGTTATATAAAATTTATTATGGTCTTAAGTTTTATCAAAAGGCTCATAAGGAAAAAATTATGAAGATTATTGAGAAATATGATGATGCTTTGATGAGAAATTATAAGACTATTGAGGAGATTATTAGTAGTGAGACTAAATAGTCTTTTTTTTTAATATTATTATTTTTTTAGTCATACATTTATTTAGGTGAATGATATGAAGAAATTATTTTTATTATTGTTTTTATTGGTTCCTTTTAAGGTTTTTGCTTTTTCTTCAAATGCGGTTTCGACGGTTTTAATTGATATGGATTCTAAGAGAATATTGTATGCGGATAATGCTCATCATGTTCAGTCGGTGGCTTCTATTTCAAAGATTATGACGGCGGTGGTGGCTTTGGAAAATACTGATATAAAAAAAAGGATTGTGGTTGGTGATGAGGTTTTAAAGGCTTATGGCTCTGGGATTTATATAAAGCAGGGGGAGATGCTTACTATTTGTGATTTACTTTATGGTCTTATGCTTAGGAGTGGGAATGATGCGGCTATTAGTATTGCGGTGAATACTTCTTCTAGTGTTTCTAAGTTTGTTGATAAGATGAATGATAAGGCTAAGAGTCTTTCGATGGATGATACGGTTTTTAATAATCCTAGTGGTCTTGATGAGGAGAAGGGTAATTTTTCTTCGGCTTATGATATGGCTTTGCTTATGAGTTATGCGATGGGAAATGAGGAGTTTAGGAAGATTGTTGGTACTAAGGTTTATACTTTGAAGACTAATAAGAATGTTTATAAGTGGCGTAATAAAAATAAGTTGCTTTTTAGTTATAAGTATACGACTGGTGGGAAGACGGGGTTTACTAAGAAGGCTAAGAGAACTTTGGTGACGTCGGCTTCTAAGGATGGGCTTAATTTGGCGGTTGTTACGATAAATGATGGCTCTGATTGGAAGGATCATCAGTCTTTATATGATGAGGCTTTTAGTAAGTATACGAATTATTTGATTTTATCTAAGGGTAATTTGTCTATTCCTTTGGAGGATTATTATAATGATGATAAGTTATATATAAAGAATAATGTTTTGTATCCTTTACTTGAAAGTGAGAAGGATAGTGTTCGGGTTAAGTATGAACTTTTAAAAGAACGTGATTATAAGAGTGGTGATAAGGTAGGGTATGTGCGGGTATATTTGGCTGATAAGTTAGTTAAGAGTGAGAAGATATATGTTAAGCGTGTGAATAATAAAAGATTGTCGTGGTTTAAATGATAAATAAGTTATGGATATTTTTTATTGTGTCTGGTGGTATTTTTTTGATTATAAATGGTAAGGCTGATGTTTTGAATACGCAGATTCTTTCTAGTGGGAAGCTTACTTTGGATCTTGTTATTCAGATTTTTCCTTTGCTTTCTTTGTGGCTTGGGATTATGAATATTGCGAAATGTTCTGGTCTTCTTGGTAAGGCTTCTAATTTTATTTCGCCGATTCTTTCTAGGATTTTTCCGGAGATTCCTCGTGGTCATGATGCTTTGGGACTTATTTCTTCTAATATTATTGCGAATATGTTTGGTCTTGGTAATGCGGCTACTCCTTTTGGTCTTAAGGCGATGGAGGAGATGCAGAAGCTTAATAAGAAAAAGGATGAGGCTAGCCGGAGTATGATTACTTTTTTGGTCATTAATACGTGTGGTCTTACTTTGGTGCCGACGACTATTATTTCTTTAAGGATGATGCATGATAGTACGGATCCTACTAATATTGTTATTCCTTGTATTATTGTTAGTTTTCTTTCTTTGGTGATTGGTCTTATTATTGATAGGCTTATGTATGGGAGGTATAGATGAAGGCGTTTTCTAATTTGTTTATTCCTTTGCTTGTTTTGATTATTATTATTTATGGTGTTAGAAAAAAGGTTAATGTTTATGATACGTTTGTGGAGGGGGCTAAGGAGGGGACTGGTATGGTTTTGAGTATGTTTCCTCCTTTACTTGCGATGATTTTTGGCATTAATATTTTTACTAGTAGTGGGCTTATTGATTTTATTTTTTCTTTTTTGAAGCCTTTGTTTTTTTTGGTGAATATTCCGCTTGAAATTCTGCCTATTGCGGTTATGAGGCCTCTTTCTGGTTCTTTTGGGCTTGCGCTTTTGAATGATATGTATACGACTTATGGGCCTGATAGTTATTTGAGTACGCTTACTTCTGTTATTCAGGGTTCTAGTGATACGACTCTTTATATTATTACTCTTTATTTTGGAACTATTGGAATTACGAAGATTAAGTATGCGCTTTGGGCTGGTTTACTTGCGGATTTGGTTACTGTTATTTTAAGTTTGTTTATTGTTCCCTTGTTTATTTAGATTTTCTAATGTATAATGGTTTTAGGTGATTTGTGTGGAAAGATTACAGAAGATTATTGCGAATTATGGATATTGTTCTAGGAGAAAGGCTGAAGAACTTATTTTAGCTGGTAAGGTAATGGTTAATGGAGAGGTTGTTAATACTTTAGGAACTAAGGTTTCTTTGTCTGATAGTATTGTGGTTGATGGTAAGAGTTTGAAGGAGGCTTCTTTGGAGTATATTTTATTATATAAGCCTAGAGGGGTTATTTCTTCGGCTTCTGATGATAAGGGGAGAAAGACTGTTTTGGATATTGTGAAATCTGATAGTAGGCTTTATCCAGTTGGTAGACTTGATTATGATACTAGTGGGCTTATTTTGCTTACTAATGATGGAGAACTTACTAATTTGCTTACACATCCTTCTTATGAGTTTGAGAAGACTTATATTGTGAAGATTAATGAGGCTGTTATTCCTTCTAAGGTTAAGTTACTTTCAACTGGAGTTTTGGTGGATGGTAAGAAGACTTCGAGGGCTCGCGTTAGGATTAAAAAGATTGATAAAAAGAATCATAAGTCTATAATTGAACTTACTATTCATGAGGGAAGGTATCATCAAGTTAAGAAGATGTTTTTGGCTATTGGCTATGAGGTTGCTTCTTTAAAAAGGGAAAAATATGGTTTTTTAACTTTGGATGGTTTAAGTTCTGGTGAGTATCGTTATTTATCGATTAAAGAGGTTAAGAGGTTATATAATTTAGCTAATAATAAAACAAACCGTAAATAGGTTTGTTTTTTTGTTAAGAAGGTTTATTCTTCTATTTTGATGGCGTCAGTTGGGCAGCAGGCACTTGCCTCTTTAACGTTATCTGTTATTTCTTCATTTGTTACTTCGGCAAGTCCATCGTCACCTAGTTCGAAGTTTTCACTTGCGATTCCGGTGCATGCTCCACAGCCTATGCATAAATCTTTGTCTACATATACTTTTGACACTTTATCGCCTCCAGTGTTAATTATAATTAAATTGGTGTGAAATTGCAAGTATATATTTTAAAAATAAGTAAAATATGATATTATTATTATAGGAGGTTGATCGCAGATGCCTAGTAGAATGGAAAAATATTATGGACATGGGGCTTATAAATCTAAGGATAAGACTCGTAGTAATAAAAATAGGGATTTATATAGTGAAATTTATACTTATGGCAAATATTCTAATATTGAAGGCATTGCTTCGATTGACAAGGCTGGAGAGGTAGATTTAGATAAGGTAAGGGAAATGATTAATAATCGCGAGAATTATAGTTCTTCTAGGAAGTATCGACGAGCTATTTCTGATGAGGATTTGTCCTCTTCGCCTAAGGTTGAAAGGCATTTTGAAAAATTAGAGGATCGTAATTATGATATTAGGGATGTTTTGAAGGAGGCTCATGAAAATAAGGCTCCTGATGATAAGGAACGTAGTTTGAAAAATGAGCAGTATAATGTTTTGAAGAATTTGGATCTTCAGGAGGAGTTAAAGAAACAGACTTTAAGGCCTACAGAGGATGATGGTGATGATTTAAGGGAAATGATTCAAACTATTACTAATACTAGTATGCTTAATAAGATGGGGGATGTGGATTTGGCTTCTTCTTTGCTTTCTGATTTGAAGGATGATGATACTAAAATTGGTGAGATTGAAAATGTTGATGAATTGCTTGATGATGAGGCTTCAAAGTCTGATGTGCCTTTGTATGATAAGTCATTTTTTACTTCTAGTTTGAAGCTTAATAAGTCTGATTTTGCGGATTATGGTGATGAGGGCGGTAAGAAGAATGTTTTTACAATTTTGATTATTGTGATTTTGGTGGTTATTATTATCGCTTCAGCGGCTGTTCTTATTATGAAGTCTTTTAGTTAAGCATTTTGTATATGTTATTAATGTGGGAAATAAAAGTAGGGAAAGTATTATTATTATCATAGGACCTTGAAGGATTTTTACGGCTTCTGCACTGTTTTCAAATAGTGTTTGGTCTAGTAATATTAGTATTAAACAGGCAATTATGATTATTATTTTGTCTGTTTTTTCTTTTGTTTTAAATGTTTTTTTGATGGTGCTTGTCATGAAGTACATGCTTAGGGTTAGGAGGATAAATAGGGCGATTATCCATTCTAGGGATAGGATGCTTTCTAATCTACTTATGAAATCTCCCATTTGGAGTTTTTTTAGTAGGTGAAATTCGGGATATTCAAATAGGGTTCCTAGTGGGGCACCAAGGACTCCTATGGTTAAAAAGGCGGCGTTTGATAGGCTTAAAAGGGCTACTATATAGAAGCTAATGGTTATTTTTTTGTTATAGTTTTCTATTTTATTTTTTGGTATTGCTAGTAAGAATATTAGGGGGATGATGTTATAGGTTATCATTATTAGGATACCATGGATTATATTTTTGGTGCTTGCTTCTAGGTATGGTTTTAGTTTTTCTATGTCTAGGCCATTAAATAGTCCTGTTATGATAAAGATTATGGTGAAGACTACTAGGTAAAACATTATTAGGCTTGTTTTTGATATGGCGTTTATGCCTTTAAATAGGGCATATATTAGGGGTATTATGAAGCATATGGCAATAAAGTAGGTGTTTGTTTTGAAGAGAAACTGGGAGTAGACAAAGTGAACTAAATCTAAGAATACGATTGCACTGAAGGTGAAAGCACCTATGATTAATAGGAGGTTTAAGGGTGTTCCTATTTTTTTAAATATGGCTTGGTTTAGTTCTGAGAGGGTTAGGTTTTTATTATAGTTATGGATATGCATAAATATAAATAGTGGTATGAGGCCTACTATTATTGATAATATGGCGCTTATCCATGCGTCTTGTTTGCATATTAATATTAGGTTTCCTAGGGTGAGTCCTATGTATCCTCCTCTTATGATAAACCATATCATACTATTATATTCAAATGCGGAAATTTTTTTCATTATTCTACCTCCCTAATGGTTTTATCTAAGGCGCCGGTTGATTTTATTTTTAGGTTTGTGTTTATTTTTATGTTTAGTTTTTGATAGTATTTGTTTTCCCAATTTTTTTCTATTTTTTTCCACTCTTTTGGATAGTTTTTGTATATTTTATTGCCATAACCGAAGACGTCGGCTTTATATTTTTGCATTGTTTTTTTTATGATGTTGTTTAGGTCTTTTTTTAGTGTTTGGTTTAGTTTTTTTTGCATGTTTTTGATGGTGTTTGGGTTTTCTAGGGTATCTTTGGTGTTTATTTCGGTTATGAAACTTTGTCCTTTTATGTTTATTTCGATGGTGTTTGGATTTTTTATTTTTGTTTTTGTTTTTATGGTGCTGGATGATATATTTATGTTATTGTTTTTGTATTTGAAGGTGTATTTGAATTCTTTGGCCATGTTGTTTAGGGTGTTTATTAGTTGGCTTTCTTTGTATGTGGCGTAGCCTTTGAATTTGTCTTTTTTATATATGGCAAGTCCAGTTAGGTTTAGGTAGGCTTGTTGCTGTGTGCTTTCTAGGTTTTTTTGGGTACTTCCTTTTTTTTCGTTTCCTTTTATTTCGATGCTTGGTAGGACGGGGTCGTTTCCTTTTTCAAGAATTTTTTCGATGAAGGAGAGGTAGTCGGTTGCGAATATTACTGATTGGGTGTCTTCGCTTGATTCTAATAGGGTGGCTATGCCTTGTGAGGGAAATGATTCTAGGGGGGATACTATTTTTAGGATTTCTTTTGCTTTGGTGTTTTTGGCTTGCATTAGGTAAAATTGGCTTCTGGTTCCTGGGTATCTTAGGAGAAAGTCAGCTACGTTTAGGAAACCTTCTTTACCTATTTCTTCGGATATTATGACGACGTTTATGTGTCCTAGGTAGAGTTTTTTTGGGTTTTTGAAGTCTATTTGTTTGGCGGCTTCGGATAGGGTTTTTCCTTTTCCAGAGTAGACGGTGGTTTGGGCTTCTCCTTCTTTGCTGGTGGTTTGGCTTTTTGGGGAGTTGGCGATTAGGAAGCTTAGTTCGTAGGTGTTATTTGTTTTGTCGATGGCGACTCCGGTTATGATGGCAAGTTCGTTTAGGTCTCTATAGTTTTTGCATCCACATAGTAAGAAGCAAAGTAGTATTAAAATAATTATTTTGTTTTTCATTTTTGCCTCCTTATGTTTTTTTTGTTTATGTAGTCTGGCCTTTTATATATTTTTGGGAAGGTGAAGCGGGCGATGGCGTCTTTTTGACCTGATAGACTAAATGGACTAAATGGTGCCATGTAGTTTGTGCCGAAACTACCAAGGGAGGTTAGTTTGAGGGCGAATATTATGATGGCTGATATTAGGCCTATTAATCCTAGAAGTATTGATGAGAGGATGAATATTAGTCTCCATGTTCTTATTCCGTTTATGAAATCGGGGTCTGTGAAGATTAGGCTGCAGATGGAGGTTATGGCGATTATGATTACGGCGATTGGGGATACTATGCCAGCGTTGACGGCGGCTTGTCCTAGGACGAGGGCTCCTACAATACTCATGGATGATCCCATGTTTGATGGTAGTCTTATATCACTTTCTCTTAGGATTTCAAAGATTGTCATTAATAGTAGTATTTCGAACCAAGTTGGGAAGGGGACGCCTTCTCTTTGGACGGCTAGGGATATTAGGAGTTTGTCTGGAACGACTGTTTGGTCGAATGTGGTTATGGCGATATAGATGGCTGGGGTGAAGAGGGTTACTATTAGGGCTAGGACTTTTAGGAGTCTTGTTATACTCATGTTGAAGGGCTTTTGGTATTCGTCTTCTTGGGTGTGGATAAAGTCTATGAAGACTGATGGCATGATTAGGACGTATGGTGAGTTTTCGACTAGTATTACTATTTTGCCATCTAGTAGGGCTTTTGAGGCTTGGTCTGGTCTTTCGGTGCTTACAAATTGGGGGAATGTTGAGGGGTTTTTGTCGATGTAATCTCTTAGGTTTCCACTATCTAAGATGCCATCTATGTCTATTTTGTTTAGGTCGTTTTTTATTTCGTTTATCCATTTTTTTTCTACTATATCGTTTATGTAGGCGATGCTTACTCTGGTTTGGGTTCTTCTTCCGACTTTTACTTCGTCAAACCATAAATTTTGGTCTTTTATTCTTTTTCTTATTAGTCCTAGGTTTTTTGAGTGGCTTTCGGTGAAACTATCTTTGGGACCTCTTATTACTGGTTCACTGGTTGATTCGGTGACGCCTCTATCTAGGCTTGCTCTTGTTTCCATAATTATGGCTTCGTCTTTTTCGTCTGTTATGATGATGGTGAAGCCTGATGATAGATAATACGGGAATTCTTCGAAGTTTTTGGTGGTGAGGATTTGGCTATTAAATATGTTGTTTTTTAGGTTGTTGTAGAGGCTATTAAATATGCTTTTGTCTTTTCCAATGTAGTCTACGGCTTTTATGATGAAATCGCTGATGGTTGTGGTGTCGCTTGAGCTTTCCATGAATATTATACCGACGTTTATTCCTTTGATGGTTATTAATCTGGTGTTTAGGTCTTTACTATTTCCGTATATTTTTTTTATTTTGTTTAGTACTGTTTTGACGTTTTTGTCTATTTTTTCCATATTATCACTATCCTTACATTTATTATTGACGTTATACTAAAAAATAATCATTATTTGGTAATTTTTTTTAAACTACATGTGATATAATGTTTTTAGATTTAGGAGGTATTTTTATGATTGTTAAGTGTGAGAGACTTGATGATAAGGGAAGAGGTATTGTTTATGTTTCTTCTAAAGTTACTTTTGTTCCTAATTTACTGCCGATGGAAGAAGCGGATATTTTGATTACTAAGTCTAAACGTAAATATAATGAAGGTAAGGTTTTAAGACTTTTGAAGGCATCTTGTTTTAGGGTTAATCCAGACTGTCCTTATTTGAATTGTGGTTGTCATTTGAAACATTTGGATTATAGCGAGCAGCTTAAGTATAAAACTAATAAGGTTAAGAATATTCTTTTTAAGTTTGGTCATGATGTTTTTAATGTGAAAGATATTGTAAGTGCGGAGATTTGTAATTATCGTAATAAGGTTACTTTGAAGGTTTTTGATGGTGTGGGTTATTATGAAAATGGTTCTAATAATTTTATTTGTATTTCTTCGTGTTTGATTGCGAGTCCTAGGATTAATGTGGTTATTAAGAGGCTTTCTTCTTTGAATCTTAATGGTGTAAGTGAGATTATTATTAAGGATTTTGAGGATGTGATGGTTGTTATTAAGGGTAGTATGGATGTTTCTTTGCTTAAGGATGTTTGTGATATTATTTTTATGGATGGTAAGCTTGTTTATGGAAAGGAATATACTAAAACTAATATAAATGGTTTTGATTTTATGGTTTCTAAGGATGCTTTTTTTCAGGTTAATAGGTTTTTAACGGAGAAGTTATATTCTAAGGCTTTGGAGTATGCTGGAAGTGGGGATATGGCTTTTGATTTGTACTGCGGAACTGGGACGATTTCTTTGATGCTTAGTAAGAGTTTTAAGAAGGTTATTGGTATTGAACTTAATAAGGAGGCTGTTATTTGTGCTTTAGATAATAAGAGGATTAATAATGTTTCTAATGCGGAGTTTATTTGTGGGGATGTTTCTTTGGAGATTCAAAAGATGGATGGATGTGCGGATGTGATTGTGGTGGATCCTCCTCGTAGTGGGTTAACTAAGGAAGGTATTAATAGTATTTTTAGAATTAGTCCTTCTAGGGTTGTTTATGTTTCTTGTGATCCTGTTACTTTGGCTAGGGATTTGAATATTTTGAAGGAATTTTATGATGTTATTGAGATTACGCCTTTTGATATGTTCCCACAAACTTATCATGTTGAAACAATTTGTATGTTAGAAAGAAAGTAATTAAATGTTAGTAGTAGAGGTTGGTTTTAAATTAAATGAAAATCTATTAATTGAACATAATGCAATTAATAGATTTAATTGCAAAACACATGATATATATGGACTAATAAGAATCTTGATAATATGACAGAAAATGAAATGAAAAATTCTTGCATTAGATTAAGAATAACAGAAGGCTTTGGTGGTGTTGGCTTTTCTGGTGTATCAAAAATTAGTTATAGATTTATAATTTTATAGTAAATAAGGATAATTAAAAAGAATTGACTTTAGATGAAGTTAATGAGTATATCAAAAAACTAGAAAGTAATGGATATGTTAAAGTTTTTGATACTTCCAAAATTGATTATCAATACTCTATTGGTGATATAAAGTCACGAATACAATTACAAGATATTGAAAATGTTGGTTTCTTGCTTTATTATGATAATCATGATTATTATGAATTATCTCTTGATGATCAAAGAAAGGCCTTGATAGATGAATTAAATAATTATGGATTTAATTTTAATTACGAAACATTAGGGTTAGATAAACTTAGAACATTATATTATAAAAAAGAGATGTATAGTAAAAATAAAAATGGTTAAAGGTGATATGTTTTTTAGCCAGTATTCAGTAAAAGTATATGTTCCTTGACCAGTATCTAGGCGTGTGGAGAGTGTATATGTGTTAGAAAGAAGGAGATGATAAAAAGATGGCAAAAGATTTAATCGTAAGAAGTAGTAGTGCTGAGTTCTTAATATTTGAAAGACAAACTCATGATAAAGGAATTCAAGTTAGATTTGAAGATGGAGATTTATGGCTTACTCAAAAAGCAATAGGTGAGCTATATAATTGTTCAACAGATAATGTTTCTTTACATTTAAAGAATATATATAATGCTTTTGAACTTGAGAAAAATTCAACTGCCGAGAAATTCTCGATAGTTCAAAAAGAAGGAACCAGGGATGTCAAAAGAAATGTTCAATATTACAATTTGGACGCTGTAATATCCGTTGGCTATAGAGTTAACTCTGATAGAGCTATTCAATTTAGAAGATGGGCGACTTATATATTGAAGGAGTTCTCAAAAAAAGGCTATATAATAGATAAGAAAAGAATGGCAAATGGAGCGTTTTTTGATGAAGATTATTATGATTCATTACTTGCAGAAATAAGAGAAATAAGATTATCAGAAAGAAGGTTTTATCAAAAAGTTACTGATATTTATGCAACAAGTGTGGATTATGATAAAAAGTCTCCTACAACAATTAAATTTTTTAAAAAAGTTCAAAATAAAATGCACTTCGCGGTATCAAAACAAACTGTTGCTGAAATTATATATAACAGAGCTAATTCAGAAAAGGATCATATGGGTCTAACTTCCTGGAAAAACTCTCCTAATGGAAAAATTTTAGAAACAGATGTAGTAATAGCTAAAAATTATTTATCTAAAGAGGAATTAGAAAGTTTAGAACTAATAGTATCAGCTTTTCTGGACTTAGCAGAAAATAGAGCAAAAAAACATATTCCAATGACAATGGAAGATTGGACTACAAGAATAGATAAATTTTTATTAGCAGATGATTTAGATATATTAAAAGATGCTGGTAAAATATCTCATGAAATTGCTTGTGATAAAGCATTAACTGAATTTGAAAAATATAGAATAAAGCAAGATAAATTATATAAATCAGATTTTGATTTATTATTAGAAGAAAGTGATAAATAGTTAAATAGCATAAAAAGTAAGATAAGTTAATATTTTAAGAGTAAGAGTAGAAGTAGGAAATTGATATATACATAATAAACATTAAACCATTAAGAGTGTTTATTATGTAGTAGTCAGTTATACCCAAACATATAAAAAGCAACTTTTCATAATTAGCAAACACATCACGTAGAGTGCGTGTCTTTGCTATGTTGTAAAACCCTTATAAAATAAGGCTTTTGTAAAATTTCAAATCTTAAAAATTTCACTTATTTTGATAAAAAAACGCAAAAAAGTCTAAAAAAAAGAATAACCTAGTTTGCGTATGGTATGTTTATATGTAGATATAGTTTGTATTATTTATGAAGAAATGGAGATGTGTATTATGGAACGAAAACAATTGAAATATTTAAATGGGGTTTATTATACTGATATTGATATAACTACAGATGAATGGAAGGAAATGTTGGTGAATAAGGATATTTTTACTGTGGATTCTTTAAAAATGTTGAATTATTGGTATGAACAGGCTGATTATATGGCAACGAGTAAAGAAATTATGGATAAGTATCAATTAAATTATAAATCAAGTCCTTTTAATGGTATTGTAATAGGACTTGGTAAAAGAATAATTAAATATTTAAATCGTTTTGAAGTAATTGGAACTGATGGAAATAAGTCTTATTTTATATTGCCGTTTGAGGGGTGGCATGAAAATTTTGATTCTGGTGGTAGATTTGTTTGGAAAATTCGTTCGGAATTAGTTCAGGCTATTGAGGAATTAAATCTTTTTGAAGATGTTTCTGAAACTTATGATGATGATTTGCAAAACATTGGAATAATTGAAAAAAGGGCTGAAGGGAAGGTTAAAGTTAGTTATACAACAAAGTATGAAAGGGATAAAAGAAATAGAAGGCTTGCAATAAAGTTGCATGGGACAAAATGTGAAATTTGTGGTTTTGATTTTGAAAAGGTTTATGGTGAAAGAGGTAAAGGATTTATTGAAGTCCATCATATAAAACCTTTATATGAAAATCAAAAAGAAGTTATTATAAATCCTGAAGAGGACCTTATTTGTGTTTGTTCTAATTGTCATAGAATGTTTCACCGAAAAAAGGATAGGGTTCCTACTCCGAAGGAATTAAAAAAAGAATTAGAAAGATTAAAAAATTTTGTAAATAATTAATTTTGTTTTTAGTTGTTTACTTTTAGAATAAGTAATTTGTTTTTGAAATTATATTGTTGATTTGGGATGTGTGATTTATGAAAGAATTTTATTTGAAGTATTTGAATGAGAAATTTGATTTTAATTTGAGGACTATTGTTTCAATTTTTGCTTTATTAATTGTTGTCTCTGGGATGTTTGGATGGTTATATGAGTTTATTTTTTATTATTTTAATGGTGGCATGAAGGAGTTTTATTGGAGGGGAGGTAATTTTCTTCCTTGGATTAATATTTATGCGACTGGTTCTATTATGGTTTGTTTGCTTACTTATAGGTTTAGGAAAAGTCCTTTAGTTGTGTTTTTGATTAGTTTTATTTTTTGTGGTTTGCTTGAATATTTTTCTGGTCTTGGGGTTTATGTTTTTACTGGTGGTAATAGATATTGGGATTATAATACGGAAATTCTTAATTTTGGAAATATTGATGGATTTGTTTGTCTTAGAAGTGTGATGTTTTTTGGACTTTCTAGTTTGTTTTTGATTTATGTTGTGTTGCCTTTGATTTTGTTTTTGGTGAGGCATATAGATGGGAGAGTATTTTTTTGGATTAGTATTTTGTTATGTTTGATTATTTTGACTGATGAGTTTTATAATTTGGTTGTTGCGAGGATGTTTGATTTGCCTAGGGCCCGTGATGTTTATACTAGTTTGGGCGTTCCTTATGTTAGATAATTTTTGTAAATTCCTATAAGTTTTTATTTACTTATAGGTTTTATTATGAATAGATGTTATAATTATATAGTAGTTAGAAGGTAGATGTATGATGAGACTTAAGAATAGTATTTTGGGCTTTGCGATTGGGGATGCGATGGGTGTTCCTTTGGAGTTTATGAAAAGAAGTGAGCTTATTTGTAATCCTGTTACGAAGATGCTTCCTAGTTCTATCTATAATGTTCCTAAGGGAACTTGGTCTGATGATACTTCGATGACTTTGGCGACTATTGATTCTATTATTAGGTGTCATGGTATTGATTATAAGGATATGATGGATAGATTTTGTAAGTGGCTTAATAAGAATAAGTATACGGCTACGGGAACGGTTTTTGATGTTGGTAAGACTGTTCGTGAGAGTTTGGTTAGGTATTATACTTTGAATGTTAGCCCTTTGGAGTGTGGGGGTAGGGATGAATATTCTAATGGGAATGGCTCTTTGATGAGGATGCTTCCTATTGCTTTGTATACTTATTATGGCTCTTTTGATGATGATGAGCTTTTTTCGGTGGTTAGGGATGTTTCTTCTTTGACTCATGCTCATGAGATTAGTGTTATGGGATGTTTTATATATGTTAAGTATGTTCATTTGCTTTTGTCAGGGTATGATAAGTATCAGGCTTATGAGAAACTTAGGAATCTTAATTATTATAAGTTTTCTATTGATACTAGGCGTCATTATAAGAGGCTTTTGTCTACGGATATTAGTTTGCTTGATGTTGATTATATTAGTTCTACTGGTTATGTTCTTTCTAGTTTGGAGGCTTCTATTTGGGTTTTTTTGAATACGAATAGTTTTATGGAGGCTATTGTTGGGGCTATTAATTTGGGTGATGATACTGATACTATTGGGGCTATTGTTGGTTCTTTGGCTGGTCTTTGTTATGATGTTCCTATGGATTTGTTTAATGAGATGCAGAATAAGGGGTATTTGATGAAGATGGCTTCTAAGTTTGATGAGGAACTTCGTCTTAATATTTTAAAGTTTGATAATGTTTGTAAGGATAGATATGGAATTGTTAAGGGGAGTGATGTTGTTTTTTTGATGAAGACGGGAACTAAAGAGGATATTTATGGTTATCATAATAAGTATTTAAAATTAGCTAAGCAGGTTAATTATAGGTATGGTGTTACGTCTATTGTTATAAATGGTTCTATGGATGTTCTTTCTGATTTGTCTTTTTTGGGGGAGTATGCTTTTAAGGATATTTATTTTATGGGTATGGGTAATGGCGCTATAAGTGCGATTCAGTGTGTTTATGATAATCCTTATATTAAAAGGATGCTGCTTATTAATGGGCCACTTACTAAGAATCTTCATAAGACTAAGATTGGGATTGAGAATTATAAGGGTGATTTGACGTTTGTTTATGGTGGTAAGGATCAATCGTGTGCTTTTTTACCACTTATTCAGGATTATTCGAAGATTAAAATTGTGGTTACTCCAGATCAGGATCATTATTTTTGTAAGGGGGATGATATTTTGTTTTTGCCTGATAAGTATTTATTTTATGATATGAAAAGGAAAGGGTCTACTTATTAGTTTACGTTTTTGAAAATTTTGAGGGTTTATGTAGATTGTTACTTTTTAGGTACTATAAAACTCCACTTTTTGTGGAGCTTTTACAATTAACAATTGTTAATTGCTTTTTAGAAAGTAGAAAAATATTACTTGTCATTTAGCTAGGTCATCTAAATGATGGTTGTATACTTTACCTAAAGAGTAAAAATTTAGAAAAGTTTTTAAATGTTTTTATAAAAACTTTTCTGAGTACATTTTACATGTTTTATATGTGCTAGTCAAATAATTTATTTTGGCTGTTTTTTTGTTTTGGTGTTTGTATTTTTTTGTTTTTTTGATTTTTTTATTGTTTGTTTTGATGTTTTTGTAAAATGAGTGTTTTTTTGGTTTTAATATGGTGTTTTGTTTTGTTTTTGGGGATAAAAAAAGAAATTTATAAAATTTCTAAATTATTTGCTTAGTTTGTAGACGTTAAATGATGGCGTGTTGAAGAGTCTAAAGTTTATTAGGGATAAGCCTATACCGTTTGAGACATATAGGTCACTATTTTTTAGTTTGTAGTGTCCATCTGTGTATGTTTTGGCTCCATTTACTTTATATATTCCGCCGATGAATGGTATTTTTATAAAGCCTCCGTGGGAGTGACCGGCTAATATTAGGTCGTAAGGGTTTTCTTCTAGGTCATTTATGTAGTCTGGCTCATGCATGAGTAGTATTTTATAAATTGGTCCATTTTTTTCAAAGGTGTTTAGGTAATTTTGGTTTTTTTGATTTTTGTTTATGATTGATTCTTTGTCGTCAAAGCTACTTATTCCAGCTATCATCATGAAGTTATAACCGTTTTTGTAGATGGTGTCATAGGTGTTGTTTAGGTCTATGAAACCGCCGTTTTTTATGATGGTGGTCCATTCGTCAAATTTGGTGTCGTGGTTTCCTTTGATTATATATTTTCCGCATATTGCATCTATTTTGTCTAGTTCTTTGCTTATTTTTTCTACTTCTGTGTTTGTTAGTTTTGTATGTTTGTCTAGGAGGTCTCCGGTTATTGCGACGATGTCTGGGTTTTGTTTATTTATTTTTTTTACTAGTTTTTTTAGATCTTTTAGGTTAAAGTTTTTCCCATAATGGATGTCGCTTAGGTGAACTATTTTGAATCCATCAAAGTTGTCTGTGATGTTTTGATTTGTTATTTTGTAATCGTTTACTTTTATTATTTTTGGTTCTATGTAGGTGGCGTATAGGTATAGAATTATTCCTATTAGGATTAGTGATAGGATGAGTTTTAGTATTATGTGTCTTTTCTTTTTTGTTTTTTTTGCCATTTTTTCGCCTACCTTTATTATATAATATCATATCATAAAAAAAAGAAAGACAAAAGTCTTTTGGTTTAAATTTATGAAAGTATGAGTACTAGTAGTTGCATGCTCATTAGAATTCCGTTATGCATGAAGTGGAAGCCCATTGAGACGAATATGTTGTTGGTTTTTGCCATGATGTAGGCGAATGCTATTCCGCAACCGCTATAAGCTATTAGGTGTAAGAATATTAGGGGGTTGTTTAGGGTTCCTAGTAGGTGAAGGGATGCGAATATTAGTCCTGATGCGATTATGAATAGCCATTTGTTTTTAAATATGTTTCTAAAACTTAGTCTAAAGACGCTTTCTTCTAGGAGGGGAGCTAGGAAAACGGCTGATATATAGGTATAGAGGGGAAAGGTGTCAAACATGTCTCTGATTTCGGTTTCGTTGTTTGACATTTCACCGCCTAGAAAGGCTATTAGGTAATTCGCACTCATCATGGCTATGACACCTATTAAGTAGTATTTGAAGTTTTCTTTGAAGTATTTTAGGTGGTTTTGTTTGAGATCTATTAAGGCATTTTTATATTGCTTTTTAAATAATAATACGATAATTGCTATTACGATTATTTCTATTGATATGCTGTAGATTTCTTTGAATGTGGTTGATAAATTAGCATAATTTATGTGTAATAAGTTAAAGGGTTCAGTTTTAAATAGACTGAATGCAAAGAATATTATTATTGCACTTATTCCTTTGATTATGTTTATGTATCTTTCGTTTTTTTCATATGTGACCATTTAATCATCTCCGTAACTATTATATCAGATTATTTGTTTTTTTAAACTTGAAATTTGTTAATTTATAATTTATATTATATATAGTATGGTGGTGTGAATATGCAAAAAGGAATATTTTTGAGTATAAAGCCAAAGTTTACAGAAAAGATATAGTAAGGGGAATTTTAAAGATGATGTGGTCATTTCATTCGGTTAGGGGTAAAAGTTATGATTGGGCTTTATATATGAAGAAAAAATTGAAACGTGATTTTAAAGGGTGTTTGGATTTATTTTCTTTAGGTGAGAGGAATTTATTTTGTTGTCTTTTGGAGAAGATGTATTTATATTTGAAGAGTGATGATTTTAGATTAGTTCACGCGGATATTCATTTTGATAATATTATTTACTGTAAAGATGAAAGCTTAAAGATTATTGATTTTGAAACGTCGCTTTATGCACCTATTGATTACGAACTTGATATATTTTTAAGGATGTGTAATAATCCTTTGAAATACGCCAGTGAAAAGGCGGAGAGTTTGGTTAAAATAGATGATTATAAAATGATAGAAAAATGGTTTAAGGAATTTTATCCTGAAATATATAAGTTTGATAATTTTGAGATTAGGCACGAAATATATAATTTAGAGGCTAATTTAAGACTTTTAGCTAGGTTTCCTTTTGATGATGTTTTAAAGGGTGAGGTTATTAAAATAATGTATTTAAGGAAATGATGAGAGTAGAAATGTAGGGTTTAAAAAAAATTATATTAAAAGATTGAATCTTTAAGTTAAATGTTTTAATTTTTTTGTTTTTAGTGAAATGTGAGACTTAAAGTCACTATATTTGTGATACAATAGTAAGTAATTGAGGAGGGATTTATGATAATAGAATGTGATGATAAGGTTTATAATCCGCTTGGTGGAGGCTCTTATGTTTTTGAGAAAGATATTGCGGGATTTCTTAGTAATAAATTTAGTAAAGATAATATTGTTATAAGTATAGGGGCTCAACCAAATAGTTCTCCACATTTTGGCACATTAGTAGTGTTTTCTACGGCGTTTTCATTGGCTAGAAAAATGAAAGAATTAAATCCATCAAAGAATATAAGTGTACTATTTGAAGTCGTTGATACAGCACCAAGTGAAACGATTGAAATTAATGGAGTAAAATATCAAAAAAGTTTAAAAAATACTGGTAAGCTTATGGCTAATTTTGGTGATTATTTAGAAATACTAGAATATTTTAAAAATATTAATGATATTGATTATAATATTAGGTTTCAAAGTGAATTTAATAAGCAATCATATATTTATCCAATAGTAAAAAGTATTATTGAACACAAAGAAGAATTAGCACCAATTTTGGATCCTAAATATAAAAAATTAAGAATAAGGGTTGCGTGTCCTGAGTGTGGTTTAGCGGATAAAAATAGTTCTCAAACAATTTTTGATGATGATAATATAATATCATATTGTCCAGTACACGGCGAATTTTTTACAAATGTTGAAACTGAAAGTTTTAAGTTAGAATATAATACTCCGGTTAGAAATTTGGTACGAGCTATCGCCTATGGAATGCATAATCAAGATGAAAGTAAAGATTTTCAAATAATGAGAATTACGGGAAGTGATTATGCTGGTTTTTATCAAGAAGAGTTACTATATAGACCTGCTGCAATTATGAATTATCCTATTGATAATCTTCCTTCGATATTGTACACTCCTCTTATTTTAGATTGGTCAGGTGCAAAATTATCTAAATCATTATATGTAAAAGAGGGAGCATATAGTGATTTACCTTCGTATTTGATTAGCTATGATTATATGAAGCATAATTTTGGATTAGAAGGATTGGATATAATCAATGATATTACAAAAAATTGGATTGAAAATCCATATTTATTATTTAGAAATTATTCAATTTATTATTTTAAAAAGGAGTTTGAAGAATATGCAAAAAGGAATATTTTTGAGTATAAAGCCAAAGTTTACAGAAAAGATTAGAACAGGTGAAAAGAACTATGAATATAGGAAATATATTCCTAAGGAAAAGTTTGATTTACTTTATGTGTATGAAACAGCACCGAGTAGTTGTTTAAAATACATTCTTACTATTGATAAAATTGTTGAATATCCAAATAAAATATTAGAGATTGGTTATGGGAATGATGATTTTAATAATGGACTTAAAAAATCTAAATTTGCTTATCATATTTCTAAAGTTGAAGAATTAGAAAATCCGATACCTTTAAGTATTCTTAAAGATAGTTTTGGATTTGCAGCTCCTCAAAGTTATGCGTATGATTCAAGATATCCAGCTTTGGCTAAATATGTAGGAAAATTAAAAAAGAAGGTGCTGATTGATAATGACTTATAAATTTGACGTTAATAATAGAGCGTTTAATGCTATCAAAAATAAAACTAAAAGAATTGAAATAAGAGTAACTAAACTAGGGGATAATCATTTTGATTATGGTGTGCTGAAACCTAAGGATAAAATTGAATTTACTTCTTTTTCTAATGATAAAATGGTGTGTAAAGTGGGGGAAATTAATCATTATGATTCAATTGAGGAGTTGCTTATTATGGAAGGAACAAGATATACTTTATCATCTACAAATGATTTTAATGAAGGTGTTAAATCGATTAATAGTTTGAATGGTTATAAGGAAGCTATTCCAATAAATGGAGTTTATGCTATTCATTTAAAATATGAGGATTAATGTTTGTTAAGTTTTTTACGTACCTAATTTGGCTGCTATAATTAGAATTTTTGAAAATGTTAAAAAATAGTGTAAAGGGGTAGTAAAGTATGTATAAATTATGTTATAATGTATTTGACTTCAAGAAAAGCAGAAGAGTGGGGATTCCCACTCTTTAATAATAGGAGGTAAAAATGGTCGAAGATAAGATAAGAAATTTATTGGAAGATAGTATAACTAGTGAAGGTTATATATTGAGTGATGTTACATATGGTAAAGAGGGAAGTGTTAATACGCTTACTGTTGTAATTGATAAGGAAGGCACTGTTGATATTAATGATTGTTTGAAGGTTAATAAGATCATTAATCCTATTTTGGATGAGGCTGATCCTATTTGTGAATCATATGTTTTGGATGTTTGTTCTAAAGAGAAAGGTTGTGAATAAAATGGATGGTAAGAAGTTTAAGACGGCTGTTTTGGCTTTGTCTAAGGAAAAAGGTATTAGTGAGGATTTGATTTATGAGGCTATGGAGCTTGCGCTTACTAGTGCTTATAAGAAGAATTATCACCAATTATCTAATGTTCGTGTTGATATAAATAGGGAAACTGGTGATATTAAGATTTATTCTTTTAAGACTGTTGTTTTTAGTGAAGAATGGGAAAAAGAAGAAGGTAAGTATGAAACTGAGATTATTACTTTAGAAGATGGTACTGAAGAGGAAGTAGAGAAGGATTATTATTTTGATGATAGAATTCATATTACTTTAGAGGATGCTAGAAAGATTGTTCCTGATATTAAGATTGGTGAAACTATTGAAGAAGAGGTTACTCCTAAGGATTTTGGTAGAGTGGCTGCGGCTACGGCTAAGCAGGTTGTTGTTCAAAAAATTAGGGAAGCTGAAAGAGAAATTATTAGTTCTGAATTTGAAGATAAGCAAGATGAGATGCTTGTTGGTACGGTTGCTATGGAAGATGTTAGGAATTATTATGTTGATTTGGGAAGAACTCAAGGTATTTTGCCTAAGAGTGAGATTATTCCTGGTGAGACTATTAAGATGGGCAGTTCTATTAAGGTTTATGTTAGTAAGGTGGAAAATGGTTCTAAGGGTCCTTTGATTTTACTTTCTAGAAGTCATTATGGTTTTGTTAAAAGGTTATTTGAACTTGAAATTCCAGAGATTAATGATGGTATAATTTTGGTTTACAGTGTGGCTCGTGATGCTGGTAATAGGACTAAGATTGCTGTTTATTCTGAGAATCCTAATGTTGATCCTGTTGGTGCTTGTATTGGTGAAAGAGGAAGCCGTATTAATAGGATTATTAAGGAGTTAAATGGTGAAAAGATTGATGTTGTTCCTTATGATGCTGATGAGGCTAGGTTTATTGAGAATGCTTTGAGTCCTGCTAAAGATCTTCATGTATTTATTACTGATGAGAAGAAGAAGGAAGCTTTGGTAGTGGCTAATGATAGTAATTTATCGCTTGCTATTGGTAAGAAGGGTTCTAATGTTAAGCTTGCTTCTAGACTAACACACTATAAAATTGATGTTAAGACACTTAGTCAGGCTGATGAGCTTGGTATTAGTATTGTTGAGGATTAGTTATGAAACAAAGAAAAATACCTATGCGTATGTGTGTTGTGACTAGGGAGAAATTTCCTAAGAGTGAGCTTATTAGAGTGGTTAGAACGGAAAATGGTGTGGTTGTTGATCCTACTGGTAAAGTAAATGGTAGGGGTGCTTATTTGAAGAAGGATAGGGCTGTTTTTGAGAAGGCTATGAAGTCTAAGGTTTTAAATAAACATTTGGAAACTGAGGTTTCTAGCAGTGTTTTTGAGGAATTATTTAATTTGTTAAAATAATAGAAATGAGGTGCTTAATATGATGAGTGTATTAGAGTATGCGATGGATGTGAATCTTTCACCTGAGGTGATTTTGGGTAAATGTAAGGAACTTGATATTCCGGCTTTTACTGAGGAAGATTTGCTTGATGAGGATGCAATTGTTATTTTAGATAATAATTTGGAGACTGATGAGGAGATTGAGGAGGCTTATGAGGAGAAGGTTATAAAGCCTAAGGTTTCTTCTAAAAAGAAAAATAAGGTTGTTTCTAAGAAGGATAATAAACAAAATCTTGCTATGAAGAAGAAGAGTATGTATAAAAATAAGGAGAAGCTTTTGAGTAATGCTCCTATACAAAATGATAATGTTGTTTTGTATAAGGAGAATATGACTATTGGTATGCTGGCTTCTGAACTTTCTATTTCGGCGGCTGAGATTATTAAAAAGTTATTTTCTTTAGGTCTTATGGTTAATATTAATAGTCCGATTTCTTTTGAGAATGCTGAGTTACTTGTTTCTGATTATGGTAAGGAACTTAAGAAAGAAGAGACGGCTGATGTTACTAATTTTGAGGAATTTGAGGTTGTTGATGCTTTGGAGGATTTGGAAAGTAGACCTCCGGTTGTGACGATTATGGGTCATGTTGATCATGGTAAGACGACTTTGCTTGATGCGATTAGGAGGACTAATGTTGTTTCGACTGAAGCTGGTGGTATTACGCAGGCTATTTCGGCTTATCAAGTTAAGTGTCATGATAGACTTATAACTTTTATTGATACTCCTGGTCATGCGGCTTTTACGGAGATGCGTGCTAGAGGTGCTAGTATTACGGATATTGTTATTATTATTGTGGCGGCTGATGATGGTGTGATGCCTCAAACTAAGGAGGCTATTGATCATGCTAAGGCGGCTTCGGTTCCAATTATTGTGGCTATTAATAAGATGGATAAGCCTGAGGCTAATGCTGAGAGGGTTATGACTGAACTTAGTGAGTATGGTCTTATGCCTGAAGAGTGGGGCGGAGATACTTTGTTTACGAAGATTTCGGCGGCTACTGGTGATGGTATTAGTGATTTACTTGAAAATATTTTACTTATTTCTGATATGGAGGAGTATAAGGCTAATCCAAATAGATATGCGATGGGAACGGTTGTTGAGTCTAGGTTAAATAAGCATGTTGGGCCTATTGTTACTGTTTTGATTCAAAATGGTACTTTGAGGCTTGGGGATCCTGTTGTTGTGGGTACGGCTTATGGTAAAATTAGAATTCTTAAGAATGATTTAGGTGAGGAGATTACTATGGCTTATCCTTCTCAACCGGTTGAGATTACTGGTCTTAATGAGGTTCCTAGTGCGGGTGATAAGTTTATGGCTTTTGAATCTGAAAAGCAGGCTAGAAGTGTGGCTGCTGAAAGGAAGAATAAGGCTAGGCTTAAGGAGGCTCATCAAAAGGCTTCATTATCTTTGGATGATTTGTTTGCGAAGATTGGTGAAGGTTTGAAGGAGATTAATGTTATAATTAAGGCTGATGTTAATGGTAGTGCGGAGGCTGTTAAGAATTCTCTTAATAAGATTGAGGTTGAAGGTGTTCGTGTAAATGTTATTAGAAGTAGTGTTGGTGCTATTACGGAAAGTGATATTGTTTTAGCTAAGGCTTCTAATGCGATTATTGTTGGTTTTAATGTTAGACCTAATAATTCTATTAAGGATAAGGCTTTAGAAGAAGGCGTTGATATTAGATTATACAACATTATTTATAAGGTTGTTGAGGAGATTGAGGCGGCTATGACTGGTATGCTTGATCCACTTTATGAGGAGAAGATTTTAGGTAATGCGGAGATTAAGCAATTATTTAAGTTTTCTAAGGTTGGTAATATCGGAGGCTCTTTGGTTGTTGATGGTATTATTAAGAGAAATTCGAAGGCTCGTGTGATTCGTGATGGTGTGGTTATTTACGATGGATGTATTGGTTCTCTTCAAAGGGAGAAGGATACTGTTAAGGAAGTTAAGAAAGGCTTAGAGTGCGGAATAACTATTGAAAACTTTAATGATATTAAGGTTGGGGATGTTATCGAATCTTATGAGATGATTGAAATTCAAAGATAGAACTTGGTTCTTTCTTTTTTTTGATGACTTTTTAGGTTATTATTGATATAATTAGTTTAAAGTGTGGTGATAAAATTGAATGAATCTAATTTTTGGATTGATATGATTGCGAAATTGTATACTGATTTACATATGTCTCTTAGAGTTATGCATACTTCACGTGAAAGTGATAAGAAAAGGGCTAGACTTTATAGTTATTTTGAGAGGTTAGATAGGGTTCATAATATGGTTAGTTCTAGTAAAAGTGATGCTTCTTTGGCTTTGCTTAAGAAATTTTATTATGATTTGTATGTTGTAAAACCTGAGAATATTCCTGAAAGTTATTTTGAAAGTAGAAGACTTGAGTTTGGGGAGGTTACGGATTCTTGGAAAAGTGATTTAGTGGATACAATTTTGGATAGTCAGCGTAGTAGTTTGGATGAGTGGCTAGAGTATTTTTTGTTTGATGATAATGGTAAGAATTATGAAATGTGGGAGAAATATTGGGCTTTTCAAGGTGTCTGTAGGCTTGGGAAGTTTGATAGGAAATCCATGAAGTTTTCTAGGAGGGATAAGACGACGGTTTATCCTTTCCCTCCTTTGGATAAGAAAGCTATTTTTAATACTTTAAAACTTATGGAGGATTATGCGAAAGGAATTGATTCTTTGGATGATTTAAAGTGTGCTTTGGGTGGCGGTAATTTTAAGGCTTTATATGAGTATTCTTTGAAGAAGGTTTTTTTGGATGATTCTAAGAGAAATACTGATGTGGATGGTAAATGGGTAAAATATCCTCAAGGATCTGATTATAATTTGCTTAGAAATTCTCTTCTTGGTTATTATACTGGATGGTGTACTGAGGTATGGTCTGATTTTGCTAAGAAGCATCTTCGTGATGGTGATTTTTATGTTTATTATTCTATTGATAAGGATGGTGAGTATAAGATTCCAAGGATTGCTATAAGGATGAATGGGCATGATGAGATTCATGAAATAAGGGGCATTTCTAGTAATCAAGATATGGAAGATGAAATGTTACCTATTTTGAATAAGAAGTTGGGTGAGTTTCCTGATGGGTATAAGTTTTTTAAAAAGGAATCTGATATGATACGTTTAAAGAAGATTATGGATAAGCAAAATGAAGGGGTTTCTTTGTCTAAAGAAGAATTAAGGTTTTTATATGAGATTGATTGCGAGATTGAAGGATTTGGCATGAAGGATGATTTAAAAATTAAGGAAATTAGAAATAAAAGGAATATATATGATGATTTTTCTTTGATGTTTGATTGTGATAGTAATGAAATATCTTTAGATAAAAATGATGTTTTGAGTGGTAAGAAAATTAAGGTTTTTATTGGAAATTTGTGTTTGGATTTAAAAAATGATGAAAGTTTGTATTTTCCTGAAGTGGTGGTTGGAAGTTTTGAGTTAAATGGTTTTAAGTGTGCGGATGGAGCGAGTTTGCCTAAATATGTATTTGGTAATTTTATTTTGAATGATCTTGAAAATCCTTATGGCTTGGTATTGCCTGAAAATATTGGTGGAGATATTTGTTTAGGTAGCCTTAAAAGTGCGGATGGGGTTTTATTTCCCGAAAGTGTAGATGGTAATCTTGATTTGGGTGCTCTTGAAAGTCCTTATGGACTTGTGCTTCCAAAAGATATAAGTGGAAATCTTAATTTAAGTGGTCTTAAAGGTTTTGATGGTTTGGCATTATCTGAAAATATTGGTGGAATACTTTGTTTAGATGGACTTGAAAGTGCTTGTGGTTTAAATCTTCCTCAAAATATGCAAGGTTCTATTTCTTTAAATGGATTGAAGAGTGCTTTAGGTTTGGTTATTCCAAAAAATATTGAAGGCTGTCTTTATTTAAATGGATTGGAGGATGTTTCTGGTTTAAATTTACCTAAAAATATGAAGGGTTCTATTTCTTTGAAAGGCTTAAAGAGTGCTTTTGGTTTAAATTTGCCTGAGACTATTTTGGGAAGTCTTTATTTAGATGGACTTGAAAGTGCTTCTGGTTTAGTATTGCCTTTAAAAATTGGTGGTACACTTTCTATGAACTTGCTTGAGGAGGCAGAAAATTTAAAAATTCCAGATATAGGTGGAGATCTTTATTTGAAGGGGATTAAAAGTGCTTTAGGCATAGAGTTTTTGGGTAATGTTTGTGGAACTATTGACTTTGAAGGTTTAAGGAGTGCTTATGGTTTGGTATTACCTGAAATGATTGGTGGATATCTTTATGTAGATGGACTTGAAAGTCCTGAATATTTGTTATTGCCTGAAGGGTTTGATATTGGAAGGTTAGTTACATCTGATAAAGTAAGATGGGAAATTTATGATGATTTTGAAAAATTTTTTAGAAAAGATGATAATAGAAAATTAAAGTAATTTTTTGTATATTTTTGTGTGAATATTTTAATAATAGTTGTGTAATGGTTTTAAATTATTATTAATTTTGTTATAATGAATAGGAAAAGAGGGATACATATGAGTATTAAACAGGAACGTGTTTCTGATGCTTTAATTGAGCAGATTAGTTATATTTTGGAAACTGAGGTTAAAAATAAGGATATAAAGTTTGTGACGATTACTGATGTTAAGGTTACTAATGATTTGAGCTTTGCTAAGGTTTATTTTACTGTTTTGAATAAGGATAAGCTTAAGGAAACTTTAAGTGCTTTGAAGAGTGCTAGTGGTTTTATTCGTCATGAACTTAGGGATAGGGTTGATATTAGGCAAATTCCTGAGCTTACTTTTGTTTATGATGAGTCTATTGAATATGGTGAGAAGATTGAGTCTATTCTTTCTTCGCTTAAGGAAAATGAAAAAAACGACTGATTGTCGTTTTAATTTTGGGTGAAATATAGTATAATAGCCAAAGGAAGTGAGAAATTATGGATAATTTAATTTTAATTAAGTATGGAGAGCTTACGACTAAGAAGGATAATCGTAAATATTTTATAAATACTTTGGAGAATAATATTAAAAATTTATTAAGTGGTGAGAATATAAAGATTACTAAAGATAGGGTAAGGATGTATATTGAGTGTGATGATGCTTTTCGTGTGGCTTCTTTACTTAAAAGAGTTTTTGGTATATATGGTATAGTTATTTGTCATAAGGTGAATAATAATATTGAGGATGTTTTGAAGAAATCTTTGGAAATTATGGATAGGTCTAAGCATACTTTTAAGGTTGTTACTAATAGGGCTGATAAGTCTTTTAAGATTCATTCTATGGATTATAGTCGTATGCTTGGTGGGCTTATTTTGAAAAATTCTTCATTTAAGGTTGATGTTCATAATCCTGATATTACTCTTAATGTTGAGATTAGGGTTAATGGGACTTTTGTTTATACTGATGAAATTAAGGGTGCGGGTGGATATCCTGTTGGTATTCAAGGTACTGGTCTTCTTATGCTTAGTGGTGGTATTGATAGTCCGGTTGCGGGGTATCTTAGTTTAAAAAGAGGTGTGAATGTGGAGTGTCTTTATTTTGAGTCTCCTCCTCATACTAGTTTGGAGGCTAAAAATAAGGTTATTTCTTTAGCTAAAATACTAAATAATTATTCAGGTCATATTAAACTTCATGTTGTTCCTTTTACGGAGATTCAAGAGGAGATTTATAAAAAATGTCCTGATACTTATATGATAACCATTATGCGAAGAATGATGTATCGTATTGCTGCAAAATATGCGGAAAAAATAGGGGCTAAAATTATTATTAATGGTGAGTCTATTGGTCAGGTTGCGAGTCAAACTTTGGATAGTATGGCTTGTATTAATGAAGTTACTTCTATGCCTGTTATTCGTCCGGTTGCTTGTTTTGATAAACTTGAGATTATTAATAAGGCTTTGGAAATTGGTACTTATGAGACTAGTATTTTGCCTTTTGAGGATTGTTGTACTATTTTTGTTCCTAAACATCCAGTTATTAGACCTGTTTTGGAAAAGTGCAGGTTATATGAAAAAGAATTTGATTATGAAAGTCTTATTTCTAAGTGTATAGATAATATTGAGGTTATTTCTAATTTTGAGGATGATGATTTTTCTTCTTTGCTTTGACATAAATTTCCATTAAAAAAAATGTATTTTTAAGCCAAATGTACACACTATAAAAATGTACAGGAGGTGAAAGAGATGAATACTAATACAAATAAATTAGTAGTACCAGGAGCTAAACAGGCAATTGAACAGATGAAGTATGAGATTGCTAATGAACTTGGTGTTCAGATGGGTCCAGACGCTACTAGCAGAGCTAATGGTTCTGTAGGTGGAGAAATTACTAAAAGACTTGTACAGATGGGTCAACAACAGTTAAGTGGTTCTAAATATTCTAAATAATTACTTAACACAAAAAGCTGCGATATGCAGTTTTTTTGTTTATTTTAAAGTATGTTTTATTAAGAATATAACTATCGTATAACTAGACATTATACGTTAATTTTTAGCTACTACAAGTATAACATACATCTTGTTTGATTTAAATATTTTTTGTTAAATTCAAATATTTTTTATTAAAATGTTACTTTTTAGTGGTTAAAAAACAGTTGTTTTTTAAACTTTATATTATTTTTTTAAAAAATTAGTTTTTTCAAAATTTTTTCAAATTTTCCTTAAAATTAACGTATAATGTCTAGTTTTATGTTAATTATGGTAAGTAATGGGAGGGAAATGTATGAGAAATTTAAGTAAACATCAGAAAAACAATGTAATAATAGGAGGGTTACTTTTTATAGTTTTGCTTATGGCTATAGGTTATGCTGCTTTTGCATCTAAATTAAATATTTCTGGAACAAGTAATATAACTAGTAACTGGGATATAGAGATTACTAATATTGAAAGTAATAATCTTGGTTCAACTGCTTATGATATAAGTGCTCCTACTTATACTTCAAATTCAGCAACTTTTAATACGGGATTTAAGAGGCCTGGTGATGAGATGATATATGAAATAGAAATAAGTAATAAAGGATCTTTGGATGGTCAAATTTCTGTTACTGATTTAGACTGTGGTGGTAATGATGCTATTTATTGTTATGCTTTACACTCTAATGAAAAGGCTGTAGGTGATTATTGGGATGATTTTGAATCTGATTATTGGGATGATTTTGATGAAGGCTCATATGATTTAACTGAACAAGCAATAACAATAAAGCAGGGGGAAAAGAAATATTTGTATATTGGTGTAGGATTTGATGAGAGTGTATCAAGTATGCCAGATAATTTAACAAGTAATATTAAATTAACATTAGATTTCATTCAAAAAGAAATAGTTCCAATAGAATCAGGCCCTATTATGATGGCAAGGAATGACTCTAAAGCATTCTGGCGATCTACTTATAGTAGTAAAATATCTACAGTTGATGTACTTACAAATAAAGATGTTCCTAGTAATGCAGTAAAATCATGGGATGTATCAAAAGGGCAAAATGGAACTGTAATGGCATGGATAGTAGATGATTCTGATAATAGTGGTATGTATAAACTTTATATAGGAGGAGAAGGTGGTGTAATAGCGCCAAGTGATTCATCTTATTTATTTGCTGTTGATGTGATCAACGGCAGCGTTTCTAGTACTTTTTCTAAAACAATATCTTTAAATCTTAAAAATTTAAATACAGAAAATACAACAAACATGAGTTATATGTTTGCATATATAGATTATAATGGTTCTAATCTGTCTAGTTTGGATATAAGTGGTTTTGATACCTCTAAAGTAACAAATATGAGCAACATGTTTTATAACTGTTCTGGATTAACTAATTTAGATGTAAGCAATTTTGATACAAGCAATGTTTTAGATATGAGTTCTATGTTTAGTTGCCTAAGACTTACTAGCTTAAATTTGTGTTCTTTTGATACAAGTAATGTAACAGAAATGCATGATATGTTTTATAATACATTTAAATTAACTGCAATCTATGTAGGCCCTTCTTGGACAACTGCAAATGCAACAACAGATGATATGTTTTCAAGTAGCAGAGTATCTGCAGTAACAACAGGTCAATGTTAAGATTTTATCAGTAATTTAAAAATAGCACGTTTTAGGTGCTATTTTAATATTTTATCGATGATTCCGTAATCTTTAGCTTCTTCTGCTGAAAGAAAGTGATCTCTTTCGGTGTCTTCTTCAATTTTTGACAGTTTTTGATTGGTGTTTTCGCTTAATATTTTATTGAGCTTGCTTTTTAGTTTGAGGATTCTTTCTGCGGCTATTTGTATTTCGGTTGCTTGTCCTTTGGCTCCTCCTAGGGGCTGATGGATCATGACTTCGCTGTTTGGAAGGGCATATCTTAAGCCTTTTTCTCCTGATGATAGTAGAAAGGCGGCCATTGAGGCGTTCATTCCTATACATATGGTTGATACTTTACTTTTTATGTAGTTCATGGTGTCGTATATGGCCATGCCTGATGTTATGCTGCCTCCTGGTGAGTTTATGTATAGGTTTATGGTGTTGTGGTTTACGGAATCTAGGTATAGTAGTTGTCCTACTATGCTGTTGGCTAGGTTATCATCGATTTCTCCTGATAGGATTATTATTCTATCTTTTAGGAGTCTTGAGTATATATCATAGACTCTTTCTCCATCACTACTTTTTTCTACGACGTTTGGTATAAGCATATTATCTCCTCCTAGTTTTATAATAAGTGTAAAGTGGGGAAATTATGTATTAAAGTTGCTGACAAAATTTTATATTTTTGGTAAAATTAAGAAGAATGGGAGGATAAAAATGAGGTTGTTAAAGTTAAAATATAATGATAAAAAGTTAGAAAATATTACTCCTGGTACTAGTCTTTATGAGATAAGTAAGTTGGTTCAGAAGGATTTTAAATATGAAATTATTGGGGCTAAGTTTAATAATCAAATGGCTGATTTATCTAAGTGTGTCAATGAAAGTGGGGATGTTTGTTTTTATGATATTTCTTCTAGTATTGGTAATAGGATATATAGTCGTAGTTTGGAGTTTTTGGTTATTGCGGCTGCTAAAAGGGTTTTGC
Organism: Vescimonas coprocola; assembly: GCA_963660615.1. Classification (GTDB taxonomy): domain Bacteria; phylum Bacillota_I; class Bacilli_A; order RF39; family UBA660; genus Coprosoma. Next base: position 82,014 of record CAVKYE010000003.1, read on the forward strand.
CTAAGGGTGCGGATGTTTTAATTAATTATTCTGTTTATAATGGTTTATATTGTGAGGTTTCTTGTGAAAAGGTTAGTAAAAAGCAGATTTTAAGTATTGAAGATGCGATGCGTGATATTGTTCAGGAGAATAAGCCTTTTATAAGGTTGGTTGTTTCGAGGTTTGATGCGATTAAGTATTTTAAGAGAAATGGTCAGCTTGATAAGGTTAGTAATTTGAGTTATATTGGTAATTCGACGATTAATTTACACAAGCTTGGTAATATTTATGATTATTTTTTTGGTCCGCTTGTTTATAGTACGGGTCAGCTTGATAAGTTTAAGATTACGGTTCTTGATAGTTCTAGTTTTGTGGTTAATTATCCGTCTTTGGCGAGGCCTTCTATTGTTTCTCCGTATGTTCATCATGAAAAGCTTTTTGAAAAGTTTAAGGAGTATGAAGAGTGGGGGAGGCTTGTCAATATTGATATGGTTTCTGATTTGAATGAGCTTGGCGCTAGGGGTAAGTATGATGATGCAATTAGGCTTTTTGAAACTTATTATGAGGCGCAGCTTACTCATGCGGCGGACAGTATTTTTAAGAAGAGGAAAAAGATTAAGGTTGTTTTGATTTCTGGTCCTTCTTCTTCTGGTAAGACGACTTCTACTAAAAAGCTTTCTCTTTATTTGAGGGCGAAGGGACTTAGACCTCATCAGATTTCTTTGGATGATTATTTTGTTGATAGGGAAAAGACTCCTTTGGATGAAAATGGTGAGTATGATTATGCGAATATTAAGGCGACGGATGTTTCTTTGTTTAATACGCATATTAAGAAGCTTTTGAATGGTGAGAAGGTTAGTTTGCCGAGGTATGATTTTGTTCTTGGCAAGAAGGTTTTTGATGGTAAGGTTTTACAGCTTATGGAGAATGATATTTTGCTTATTGAGGGTATTCATACTTTGAATGATAAGCTTACTAAGTATATTGATAGGGATAGTAAGTATAAGATTTTGATTACGCCAATTATGCAGATGAAGATTGATAATCATAATAGGGTTAGGACTAATGATGTTAGGAAGCTTCGTAGGATTGTTAGGGATTCTAGATTTCGTGGTACTGGTGCAGAGGCTACTTTGAAGATTTGGCACAATGTGGTTAAGGAAGCTAATGAGAATATTTTTCCGTTTCAGGATGATGTCGATTTTGTGATTAATTCGGCTTTGAGTTATGAGATTGGTGTTTTGAGGATTTTTGCGGAGCCTTTGCTTTATGGGATTAAGCCTAATAGTCCTGTTTATCCTGAGGCTTTAAGGCTTATAAATTTGCTTAGGCAGTTTTTACCTATTTCTAGTGAAAGTGTACCAAAGGATTCTATTTTAAGGGAATTTATTGGTGAAGGTGTATTTAATGAATGAGAGGAATGATAAGATGATTAAGGTAGCTATTAATGGTTTTGGAAGAATTGGAAGACTTGTGTTTAGGATTATGGAGGAAAGTTTAGATTTTTCGGTTGTGGCGATTAATGATTTGACGGAGCCGGAGCAACTTGCTTATTTACTTAAGTATGATACTTCTCATAGGTCTTATAAGGTCGATGAAATTAGTTATGATGATGAGAATATTATTATTGGTGATAGGAAGATAAGAGTTTATAAGGAAATGGATCCTTCTAATTTGCCTTGGGGAGAACTTGGTGTTGATGAGGTTTTTGAGTGTACTGGTAAGTTTACTAGTAAGGATAAGGCTATGAGCCATATTGATGCGGGGGCAAAGAAAGTTATTATTTCGGCTCCTGCTAAGGGGGATCTTAAGACGATTGTTTATGGTGTTAATGAAGGTATTTTAGATAATTCTGATCAAATTATTAGTGCGGCTTCTTGTACGACTAATTGTTTGGCTCCTGTGGTTAATGTTATTAATGATGAGTTTGGAATTAAGAGGGGTTATATGACGACGGTTCATGCTTATACTAATGATCAGTCTACTCTTGATGTTCCTCATAAGAAGGGAGCAAAATCTAGAAGAGGTAGAGCGGCTGCGGCTAATATTATTCCTTCTTCTACGGGAGCGGCGACGGCTCTTGGTAAGGTTATTCCTGCTTTGGATGGGCGCCTTGATGGTGGTGCTTTGAGAGTTCCTGTTACGACTGGTTCGGTTGTTGATTTGACTTTGGAACTTGATAAGAATGTTACTGTTTCTATGATTAATGATGTTTTTAAATCTCATCAAAATCAGACTTTGGGTTATACTGAGGATCCTATTGTTTCTAGTGATATTATTGGTAGTCATTATGGGGCTTTGGTTGATGGTCTTCTTACTAGTGTTTTGGATGCTGATGGGCAACTTGTTAAAGTGGTTGCTTGGTATGATAATGAGATGAGTTATAGTACGCAGATGGTAAGAACGGCTAAGTATTTATATGATATATCAAAATAATTTTGGGTTTCACTTTTTTGTGAAATTTTTTCTTTTTAATTAATGTTTTTTCTTGTATTATGCCAATTTTTGTTATAAAATGATAATAGGTGATAATATGCGAAAGGGATTTACGTTGGTTGAGTTGATAGGTGTAATTGCTCTATTAGGTGTTATCATGTTGGTTGCAGTTCCGTCTTTGATTCAGTCAAATAAAACGTCTAAGTTAAATGAAAAAAAGGAATTTGAGAAGATTGTTACTGAGGCTTGTGAGACATATGTTCAGGTTAACTCTGAAAATGATGAGCTTAAGACTTTGTTTGATTCTGATAATGGTACGTATTCATTTTCTACAAGTGTTTTAGCTGATGAAGGTTATTTGAAGGGTTCTTTGAAGGATCCTGATAAGGATATTACGGTTAAGGAAGACACTAGTGATAATTTAACTGCCAAAAAAGAGGGTAAAATGATTACATGTACTTATAATGGATAAAAGGGAGGAATTTTTTTATGAAGAAGACTATTAAAGATTTTGATTTGAAGGGTGAGAAGGTAATAATTAGATGTGATTTTAATGTACCTATCATTGATGGGGTTATTACTGATGATACGCGTATTAAGGCTAGTTTAAAGACTATTAAATTTGCGGTTAATAGAGGGGCGAAGGTTATTTTGCTTTCTCATTTAGGCAGGGTTAATTCTTTGGAGGATAAGGAGAAATATTCTCTTAAGATTGTGGCTGATAGGCTTAGAGAATTACTTGATATGAAGGTTGTTTTTATTCCTGAGACTCGTGGTGAGGAGGTAGAAAAGGTTATTTCTACTATGAAAAACAAGGATATTGTTTTGCTTGAAAATACTAGATTTGAGGATATTAAAGGTAATAGGGAAAGTAAGAATAGTCGTGTTCTTTCTAAGTATTGGGCTTCTCTTGGTGATATTTTTATAAATGATGCTTTTGGTACTTTACATCGCAAGCATGCTTCTACTTATGGTATTGCGAAGATTTTGCCTAGTGGTGTTGGTCTTTTGGTGGCTGATGAATTAAAGGTTTTGTCTAAGATTTCTAAGGAACCTAAGAGACCTTTTGTGGTTATTTTAGGTGGTTCTAAGGTTGATGATAAGATTGGAGTTATTGAGTCACTTGCGAAAAAGGCTGATAATGTTTTGATTTGTGGTGCTATGGCTTTTACTTTTTTGAAGGCTGCTGGTTTTAAGTCTTGTAAATCTTTTGTTTCTGAGGATTATTTATCATATTGTGTTGATATTTTGAGTAAGTATGAGGATAAGGTTATATTACCTATTGATGTTGTTACGGCTAAGGATGTAAATGATAGCGGTAAGGTTAAGTTTATAAATGAAATTGCTTCTGATGATTATGGCTTTGATATTGGTCCTGGTACTGTTAAGGTATTTAAGCAATATTTGAAGGATAGTAAGACTGTTTTTTGGAATGGTCCTGCGGGTTATACTGAATGTGAGCAATTTCAAGAGGGTACTAAAAAGTTATTAGATGTTATTACTAATTCTTCAGCGTTTACGGTTATTGGTGGTGGTGATACGGCAAGTGCGGCTATCACTTTAGGCTATAAGGATAAAATTAAACATATTTCAACTGGCGGTGGTGCTAGTTTAGAACTACTAGAAGGAAAAAAACTTTCTGCTTTAGATATTATTGATGATAAAGAATAAAGTATTTAATTCTGTTATTATTATTTTTGTTACTCTAATAGTTCTTATTTTTGCTTTAAAAGATGATTTTTATGAAAAAATGGGATATATGTTTTCTTTTAAGGTTTCTTATCTTGTACTTGCTGTTTCTTCTCTTTTTCTTTATTGGCTTTTGAAATCTTTGGTAATTTATTATTGTGTTAGGAAGTTTGATTCTAATTATTCTTTTTCTAAGTCTTTTAAGCTTATGCTTGATACTCAGTTTTTTAATGGAATTACACCTTTTTCAATTGGTGGTCAGCCTTATCAGGTGTATAGGTTGAAAAAACAGGGGATTTCTTTGGAAAAGGGTACTAATATTGTTATTCAAGATTTTGTTGTTTATCAAATTTCTTTGATTTTGCTTGGCACTATTGCTATTTTTGCTAATTATTATTTTGGTATATTTCCGTCTAATGATTTTCTTAAGAAATTGGTTATTTTAGGTTATCTTGTAAACGTTGCGGTTATTATTGGTCTGTTTGTTTTGGCTTTTAATAGAAAGGGTAATAAATTTTTACTTGATTTTGCGATTAAGATTGGGGCTAAGTTAAGGATTATTAAGGATAAGGAAAAGTTTTTAATGAAGACTGAAAGTGTTATTGATGATTTTCACAGGTCTGCAATTATTCTTATGAAAAGTAAGGGCCATTTTATTAAAATTATTTTTATTAATTTTATGGCTTTGGTATTTTTGTATTTGATTCCATATTTTTTGATACTTGGACTTTCGGAGTATGTTAATCCGTTTGTTGTTATTGTTACGTCGGCTTATGTTATGCTTATTGGTTCTTTTGTACCAATACCTGGTGGGACTGGCGGACTTGAGTATGGTTTTGTTATGTTTTTTGGGGTTTTTATTGTTTCGGCTAAATTATCAATAATTATGCTTACTTGGAGGCTTATTACTTATTATTTTGGCCTTGTTGTTGGTGCTATATCCCTAAGTAAAGGAGAAGATTAAAAATGCGAATAGGTATATTTTCGGAGACGTATACTCCTTATATTAGTGGTCTTGTTACTAGTGAGCTTATGCTTAAGAATGCTCTTGAGAAAAATGGCCATGAGGTGTATGTTGTGACGGCTAATTTGTCATCTTTTAAGTATGAGTATGATTCTTTAGAGAAGGTTCTTAAGATTCCTGGTATTCCAACTGGGATTTATGATTCTAGGCTTACGAGTATTTATCCTATTAAGGCTATTAATATGATTAAGAGTTGGGATTTGGATGTTATTCATTCACAAACGGAGTTTGCGATTGGAACTTTTGCGAGGCTTTTTGCGAAACAATATAATATTCCTATTGTGCATACTTATCATACGATGTATGAGGATTATATTTATTATATTACTAAGGGCCATTTTGATAAGTCTAGTAAGAAGTTGCTTGAGTATTTGACTAAGTTTTATTGTGATAAGACGATAACTGAGCTTATTGTACCTACTAAGAAGGCTTATGATCTTTTTAAGAAGAAATATAATGTTGAGAGAAATATTCATATTATTCCAACGGGTATTGAGGTTGAAAGGTTTTATAGAGAAAAGATTTCTTTGAAGGATATTTCTTTGCTTAGGCAAAGATATAATTTGTCTAAGAAAGATTTTGTGGCTATTTTTGTTGGTAGGATTGCAGAGGAGAAGAATATTCCTTTTTTGATAAGGGTTGTTAAGATGCTTAAGGATGATTATCCTAATTTTAAGTTGGTTATAATTGGCGATGGCCCTGATAAGGATGAGTATATGAAGTTTACTTGTGATATGGGGTGCGATAATAATATTATTTTTACTGGTAAGGTATCTTGGGATGATGTTCCTTTGTATTATAGTTTGGGTAATGTTTTTATTTCGGCTTCACAAAGTGAGACTCAGGGACTTACTATTGTTGAGGCGATGGCATCTTCGCTTCCTTCTTTGTGTATTGATGATGAGAGTTTTAGGAATACGGTTATTGATGGCCTTAATGGTTATTTGTTTAAGGATGAGGAAGAATGCTGTGATATTATTGTTAAGGTTATGAAAGATAAAAGGCTTTTATCTAGCCTTATGACTGGGGCTAGAAATAGTGCGGATAAACATTCTTCTAAGTATTTTGCTTTGGCTGTTATGGATGTTTATTTGATGGCTATAAATAATCAGAATAAGAAGTTAGAAAGTCATTTTTTTGATTTTATGAAGAAGGTGTTTCCATGGAAAAATTAATTGTAGCTAATCATAAGATGAATATGAGTTTTGATGAAGTTAAGGAGTATGTTTCTCGTATTTACGATATTTCTGGTTTGGTTGTTTGTCCTTCTTCTTTGTATGTTTCTTATTTTATTTCAAATGGTATTACGACTGGTGTTCAAAATATTTATGATGAGGAGTCTGGGGCTTATACTGGTGAGATTTCGGCTTTGCAGGCTAGGTCTTTAGGGGCTTTATATGTTATTGTTGGTCATAGTGAAAGAAGAAGAATTTTTGGTGAGAATGATTATGTTATTAATAAGAAGATAAAGCTTGCTTTAAAAAATGGTCTTATTCCTATTTTGTGTGTTGGTGAGGATAATTTGGACGATTATAAGGCTTGCCTTAAGAAGCAACTTGAAGATGGACTTGATGGTGTTTCTTCGTCTTCGGTGATTATTGCTTATGAGCCTGTTTGTTTTATTGGAACTGGTAAGGCTTTGGATAGAAATATTATTAAGGATAGGGTTGATTATATAAGAAGTCTGAAACCTGGATTTAAGATATTTTATGGTGGTAGTGTGAATGAGAAAAATATTGATATGATTAATGATATTGAAGGGGTTTCTGGTTATCTTGTTGGGTCTGCTTCTACGGATGTGGATAATTTATTAAAAATTAGAGAAGTTGTTAGGTAGCTTCTCTTTTGTTTTCGACAAAAGTAGCTATTATTTACTCTAGTAAAATGTGTAAATGTTTTGTATAATTTTAATTGTAAAGGAGATATAGAAATATGGAAAAAATAAATGTTTTAATGATAGATGATAATGTTAATTTAATTGAGATGGTAAGGGAGTATTTTAAGAAGGTTTCGGATATTGATATTTGTTTTGAGGCTCATAATGGTAAGGAAGGTATTGAGGTTTTGGAAAGTAATCTTGATAGTGTTGATTTGGTTGTTCTTGATTTGATTATGCCAGGTCAGGATGGTATTTATGTACTTCGGAAGATGAAGGAAAAGTCAATTAGTAAAAATGTTATTGTGGCTACTAGTTATAATGCGGCTGAGGTTATTCGTGAGGTTTCTGAGTATGGGGTTAATTATTATATTTTAAAGCCTTTTGATTTGGATGCTTTGAAGCAAAGGATATATGATGTTACTTCTAAGAAACAGGATGATAAGAATATTGATTTTTATAATAGTAATTTGCAGGTGTCTATAACTAAGATGCTTCATGAACTTGGTATTCCTTCGCATATTAAGGGATATCAATATATAAGGGAAGCTGTGGGTATTATTTTTGAAGATCCTAGTGTGATAGGTGGGATTACGAAGGAACTTTATCCATCTCTTGCTTCTAAGTTTGATACGACGGTTTCTAGGGTTGAGAGGGCTATTAGGCATGCGATTGAGGTTAGTTGGAATAGGGGGAATATTGATTTTATGGAGGAACTTTTTGGATATAGTGTGGATATTGATAAGGCAAAGCCGACTAATTCTGAGTTTGTGGTTACTATTGCGGATAAGTTGAGATTAGATTTTCATAAGGTTGGTTAATCTCTTTCTTTTTTTTTCTTTGCGTGATACAATAGATGTGGTGATTTTATGAATAAAAATGGATTTACTTTGATTGAACTTATTGGTTCGATTGTTATTTTGGCGCTTATTGCGTTGGTGGCTTTTCCTTCTATTGTTAGTGTTTTGAATAAGGAACAAGGTAATATTGATAGTGCGGTTCAGGATAGGATTATATCTGGTGTTTCTGAATATGTTTATGATAATGCAGATGATTTTCCTAAGCAACTTGAGGGTAATTCTTCTATTCGTAGTAATGGTAATGTTTCTTATCAAACTCTTGTGGATAATGGTTATATTGATAAGAGTGTTGGGGATAAGAACTGTGAGGTTAAGAATGATTATGTGAAGGTTTCTAGTGATACTAAGAGATATTATTTTGATTATGTAGAGGTTTCTGATAGTGATTGTTAGGGTGAGGCTTTATGTGGAAAATTGGAGATGTTGATATTAAAAGTAGGGTTCTTTTAGCGCCGATGGCGGGGGTTTCTAATCCTGCTTATATGAAGATTTGTGAAGAGATGGGTTTAGGATATGCTGTTAGTGAGCTTATTAGTGCGGAGGCTATTGTTCGCGGTAATAAGAAGACTTTTGATATGCTTAATGGTATTGATGATTTATCTATTCCGGTTGCAATTCAGCTTTTTGGTTCTAATGCTTCGGTGCTTGCTAGAGCGGCTTCTATTTTGGTTTGTGATTATGGTGTTAAGATGATTGATATTAATATGGGTTGTCCTGTTCCAAAGGTGGCTTTGAGGGCTAATTCTGGTAGTGCTTTGCTTAAGGATCCTTCGCTTGCTTATGAGGTTGTAAAGGCTGTTTGTGATAGTGTTTCTGTTCCTGTTACGGTTAAGATTAGGAGTGGCTGGGATTTGAATTCTATTAATGCGCCTTTGATTGCTAGGGTTTGTGAGAAGGCTGGGGCTTCGGCGATTGCGGTTCATGGACGTACTAGGTCTCAGGGTTATAGTGGTAAGGCTGATTGGAGTATTATTAAGAAGGTTAAGGATGCGGTTAATATTCCGGTGATTGGTAATGGTGATATTAAGAGTCCAAATGATGCTAAGAGGTGTATGGATGAAACTTCTTGTGATGCTGTTATGATTGGAAGGGCGGCTTTGGGTAATCCTTGGATTATAAGAGATTCGGTTATGTATTTGGAAAGTGGCACTTTTCCTTCTGCTCCTACGGCTTTTGATAAGGTTGGTATGGCTAAGAAGCATCTTTCTTATTTGCTTAGGTATAAACCTGAGAGGGTAGCGGTATGTGAGATGAGGATGCATGTTAGTTATTATCTTAAGGGTCTTTTTAAGACTGGTGAGGTTAAAAATGAGTTATATAAGACTACTAGGGCTGATGATTTTAATCGGATTTTGGATGATTATTTGAAGGAAATTACTAAGTAGTATGAAGCTTTAGGGTGTTTCTAAAGTTTTTTTGCTATATTTTTTTAAATTCGTGTTATAATTAATAGGAAAGTAAGGGAATTTATATGAGAGCAAGTTTAGGGGATAGAGTGCGTGCTTATTTGATTGATATGATAATTCTTTTGGTTTTGCTTGGCGCTATTAATGTTTTGTATGGTCCTGATACGAAAGATATTTATGGTGATATGAATGCTAATGCACTTAAATATTTTAATGGGGATATTTCTTTTATGACTTATTTTAAGGATAATAGTGTTTTGTATAAGGAGATGGATATTAATAATCTTTTTCTTAATATTATTAATGTTATTTATATCTTTTTGTATTTTGTTATTTTTCCTTATTTTAATAAAGGAAAGACGGTTGGAATGATGATTCTTAGGTTATCTTTTAAGGGTGCTTGTTGTTTAAAGGGACTTTTTTTAAGGTGTCTTGTTATAAATGGACTTTTATATTTAATTGTTGTTATTTTGGCTTCTGTTTTTGTTCCTGGTGATTTGTATTTTGTATTTGTTTCTGTTTTGGGGTTTGTTCAGGTTGTTTTGGTTTTGGTGAGTATTTTTATGATATTATTTCGAGATGATAGAAGGGGACTTCATGATTTGATTTCTTCTATTTGGGTAGCAAAGGAGTAGGTTTATGAGACTATATGTTGTTAGGCATGGAGAGACTGTTAATAATACTTTAAGGAAGGTAAGTGGGAGAAGTGAAACTAGTCTTACTGAACGTGGGATTAAGCAGGCTCAGGAGTTGGGTGATAAGCTTTTTTGTGTGCATTTTGATTTTGCTTTTTCTTCTCCTTTGAGTAGGGCTTATGAGACGGCACGGGAGATAACTGATTTGCCTATTGTTGTTAAGAATATTTTTATTGAAAGGAATTATGGAAAAAATGAGGGAAAGCTTATTTGTGATACTAATCCTAAGGAACTTTGGGATTATAATTTGAATTTTTCGGGTTATGGTGTTGAGTGTGTTTTGGATGTGCTTGCTAGGGCACGGAAGATAGTTGATGATTTTTCTTTTGTTTTTCCTTCTTCTACAATTCTTTTGGTTACACATAGTGGCTTGGCGCGAGCAATTTATTATGTGGTTAATGGTATTCCTGATGATGGTGATTTGCTTAAGGGTGATTTTCCTAATTGTGGATATCAGGTTTATGATTTATAGGAGGTTGATGTTTTATGAAAATATTGGCGGTAAATGCGGGGAGTTCTTCGCTTAAGTTTAAGCTTTATGAGATGCCACAAGAGGATGTACTTATTTATGGTTATATTGAGAAGATTGGTGAGGATTCTTGTTGGAAGATTATTAAAGATGGTGAGGTTTTTAATTATTCTGGAAGGTTAGAGGATCATTTATCTGCGGTTAAGGTTTTGATTTCTTCTTTGTTTTCTTTTAAGGTTATTTCTTCTTTGGATGAAATTGGGGCTATTTGTCACAGGATTGTAAATGGGGCTGGTAAGTATCTGCCTACTTTACTTGATTCTGATGAGATTAAAAGACTTGAGGAAATTATGCCTCTTTCTAAGGCTCATATGGAAGGACAACTTTCTGGCATTAAGGCTTTTAAGGAGGAGGCACATGATGTTTTGCAGTATGCGTTGTTTGATACGGCTTTTCATCATACAATTTTGGAAGAAAATTATATTTATCCGATTCCTTATGAGTGGTATTTAAAGTATGGTATTAGGAAATTTGGTTTTCATGGTCTTAGTTGTCAGTATATTACTTCTTATATGGAAAAAATTTTGGGTAAGAAGCCTAATTTGATTATTTGTCATATTGGCAATGGGGCTTCTATTACGGCGGTTTCTGATGGTGTTTCTATTAATAATACTATGGGTTTTACGGCTAATTGTGGTCTTGTTATGGGAAATAGAAGTGGGACTATTGATTATAGTTTTTTACCTTATTTGTCTAAGGTTTCTTCTCTTTCTTTGGATGAAATTGATGATATTTTGAATAAGGAAAGTGGTCTTGATGGTATTTATAAAGGCGGGGCTGATAATAGAAATTTGGAAAAGGGTATTTTAGCTGGTGATCCTAAAGCGATACTTGCGAATAAGATTTATGTTAATAGTGTTTCTTCTAATATTGCGAAGTATTATTTGCAGCTTTCTTCAATTGATGCGATTGTTTTATGTGGTGGTGTTGGTGAAAATGCTATAGGGTTTAGGGCTTCTTTGATTAATCGGCTTAATAAGCTTGGAATATTTTTGGATGAGAGTGCGAATAAGCAGATTTCTAAGTTTGGGAAAACTAATAGTGGGGTTATTTCTTCTTCTGATTCTTTGATTAAGGTTTATGTTGTTCCTACTGATGAAGAGGTTGTTATGGCTTTGGAGACTTATAATTTACTTAAATAGAGGTGTTTTATGAATATATATAAGCAGATATACAAAAGGATAAAAAAGGCTAATACGATTGTTATTGCAAGGCATAGGGGTCCTGATCCTGATGCTTTGGGTAGTGCTATGGGTCTTAAGGATATTATTAAGAATACTTTTCCTTCTAAGGAGGTTTATGTTATTGGGGCTCCTACTAGTAGGTTTAGGTATTTTGGTGATGTTGATAGGCTTTTAGATGATTTGTCTGATTTTTTGCTTATTGTTACTGATACTCCTGATAGGAATCGGGTTGATGGGATTGATCCTGTTTTGGTTAAAAATTCTATAAAGATTGATCATCATCCTTTTATTGAGAAGACTTGTGATTTGGAGTGGATTGATGATAAGGCTTCTTCGGCTTCTCAAATGATTGTTGAGCTTGTTTGTAATACTAGATTAAAGATTAATAAGGAGGCTGCTTTGAAGCTTTATGCTGGTATTGTTGCGGATACTAATAGGTTTATGTATGCTTATAGCACTCCTAAGACTTTTGAACTTATTTCATGGCTTATTTCAAAGTGTGATATTGATATTACTGAGGTATATGATAATCTTTATATGAGACCTTATAAGGAGATAAGGTTTCAAGGCTATTTGTCTTTGAATTTTGATATTACGGATAATGGTCTTGGTTATATTGTTGTTGATGATGATGTTTTAAAGGAGTATGGTGTTGATGTGGCTACTCCTGGTAATATGGTTAATAATTTTAATTTTATTAAGGAGATGCTTGTTTGGATGACGGCTAGCTATGATAAGGATCAGAATGTTTATAGGATTTCTATTAGATCGAGGGGACCTATAATTAATGATGTGGCTGCTTTGTTTGGTGGTGGTGGTCATATATACGCTAGTGGCGTAAGGCTTTCTAATGTTTCTGATATTGAGAGGCTTATTAAGGCTTTGGATGAAAGGGTATGTGAGTATAAGAAAAAACTATCGTTATGATAGTTTTTTTTAGTATGGTCTATATGGCCTATAAGGTGTGTATGGTGTGTAATAGTTTGGATAGTAGTAGGATGGATAGTAATAGTTTGGTCTATTGTTATAGCTTCCTGTAAAAAATGGTGCGACGAGGCCTCCTGTTATACCACCTAGGACGAATGGACCTAGAAATCCTCCTCCTATGAATCTATCGTTTGAGCTGTTTTGATTATAGTATGGTTTAAAGTTATTGTAATTCATATGGTTACCCCTTTCTAAAATATTATATGTATTTGTGCTTAGGGGGTGAGGATATGAATATGATTTATTAGGTGAGGTTATGAAGAAAGGTTTTCAGGTTATTGGAATTTTGACTCTTTTGTTTGGGAGTTTTGTTTATTCTAATGAGGTTAGTATGACATCTAAGCAGTCTGATTCTCTTTTTGATTTGATTTCTAGTAAGGCTTCTTTGTATGAGTCTGATGGAAGTGAGGCTATTATTTCTTCTGATACTATTATTTCGGGTAAGGCTTCTTTTAAAGTTGATGTTTATAAGAGTTATGATAAGATGAGGGAAATTGGTTATTTTAATGATAAGTTTCTTGTTTATAAGAAGAGTTATCCAACGTATAGGCTTCGGGATAATCTTGATAAGTATGTTGTTGGTTCTAGTGGTGTAGATAAGGAGATTGGTCTTGTTATTATGGCTTTTACTTCTTCTGATTTGAGTAAGATTATTGATGTTTTGAATGAAACTAATGTTAAGGTATCTATTTTTATAACTAGTGGGTATTTGGAGAGAAATTATAATCAGGTTATGGGGCTTATTTCTTCTGGTCATACGATTGGTTCTTTGGGTAATGATGGTGATTATTTTGGTGGTGATTTTATTTGGATGAAGACGATTATTACTAATACTAAGCAGAAGGGTAGTTATTGTTTGGTTAAAGAAAGGGATAAGGATGTTTTGGATGTGTGCAGGGTTCAAAATTCTTATACGATAATGCCTATTATTATTGATAAAAATCCTTATATAAATGTTAAGGATAATTTGAAATCTGGGAATATTTTGGCTTTTTCTATGTCTTCTTCTTTGGAGGATGAATTTTTAAATATTATAAATTATATTAATGGTAAGGGATTTAAAATTGTATCTCTTGATTCTCAATTGAGTGAATAAATTGTGGATTTTATTAATATAATTAATTGGGAGGAAATAGTATGAAAAAAATTGTGCCATTTAAAAAAGATATTGTCTTTGATACTAATATTGCTTTGATTAATAGTATTTCACTTGAGCATGAGGTTATTGTGCAGAAGGAAGGGGTTATAAAGGGGAAGTTTATTATAAGTGGTGATTATAAGATTACGGATGCTTCTTCTTCTTTGGATCCGTTTGAGTATGAGCTTCCTTTTAATATAAGTGTTGATAAGAAGTATGATATTGATTCTTCTTCGGTTTTGATTGATGATTTTTATTATGAGGTTGTAAATAGTAAGATTCTTACGGTTAGTATTTCGCTTCTTGTTGATGATATTAGTCTTTGTGAGGATTTGGTTAGAAATGAAGAAGTTAAGGAAATTTCTTTTGATTCTGCTTTAGATAAAGAGGATGTTTCTAATGTGGATACTACTGATGAGGTTAAGGAGGTTTCTTCTTTGAAGGATGATTCTTTAAAACTTGATGTTTTATCTGGTAAGTCTATATTTGATAATCTTGATGAAAATGAGAGTTATACGGTTTATAAGGTTCATATTGTGACTGAGAATGATACGACTGAGTCTATTATTAATGATTATGGTGTGACTAGAGAGGCTTTGGAGGATTATAATAATTTATCTGATGTTAAGATTGGTGATAAGATAATTGTGCCGGCTAATGAGAGTTAATGAGGCTTTAAAAAAGTATGATTTAGTTCCTAAGGGGTATGAAACAAGGGGTAAGGTTATTATTGTAAATACTGATAAGGGTAAGTTTGTTTTTAAGGATGAACCTTTTAATGGTAAGGTTATTAATTATTTGAAGACTAGGAATTTTGATTATATTCCTAGTTATTTGAATGATGTTTCTTTGGATGATTATCAGATTTGTGATTATGTTTCTTCTCCTTGTATTCCTGATTCTCAGAAAATTTTTGATTTGATTATTTTGGTTTCTCTTTTGCATAGTAAAACAACTCATTATGAGGAGATTGATTTAAATGAGTTTGAACAGATGTATGAGGATTTGGATAATAATTTATCTTATTTATATGGTTATTATACTGATTTGATTACGGTTATTGAGTCTAAGGTTTTTATGAGTCCTAGTGAATATTTGCTTGCGAGAAATATTTCTAAGATATATCAGATGATTGATTTGTGTAAATCTGATTTGGATAAGTGGTATTTGCTTGTTAAGGGGAAGAGAAAACAAAGAAGTGTGGTTTTGCACAATAATTTGAGGCTTGATCATTTTCTTCGTAATGAAAAATCTTATTTGGTTAGTTGGGAAAAGGCTAAGATTGGGTCTCCTGTTTTTGATCTTTATAAGCTTTATCGAAATGAGGCTATTAATTTTGATTTTGAGGATTTGTTTAAGGAGTATGAAAAGCATTATCCGCTTTATGAGGAGGAAAGGAGGCTTTTGTATATTCTTATATGTATGCCTCCTTTGATTAAGTTTGATAAGTCTAATTATGATATGTGTCTTTTGATTAGCAAGGAGATTGATATTTTGTATAAGTCTTCTTCTATTAGGGGAAAATAAAAAAGCTTTTTAGCTTTTACCAAAATAGTTTGAATGCTGATATGAAGACCATTATTATGAATAGAAATAGTAAGAATATGTTAAATCTTGTGACGACTATTAGGGCGATTATTAGTTGGTAGAAGAATAATACTGAGAATATTAGTCCTAGTATAC
Source organism: Vescimonas coprocola (assembly GCA_963660615.1). Classification (GTDB taxonomy): domain Bacteria; phylum Bacillota_I; class Bacilli_A; order RF39; family UBA660; genus Coprosoma. Next base: position 97,500 of record CAVKYE010000003.1, read on the forward strand.
ACCATTTACCTTTTCCATACCAAAAGCGCATATATATCACCTATATTAATTTATGTATAAAAATGGGCATGTGATGGTTAATTGCCTATTTTTTATTGTAAATTTTTGAAAAAAATTATATAATTATAATAATAGGAGGGGTTATTTTGAAACGAAATGGTTTTATAAGTTCGGCTTTGCTTTATAGTTTGCTGGCTTTGTTTTTGGTGATTATGCTTAGTACTATTGCGATTCTTGGTAATAGAAAGTTGAGTTTGGACAAACTTAAGGAAAATGCGATTAATAATGTTTCTTCTGGGTATAGTTCTTCTGAGTCTATTTATGCGATTTATGATGGTTATCAGATGCCTACAAGTAGTAATTCGAAGATTATTTGGAAGGATGTTAGTAATAATGGACATGATGCGATTATAAATAATTATGATAGTAATTATAATGCTTTTAGTCATTATCTTACTTTTCAAAATGGTTTGAATGTTAATACGGGTATAAAGCAATCTAGTCTTGGCAATGAGTTTACGATTACTGCGGTTTTGGAACTTGTTTCTGGTTCTGGTGGTATTTGGGGATATTATAGTGGTAATACAGGTATTTATGCGATAGCAACTAATGAGGGAATTGATGTTTGTTATTATACTAGTGAAGGTAATACTTCTTGTAAGAGTATTTCTGATTCTTCTAATAAAATTTTTGGTAAGAAGATTGAGCTTACTGCGGTTTATCAAAGTGGTAATGGTGTTTATGTTTATTTGAATGGTGTTAGTTTGCAAGGGGGAATTTCTACTGGAGGTGATTTAGCTTCTTCTGATAATCTTTTGTTTATTGGATTTAGTGCGGATCCTAGTATTTCTTCTGATTATTTATATGGAAATGTTTATAGTTTTGTTATAAATAAAAAGGCACTTACGGATTCGGAGATTGCTTCTAATTATGTATATGATGATTCGAGGTTTAGTATTGGATAATTTAGAACAAATGTTCGTTAAAACGGTTGACATTTGTTTTTTTATTGTTTATAATTAGTTTGTAGGAGTTTTTAAGGAGGAAATTTAATGTCGAAAACTATAAATGATAATGATCAAAATTTAAAACAGGTCCTTTCTGATATTGAAAAACAATTTGGTAAAGGTTCTATTATGAGACTTGGGGATAATGAAAAAAGGGAGATTGATGTTATTCCTAGTGGAAGTATAGCTCTTGATGTTGCTTTGGGAATTGGTGGTTATCCTAAGGGACGTATTGTGGAAATTTTTGGACCGGAGTCTAGTGGTAAAACTACTTTTGCTTTACATGCGATTGCACAGGCACAGAAACTTGGTGGTAAGGTAGCTTTTATTGATGCTGAGAATTCTCTTGATCCACAGTATGCTCAAAGATTAGGGGTTAATATTGATGATTTACTTTTGTCTCAGCCTGATAATGGGGAGCAGGCTTTGGAGATTACTGAGGCTTTGGTTCGTAGTGGGGCTATAAGTGTAATTGTTGTTGATTCGGTTGCTGCTTTGGTTCCTAAGGCGGAGATTGAAGGTGAGATGGGTGATACTCATGTTGGGCTTCAGGCTAGGCTTATGAGTCAGGCTTTACGTAAACTTGCTGGTATTATTAATAAGACTGGTACGGTGGCTATTTTTATTAATCAACTTCGTGAAAAAGTTGGGGTTATGTTTGGTAATCCTGAGGTGACTCCTGGGGGGCGTGCTTTAAAGTTTTATTCTTCTATTAGGCTTGATATTAGAAGAAGTGAGGCTATTAAGCTTGGAACGGATATTGTTGGTAATAAGACTAAGATAAAGGTTGTTAAGAATAAGATGGCGCCACCTTTTAAGTCTTGTGAGGTTGATATTATGTATGGAACTGGTGTTTCTTTTGAAGGTGAACTTATTGATTTGGGTTCTAATGCTAATATTATTAATAAGTCTGGTGCTTGGTATGCTTATAATGGTGAGAAAATTGGACAAGGTAAAGAGAATGTTAAGGAGTATTTGAAGGCTAATCCTAAAATTCGTGATGAGATTAATAAGAAGGTTCGTGAATTTTATAATGTTGGTAAAGTTGTATCTAAGGATTTGAAAAAGTAATTTTATTACTTTTTCTTTTGGGTGTGTTAAAATTTGCTTGACTTATTTGGTAAACACTTGATACAATAGTTTTGGGTGAAACTGTTTTCACTTTAGATATGGAGGTAAAGATATGTCAAGTGTTATTTTCTCCATTTTGCTAATTATTATTGGACTTTTTGTTGGTATTATTTTTATGATAATACTAAATTATGTAAGAGGCTTTGCTCTTTCTCGTAAGGCTATGGCTGCTATTGAAGAGGCAAAGATGGAAGCTGATAAATTAAAGCGTGAAAGCATTTTAGAGGCTAAGACGGAAGCTTCTAGGATAAAGGATGAGGCTGATAGGGAAATTCGTGAGAAAAAGCAAGAGATTAAGGATTCTGAGTCTAGGCTTTTAGCACGTGAGGAGAGTATGACTCTTCGTGATCAGACTTTACAAAATAGGGAACAGCTCTTAGAGGAAAAAGAAAATAATTTATTGGAAAAACAAAAAGAACTTCAAAAGGAGCAAGTGGAGCTTTCGAATGCGAAGGATGAACAATTTAAGCAATTAGAGAAGATTGCGGGTTATTCTAAAAAGGAGGCTTCTGATGTTTTGATGAAGAAGGTTTCTGATATGATGGATTTGGAAATTGCTTCTTATATTAAGGATCGTGAGGCTACGGCTAGGTTAGAGGCTGATAAGCGGGCTAAGTCTTTGATTGCATCTTCTATGCAAAGGTATGCGGGTGATGTGGCTAATGAGAAGACGGTTACGGTTGTTACGCTTCCTAATGATGAGATGAAGGGCCGTATTATTGGTAGAGAAGGAAGGAATATTAGGACGCTTGAGGCGGTTACTGGTGTTGATTTGATTATTGATGATACGCCTGAGGCTATTGTTCTTTCTTGTTTTGACCCTTATAGACGTGAGATTGCAAGGGTTACTTTGGAGACTCTTATTAAGGATGGTCGTATTCATCCGGGCCGTATTGAGGAGGTTTATGACAAGGCTTCTTCTGATATGAAAAGTAAGTTACTTGAGTATGGTGAGAATGCTTTATTTGAACTTGGTATTACAAAGATGGATCCTGAGCTTGCTTTACTTGTTGGTAAGCTTCATTTTAGGACTAGTTATGGACAGAATGCGTTGCAACATTCTATTGAGGTGGCTAATTTGGCTGGACTTTTAGCATCTGAGCTTGGTGAAAGTGTTAGTTTGGCTAAGAGGGCTGGACTTTTACATGATATTGGTAAGTCGATTGATCATGAGGCTACTGGTAGTCATGTTGAGATTGGTGTGAAGATTGCTAACAAGTATAAGGAATGTGAGACTGTTGTTAATGCGATTGCTTCTCATCATGGTGATTGTGAGGCTAATTGTGTGATTTCGGTTCTTGTGGCTATTGCTGATACTTTGTCAGCATCTCGTCCTGGGGCTAGGAATGATTCTCTTGAGAATTATATTCAAAGGCTTTCTGAACTTGAGAAGCTTGGTAATGAGACTGAAGGTGTTTTGAAGACTTATGCGGTTCAGGCTGGTAGGGAACTTAGGGTTATTGTAAAACCTGAGTGTGTTAGTGATTTGGAAAGTTTTAATGTAGCGCGTAAGGTTAAAGAAAAAATTGAAGAAAATCTTCAATATCCTGGTACAATTAAAGTTGTTGTTATCCGTGAAACTAGGGTAACTGAGGAGGCTAGATAGGTCTTCTTTTTTTAGTCTTCGGGGTTTTCTAATTCTATTTCTTCGTTTTCTTTGGAAAAGGCTATATAAAGTACTATGATGGAACTTATTAATGATATTAGGCTAACTAGGATTTGAAGGTCTGCATTTTTTATGTTTTTTTGGTATTTGGTTTTTATTTTTTTGTCTTTTATGTTTATTAATAGATATCCTATGGCTATTAGTAGGGCTATTATTCTGTTTATTTGATTTATTAGTTTTTGTTTTTTTGGGGGGTAGATTTCTTTTTCGTTTTTCATTTTTTTTAGTTCGTTATATGATAGGGTTATTGATATTGTGATGGTTATTAGAAGGATTAGTGATAAGGTTATTTGTTTTTTTATTAGTGATGATTCTTCTAGGTTGTAGTTATTCACTCATTTTCCCTTATTTTTTTAAGTTCTAGTAGTTCTGATATGGTGACGAATTTATATCCTTTGTCTTTTAGAATTTTTATTTCGTCTTCTAGGGCGTTTTTGGCATATTCATGGTTGTCGTGCATGAGGATTATGCTTCCGTCTTTGACGTTTGGTATTATATTGTTTAGGATTTTTTCTTTTGTTTTTACTTTCCAGTCTTTTGAGTCTACATCCCATAGGGTAAATGTTAGGTCGGTGTATGTTTTTAGTTTGTCTGTGTAACCTCCATATGTTGGTCTAAAGAGGGTTGGTGTAAAGCCGGTTATTTTTTTTATTTCTTCTTGGGTTTTGTTTATTTCTTCTTTAAATTCATTTTCTGATAGACGATTTAGGTATTTATGGCTATATGAATGATTGCCTATTTCGTTTCCGTTTTTTAGCATTTTGTTTAGGGTTTCTTTGTAGAAATTTACTTTGTTTCCAACTACAAAGAAGGTGGCAACGGCGTCATTTTTTTTTAGGATGTCTAGAATTTTATCTGTGTATTTGCTTGGACCATCATCAAAGGAGAGAGCGATTATTTTATCGTTGTAGCTTATGTTTCTTTTTTTTAGTTCGAAGTATTTGTCGTTTCCTTTTGTTTTGTCGATGTCTATTAATAGGTTTAGGGAGTTTAGGGGGATGTCTAGATATATTAGTTCGTTTGTTTTTTGTTTTAAGATTGTTTGGCCTAGGTATATGGTGAGGTTTTTATCATCTATGGTGAAGTAGTCTAAATTTACATTTGAAAGGTAATCCATGTCGGCTTCTTGGTATTTTTCTAGGAGTGATTTTTTTATGTCGTAGTCTAGGGCATCTAGGTCTTTGACAATGTTTTCTAAGGTGAGGAATTGTTTTTCTTTTTTGTTGTAGGTGAAGGTTTTGATTTTGTTTATGTTTTTGTCTGCTTTTATGTAGGTGTTTATGCTTATGTTTATTATATTGTCGTTTACTTCTTTGTATGTGTAGGATATGTTTAGTTCTTTATTTTTTATTTTTTTGTATTTTGTTTTGAAGTTTTCGTATGTGTTATTTACGTATGAACTTACTATATCATCTAGGGGATTGATGTTTGTTACGGGATAGTTTATGGAGACTTTTTTGTCTTCTTCTATTATGGAATTTATTTCTTTTTCTTTACATCCTGTTATTAGGGTTATAAGAATGATTAGTATAAGTATTTTTTTTGTCATAGTTTCACCTAGAAAATTATATGCGTTTTATTTTTGTTTATGTATGTTCGCTTTTTGTGAATGTTTGGGATTTGTTTTTATTTTTTGTTTATGAAAGTAATTTTTTGAAAAAATATGTTTTTTTGGTTTTTTGTTTTTTTAAGGTTTTTGAGTTTTTTTGTTTTTTGCTTTTGAACTATTTTGATATAAAACCTTTTAAAATAAGTACTTTTTGATTTATTTGTTTTTTTCTTTTTGTCTATTTTTTTAATTTTGTAAAAAAATAATTTTTTTGAAAGTTAATTTTTTTGGGAAATTGTTGAAAAATAAGGGAGAGTTTTTTTGTGAAAACGGGTGGTTAAAAAATACGAACATTTTTCTATTGACATGAGGGGTGAAAGGTGCAATAATGGGAGTGTAAATAGGAGGTAGGACATGGTAGTTAATGATGAAAAGAAACTTGAAGAAGAACTTTCTAATTTGAAGGTTGTTAAAAGAAATGGCAAGAAGGTAGAATGGGATGGAACTAAGATTGCCCTTGCTATTAAAAAAGGATTTGATACGATTAAGACTCCTGATGGTGAGGATTATAAGTATTCTTTGAAGGATGTTAATAAGGTTTATATATCTGTTTTGAAAAGGATTGCTTCTGATTTTTCTTCTTTGGAGAGAATTAAAATAGAAGAAGTTCAAGATTTAATTGAAGATGAACTTAAGAAGGAAGGCTTTGATGATGTTTATGAGTCTTTTGCGGAGTATCGTGAGCGTAGAAGTGCTTCACGTCAGGCTTTCTTTGGTGAGAAGAAGCAACATAAGTTTTTGAAGGCTATTGAGAGTCTTGGACTTAAGTCGGCTCATGAGGAAGATGCGAAAAGGGAGAATGCGAATGTTGACGGGGATACGGCTATGGGTACGATGCTTCAGTATGGTAGTACTGTATCTAAGGAGTTTGCGAAGTCTTATTTGATGAAGAAGAAGTTTGCGGAGGCTCATGAGAATGGTGATATTCATATTCATGATATGGATTTTATGCCAATGGGAACGACTACTTGTTGTCAGATTGATTTGAAGAAGTTATTTTCTGGTGGCTTTTCTACTGGGCATGGTCATTTAAGAGAACCTAAGGATATTATGAGTTATTCGGCTCTTGCGGCGATTGCGATTCAAGCTAATCAAAATGATCAGCATGGTGGGCAAGCGATTCCGGCTTTTGATTTTTATATGGCTCCAGGGGTTTTGTGTACTTTTAAGAAACAGTTTAAACAAAGTATTTGTGATTATTTAGATTTTACGGAGTTTGGTAATTTCATTAATATGGATAGGATTGCGAAAGATATTGATAAACTTAAGTCTATTTCTGTTGATTTGTCTATGTTTGATGGTTATGCGAAGGGGTCAGATGAGGTTAAAAGATTATTTAAGATGAGTTATGATAAGGCACTTTCTAAGACTGATAGGCTTACTTATCAAGCAATGGAGGCTTTTATTCATAATTTAAATACGATGCATTCTCGTGCGGGGGCACAGGTGCCATTTTCTTCAATTAATTTTGGTACTGATGTTTCGCCTGAGGGACGTATGGTTATGCGTAATTATTTAATGGCTACTGATTCTGGCTTGGGTCATCATGAGACGCCAATTTTCCCAATTTCTATTTTTAAGGTTAAAGAGGGTATTAATTATAATCCTGGGGATCCTAATTATGATTTGTTTAAACTTTCTTGTGAGGTTTCTTCTAAAAGGTTATTTCCAAATTTTTCATTTATTGATGCTTCATTTAATATTGGTTCTTATGATCCTAATGATTATAGGACTGAGGTTGGATATATGGGATGTCGTACTAGGGTTTTAGCGGATGTTACAGATGGTAATAATATTACACCTGGTCGTGGTAATTTGTCTTTTACTTCTATTAATTTACCTAGACTTGGTATTAAGCATGGTATTGTTAGTGGTAAGACTGATTTGGATGGATTTTTTGAGGATTTATCTTCGACGATGGATTTGGTTCGTGACCAGTTGCTTGAAAGGTTTGAGATTCAGTGTTCTAAGCATGTTTATAATTTTCCATTTTTACTTGGCCAAGGCATTTGGATTGATAGTGAAAAATTAAAACCTGGTGATAGGTTGCGTAAGGTTTTGAAACATGGTACTTTAACTGTTGGTTTTATTGGTCTTGCGGAGTGTTTGAAAGCACTTATTGGTAAACATCATGGTGAAAGTAAAGAGGCTCAGGAATTAGGTGTTAAGATTATTAGTTTTATGCGAAAGAAAACTGATGAGTATGCAGAAAAGTATAATTTGAATTTTTCTTTGATTGCGACTCCGGCTGAAGGTTTATCAGGTAGGTTTACAAGTATTGATAAGGCTATTTATGGTAAGATTAAAGGGGTTACGGATAGGGAATATTATACTAATTCTTTCCATATTCCTGTTTATTATAATATTTCAGCGGCTAAGAAATTAAAATTAGAAGGTGTTTATCATGAGTTTACTAATGGTGGACATATTAGTTATGTTGAGCTTGATGGTGATACGGCTATGAATGTTGAGGCTTTTGAGGCTATTGTTAGACTTATGCATGATAATAATATTGGATATGGTGCGATTAATCACCCAGTTGATAGGGACCCTGTTTGTGGTTATACTGGTGTGATTGGTGATGTATGCCCTGGATGTGGTCGTAAGGAAGGCGAAGGGGTTAGTATTGAAAGAGTTAAAAATGCAAGCTTAAGTGCTTGGGGAAGATAGGAGATGTTATATATGAAAGCAGATGAAAAAAAAGTTGGTGAAGGTGTTAAGTTTGAAAGGATTAGAAGAATTACTGGCTATTTAGTTGGTACAACTGACAGATTTAACAATGGTAAAAAGGCTGAGGAACGTGATAGAGTTAAGCATGAAGCGCCTAAGGTAAGTAAGTAATTTATGGAAATTAGATTAGCAAGTGTTCTTCAACCTGATAGTATTGTTGATGGAGAGGGCATTAGGACGGTTATTTGGACGCAGGGGTGTGCTCATAACTGCCCTGGATGTCATAATCCTTCTACTCATGATTTTAAGGGTGGATTTTTAGTAGATACTGATGAGGTTATTTTAGAACTTTCTAAGTTAGATGGTCAAACTGGAATTACTTTTTCTGGAGGAGATCCTTTGTTTCAAAAGGAAGCGTGCATTTTAATTGCTAGGGCGGCTTTAAAACTTAATCTTAATGTATGGTGTTATACGGGATTTCGTTTTGAGGATTTGATTAAGGATAGTAAGGCTTTGGAGTTTTTAAAGTATGTGGATGTTTTGGTTGATGGAAAGTTTATGATGGAAGAACGCAGTTTAAATTTGGATTTTCGTGGTTCACGTAATCAACGGATTATTGATGTTAAGGCGTCTTTAGAGAAAAATGAGACTATTCTTATTCCAAAGTATATAGGTGAAAGAAAGGTTTTGGTTTCTTTTCCTAAGAATGAGCATGTTTATATATAAATATGCTTTTTTTGTTGTTTTATAAAATGGTATTTTGGGAGTTTATTTTTTCTTAAAATACTTTATTGTTTTTTTACTTTAAAAAAAGGAAATTTAAAACTTTTATCGTACCATATATATAGAGAGGATGAGAAGTCCTCTTTTAGAATGGAGGT
>CAVKYE010000004.1:0-104036 GCA_963660615.1 Vescimonas coprocola
CTTACGTGTATAGTGGACTTTCACCACCTAGTTATATGCCATGCACGGCACACTAGAAAAATAATTCCTCAAAACGAAGAATTATTTTCTTTTCATATCATATTTTTTTCTCTCATTAGCATTCAAAATCTTCTTACGCAAACGGAAATTCTCTGGAGTAACCTCAACTAATTCATCCTCATTAATATAATCAAGACAAACCTCAAGACTCATTTCACGAGGACGTTTAAGTACAACGGTATGATCCTTACCAGCAGAACGAGTATTAGTAAGATTCTTACCCTTAACAACATTAACAGCAAGATCATTCTCATGATTATTCTCACCAACAATCATACCCTCATAAACATCAACACCAGGTGCAATAAACATAACACCACGGTCCTCTAAAGCACCCAAAGCATAAGCAGTAGACTTACCATTTTCCATAGATACAAGTACACCATTTTTACGTTGCCCTACCATAGAAGTAGTCATAGGTGCATACTCCTTAAAAGTATGATTAATTATACCATACCCTTTAGTCAAAGTCATAAAATCAGTCATAAAACCAATCAAACCACGTGATGGAATCGTATAATTAAGTCTAACTTGTTTTTCCTTATTTTCCATATTATCCATATTTCCGCCACGAGTACCAAGCATCTCAATAACATTACCTACATACTCCTCTGGAACATCAATTTGAACATCTTCATAAGGTTCACACTTAACCCCATCAATTTCCTTAACAATAATTTGAGGTTTAGATACCTGTAATTCATATCCTTCACGTCGCATATTCTCAATTAAAATTGACAAATGTAACTCACCACGACCAGAAACCATCCATGATTCAGAATCAACTTGCTCTATCTTCAAAGAAACATCCCTCTCAGTTTCTTTTTTCAATCTTTCAGAAATATTTCTAGCCGTTACAAACTTACCTTCTCTACCACTAAAAGGACTAGTATTTACCCCAAAAGTCATCTGCAAAGTAGGCTCATCTATCCTAAGATGAGGCAAAGCCTCTTCTTTTCCAACCTCACAAACAGTTTCACCAACCGAAATATCAGGTAAACCAGCAATAGCCACAATATCTCCAGCCGAAGCCTCATTTAACTCAATCTTATTCAAACCAAGATATCCAAATATTTTTTGAACCCTAAACTGTTTTATAGTACCATCCAGCCTAACACAAGAAACAGTACTATTTAATTTAATTTTTCCTCTTTTAACAACACCAACACCAATACGACCTACAAAATCATTATAATCTAATAAAGCCGGTTGAAATTGCAAAGAACCGATAGCATCTACATTAGGTTCAGGAATATGAGAAATTACAGTATCAAGAATTGGATCCATAGTCTCCTCTTGAGTAGCAACATCTGGAGAAAAACTAGAAGTACCAGCCAAACCTGAAGCATAAATTACAGGAAAATCCAATTGTTCCAAACTAGCACCAAGCTCAATAAACAAATCCATAACCTCATCAACAACCTCAGTTGGACGAGCAGAATCTTTATCAACCTTATTTACAACAACAATCGGAATAACCCCTGCTTCCAAAGCCTTCTTCAAAACAAAACGCGTTTGTGGCATAGTTCCTTCATAAGCATCAACCACTAAAAGAACACCATCAACCATATTCATAATACGTTCAACCTCACCACCAAAATCAGCATGACCAGGAGTATCTAAAATATTAATCCTATAATCCTTATAATTAATAGCCGTAGTCTTAGCAAGAATCGTAATGCCTCTTTCTCTTTCAATAGCATTAGAATCCATTACACAATTTTCTACTTCTTCATTTTCCCTAAATGTTCCTGACATTTGTAATAACTTATCAACCAAAGTAGTTTTACCATGATCGACATGTGCAATTATTGCAATATTTCTTTTCTTCATTTAATACACCCTCTCCTTTGGTACGCGTACAATTATACCACTATTCTAAAAGAAAGTAAATCCATTACAAAAACTACTCACTTTTAAGTTCAAACAAAATATCCCTAAGTTCCATGGCCCTCTCAAAATCCAAATTAGAAGCAGCCTCCTTCATCTCATTTTCAATATTAAATATAAGCTTACTCTTATCAGCCTTACTCATTTTTTCAGGTTTATTAGAAACTTTCTCCTCATTATTAGAAATAACCTCACGAATTTCCTTAACAATAGTACGAGGAACAATACCATGCTCCTTATTATACTTATCCTGAATACCTCTCCTTCTTTCAGTCTCACAAATAGCCTTATTCATAGCATCACTAACATAATCAGCATACATAATAACCCTACCATTAGCATTTCTAGCAGCCCTTCCAATAGTCTGAATCAAACTACGCTCACTACGTAAAAATCCCTGTTTATCCGCATCCATAATCGCAATCAAACTAACCTCAGGAATATCAATACCCTCACGAAGTAAATTAATACCAACCAAAACATCATACTTACCCGTTCTAATATCATGAATAATACGACTTCTCTCAAGCGTTTTAATTTCATTATGTAAATAAGCAACCTTAATATCAAGATTCTTCAAATAAACCGTAAGCTCCTCAGCCATACGAATAGTAAGCGTCGTAATCAAAGTCCTCTCATTATTAGAAATTTGAACCCCAATTTGCGCAACCAAATCATCAATCTGATTAGTAGTAGGCTTAACCGAAATGGTAGGATCAAGCAATCCCGTAGGCCTAATAATCTGCTCAACAACCTTATTACCGCACCTTTCCATCTCATAATCACCAGGAGTCGCCGAAACATAAATAACATTATCAAGCTTCTTTTCAAACTCCGAAAACTTAAGTGGCCTATTGTCAAGAGCCGACGGCAACCTAAAACCATAATCAACAAGAACCTGCTTACGAGCCCTATCACCATTATACATAGCCCGAACCTGAGGAATAGTCACATGTGACTCATCAATAACAAGCAAAAAATCATCACCAAAAAAATCAATCAAAGTAGTAGGTGTTTCACCAGGCCCTCTCAAAGCCAAATGTCTAGAATAATTTTCAACACCACGACAAAAGCCAGTCTCACTAAGCATCTCAATATCATAATTAGTTCTCTCCATAAGCCTTTGATACTCTAAAAGCTTATTTTCACTCTTAAACTCATCAAGCCTCTCATCTAACTCCGCCCTAATATTAACAATAGCCTTAGAAAGTTTCTCCGAAGAAGTAACAAAATGACTAGCAGGAAAAATAGAAACAGTTTTCTTATCAGTAATAATCGCTCCAGTCACAATATCAAACTCACTAATACAATCAATCTCATCACCAAAAAACTCAATCCGATAACCACGAGAATGCTGATTAACAGGAACAACCTCAAGAACATCACCGCGAACCCTAAAAGACCCCCTTTTCAAATCAATATTATTCCGTTCATAAAGCATATCAATAAGTTTCTCAATAATAAAATCCCTATCAACAGTATCACCACTTCCCAAAGAAAGCATCTTATTACGATATTCCTCAATCTCACCAATACCATAAATACAAGAAACCGAAGCCACCACAATAACATCCTTATAATTTAACAAAGACGAAGTCGCATAATGCCTAAGTTCATCAATTTCATCATTAATAGAAGCATCCTTTTCAATATAAGTATCCGTCTTAGCCACATAAGCCTCAGGCTGATAATAATCATAATATGAAACAAAATATGACACATGATTATTTGGAAATAACTCCTTAAGTTCAGAATATAACTGCCCCGCTAGTGTTTTATTGTGAGCCAAAACCAAAGTAGGTTTATTAACCTCCTTAATAACATTCGCAATAGTAAAAGTCTTACCAGTACCAGTCGCGCCAAGCAAAACTTGCTCCTTTTTACCATCATTAATACCCTTAACAAGTTTTTCTATAGCCAAAGGTTGGTCACCACTAGGTAAAAAATTAGAAACCAAATTAAACATAATTATCCCTCCATTAATATCCACGAACATCAATCACTTATTTAATTATATAACAAAATCAAAAATCAAGTCAAAAAAAAACTATAAAATAGTTTAATTATTTTAACCCGCAGTAACTAAGCCTTAATCTCAACTTGAAGCTTTTTCTTCACTCGTTATATAATCATTAAAATTATATATTTTATAATCTATGACTATGTGATTCAATAAAATCGTTCACACTAAGAGCATTAAATTCATCACTGCTTTTTAAAGCTTGTACATCTTGTTTCATTTGGTCTCTACTTAATTTTTCCATTTCATCTAATGTTGATATTATGTATTGTTGATTTTTTAAAGTTGTAGTAGCATAAACAAATTTCAACTCACCATCAACTTTATAAGAAACTGCATCATTATAACCAGATGGAGCCACTTCAACTTTCAAAGGATGTTCAGTAAATACATTTAAACTCTTTTCAAATTCTTCCATATTCCTAAACGTATCAATTTCATCTTCACCACAAAACATTTCAGAAGAATTAGAATCACCCATTAATATTTTTCCTGAAATTAATTCCAAAAATTGATAATTGCCAAGATATTGTAATATTAAAATATAATTATTATCTTGTGGTCTATTTTCACATGAAACAATCCCCAAACCATCATCTGCAAAACTCAAACCACACGTTCTCACATACTCAAGTGGAAAGCCAACATAATCACCAGGATTCAATTTTTCATCAAGCAAACGTTCAAATACATGATTTCCAGAATATTTAAGATCCCATACTTCTTCGTAACTCATTCCTAAATGTAAATTAGGATTTAACACCTCTAATGCATGCCTTACTCCATTAATAACCTTTTCCCTTACATTCGCATCAAGCTCCTGAAAATTATGATCATCTAATCTTATCAAATCTTCTATTGTCCTTCTATCATCTCCTAAAACCTGATTTAAAGCCACAATAACATCATCTTTCAAACCTAAATCTTCCACCTTCATACTTAATATTTTATCCATATTAAATTCATCTTTCATCTACAATCACTCCTTTTCAGGAATATAATATCACAAAAAAAAAAAAAACAAGTAATATTTTTCATAAATCATTATAAAATTATCAAAAAAAGTTACTATTTACAACCAAATAAGAAAAAAAACTATAAAATAGTTTAACTCTTTTGACTCGCAGTAACTAAAGCCTTAACCTCAACTTGAGCCTTATCAGAAGAACTATCCTTCCAAGAGGCCGATTTCTTACCATAAACAGTATCTAAAGCATCATCACCACTCTCATAAGCCCAACTAAGGACAAAATTAAAAGACGTAGTTTGACCCGTACCAACAGCAGGATTTTCAATAGAAAAATCAAATTTAAAAGGATACTTAGAATTAAGAATATCTAAAAGTTCTGAAGAAGAATAAGAACCATTATCATAAACTTCATCAAAAACCCTAACATAAGTAAGTTCATAATTAATATTAGCAGTAAGTTCTCCAACATTAGTAATACTAACAGAACTAGAATAATCCTTCATACCAGGATAAATAGAATCAACCTTAAATTCAATATTATTAGTAAGATCCGCACCATCCTGTTTAAAATTAATTTTCCATGATTTAACACCCGTTGTAATAGAGCCAGAAACCTTATTACTGTAAATAAACCAAGCAAACGAATTAGCCATAAAAGCCAAAGCTAGAAAAAATAAAGTACTTTTTCTAACTCTCTTCTTTAACTTCTTTATCATCCTCATCCCTACCTTTTATCCTATCCAAAATTTCAAGAAAAATCAAAAATGCCATGGGAACAATAATCAAAAAATACAAACCATATGAATTATTCAAAATATGACTCAAAAAACTAAGAACGATAGGATGATACGCAACAACACCATAAACTTGTTTTCCAGAAATCAAAGGATCAGCTTCCTTATTTGCAATACCCTTAGTTTGAAAAGTATACTCTCCTCCATTTTTAGCTACACCAATAACCCTATGAGTAACAATTTTACCATCAAAACTACCTTTATTACCTAAATAGACAACATCATCACCAGCTTTAATAGTATTAAGGGCTACATCCTTAGAAATAATAACATCATAAACCTCATACACAGGTACCATTGAACCAGAAGCTACTGTAAACATTTTATAGCCACCAATAGAAACTTCATTATTAAAAAACCTCTGAACAGCAACTATAAAAACAATAAGCAAAACAAAAATCCAAGCAAGCACCTTAACAATACCAAACAAAAACTTAAAAAAATTAAAACTATTTTTTTCCATCACTAACCACCTTCAACACATGCGGTTTACGCATATAATCATAAATTGCATCCTTATAAACTCTAGAAATTTCACTAACATTCAAAACTTTTTTATATTTAACCTTAACATATTCATCACCAACAAGCTTAACAATATCATCCAAAGTAAGCTCATCCTTAAGACTTAACAGTTGATTAATTGCATTATTAACAACTGACCTTGAAACCTCACCACTAGAAGAATCATTTTTATCATCAAGCGAGCGAACAATCTGATAATTAACCAAAAAAGATTCATCCATAAGGCTTTTTAAATCAGCCCGATCACTATAATTTTTATTTCCACTAACACGCTTAGTACTTTCCTCCATATGTGACTGTAAATAATTCCACAAATCTAAAGCATATTGAAAATTAACGTTTTTTAAAATCAAATTAGTTTTCTTAATAGGTGAAACAACTGGAGATACATGTAATTTAGAAAGATTCTTATAAATATCACTACTACACAAATTATTAACCTTTTCCAAAACCTTATCAATTCTCTCAATTAAATCAGAAGACTTAGATTCCCTCTTATCTTTAGAAGATAACTCAACAGTAATAGAAACATCATCTTTATTAACCATACTATGACCTTGATAACTCATAGAAACACAATTATCCTCACTATCAAGACTAATCTTTTCACCTTTCTTACGTTCAATATACATCTTCATATTATTAATAAGTGTATAAATAAACCTATTTTCATAAGTGTTAAAAGACTCTTCCTTATTAATATTCAAAATTTTAGAAGGCCTAACCTCACCAGTTTTAGGATTATACTCTTGAATAAAATTAGTATTCCTAGACAAATGTTTAATACTATCAACAGTAATCCTCCGTGCAAGTTCAATCTTAACAATCTCTTCTTCATTAACAATAAAACGATTAGGATTTCTCAAAATATTATCAATATATTTAATCGTATCCTCCATTTTAATAAGCCAAGTATCATCGTAAGTCGTCTTATTACTCTTACACTTAACCGATAAAGAAGAAGTCAAAGAAGAATTAAAATCTTCTCTAACACCATCATCAATTTCACCACAAACATTAACAATATTCATAAAATCACATCCACTATGCTAATTTCTTAAGTCTTCTTAAATATTCAGTACATTCCTTCATCTTATCCTTACCAAAAGTAGAATCAAGGAACTCAATAAACCCATCAATTTCATCACGAATATAAGAAACATTAAGCTGCTCAAACTTACGAAGAATCTTACGGGCAATAAAATAATCAACCCCACTAACCTCTTCACCGCCACAAGCAACATAAACAGGAACAAACTTTTTCATATGAGCCACAATACGGTTACCAAAAGCAATACGAAAATGTTTAATAACATAATTATCCATTTGTTCAATCTTATTAAGTGTATCCTCACTAATCTGATTATTTTCCATTGCCTCATTAAACAACTTATCTAAATAAGAATAATTAATCTCTTGAGCAGGAGTAGGGATAGGCTCAAAAACTTCACCCTTATCATTAATATCAATCGGCATCGCACGGTCATACACCTTATCAGTAACCATAAACGTAGAATCATCATTATTGATAGTACCTATATACCACACATTTGGACTGATTTTAAGCTTACCATCAATAAGTTTTTTAGGATCATTACCCCAACTACTAGAAACCAACTCAACAAGCCATTCATCCTTATTAGGCATTTCCAAAATAGAAAGCATTTCAGCAAAATAGTACTCAACACGCGCAATATTCATTTCATCCAAAATAACAGTAAACACATCATCAGTATACCCTGCTTCATAAATGGTCTTCAAAACCTCAGTCTCATTAAACTTTTTCGTGAACTCATTAAAATAACCGAAAAGTTCAGTTCTATCACGCCAAGATGGCTGAACAGAAGCCACACAAGAATCATGTTTCAAAAACTTACCCCAAGCATACGCAAGCGAAGTTTTACCAGTACCAGAAATACCCTGTAAAATAATAAGTCTAGTAGATGCAAGTCCAGACAAAAATATACGAACCATTTCACTCTTATAATAAAGTTTAAGCTCACTAGCCGCAAAATTACGGAAAAGCTCAACCAATTCAGGAAGCGTAAATGCATCATTATAATTCTTAACCTTATAAGAAGCATACACATCATCAATAGACTTAAGCTTCGCAAACCTAAATCCATCACCACTAGGCTTCTCTTCTTCACTAGAAACTTCTTCTTCACTTTCATTAGGTTTAAGTCCCAAATGAGAAACCTTCATAGCCAAAATATCTTCCTTTTCCTTAACAAGAGTAGAAACTTCATCATTAAGTTTCGCAACCTCGCCAAGTAACTCTTCCTGTTCAACAAGAGACTTTCTAACTCTAATATATTTTCTAGCCAAAAATAAAACCAAAAATACAAACCCTAAAACAATAATCACCAAACAAAGAATAAAAATTCCAACAAAAAGCCATTCAGGACCATTGAAATCATCCTTGTAAAAATTAATAATTGACAAATAAGCCGGAAAATTAAACATCTGTTTAAAAGCCTGAGCAATAGCAGCCAAAACAATCACAAAGCCACCAAAAAATTGGCTCAAAAATTCATATAAAAATCTAAACAATGTATCCACCAAATCACCTACTATTCTGGAATATATAAACAATCATAATTATCCTTAAGTTCATCATAAAACTTATCAGTAATAACATAACTAAACACCTTAAGCAAAACCCTATTTTCATCATTAAGTTCAAACTCATCATCAAGAACAACAGCAAACTTAAAACCATCTCTAGTCAAAGAATAAACCTCATCCTTATTCTGAATATACTCAGCAAAAGGCAACTTTAAAAATAACTTTTCCTTAGTAATTTCATTATCAACAATATTAAGAAGCCTCTTCTTTTTTTTAGGCTTATCCTTCAAACCTAAACAATAAGGAACCAAATACTTTTTCATAAAATTACCTTTAATAATATCCTGTAAAATCTTTACCCCAACTAAAGAATAAGTAACAAAAAGCTTCTGCTCAGAAATCTCCTTATCACCAAAAACTTTATTAATTGCATAATCACTATATAACTTAGAAAATTTCAAATTATGAACAAGCTCACAATTAAAAACATTATTTCTAATCTTAAGAAAATTAATACTAAAATTTCTGTCACTAAAGCTATCAATAAACTCCTTCTTTGCCAGTAAATCTTTTTTCAAAATATCATAAAACATTCCCTCAAAAGAAGAAGAATCAAGACCAATACTTTCCCTAAAAGAAGAAAGAGCATGAATTAAAGGCCTAACAGAATCACATTCAACCACATTATCAAAATATAAAATATACTTAAAAACATGAAACATATACTTAGCCTTATCTTTATACTTACTATCATCTTTATAAGGCTCCAAAGCCTTCTTCAAATAATAAGCAATATTAACCTTAAAACGTTTATCAACCGAAGCATACATATCATAATATCTAGTATTAATATAAGCATTAATTAAATCATCATATAAATCAGTATCAAAATAATGATCCAAAACAATTTTTAAATAATTTTTAATAGACTTCCTCGAAAAAGAAGTATACTCATTAACAATATTACAGCTCACCTTTTATCAACTCCTAAAAATTATAACTTACTTTAACAACACCATCACCTTTAGTAGAATAATCCTTACTAACATCTTTCTTATAAAGCTTAATATTACTACTTGTACTAGCATCCATATCAAAAGTAAAACCATTAACATAATCAAAATTATTAATTTTTTGTGTTTTAATGTCATAACCTCCTAAAAATGTCGCATCATTATTATTAATGTATACTACATTAGGATCAAAACTAACAGTAATAGAAGCAGAAACACATTTCTTCTTGTTAGTCGAAGACAAAGAATTATAAGTATCAATACTAATACTATCAGAAACCTTATAATTATCAAAAGCTTCTTTAACAGTATAAGTCTCAAGAGTATTAGTAACCTTCACAAGTAAATAAACATTAGAAGAACTATCCACAATTTCATGACTAAGACCATACTTACCAACTGAAAGTTTAAAAGACGCCGACAAAGTTTTTTTATAAGGACTAGTAGAACTAGAACTAACAGAAACAGAAACACTATCACCATCATTAAAACTACTTTTAGGAACAACAGTCAAAGTAAAACTATCATTGTTAGAATCAGAATAAATAATACCCTTGCTCTTAGTAATATTACAAGTAACAGTATCAGGGCACTCAAAACTCGTAACATAACTAATATCACTAGAACTTCTCAAAGAATTATTCTTATAACTATTTAAATTAACAACAATCTCATAAGGATCAACACCATTCCAATAATCAAGCGAATAATTAGTACCACCAAGTTTTAACTTATCACTCTCAAAATAAAAATTTTGAGTTCGGAAAAATAAATCTAAAACCGTATTATAAACATATCTCCCCAAAGTAACACTAATAGGAACCATAATCAAAATCGCCACAATCATAACAACTAATCGAATATTTTTAGGAATCTTCTTAACCCAAATTTTATGCATTTAATTTTTTCCTAACCAAATAAATGAAATACACCAAAGAAGGCAAAATAACCGATATCAAATAACCAAACTTACTAGTAAAAAACAAGTACAAATATCCGAAAAGTGGGATAACTTTAACAGAAGAAGAAGAACCAATCACATAAGAAGAAGACAAAAATAGCTTATTTTTGATAACATAAGTAGTTTCTTTCTCATTAGTTTTAATAATTCTATTTACCTTATCAAAAGAAAGAACAGTCTTACCATTAGTAGAACCATAATATAAAATATCATCGCCAGTTTTAATAGCACCCTTATAAGTCAAAAGCAAATCACCTTTATTATATTTATAAAGTTTATCCTTTAATCCAATAATAGTAACATTACCAAAAGAACTGTTAGAAAAAGAATTAAAAGTAAATAAAGAGAATGTAGCAAAAACAACTATTAGAACATAAATGGAAATTAAAATAATTTTAACTATCTTCATCTATTATCACCATAATAATTGTATCATAATTAGCCAATATTTAAAAGAAAAAAACAATTAAAAACAAAAAAGAATGAAACAATCATTCTTATTTATCTGTACTCATTTGTAAATTAAATGCAATTTGTCCACCAGAAGCATTATTTTCACAGTCAACATCTTGTCCTTCAATCCACATATATACTCTTATCTTAGTAACACCAGCTTCCAAAGTAACTAATTGCTTACTTTCAACATTAGTCTCTGGAGTTTGAATAGCAGGTGTAACAGTACCAAAATAATCAGCATAGTTAGCAGCTTTAGCACTACCTAAAGTAATACCCTTAGTACTATCAAAGATAGTTTTAATACCATCATAAGCAACTGCATCATTACCGGCAGCAGCAGTTAAAGTATTAATTCCATAAGTATCACGAGCATTAGCAACACCATATGACGTATGAACATCATAATTAGGTTCCCAAATCTTAACAGGTGAAGCCTCACCATTATTTAACCCTTGAATATTAGCAATACTATCATCACTTGTAGTATGACCCAAAGTAATAAATCCAACTCTTGTAGCATTCTTAATACCAGTATCTTTGGCATCTTTAAATTCTACTTTAGAATTAGCAGTCAAATAAAGATCAGTTGCAGTTTCAGTTTTTAAGAATAAATCATAAGCAACAAACGCTCCAGTTGAAGCATCACCAGAAGCATTAACTTCAGTAGATTTAGTAGAACTTAAAATCCAATCACCATTATCATTAGCAGCAACAGTACCTAAGAACATTTCCATCTTACCAGTACTATCCACAGTTCCAACAGTTGAAACAGGCTCAAGAGTATTAGGAATTTGGTTAACCGCATTCTTATAATTACCGCTTGCTCCAGTAATATCAGTATTAGTCAAAATAGACTTCCAATTCTGCCCATCTGCAGAAATTTGTAAACCACTCTTAGCAGTTACATTAACATCAATAGGATTAACAGAAACAGTCTTATTAGCCGTAAACCATGCATAAGTTGCAGTTCCTAAAAAAACACCAGTGCCTAACAACAATAATAGCGAAAGCAACAATCGTCTTTGTTTCTTTTTCTTATTTTTTTTCATACACATCTCCTTCTATTCTATAAAGATATTATCACATTTTGTCAAAACAAGCAAGTAAAAAATAAATAAAAAATAATTTTGTTCATTTATTTTACACAAATAAAAACAACTAAAATTAAAAAAATACTTCTTTATTCTTTATAATATTATATATAAAACAAAAAACATAACCATTATAAAAATTGTATTTTAACTTTATCATACACTAAGCAAACTATAAAGGTAATTTTTTTGACAAATTACACGCAAAATAAAAAAATGTAAAAAAGTGTAAAAAAAGAACACTAAACCTGTTTAGCGTTCAAACTAATTTCCACATTATCAATCATACTCTGATACATATCGTCATTATACTCACTAGGAAAATTAATCACAAGTTTATAAGTATCAGTTTTCTTAACACCCTTAGAAAAACTAGAAGCTGGAATACTAAATTTAAAAAAATACATTCCATCTTTATCAGTAATAACTTCCTTATTACCAATAATATTTTCCGTAGAATCATTCAAAAATAAACTATAATTAACAGGAATATTAGTTGTCGTTCTAATAGACAAAGAATAATCCAAATCAACTTCACTAACCTTATTATCTTTAAAATTAGAAACATCAATATAATAAAAATTATCATTACCATCAGGCTTAACATCACTAAGTTTCAAGCTCTTTGACTGTGTCCCAGCAGAAATAGCAAAAAAAGCAACCGAAGCTTTCGCACTACCCTCTCCAGAACTCTCAAAAGAAGCAAAAGAATGCCTAAGCAAAAGTAAAAGCAAAAGCCCCAAGATAATAACTAAAGTAGCCCTATTAAACAACAAAAACTTACGCTTATCAATCATTTTTACCATCCTTCATCTTAATCCCAGAAAAATAAATTCCAAAATCATCAGATTTAGTAAGATGTCTCTTACCAGTATAAGAAAAGGCCAAAGAAAATAAAAACAAAGTAACACAAATCAAAACAATAATTTTGGGTGTTGTAATAACCTTAAACCATACACCATAATTCGGAAGAATCTTAACAACCTTACCAACAACATCCTTTTTCAAAACAGCCTTATCAGAAGTATTATTAGCATCTCCCTTAGTAACATAGCCATTCGCTGTAACAGAAACAACCCTATGAGTAACCAAAACATCATCAGACTCAAAAGTAATAATATCAGAAGCTTTTGCTTCATCAGTAAGCTTAACCAATATTAAATCATTAGTTGTAATAGCAGGAGCCATACTATTACTACCAAGACTAAAAACAGTATAAGAAAAGAAATTAACATACTTATGTGATAAAACATTTAAACAAATAAAAGAATAAACACATAAAACAATAACAAAAGAAAGTAATACAAACAAAATATTACTAACAATCTTCGTTATTAAATATATATAATCACTTTTCATCAAATCACCTACTTATACTGTACAAATTTAATACTGACTGGCACCTCAATATAATCCAAATTAGACCCTATACTAGAATCAACATCATTATACTCATCACTATTTTTCCAACTAAACGTGACCTTAATATAATACTTTTTAGAAGCTTTAATCTCACTCAAAGAAGCAAGACCACTATAAACGCCATCAGCCAAAGTTAAAGTAGTACCATTAATACCAGAAACCTCATCAACAACAATTTGTGGATAAACTGAAGACAAATTGACACTCAAATAATAATTAAATGAAGTCTCAGTATCCTTAGGATCAATAACAATAACAAAAGCTCCTTTAACCCCAGGTGCAAATTTAGAAACACTCATCCCTTCTTCATCAGTATACGTAATTTCGTTAACAGTAAAAGTCTTATTTTCACCAGTTAAATCACTTTCATTAACACTAATATGCCATTTTGCAATAGACAAATCCGTAGAAGAAGTAACCTTAGTTTCAAAAAGTCCAAAACTATTAACAATTTGAAATAATGTAAAAACAAGACATAATACTCCTAGAAATATTAAACATTTTTTCATTCTTCAATTGGAGTCTTAATTTCAATAATAACCCTGTATACTTCATACAAGAAAATAATCAAAGTAGGCAAAATAACCAAAAGTAAGAAACCATACTTAGACTCAAGAAGAGACAAAATTTTTCCTAAACCACTATAACATTTAGCAGTCTCAGTTTTACCAATTAAACTTTCACTAGAAATATCATGATTACCATTAACAGTAAAAGTACTTTCAGTATCAGTAATAGTCTCAGTCTTAGTTACCTTACCAACATTAATAGTAGCAATACCATTAGAAACTTCATAAAAGAAAATTTCATCCCCAACCTCAACATCACTATTTAAAGTCTTCTTAAAAACAACTAAATCACCACTTTTATACTTGTCACTTTTATCATCAATAATAATTAAACTATTTCCATTAACAACCGATACCTTATAATCGTTATAACATAGTAACAAGCCAGTCAAAATGATAACAATTACAAAATATATAGTAATAAGAATACCTCCAATAATTTTCAAAACTTTTTTCATATACACACTCCTCTATAATAATTCTATCACAAAAATACTAAAAATAAAATCTACTTTTCATAATTTGAAACAATTAACTTACTCTTCTTTACACTCTGCAAATCACAAATCGAAACACCATATTTAGAAAGAAACCTAGAAACTCTAAGCTTTTCTAAATCAGAAATAATAGAATCTAAAGAAGAAAGCAAAGATTCCTTTTCAATATTCACATTAAAAAGTCGATAGTTAGAAACAATAATAGAAGCCACATCCACATCATCTAAAATAGTTAAATTAGAAATAACCGTATTATCAGGATCTAAAACAAACAAAGCTAAAGAATCAAGTAAAGAAGAAATTTCATTGTAAGAATAATCAGAAGAAGATTTAAAATAAGAAGCAAGTATACCATAATTTTGAGCCATCAAAAGCAAAGCTTTAAAAATAGTAGAATTATCCTTCAAACATTCCTTAATCTTAACTTTCATAATAGAAGAATCAATCTCATCATAAACAACCTTAATTTGATCAATTAAATCATTAATAATAGGCTCATACTTATCAACCTTAGTAAGAGACAAACGGCGACTAGACTTTTTGTTCAAAGCAAACAACTTAGATTCAAGCTTACCAATTTGTTTAAATCTTTTACCCAAAAAATCCTTTTCTAAATCTTCTTTATATAACTCTCTTATCTTATCAATTAAAGAAACATAAGATTGATACTCCTTAAATTCATAAAGAGAATTCAAAAGCTTATTAAGAGCCTTTTCATCTAAAGAACCATTAAACAAATTACTAATAATCGCCCCAATCTTTTCATCAGTATAATCATCAGGATTAAAAACATCATTATAAAAATTATAAAGCAAATTATTTTTAGAAGAAACCCTAGCTAAATCATACTTTCTTCTCGCATTCGAATAACCATCAATCAAACCCTGTTTAGAAGAAAAATTAGAAAGCAAAGACCTATTATAATTTTTAATATACCTATTAAAAGAACCAATATTCTTTAAATATAAAGATTTAAAATTAAGAATAATATGCATAACCAAATTAGGACATTGCCAAAAAATAGAATCAAAAGAAGATTTTAATTCATCGCAAGATAAATCCTCCCGAAACACGAAAAACTTAGTCATATATTGATTAACATAAGAACTATATCTAAAAGAAGAAGCAGAAATACAAACAGAGACCCTATCAAAAATAGAAACACATTCATCAATCTTCTTATTTAAATAATTAAAACTATCCGGCATATCCTCATAGCAAGATAAATCATAAATAACCCTATCAAAACCAAGTTTCTCATAAGGAGTATTCATATCAGTAGTATAAAGTAAATCATCATAAAATTTAGAAACATCAGAATACAAAGAGCCAAAATCATCAAAGACAAGACTATCATAACAAGAAAGTCTATTTTTAAATTCCAAATAAATATTTTTCAAAATCCCTTCATACTTACTAATTTCTAAAGAAACATCATTAAAAACCTTCTCTTTATTCTTCAAAGTATCAAGAGGCATACTTTCAAAAACCTCAGTTGCAGCTTCAATATCCTTAGTTAACTTTTCCAACATAAAATCACCTACTTTCCTGCTTCTTTTTCTCTAAAAACTTTAAATAAGCTTCAATTTTATTAAAACATTCAATAAGCTCATCCATAGATAAATCATTCAAATTCATAAAAACCTCCTATTTAATAATAATATAAGTCTCACAATCACCAATAAACGTATCACCATCATATAAACTAAAAACAAATTTGTAAGTACCACTTTTTAAAGTAGACTTCAAATAAAGTGTCTTCTTAGAAGAAGAATCCGGATCAGAAATAAACATATATTCATTTTCAGAAACACTATCAAGTCTATTAGTAATAAAATCAAACAAATTAACTTTAACATAAGACGTATCATACAAATCATTATACTCACGTCTATAAAGAGAAACCCTAATAGATGGATTAATTAAATTAGATGAATAACCAGTATCAAAATCCAAAGCATTAGTACTCTTAACATTAACACCACTATCACTATCAATAACAACCTCATCATCAGGAAGCGTAACATTAAGTCCATAAACGCTATCAACAATAGTAAATGGAATCTCATAAGAAGAAGCAGAAGAACCATAATAAATACCATCAGAAGAACCAAAAGCCTCAATTTTAAACTTATAAGTGCCACTAGACAAATTTAAATTTTCCGTATTAACTTTAATCTTACCATACCAATTAGCCACTTTATCAGCAACCGAAATACGAACACTACCATCCATCCTTGGATAATAAACCTTATCCTTATATTCATAAGTCAAACCAAGCAAACTACTATTATTAAGTCTATTACCATTATTATCATAAATAGAAATTTTAACCCCCATTTTCTTATCAAAATAAGTAGTATCTGTAACCGGAAGTGAACCAACAAGCGGTTGAGTAAAATTCGCATTTAAACTCAAACTAGGAGTATCACCTAAATAAACCTTAGAATCATTAATAGAACCAGACAAATCAATAGATGCTTTACTATCATTATACAAATTATAAGTAAGTGCAGAATGTTGAATACTAAGAACGCTAATCAAAGTCTGGTCATTTTTATTCCTTAACTCAAGCAAAAGTTTCTTATCAGTAACGTCCGAAGAAATAGAAGTATCTTCAAAAGAAACATTAAAAATAAATTCCTCTAAAACATAACCCGATTTATAATACCGACTATTATTCAAAGATTCATCAAAATTATTCGAGGAACTAGTAGAACCCATAGCCACAAAATTACTAAGATTATAAGAACACTCACCATACTTCTCATACTCAGAAGAAGCACGGTTAACATCATCCTCAGAAACAACATAATAATAGTAAGTATTATTAGCCAAATCAATCATCGTAAGCTTAGTATTAAGTGGAAAAACATAATCAGAAACTAAAGCATGATAATAACCATCCTGATAATATTGCTTATCAGATTTCATATATAAAGAATAATACGCACTAAGATTAGACTTATTAGTAATATTCGTCGCCGTAGAAGCAAACAATCCATATTTCTCACCAGCCGCCATAGCACCTTCATAATCATTATCACTATATAAAGCCGAACTCAAAGTAATATTAATATTAACACGAGTAACTTCATTATTTAAATCATCAATAGGCTTAATTGCAAGAAGTGAAATAACAACCGTACCAATTTCACGATTCAAAGTAATATTCTTTGAATGATACAAATAGAAAAGCAAAGACGGAACAGTAGAAGAGTTCTCAGCCTGATAATCACGCGTACCATCAATTGGAGTCTTAGAATCAGAAAGAAAATTAGTCTGACCTTTAGTAATAAAACCAGTATTAGAAGATTCCATAGAAAGAGCCATTCTATCATCAGCCGTTCCACTATTATTAACACGCGAAACAGAAGAAGGGGAAACAAGCTCAAAACCATCCTCCAAATTTTGATAATTAAAACCAATAATTTCGTAAATCGTATTAGCACCAGCAGAAGCAGTCAAAGGAAGTTCATAAGTACCTAAAGTAGAATATTTAGATGCCGTCAAACTAAAATCATAAGTTGTAACCTTCTCCCCAATAACCCACATATAATAACTTGCATCACTAGGAGTAGGTTCAATATATTTAGCCTGAACAACTGAAGCCTTTTCCTCATTTTCATAATTAGAATAAAATCCATCCTTAGTAATATCATGATTAGAAGTATGCATACCTAAAACATAACTACCAGAAGTAAATGAATAAAATTCACCAGATAAAACCGAATCACCACTATTATACTTATTATTATAAAAAGCTGTAGAAACCTTGCCATTACGATCAAGCTGATACATACCAAAAAACGTCATACCACTTACCTTACCATAACTAGTAACCGCTTCATTAGTAGCAATATTCAAATTTTTATTTTCAAGCATATAAACACGATTATTAACATTACGAGTAACATTATCACCATCAATAGTAACACTAGCCTTTTCTTCAGTAGCACCGCTAATCTTCAAACTAGAAAACTTTTCAAGTAAATTAGTACCATTTCCCAAAAACAAAGTACTGCCATTTGCGAGCTTAAGTTCCTTAACCCTACTAATACTAAACTTAGTATTTGAATACTCATTAGTTCTATCAGTAGTTCCCTCTAACTTAATAGCAGAATTCTTAATAGTAACAATATCAGCCCTTTGAATAGAAATATTTTCCTTATACTCATCAAAAGTACCATAATTACTAATATTAATATAACTATATCCTTTAGTACTAGATGCATTACCACTACCGAAAATAGAACCTAAAATATCAAACTGCTTATAACCATTCCCATCAATGTTAATAGTAATACCCTCAGTAACACTAATAAATGAATAATCATAATTGGTATCACCCGAAGCATTAGCCTCGCCACCACCAAACACAGTACCACCAATATTAATATTAGTCTTAACATAACTATCAACCGAAGAACCAATATTCAAAATCGTCTTACCATATAAAATAGCCGTATTAGCACCACCATAAACATTACCAGAAATACTAGCACCTGCAATATTAACAGTACTAATAGATTTTGTACTATCCTTACTACCTGTATTAGCAGCATTACCTCCACCAAACACATGCTTAGAAATAACCGAATTATTATCAATAGTTAAAGTAGTATTACCACTAACAATAGCTGTATTACCATTACCACCAGCATAAATACTTCCCAAAGACGTTGCATTAGATACATAAACATCAGTATTACCAAGTACAGTACCTAAATTACCTCCACCAAATAAATCAGATGAAATACTAGAATTTTTAAAAACAACCTTCGTATTATAATTAACAGTAGCCTTATTACCGCCACCATAAAATTTACCAGTCACAGTAACATTAGATACATTAACATTCGTATAATCAGTAGCAGCCTCATTACCTCCACCATAAATATTATTATAAGAACCACCATTCAAATCAACAGTTGCAGTTTCCGTAACACCACCTTGATTATTACCACCATAAATATTATCAATCGAAACATCACTAGAAGTAGAAGTAATATTACCACTAGCTACAGTACCACTACTATTACTACCACCAAACACAGAAACTGAACTACCAGAAACCAACTCAACATTAGTCTTTGAAACACCAGCCTCATTACCACCACCATAAATAGAAGTAACAGAAGACCCATTTAACTTAACATTAGAAGTATCAGTAGAAGTTTTATTACCCCCACCATAAACAGAAGTAATAATACCACCATTTAACTTAACATTAGAAGTAGTAGTAACACCTCCTTGATTATTACCACCATAAACAGAAGTAATCGTTCCACCATTAATAGAAACATTACTAACAGGAACATCACCAAGAATATTAGAACCACCATAAACATTTTCGATAGTTCCACCACTAACTAAAACAGAAGTCTTAGAAACAATGCTAGCCTGTTGACCACCACCATAAACAGTACCGACCAAACCACCACTAACATTAACATCACTAGTGTCAGTATCAGTAAGCTTACCTCCACCATACAAATTAGTAATCGCCCCAGAACTCACATCAACAGAAGTAGTAGTAGTCTTACCACCAACATTATTGCCTCCATAAAGATTTGTTACATTTCCACCAGTTACATTAATAGTAGAAGTCTCTACATCTCCGCTTTCATTACTACCACCAAAAACATTTGTGCAATCACTACCAATTTGATATACATATGTTTTTGTTACAGCCGTTTTATTACCACCGCCATATGCAGATTCTACAGTTCCACCATTTAAATATACCTTAACCGTTCCATTTGGAGTTCCTGCCGCATCATTACCACCAAAAGCATTTGTAACTTTACCATTATTTATCGTAAGAGTAACATCACCAGTTACATATGGTGTATTGCTATCATCACCTTTACCTCCACCAAATACATTATTAACAGTACCACCATTTACATTAACAGCAGTTTTATAAGAACTTACAGAAGTAGTTTTACTCTTATCATTAACCGTACCATATGCACTTCCACCATATGCTGAACCCGTTAAATTTAAAGAATTAGTACTATCACCTAAATTTACTGTAACATTTTGTGAAACAACAGTACCACTACCAAGTCCACCACCAAATACATTATTAACACTACCCTTTAATATATCCAAAGTAACATCACCGTAAAGTGTTCCTTTTTGATTAGAACCACCATATATTCCACCAGTTACACTACCACCTGTCATCGTTATACTAGTTGGAATACTAACTTGCCATTCTTTTCCAGAACCACTATTATTTCCAGAACCAAATACCGATCCAATAGTTCCACCTAAAATATTAATACTTACACTACCATTACTGCTAGAATTATAACCAACAGTTCCATAATTTCCACTACCATATACATTCTTCTTTATTGTAGCCTCATCATTAATAACAATAATTGAATTATCAACCGATCCAATAGTTGCATAACTAGTATTACCATTTCCAGCACCAAAAACAGAACCACTTTCAGCACCAAACAATGTACTATTATTATTTATATACTCATCATTACCAATAGTAGCCGTTCCACCAATATAAACATAACTACTTCCAGTTAAAGTACCATCAGAACTAGAACCATCATGACCATTACTACCACCAAAAACACTATAATTAACCGTTCCACCAGTTACCTGAATTATTCTATTTCCATAAGTAGTAGATGTTCCAGCACCACCAGTAATCATATCAACTACTCCACCAGTCATATAAATCATAACATCATTTTTACTACCCCTACTACTATCAGTAAGCGGACCACCAATCAAATTATAAATATATCCACCTTCTATTTTAGCAGTCTTTGAAGCATAATGAGTCCCAGAATAACGACCTCCAACATAAATCCCAGTTGTTAAATCATATTTACTACTTCCAAAAGTTCCACTTTTAACTACAGTATTTAATGCAGCTATATTATCATTATCAGATGAATAAATATTAGCATACCAACTACCAGATACACAATAATAAAAATCCAAATAACTATTATTACTTGTAGCCCTGTCATAATCATTACCATATATAGCATTCATCTCCGTGTACAAAGATGAACTCCAACCTCGATCATTAGCTCCCGTAGTTGAACTAGCCGAATTATAAAAACCACTTTCAACCATAATAGTAAATCTTTTAGGATTACTACTACTACCAGTATCAGAACTATCCCAAGAATTAGAAGAATTAGCCCCAGCTATAATTGAATCAAACGTTTTATAACTACCACTTTGCTTTATACCACGGCCTATTTTAACATTTTGATAATTACCATAAAAAACACCAGAACCACTTGAACTAGAAGTTGGAGCACTTGTAGAATTACTTTTCCGACTATTAATAGTCATATTTTCTATTCTTAAAGCACCATAAGCCTTTATAGCAACATTAGAAACAGTCCATGTTGGTTTATAATCCGTACCATTATATATCCCAGTTAAAGTAAATGGCTTTGATGAAGAAGAACTCCAAGTACTAGAAACATTACCATTCATAACTAAAATATTAGTATCCCTTGTTGTTAAATAATAATAATCAGTATTTTCATCAAATAATTCTAAAGAACCATCTGATTTATAAAATTGAATTAATTCATATACCTCACAACCACCACTAGTAGAGCAAGTACCACTTTGTAAAACACCAGTATCATTATAATAACCACTAATAGAACTTCTATAATCAACACTAACCTTACGATAATAACCAGCCATATTAGTAGTTGACGTAAAATTCTTATTTTCCTCTTTGCCTACAACCGTTGCCGTTAAAGAAGCTTCTTCAAAACCATAATAATTATTATAAGTATAATATTTAGCATCCATATCAAAAGTATCACTACTAGTTTGTTTATAATATATTTGGCATGTATTTGTATACGTACCTTGACTTTGACCCCAACCAGTATTTGGTGCAGGACATTGATAAGAACTATGATAACTACCAGAAGAATCATAACAATTACTACACGTTCCATAAGTAGTATCACCACGTCCCCACCAACCAGAAACAACAGTCTTAGTTGTAATACTATCTCCTTTATAATAACCTTCAACGCTAGGATAATCATATATATATTTCACAGTATTCACTTTATTCATACCCTTAGTTTTTAACTTACTAATTGCATTATCAAAAGAATTACTACTATTAACATAAGCAACTTCCCCACTAGTCCAATTAGCATAAAAATTAATATTAATTTTATTTGAACTAACAGGCACTTTAGCACTCCTAGCGTAATAAGTATCATCATAACTAATAGAAGCACCACTATAATCAGTAATCCAACCATTAAATACCATATCATCAGGATGAGAAGAAAAAGGATTATCAATTAAATCAATTTCTATATATCCATTATTAACAGGATAATATTTATAGTAAACATACTTACTTTGTTTCTCGCTTAAAGAAACATACCCAGTATTTAACCCATTATAATCCGTACCATTATAAGTAATCGTAACCTCTACTAAATTATTATCATTATATAAATTTTTATCAACATTTGTAGGAAGGCTACTAGAACTGCTACTAGTATAATTTTGACCCGTATAATAATAATAATCACTATCTAAATCATCAACATAAACAGTATCACCAGTAACACCATAAGTAACAGAATCATCACTACTAGCACGTAATGATCCATAAGTCAAAGCAATAGAAGTAATAGGAATACATATAGCTAAAAGGACAAGCAAAAAATCTTGTCTATTTCTAAAAAAATTTTTTAAAATTTTTATAACCATACATTTCCTCCTCTTCTAAAACTATGACGGATTAGTTGTAAACTCCAAATTAAAACTTATATCACCATAAGCTGCATTATTCTCACAATCAACATCCTGTCCTTCAATCCACATATAAATACGCAATTTAGAAATACTAGGTTTAATCGTAAGAAGCGAAACATTTTGAGAATTATTCTTAGGTGTATATGCCTTAACATTAACACGCTTAAACAAATTAGGATATAAATTAGCATTTGCATTTTGAATAAGTACATTATTCCCAGCAGAAATATCACTAATAACACCATCATAAGGAAGTAAAGAACCACCAGTTTGAGAAGTAGAAATTCCATAAACCTTACTAGCATTACTAACACCATACTCCGTATGAACATCATAATTAGGTTCCCAAATAATAGCCTCACTCGCACCCTTTAAATTTTGAGCAGCTGAAGAACTATCACTAGACCCCTCATTCAAAATAGCCACTCTTGTAGCATTTTCAATTCCAGAAGTTTTATCGCCAGTATAAGAAACACTAGAATTACTAGATAAATACAACTCTTTTTCACCACTAATCTTAAAAAATAAATCAAAAACAATAAAAGTTCCATCACTATCTTCACCAAAACTAGAAGTTTCCAAAGACTTATTAGCTACTAAAATAAAATCAGTTGACTTATCATTAGTAGCATCACCCTTATACATATTTAAAAAACCATTGGAAATCGTACCACCCGTCGAAACAGGATAAATTCTATAAGGAATTTGATTAACACTACCACTATAATTTTTACTAGCATTCCTAATATCATTAACAGTAATAACCTGTTTCCAATCAACAGCATCAGTACTAACCTCAATACCCCCGTCAGCCTGAACGTGAACATCAAGAGCCTCAATACTAACAACCCTATTCGCTGAAAACCAAGCATAAGTAGTTGTAATTAAAAGGATAAAACTAAAAAATAAAGGAAAAATAATTAACTTACGTCTTTTTTTTCTATTTTCTTTCGTCATCAGTATGCTCCTCCCTAAATTCCATATTAAGTTTAATTTCACCACCAATAATTGCATCAACACACTCAGCGTCTTCACCTTCAAGATAAACAACAACCGTATATTTGTCAACATCAGAAGCTTTCAAAGCCTTTCTCTGCTTTAAAACAGCAACATCTTTAGAAACAAAAGGTACAGTCCCAACCTCAGCCTTACCAGTTAAACTACTGCTTTTCGCATAAACAGTTTCCTTACCATTTTGGTAAACAATAATCCTAATAGCATCATCAACATTTTTAATAACATCAAGAATATTAATTTGATACCAGTAATTAGTAGCCTCCTTCCCCTCATTAGCAATATAAAAAGTATAAGCAATATAATTTTCCCCATTATGACTGCCACCATTTGAAGAAT
This sequence comes from Vescimonas coprocola, assembly GCA_963660615.1. Taxonomy (GTDB): domain Bacteria; phylum Bacillota_I; class Bacilli_A; order RF39; family UBA660; genus Coprosoma. The sequence continues at coordinate 24,983 of CAVKYE010000004.1, forward strand.
CAATATCACTAGGAAGCCAGCTCTTAGTAATATTATCCATAAAAGGGATTTCTTTAGCATATAGCTTATTCTTCGGAGTTTTTTCATCTAAAGATTCATACAAAACAATATCATTTTTCAAAGTTAAATTAGGATCCAAAGTAACAGTAAAATTACCACCCTTATAAATGACCATAAGCACAAAGAAAAAACAAAGCAACAAAAGAAATAAAATAATAACAATTCTTCTAATATATTTATATCTTCTTTCACGTTTTTTTAATTCTTCAGCTGTAACCTTAACAGTACCTACTCCCATACAATCACGATTCCTTTATTATCAATACAATTTTACCATAAAATGCAAATTTTGTCATAAAATTGCAAAAAAAAGAAACATATTCAAATAAAAATTTATAAAACAATATTTTTAATATTTAAAATATACTACTTTTTTGTTCTTCTAAGACCAAAGTCAAAAGAAGCATCATCACGAACAAACTTAATTGACATTGTTTTAAATAAATCATCCAAAGGCAAAGTATCATCAAAATTTTCCCTCTTAGCACCCCTAGCAACACCTTCAACAACCGAAAAGCTAGGATATTTAATTTCCACACCATTAATTTTTTTACCACTATTTTTTTTATTAGAAATACTCCCATTAGAATCTGAAGTAGCAGAAACATCTACATGTTTCCTCCTTATCAAAAAAAGAACAATAATAAGACTAACAACACTAACACATAAAATAACAAACATAAAAAGCCTCCTATTCACATACAATTCTACCACATATAAAAAAATTATAAAAAATATAACAACAAAAAAATGCTAAAATTTACACAACTTAACACTTTTAAAAACAAAAATAAAAAACAATCAAAAACAAAATGATATAATAAAACAAAAAGGAGGCGTAGTAAATATGACAAAACAGCGAAAAATAAAAATATCAATCGCAGTAATTGCATTAATCATATGCATAAGTCAAATAAGTCAAACCTACGCCAAATATCTAGAAACAAAAACAGGGGACACTGACTTTAATATAGCTAAATGGCAAATACTAGTTAATGATAAAGATATTACCGAAGCTACCACAATGTCATCATTAATAACACCAGTATACTTAGAAAATGAAAATGTTGCCAAAAATGTCATAGCACCAGGTACAGAAGGATACTTCGATCTTGACATAAATGCAGAAAAAACCCAAGTATCATTTCAATACAACATAAATGCTACAAATTCTGAAAATAGTTCTGTAACAGACTTAAAAATAACTGGTTACCAATTAAATAATAGCACACTAGTAAATACAAATGAAAGTGAAATAAAAGGCACCATAAACCAAAGTGAAACAAACAAAAAATTAACAATAAGAATATACTTCAAATGGTTAGATGGAGAACAAGAAACAATGGATAACAAAGAAGATACAAAAGCTTCAGTAAACGGTGAAACAGCGAAATTAAAAGTAAATTTATCATTTACCCAAATAGCATAAAAAATATTTCCAATAAGAAATATTTTTTTATAAAATAAAATTTAAAAAACAAGCATAAATACAAACAACAAAATAACAAAAAAAACAATTACATAAGGTATAAACATCATAACAAAATTTAAAATTTTATGTCTACTTAAAAAACTTTCAAATAAAATTCTAAAAACAATAACAATAAGTATCAAAAAAATTGAAACAATAATCATATCAAAAATACTACATAAATTATTAATATAATACATAACAACAAACCTTTCTGAAAATAAAAAAGGAATAAAAACATAAACCACTATTCCTTATTAATTTTAAAAGTAACTTGATAATTCTTATCTAAATCAATTTCATCAACATCAACATAATAACCTAATTTTTCAATCTCGTCCGCACAATTTCTTATTAAATTAATAACTTCTCTAAAAGAATTATTCGGAGTAGAAACAGCCTTAACATTATTCTCCATCATACTAGGTTGGCTTACAGGAGAACTTGCAGTTTCAATAATATCAGGTGTAGGAATATTATTAAGATTCTCTTCTGAAATCCTATAATCATCTAAGCCACTACCAATAGAAGAAACATTATTAACACTCTCTTGCATATTAGAAACAGTAGGTGTACTAGGACTAACCAAAGAATTGGCCTGCACTAAACTATCATTAACAGATGTAACCTCAGGAACAGATTGAGACATACCGGAATTAACCGTGCTAAAAGAAGGCGTAACCAAACTAGGTGTCGGTCTAACATCAGAAGAAGATGAAACCAAACTAGGAGTGTTAGTCGCAGATGTAACCTCTGGTATAGAAGATGAAACCTCCGGTATAGAACTTATCTCTTGATTATTTAAAGATTTTTGATTCACATAAGCAGAAGAATTACCACCCTCAGTATTTGCATTCGAACTAGAACCAATAGTATGATAAGCAGGATTAAAACCTTGATTAGAAACCTGACTTTGATTTATACCAGAAGTAACATTAGAGCCAAATCCAGAAGCCATATTATTTACCTGATTAGAACTAACTTGTCCTCCTACACTTTCTTGAGGTCTTGGCATTCCACCTAAAACATTATTATTAACAGTATTATTAGCACCATTAGAATTGTTATCAGGTGTACTAGGTTTCAAATCAGCTGGTGTTTGATTAAAAATACTATCAAAACTAACCGAACCAGAATTAGTCGGTTTAACCTCAGAAGGCCTTTGTACCTCATTATTTCCATAAGGAATATTAACAAATTTATTATCATTATTAACAGGCGCTGGTGTTGGTGCTACATTACCGCTAGGACTAGGCATAGAGGATCCTCTCATAAGTTCAGAAATATCATTAGGTTGCTTAGTCTCATTAATATCGTGAGCCTCCCTCATAATTTTATCAATATCCATAAATCCTTTTCCCCTTTCTTCATTCATACTATTATCTTTAGTAAAACTATCCTTTTTAATTTGATTATCAAATAAACTTTCAACCACAGGCTTATCATTTAAAACATTAACTTTAACAGGATGACTAATCGTCTTAACAGAAGCACCCACACCATCAGACGGGTTCTCAAGCAAATACTTCTTAATCTCATCATCAGTACGTTTAACCGTCAAACGCTCACTAATAATCCTTCCAAGCATCATAACCTGAGCATTCCTATTTCCAAGCCTAAGTAAACTTCTTGCATGCCTTTCAGAAATACGTCCATGCAAAAGCGCATCTTGAACTTGATCATCAAGATTTAAAAGCCTTATCTTATTAGCAATAGTAGACTGAGACTTACCAATCTTTTTCGCAAGTCCATCTTGAGTAATATAGCCCATATCCAAAATACGCTTATAAGAAACAGCCTCCTCAATCGCCGTAAGCTCTTGTCTTTGAATATTTTCAAGAAGGGCAATTTCTTCACTATCCTTATCAGATAAATTTACAACAATAGCCGGAATAGTAGTCCTACTAGCAAGTTTACTAGCCTTAAAACGTCTTTCACCCGCAATAATTTCATACTTATTATTAATAGGTCTTACAACAATAGGCTGAATAACACCATATTTATGAATAGACTCCGCAAGTTCCTGAAGCTTAACCTCATCAAAACGAATACGCGGTTGAAATCTATTAGGTAAAATATCATTAATATTTAAAACCACTAATTGACCATTTTCGTACATAAACTGCCCCTCCCTTCTATTCTTTATAATTATAATACTATTTTTCGGGAAATAATTCAACAAAAAAACAAAATAAAAAGAAAAAAACTACAAAGGTCTTTTCTTAATCTCAGCAAATCTTCGAGGATATTTAATTGAAGTCTTCTTTTCCTTACAAATCTTAATAAGCATTCTTGAACTTTCCTCATATGGTAAAACAAATTCATCCACGCATTCAATCTTACCACCTAAAACCTTAAGTGCATTAGAAGATGTACTAACATCCTCCATACCCTTCATCGAAACAAAATAAGAAGAAACTTTAACAAGCGGCAAACAATACTCAAGTAAAACTGGTAAAGAAGCCACCGCCCTTGCTGTAACTACATCAAACATCTCCCTATTTTTTAAAGCATACTCCTCCGCTCTAGCATGAACTAAAGAAACATCCTCAAGTCCAAGAGAAAAACAAACAGTCTCCAAAAACTTAATACGTTTATTCAAAGCATCAACCAAAGTAAGTTTTAAATGAGGAAAAAATATCTTTATAACAATACCAGGAAAACCAGCACCAGTACCAACATCACAAAAAGAAGATACCTTATTAAAATCAATAACTCTACACAAAGTTAAACTATCATAAAAATGTTTTAGAAACACATCTTCCTTCTTAGTAATAGCCGTCAAATTAATCTTCTCATTAAAAGAAATAAGTAAATCATAATATTTATCAAGCAATAATAACTCAGAATCAGAAACAGAAATTCCAAGTTTTGTAACTTCTAAAATAAATTCATCTCTTGTCATAATAATCCCTCTTTAAATAAATCATCAAAATAGAAATATCCGCCGGATTAACCCCGCTAATCCTAAGAGCCTGTCCCAAAGATGTTGGCCTAACCTCCTTAAGCTTCTGCTTAGCCTCACTTGCCAAATTATGCATAGCATCATAATCAACATCAGAAGGAATAAGTTTCTTCTCTAAATCCTTCATCTTCATAGCCTCGGCCTTAGCCTTCATAATGTATCCCTCATATTTAATCATAATAGAAACCTCTTCTAAAACATCTGGCGAATAAGAATAAGAAAGCCTATCAGTCAAAGAAGAAATATTAACCTCAGGTCGCTTAAGCAAATTATATAAAGTCATACCATCCTTAATACCAGAAGTACCAATAGATAAAAGAAAATCATTTTCCAAAGGAGTTACCTTTAATGTCATAAGTTCACAAGTAAGCTTATCAATTTCCTCTTTCTTCTTTAAAAACTTAGAATACCTCTCATCATTAATAAGACCAACACTTCTTCCATAATCACAAAGACGCAAATCCGCATTATCATGTCTTAAAAGCAAACGATACTCAGCCCTAGAAGTAAGAAGTCTATAAGGATCACGAATACCTTTAGTAACCAAATCATCAATTAAAACACCAATATAAGCCTCATCACGCCCCAAAATAAGCGGTTCTTTATCCTCAAGACTCAAAGAAGCGTTAATACCAGCAATAAGTCCCTGACAGGCAGCCTCCTCATAACCACTAGTACCATTAATTTGACCAGCCGTATAAAGGCCAGAATAAAGTTTAGTCTCAAGCGTTCTCTTAAGCTGCGTAGGATAAATAGAATCATACTCAATCGCATAAGCATACTTTAAAATCTTAGCATTTTCAAGTCCAGGCAAACTATGAACCATCTTTTCTTGAACATCATAAGGCATACTAGTAGAAAAACCTTGAATATAGACATCATCATAAAATCTACTCTCAGGTTCCAAAAAAAGCTGATGTCTTTCCTTAGAAGCAAACCTCACAACCTTATCTTCAATAGAAGGGCAATACCTAGGACCGATAGACTTAACATCAGAAAGCCCACCATACATACTAGACTTATTTAAATTTTCCTTAATAATATCATGCGTAAGACTAGTTGTATAAGTCAAATAACAAGGCTCCTGATTACAAACATCATATATTGGATCCATATCAAAACTAAAAGTATGATAAACACTATCCCCATCTTCCCTTTTAGTCTTCGAAAAATCAATACTAGACTTCAAAACCCTTTGAGGTGTACCCGTTTTAAGACGCTTAAGAATAAACCCCTTTTTTGCCAAATTATCACTCAAATAATTAGAAGGTTTCTCCCCGTGAGGCCCTTCCCTTCTTCTCGTATCACCAACCAAAATATCAGAATTCATATAAGTACCAGTCGTCAAAATAACACAAGAAGACTTAATAGAAGTACCATCCTCAAGTAAAACACCACAAACCTTAGAAGAAGAAGTCATAATATCAGCTACAAAGCCCTCTAAAATAGTTAAATTTTCCGTACTTTCCAAAGTCTTAATCATTTCTTTAGGATAAATAGTCTTATCAGCCTGAGCTCTTAAAGCCCTAACCGCAGGTCCCTTACCACTATTAAGCATCTTAATCTGAATCAAAGATTTATCAGCATTACGGCCCATCTCACCACCTAAAGAATCAATCTCCCTAACAACAATCCCTTTCGCACTACCACCAATCGATGGATTACAAGGCATATCCGCAATATTATTTTTATTTCCCGTAATAAGTAAAGTCTTATGACCCATACGTGCAGACGCAAGCGAAGCCTCACAGCCCGCATGACCGCCACCAACAACAATAATTTCATATTCCATTTATATCACCAAATTTCTTAACATAAATATTATACATTTATTTTCAAAGAAGAACAAGCAAAAGAAACTATATTTCAAGTTTCTACTACTTTCCAACACAAAAATTACTAAAAATATTATCAATAAGCTCATCATCATAACTTTCGCCAATAATTTTCCCAAGCAAATTCCAAATATTTTTCAAATCAATCTCAATCATATCCAAAGTATACCCCGCATTAAGTCCTTTTTCAACCTCATCTATTGCCACCATAACCTTATCCAAAATAGAAAGCGACCTCGCACTAGTTAAATAAGTCAAATCGTCAGTCTCAATCCTCTCTAAATTAAATAATTCCTTAATCCTATCCTTAATCAAATCAATATTAATATCCTTAAGTGCACTCACATAAATAACATCATCAAGATCATCATCATTAATCTTTTTAGGTAAATCACACTTATTAACAATAATAATATAATTCTTATCACGAAGCTTATCCAAAATCTTATAATCATCAGAAGTAAGCTTCTCATTATAATTAAGAACAAACAAAATCAAATCAGCCGAATCAATAAGTTTCAAACTATTTCGAACGCCAATTTCTTCAACCACATCAGAAGTATCACGAATACCAGCCGTATCAACTAAATTCAAAATAATATTATCAATAACAATTGATTCCTCAACACTATCTCGAGTAGTACCTTTAATATCCGTAACAATCGCTTTAGACTCACCAATCAAATTATTAAGCAAACTACTCTTACCAACATTAGGTCTACCAATAATAGCCGTCTTAATACCATTTTTCAAAAGCTGACCATTCTTACCACTAGAAGCAATCTCACTTACCTTTTCCTTAAACAAAACCATACTTTCTTTAATCTTATTAACCGTAACATCCTCAATATCATCATACTCAGGATAATTCAAGTTAACCTCAATATTAGCCAAAATAAAAGCCATTTTCTCCCTCAAATCAGTAATCATAGAAGAAGTCTTACCACTTACCTGTTTAATAGCCATCTTTCTTGACTTTTCCGTCTTAGAATTAATCAAATCCATAACACCCTCAGCCTCAGTCAAATCAATACGGCCATTCAAAAAAGCCCTTTTAGTAAACTCACCAGGTAAAGCAAGTCTGCATCCAGAAGAAAGAAGAAGCCTTAAAATATGATTAGTAGTCGCAATGCCACCATGAGCATTAATTTCAACCACATCCTCCATCGTAAATGTTCTAGGAGCTCTCATCAAAGAAACCAAAACCTCATCAACCCTATCCTCACCATCCATAATATAACCATAATGAATAGTATGTGTAGGAGCATCCTTCATTTTTTTATTAGAAAAAATTGAAGAAACAATACTAATAGCCATAGGGCCACTAACCCTAATAATCGAAATAGCCCCAACTCCCTGAGCCGTAGAAATCGCTGCAATTGTGTCATTCATATACTGTCACCTCTCAAAAATAATTTTACTATGAGAAAAAAAAATAGTCAACAAAGTGACCAAATTAATTATTGTGGAAAACAAAATAACTACTTCTTCTTTTTAGAAATCCCCAAATATTTAAGTAAATTCTTATCAGGCTTCAAAATACCCACACTAACCTTCTTATCAACAAAAGTAACAACCCATCCTTCTGCATATTTAGGCGGATAAATATTAAGTGGAAACATATGTCTTAAAATAATATCAGAAACTCTATCATTAATGTACTCAGGAAAAAACTTAACCGCATTATCCAAAGCATCAGCCGCATGAGTAAAACCATGCTGCTTAAAAAATGGCTTCTTCTCTCCTAAATGTTCCTGCCATGGTTCACTATAAAAATCATGAAGAACCCCACCGATAGCCGCATCACGGTAATTAAGACCTATCTTAAGACAGTACCTATAAGCAATATAAGAAACCATAATACAATGTTCATAAACCGAGCAATCATCATGATGCATAAAAAACTTCCGCTTAGAAAACTCAGAAGAATTAATAATAGGCGAAACAATCTTCATATATTCCACATCTTTAAGTGCCCTATCTAGAGTAATACCAACCTTATTCAAATAAAATCCCTCATTCCTAACAAAAAGAAAGATTACAAACCTTCCTCATTAACTTTAATTACTACATGACGATTAGGCTCCACGCCTTCACTTTCAGTCACAAGCATATCAAATTCATTAACAACATTATGGACAAGACGTCTTTCATAAGAATTCATAGGTTCCAAAGAAACAGGTACCTTATTATCCATAATCTCCTTACAAACCTTACGAACAGTTGACTCAATAGAAGCCTCACGATTAGCCTTATAATTAGAAATATCTAAATTAACCTTAAAATCAAAATTTCCAAACTTTCTAATCGATTGACGCAAAATCATCTGAATACTATTCAAAGTTTTACCTTCCCTTCCAATCAAAGTTGCGTTATCCAAAGAAACAATTTGAACCGAAAACCCATTTATATTTTCACTAATCTCAATATCAAATTTTGTCCCCATTTTATAAGCAAGTGAAGAAAGAAAAGACTTAATATACTCCTTAACCGCATACTTAGTCGTCAAAGTACAAATAAACCTCTTTCCCTTAAAAAGTCCACCATCCGACTCTTCAAAATAATAATAACACTCATCCGCACAAACATTAAAAGATTCCAAAGCCTTATTTAAAGCTTCATCCTTACTTTTTGCTTCGCACCTTAACAACTCTAACATCATCATTCTTCCTCCTAATTAATAAAGTTTGAATAATCGTAAATAGACTTCCAGTAATCCAATAAATAATAATACTAGTAGACATCGTAAATGAAACAACAGTAATAAATACCATCATAATATTCATCATAAGTTTCATTTGTTTCTCCTGATCAGAATTCATAGCAGTTGCCCCAGAATTCATCTTAAATGAGAAGAAAGTAGCAAGACCAACTAAAACAGGAAGTAGAATATAAATAATATTACCTGAAGCAAAAGAATCCGCAAAATGACTAAATGAGAAACTAGTACCAAATAAAGCACTAAACGGACTCATTCCTAAACTAAATCCTAAAAATTCACCTTCAAACACCGCTGGAATACGATACAAACTTTCAAGGAAAGCAAAGAATAAAGGCATTTGAATAAAAGCAAACAAACAACCAGCCATAGGATTAATATTATACTTTTTATAAATCCCCATCATTTCCTGAGCCTGCATCATCTGATCTTGCTGTGAAGTACGATTGCGATACTTATCCTGAAGTTTTTTCAAATCAGAAGAAGCCTTTTTCATATTTTCAGACTGCATAGCAGATTTCCTACTAAGAGGGAAAATAATCAAACGAATAAGAATCGTAACCAAAATAATAGCAAGCCCATAATTCTTAACAATATCCCCAAGTTTAATAATAAGAAAACTCAAAGGCTTAATAAACAAAGTACTCCAAATACCTTCATATCCCCCACTCGCTGGCGTAAAATCAGAACACTTAGGAAGAGATGAAATATCCTTATCATTCTCCTTATAAGTCTTAATAACATCATTATTTTCTGGCTGACATAAAATATTAGAAGCCAAACTCTGACCATTAGTAGGTTCCGTAACCACCTTACCAGTATCATCTTTTAAATATTGCGTACACCCAGTAAGAGACAAAGTCATAACCAAAAGTGCCACAACTAAAATTTTTTTATACATATCATTTCTCCTTCGTAATTTTTACCAAATCCAAAGCCCTAAGCAAATTCTCTTCCATCTCAGAAAAAGAACGATTCAGTATTCCCTTTCCTACTATTATAATACAATTAAAATTATTTTTGTAGGTCCTCTTATCAATAATATTCCTTAAACGCCTTTTATATTTATTACGCGTAACTGCATTACCAATTTTTTTACCAACTGAAAAGCCAAACTTATAAGGTCCATCACTTTTCCTTTCAATATAAATAATATAATCCTTATATTTAAAAGGCTTATAAGAACCGATAATTCGATTAAAATCATCATTGCTCTTCAAAATATTAATCTTTTTCATAATCATCACCTATACAAAAACCACTGCTCCTAAAGCAGCGGCTACTAATGAGATAAAACTTTACGTCCTTTTTTTCTACGACGTTTAATAATATTAGTTTGCATTCTCGCAAAAAATCCCATTTTTTTACTTCTTCTTCTATTATTAGGTTGAAAAGTTCTCTTAGACATATTACACACTCCTCCCTTAAAATTTCATCTGCTTTTTCAATTATATAGATAAAACTAAGTTTTGTCAACATCTTTCACCATATTGTTATACATTTCCCCCATATTATAAACATATTTTCAAAAAACAAAATAATGAACAAAACACCCACATTTAAACATATATATAAGTAAAAGCACCCCAAAAAAAGTTTTCCATATAACGTCAAAATTACACATTGTTTACGTATTTACGTTATCCACATAGTTTTCCACAGTAAAATACTTTTAGTTACAACATCAAACAAATTTTTTCAACACATGTGGAAATGTAAAACTTTATTCACATTGTGGAAATAAATATTATCCACAAATATTGTGGAAATAAACAAAAAAAATAGAAAAATAAAAGAAAAAAGCCTGTGTATATCTTTTTTTTTCACTTTTCCACATATTTAGACTTTAAATTTTACCAAAAATAAGGTAAAATGATTATTAGACAAATGCAGATTATGGGGGATAAATATGGACGTAGAAAATATCTGGAGTGTCTTTTTAGCCAAAATTGAAATGAAAGTAAAACCAGTACTATATCAAACGTGGTTTAAAGACACCAAACTAATAAAATTAACAAATGACGAAGCTCTCGTCGAAGTACCACTAGATGTACACAAAAAACACCTAAAAGAAAACTACAATGAAATAATAAAGGAAACATTCATGGAAGTAACAGGAACCATATATACATTCGAATACGTTACAGAAAATGAAGTAGACGAAGAATTAACTGAATACAAGCCAGAAATAAAAGAAAACAACGAAGCAATATTTGAAAGTGGACTAGATACAAAATACACATTTGATAATTTCATATCAGGTGAAAGTAACAAATTCGCCAAAGCCATTGGACTTGCCGTAGCTGAAAAACCAGGCAGTATGTACAATCCACTATTTATCTATGGAAGTAGCGGACTTGGAAAAACCCATTTAATGCATGCAATAGGAAATTACATAACAGAAAACACAAACAAAAGAGTATTATATGTAACTAGTGAAAAATTTGTCGATGATTTCCTAAGTTTATATAGAAAAAACGATAATAATTTCAAAGCTGTAGATAACTTCAAAAGAAAATATCGTAACATAGACGTCCTAATGATAGACGATATACAATATCTAGAAATAGCCAGCAAAACCCAACAAGAATTTTTCAACACATTTAACGAACTTCACACCAATAACAAACAAATAATAATATCATCAGATAGATCCCCAGATGACCTAAAAAAACTAGAAGAACGACTAAGAACAAGATTCAACTGGGGACTAACCATTGATATATTACCACCAGACTTTGAATTAAGAATGGCCATATTAGATAAAAAAATAGAAGCACAGGGGATAAGTAGCTACGTTCCAGCAGAAGTAAAAGAATACATCGCCGGCAACTGTAAAACTGATATAAGAAAACTAGAAGGCGCATTAACTAGAGTATTTGCTTACGCCACCATAATGAATGGGTCAGAAATAACCATAGACCTTGCCATAGAAGCACTAAAAGACTACATAGGAAAAAACATCATATCAAAAAATAAAATAGAAAGCGTAATCCAATTAGTCGCCAGTACATATAACATCACCCCAGAAGACATAAAAAGTAAAAAAAGATTATCAAAAATATCCGTACCAAGACAAATTGGAATGTATATATGCAGAATACATCTAAAAGAATCACTACCAAAAATAGGAAGTGAATTTGGTGGAAAAGACCACACAACAGTAATGCACTCAGTAAATAAAATAAAAAGAGAACTTACAAAAGACAAAAAACTAGAAGAAGAAATAAATAAAATAATAAGCAAATTAAAATAGTGTATAATTTAAAAAAAATCCACAATATTTCACATCACCAAAATCCCAAAAAGCCATAAAATTAAACAAAATTTCCACTTTTCCACATTTTCCACACCAATAATAAAAATACATTTAATAAAATAAAAATAAAAGGAGAAAAATTTATGAAAATAGAAATAAAACAAGACATATTATTAGAACATTTAAACTATGTAATTAGAGGAATATCATCAAAAAATTTAAGACCAATTCTAAACTGCATAAAATTTGACTTAAAAGAAGAAGGTTTATACCTTATGAGTACAGATAATGAAATAGCCATCAAAACATTTATCGAAAAAAAAGACATCGAAAAAATAGATAACTATGGTGAAATAGTTGTATCAGGAAGATATATATATGATATAGTAAGAAAACTACCAGATGAAATTATAAATATAGAAGAGGTTATAGATTCAAAAATATACATAACTACAAAAAACTCATCATTTAACTTAAATTGCAGTAACCCCTCAGAATTTCCAAATCTAGAACTTGAATATAGACCAGATCCTATAATTTTAACCGAAAAAACATTTAAAACAATAGTAGGACAAACATCATTTGCCACATCAGCCCAAGAATCAAGACCAGTACTAACAGGAATCAATTTCAAAATAAAAAACAATATAATGGAATGTACCGCAACAGATTCATATAGATTAGCCATCAAAAAATTAGAACTAAATCAAAACCTTAGTGAAGAAGTAAATATAATTATCCCCAACAAAAATATATTAGAACTAGTCAAATTGATGAATGATGATGAAGAACAAGTAGAAATGCATATATTTGGAAACAAAGTAATATTCAAGTTCAAAAGTATAAGCATGATGACAAGACTAATCAGTGGAACCTATCCAGATACATCAAAATTAATACCAACAGAATTTGCTCTAACACTAAAAATAAATTTAATGGATTTCTTTAGTGCCATAGATAGAGCATCACTATTAACAAACGAAAGTGATAAAAACACAATAAAATTAGAAACCAAAGGAAATACAGTAATAATTTCCTCAAATATTCCTGAAATAGGAAATGTAGAAGAAAAAATCACTGTGGAAAAGAGTAACGAAGATAACATAAGAATTGCATTTAATTCAAAATTTATGTTAGACTCAATAAGAGTACTAGAATCAGAAGAAATAGAATTATTATTCAATGGGGAATTCAAACCAATAATAATAAAAAATCCAGAAAGTGACAGTTTAACACAATTAATCTTACCAATTAGGACCTATTAAAGGTCTTTTTTTTCACTTTTCCACACACATATGACAAAATTTGATAAAATTTGACAAAAGAAAAGAGTATAAGAGATGTGTCAGCAAAAACTGACAAGAAAGGGGGATTTGGTATGATCGATAAAGATATATACGAAATCAATAAAAATACATGTGCTATAATAGCCACAGAAAATAACAAAGCAAAGGTAATAGAAACAGAAAACACAATAGTTTTAGAAACCAAAACACTTGATATAATGAAACGAAGTTGTGAATACTATGGTAGTACATTAGAAGGTAGAGTAAAGGGAAGTAAATCCCAATTAGGTATGAGATATAAACTTCCAGTAATTGTTGAAGAAAGTAAAGAAATAATCTTTTTTCCAACAACCTCGCTCTCTCAAAAAGACTGCAGTTGGATAAATTTAAAAGCCATAAAATCATATGAAAAAAAAGAATTTGGTGTTTCTGTAACCTTTGAAGGGAATTACGAACAAATAATTCCTATATCTTATGATTCATTTGAAAATCAGGTATTTAGAGCCACAAAGCTATTATTAATTCTTCAACATCGAAAAAATAATTAAAAAAAGCAAAAAAATAAGTTAATAACAACTTATTTTTGCTTTATAAAGCCCATTTTGTGGTATAATGGTATAGAGGTATAGGAGTATTACCAAAACCATTTTTGTTAAAATAAGGGGGTTAAAAATGCATAAAAACAAAAAATGATAATCAAAAATATAGAATTAAAAAATTTTAGAAACTACGAAAGTTTAAAATTAAGCCTAAACCCTAAAATAAACATTATATATGGACAAAATGGTGCAGGCAAAACAAACATATTAGAAAGTATATATGTACTATCATTAGGAAAATCGCATCGTTCCTTTCTCGATGATACCCTTATCAAAAGTGGACAAGAAAAAGCACTAATAAAAGGTAAAATTCAAAACATAATACCTTATAATCTAGAAATAGAGATAACAAAAACAAAAAAGCAACTAAAAAAAGATGATAAAATAGTAACAAAATTAGGTGAATACATTGAAAAAATGAATATTATAATCTTCCACACAGATGATTTAGAATTAATAAAATCATCCCCAAGTGTCAGAAGAAAATATCTTGATTTAGAGTTAAGCCAAATATCAAAAAATTATTATAATACTCTAAGTGACTATAATAAATTATTAAAATTAAGAAATGATTACTTAAAGCAAATGAGTGAAGGGAAAAAAATCGATAAAAACTATTTTGATATTTTAACAAGCTATCTTATAGAAAAAAGTGTATTTATATATCAAATGCGCAATAAATATATAGATAAATTAAATAAAATTTGTCCAGCAATATTCAAAGATTTAACACAAAAGGAAAACTTTAAAATTGAATATTTACCATCTATAAGAATCGAAGAAAAAACTGTGGAAAAAATAAGAGAAAAAATAAAAGAAAATTTCATTAATAATCTCCAAAAAGAAATACAAAACCATGCAACATTATATGGTCCGCATCGAGACGATTTTTTATTCACATTAAATGGAAATAACTTAAAAAATTTTGGCTCACAAGGGCAACAACGAATAGCCGTTATAACCCTTAAACTATCAGAAATCAGCTTATTTGAAGATTATAAAAAAACAAGTCCAATAATACTCTTAGATGATGTATTTAGTGAATTAGATGCTGAAAAGAAAAATAATTTATTATCCTATATCGATAAAGATATGCAGGTTATAATAACATCAACTGATTTAAACAATATTGATAAAAAAATAACAGCAAAGGCCAAATTAATTGAAATATCAAAAGGTCAAATTATAAAAGAGGTGAGATAATGGAAGAAAACAAAGAACATTATAATGAATCAGATATTCAGGTATTAGAAGGCCTAGAAGCCGTAAGAAAAAGACCTGGAATGTACATAGGAACAACCGATGTAAAAGGTCTTCATCATTTAGTATGGGAAATAGTTGATAATGCTATAGATGAAGCTCTAGCCGGCTACTGTAACAATATCGAAATCATCATTAATAAAGATAACTCAATAACCGTAAAAGATAACGGTAGGGGAATCCCAACTGGAGTACATCCAAAAACCGGATTATCAACCGTAGAAACAGTATATACAGTTCTTCATGCCGGTGGAAAATTTGGTGGCGGTGGTTACAAAGTCTCAGGAGGACTTCATGGAGTTGGTGCTTCAGTAGTAAATGCCTTATCAACAAGAGTAACTGTAACTGTATATAAAGATGGTAAAATCTACGAAGCAAAATTCCAAAACGGTGGAAAAATAGTTCAAAAGCTTACCGTAATTGGTGACTGTGAAGAAGAAAGAACTGGAACAACCGTTACATTTAAACCAGATCCTGATATTTTTGACACAGATATCTATGATTATCAAACACTAAAAACAAGGACCAGAGAACTAGCTTTCCTAAATAAAGGACTTAGCTTAACTTTAAGAGACGATAGAGATGATGAAGATACAACTGGTGAAACATTCCATTATGAAGGTGGAATAAGTGAATATGTAAAATATTTAAATAAGAACAAAACACCAATTCAAAGTGAAATAATCCATCTAGAAGGTGAAGAACAAGACGTAATAATTGAAGTAGCCATCCAATATAATACAGGTTATACCGACAACATTTATTCATTTGTAAACAACATCAATACCCATGATGGAGGAACTCATGAAGAAGGAGTTAGAAGAGCCCTAACCAGAATATTAAATAGTTATGCTAGAAAAAATAACATCTTAAAAGAAAAAGATGCCTCATTTAGTGGAGAAGACGTAAAAGAAGGACTAACAATGATAGTCTCATGTAAACATCCAAACCCACAATTTGAAGGCCAAACCAAAGGAAGATTAGGGAACTCAGAGGTTAGAAAAATAGCCGATAATGTCTTTGCTGAAGGTTTTGAAAGATATCTTTTAGAGCACCCAGATGAAGCAAAAATAATTATCGAAAAAAACATGACAGCCGCAAGAGCAAGAGTTGCTGCCAAAAAAGCCAGAGAATTAACCAGAAGAAAAAGTGATTTAGATGTCATCAACTTTGGTGGAAAACTAGTAGATTGTAAAGACAAAGATCCTGCAAAATGCGAAATATTCCTAGTCGAGGGAGATTCGGCTGGAGGTTCTGCCATAAAAGGTAGAAATTCCATGACACAAGCAATCCTGCCACTAAGAGGTAAGATTTTAAATGTAGAAAAAGCAAGAATGGATAGAGCATTAAGTAATGAAGAAATAAGAACAATAATAACAGCCTTTGGTACCGGAATAGGTGAAGACTTTGACTTAAAAAAATTAAGATACCATAAAATAGTAATCATGACTGATGCCGATGTTGATGGTTCACATATTAGAGTTTTATTATTAACGCTATTTTACCGTTTCTTTAGACCAATAGTAGAAGCAGGACACGTATATGCCGCACAGCCTCCACTATTTTGTATAAAACATGGAAAAACTATAAAATATGTTCTAAATGAAGAAGAAAGAGATTCATATTTAGCATCATTAAATTCAAACACAAAATACGATATTATGCGTATGAAAGGTTTAGGTGAAATGGATGCCGAAGAGCTAAATGAAACAACAATGGATATAAATAGCAGAATACTAAGAAAAATAACAGTAAATGATATAATCGCTGCTGACGAAGCATTCACAAAATTAATGGGTGAAGAAGTAGAACCAAGAAGAAAATTTATCGAAGATAACGCAACATACGCGGAAAATCTAGACATATAGGAGGTAAAAAATGGATCATAGTAGAGATAGATTAGAAGAAAACAACATAGTAAATGAAATAGAAACTTCATTTCTAGAATACTCAATGAGTGTTATCATTTCAAGAGCCTTACCAGATCTAAGAGATGGACTAAAACCAGTACATAGAAGAATATTATATTCAATGTATGAATCAGGGTATACACCAGATAAACCTCATAAAAAAAGTGCTAGAATAGTCGGAGACGTAATGGGAAAATATCACCCTCATGGGGATTCAAGTATTTATGAAGCCATGGTTAGAATGGCACAAGATTTTAGTTATAGAAACATGCTAGTAGATGGCCACGGAAACTTCGGAAACATTGAAGGTTACGGAGCCGCCGCAATGCGTTATACAGAATCAAGATTATCAAAAATAGCCTTAGAATTATTAAGAGATATCAATAAAGACACTGTTGATTTCACACCAAACTTTGATGAATCAGAAAAAGAGCCCTCAATTTTACCATCAAGATTTCCAAATATATTAGTAAATGGAACCATGGGAATAGCCGTAGGAATGGCTACAAATATTCCCCCACACAACTTAGGAGAAGTAATAGAGGGATGCATTGCCTATATTGATAATCCTGAAATAGATACATCAGGACTAATGCAATACATAAAAGGCCCAGACTTTCCAACTGGAGCCATAATCCTTGGTAATAGTGGAATCAAAAAAGCCTACGAAACCGGAAAAGGAACAATAACCATAAGAAGTAGAGCTAGAATAGAAGAGGCAAATGGTAAACAATATATAATCATAGATGAAGTACCATATGGCGTAAACACCTCAGAATTAAAAAATAAAGTAGCTGATCTAGTACATTCAAAAGTAATAGAAGGAATTTCAGATTACCACACCGACTTAAAAGATGGAATTAAAATCACCATAACCTTAAAAAAAGATGCCAATGCCCAAATAGTATTAAACAATCTTTATAAACACACCCAATTCCAAACAAACTATGGAATAACACTCTTAATGTTAGATAATGGTGTACCCAAAACTCTAGGATTAAAAGACATAATTTCAAAATACATCGATTATCAAAAAGAAATAATAATCAGAAGAACAAAATATGATTTAAGAAAAGCAGAAGCTAGAGTTCACATATTAGAAGGACTCAAAATAGCACTAGACAACATAGATGAAATAATCAAATTAATTAAAGCCGCCAAAGGCGACGATGAGGCCAGAAAACAACTAATGGAAAGATTCCATTTAACAGAAATACAAGCTAATGCCATTCTAGAAATGAAATTAAGAAGATTAACGGGCTTAGAAAGAGCAAAAATCGAAGCCGAATTAGCCGACTTATTAGAGAAAATAAAATATTATAAAGAAATACTAGCATCGGAGCAAAAAGTATTAAATATAATCAAAGAAGAATTATTAGAAATAAAAAATAAATACAGTGATGATAGACGAACAGAAATAGATATGACAGCAATAGATTATATAGAAGATGAATCACTAATACCTGTGGAAAACATCGTAATAACTTTAACAAATAATGGTTATATAAAAAGAACAACAAGCGAAACATATAAAACGCAAAATAGAGGCGGAGTAGGAATTAAAGGAATGACTACAAACGAAGATGATTTTGTGGAAAAACTAATATCGATGACAACACATGATTATATAATGTTCTTCACCAACAAAGGAAAAGTATATAGATTAAAAGGATATGAAATCCCACAATACAGCAGACAATCAAAGGGATTGCCAATAATAAATCTTTTACCATTAGAAAAAACAGAACACATAAAAGCCATGTTAAAAGTAGAAAAAGAAGAGAAAAACAACTATATTGTATTTTGTACACAAAACGGTTTAGTAAAAAGAACATCATTATCAGAATTCGAAAACATAAGATCAAACGGTAAAATTGCAATAACATTAAAAGAAACAGATGAATTAATATCAGTAATGAAAACAACTGGGGAAAACGAAGTAATTATAGCCGCATCAAATGGTAGAATGATAAGATTTGTGGAAAACGAAATAAGAATAATGGGAAGAACAGCATCCGGAGTAAAAGGAATAGACCTTGGACAAGATGGAATTTGCGTAGAATGTGAAATAGCAGAGCCAGAACAACAAATATTAGTAGTAACAGAAAATGGTTATGGAAAAAGAACAAATATTGAAGAATATAGAATGACTCATAGAGGAAGCAAAGGAGTCAAAGCACTAAACATAACCGAGAAAAATGGAAATATAGTTGCATTTAAATTAGTAAATGGTGACGAAGACTTAATGATAATAACAAATAGTGGAATAATAATAAGACTATCAGTAGACCAAGTATCAACAACCGGTAGAGTAGCCCAAGGCGTAAGATTAATTCATTTAAAAAATGAACAACAAGTAAGTAATGTAGCACTATTAGCTAAAGAAGAAACTATAGAAACCGAAGAACACTAAAAAATTAAATAAGATATCGATTTAAAACATCATATCTTATTTTTTTGTGTAAAAAAAAATAAGGAACAAAAAACAAAATAGTGGATAATTAAACATAATAAAAAATAATATTGTGGAAAACAGGGTTAAAAGTGCGAAAAAGACAAGAAAAAGTCAAAATACAAAAAAATGTTTCACGTGAAACATGCAATTAACATTAATAAGAAGGAATAAAAAAAATTAAATAAAACATTCAAGAACAATAAAGTAAGCATGAATTCAAAATACAAAATATAAGTATACTTTTGCAAATGAAACATTATATACATAATTACTAACCATTGTGTAAAAAATACATATGTTTCACGTGAAACATATAAAAAATTGAATTATTATACTGAAAAAGATTTGTTAAAATAATAGAGTTGTATATTAATTACATAATATACAAGGTATAATATGTAAAAAAACGAACATTTCATATGGAAACACTCTAAAATTAAATTGAATAAGGTCTAATACAATACAAAATGATGTTTCACATGAAACATCTACAAAGTATTTTTTATATAATACAAAAATGTATTATATAAGTAATATTTTAATTGATGATTTTTTAATAATCGACGTTTCACATGAAACATTGAAATTATAAAAAAACTAAAATAAAGATAAAAATAGTTAAAAGAAAAAGAATTTAGATATTATTAAACATTTTTAGTATAAATAATATAAGTATATTTATGAATTTTACGTTCAAAAGCATTATATATATTTAATGTAGTAATTTTTAATTATTATTATTACTATTATAAAAAATTATGTTTCACGTGAAACTATGGTTATGTTAAAAGATAAATATTATTTGTTATTTCGATAGAAAAGTGACTAAAAAAATCAAAGAACTGATTAAAATTATATTTTTTATGAATAATATACATTTGTTTAGTGAAAAAATTCTAGTCCAATCATATAAAATTGAATAAAAGCTAGTATTTATGGGTTAATAGTATATGTTCCACGTGAAACATATAGAATAAATAAATTAAAAATAATCGAATAATGTATTGGCAAAAATAAGAAAGTAGATAAAAATTGTGAATAAAATGATTAAATATATATAAAAAATACACTTACAAATATGTTTCACGCGAAACTATGAAAAATACACATAATATATATAAAAAAATCAAATAACAGGCATTATAGATTGCATTTTTAGGTAAAATGATGTAATATGAAAAAGGTACAACATTTATATCTGAACCAGGTCAGAATCGGAAGATAGCAGCCTTAAGGATCCCTAAGTGTGTGTACCTTTTAATTAGGTGATAATGTGGAAAAATATATGCAATTAGCCATTTTAGAAGCAAAAAAATGTAAAAAAACAGACGACGTCCCAGTTGGAGCAGTTATTGTTGAAAATGGAAAAATTATAGCCAAAGCTCATAATACAAAAGAAAAAACAAAATCAGCAATAGCACATGCCGAAATAAATGCTGTGGAAAAAGCATGCAAAAAAAAGAAAAATTGGCACTTAAATGAATGTGAAATGTATGTCACACTAGAACCATGCCCAATGTGCCTAGGAGCCATAAAAGAAGCAAGAATAAAAAAAGTGACATATGCAGTCTCAAGAGACAAAAAAAACACCCTTAACAATCCAAAAATGATCCTAGGAACCCAGACCAAAGAATCAAAAACAATACTCAAAAGCTTTTTCGAAAACAAGAGGAAATAATAAAAGATATTTCCTTTTGTTGTGGAAAAAACCAAACAAAAATGATATAATTATATATAGATTCAGAAGGTGATATTGTGTATCAAGCATTATATAGAAAATATAGGCCAAAAACCCTAACCGAGATAGGTGGTCAAGATACAATTGTAAAAATAATAAATAATTCAATAACAAACAATAGAATAAACCATGCATACCTATTTGCAGGACCAAGAGGAACCGGAAAAACCAGCATAGCAAAAATATTTGCAAAAATGGTAAACTGTGAAAATCTAAAAAATGGAATCCCTTGCAATAAATGTGTGAGTTGTACACAAACAAACAATAGTGACATAATAGAAATAGATGCAGCCTCAAATAACGGAGTAGATGAAATCAGAGAATTGAGAAATAAAGTAAACCTCGTACCATCATACGGTAAATATAAAGTATATATAATTGATGAAGTACACATGCTTACTACTGGTGCCTTTAACGCACTATTAAAAACCCTTGAAGAACCACCAGCACATATAATATTTATTCTAGCAACCACAGATCCACATAAAATACCCGAAACAATATTATCAAGGTGCCAAAGACTAGATTTCAAAAAAATTAGCAATAAAAGCATAGTAGAAAGACTAAAAGAAATATCATCCAAAGAAAACATCAAAATAACCGATGAAGCCCTAAATGAAATAGCAAGACTTTCTGATGGTGGAATGCGAGATTCAATAGGATTATTAGATGAAGCCACCGCATATAGTGATAATGAAATAACAATAAAAGATATACATGCCATAAATGGTACCCTAACCCCACAAGACTTAGCAGAATTTTTAGAACTGATTGTGGATAAAAAAATAGAAAAAATCCTTCAAAAAATAGACGAATATAGTGAAAGTGGAAAAAATTTTGTAAAATTAACCGAAGAAATCATAAACTTTATCCGAAACATCTTACTATATCAAAAAGCCGAGGGATATTTTAAATCATTACATAAAGATACAAAATTATATGAAAAAATAAGCTCAAAAATAGCTGATTTTCAATTAATGGAATATATTGACCGACTAAACCAAGGATTATTAGAAATGAAAACAACAAATAATCCCAAATTAGTTCTTGAACTAACTCTAATAAAAATATTATCCAATAAAAATCAAAATATTGTGGAAAAAGAGCCAGAAACTAACACTTATCAAAAAAGCGTAACAACTACACAAAACCAAAACTCCCACATCACACAAACAGAAATACAAAAAAATGAAAATACTGTGGAAAAAGACCAAATAATTACCCAACAAAACAAAAGCTCAATTCAAAATATAAATAAAGTTCCAATTACAAACGAAAAAGTAGTTTTCACCCCAAAAAATCAAAAAAAATTAGAAGAACTAAAACAACTTAGAATAAATAATACCCTAGCAAAATTTACAAAAAAATTAATTCCCATAACAAAACAAAAACTATTAGAATTAAATAACTACTTATTAGATCCAGATATAAGTACATTTGCTTCGATGCTAATGGATGGAACATTAAAAGCTGCCAGTGAAGAAAATTTAATATTTGTCTACAGCAAAGAAAGAACCGCAAAACGGTTCAATGAAAACATAATAAATCTAGAAACTACCATTCAAAAAATATTAAACAAAAAATATAAAATTATTGCCACAGATATAAACGAGTGGCAACAAATAAAAGATGATTTTAATAGCCGTAAAAAAATCTATGAATACAAAGAAGAAAATATAAATATAGAAGAAATATTTACGAAAAACGAGAATAATGAATTTAGCTCATATAGTGAGTTAATAGAATATAATTAAAAAAGAAAGAAGGATTAAAATGAATATACAAGCCATGATGAAACAAGCACAAAAAATGCAAAAAGATATGATTAAAGCAAAAGAGGAAATTGATAATACAATATTTGAAGGAAAATCTTCATTAGTAACCATCCAAATGAAAGGAACAAAAGAAATCGCAAAAGTAAAAATAGAAGCTGAATCTTTAGAAAAAGAAGACATAGAAATGCTAGAAGACATGATACAAGTTGCTGTTAATGACGCAAACAAAAAAATCGATAAAGAAACCGAAGAAAAAATGGGCAAATACACAAAAGGAATGCCAGGATTATTCTAATGTACCCAAAGACAATAATAAATTTAATAGAATGTTTCAAAAAATTCCCTGGAATAGGTTCCAAAACCGCTGAACGATTGGCCCTATCATGTTTAAAAATGGATGAAGAAACCATAGAAATTTTTATAAACTCTCTAAAAAATAGTCAAACAAAAATAAAAAAATGTGAAAAATGTGGCAATCTTTCAGAAGACACCTTATGTGAGATTTGCAAAGACAAAAAACGTGAAAAAAATATAATTTGCGTAGTAGAAGAAAGCAAAAATATAATAATGTTTGAAAAAATAGGAACATACAATGGACAATATCATGTACTAAATGGCCTTATATCCCCTTTAGATGGAATAAACCCAGAAGATATAAACATAAAAAGTCTTCTTAAAAGAATAGACGAAGAAGATATAAAAGAAATAATCTTAGCCGTAAAACCAACCGTAGAAGGAGAAACCACAGCATTATATATAAGTAAACTATTGCAAAATAAAAATATCACCATCACCAAAATAGCACATGGAATACCAATAGGAGCTGAAATTGATTACATAGATCCATTAACCCTAGAAATAGCCCTACAAGAACGTTCCCAAATCTCATAAAAATCAGAAAAAAAAATATACTGATATTGAGGTGGAATATGCAGGTACAAATAACAAACATCCTAAAAAAAATATTAGCCGCTTTTTTCATGTTATATGGTTACAATATACTAGTACCCGCTGTTGCAATAATACCAATAAATATAATAACCATAGTAATATTAACTATATTTAGCCTTCCAGGACTAATATTTTTAATAATAATAAGATTGCTAATATATTAGGAGGAAAGAAAATGCTAGACGAATATAAAAAAAGTCAACCAATACCATATCAAATATTAAAAAATACTATTAGTAAAGAAAAGTATTCACATGCTTATCTATTTGAAACTAATAGCTTTTCTGGTTCATATGAACTAGTAATGGCTTTCGTAAAATCCCTTCTATGTCCAAATAAATATACATCAAAAAATAATTGTCAAAATTGCAAACAATGCTTACTAATAGAAAGTGGAAACTACACAGAAATAGAAATAATAAATCCTGATGGACTTTGGATAAAAAAAGAACAATTAAAAAAACTACAAGAAGAATTCAGTACAAAAGCGCTAATCGGAAATAAAAAAATATATATCATAAATGGTGCCGAAAAACTAAACACAACAGCAGCTAATTCTATACTAAAGTTTTTAGAAGAACCCGCCAAAGGAATAATTGCAATCCTTATAACCAATAACATATATAGCGTATTAGAAACCATAAAATCAAGATGTCAAATAATAAAACTAATTCCAGATAAAAAAGCATTTAAGGATGAAACAACCATTGAGAGATTAAATATAAGCATAAATAAAACAAAAGACCTAGATGCCCAAACCAAAGAAAAATATGAAAAAATAATATATTTTATAAATTTTTATGAAAAAAATCATCTAGATACCTTGTCATATATGCAAAAGCATTGGCATGACAACATAAAAACCAAAGAAGAATTACAAATAGCCTTTGATATAATGATACTTTATTATAAAGACATCTTAAACAAACAAACAAATAGAAAAGTAGAAATATTTGAAGATTATCAAAAAGAAATAAATGACATAATAGAAAAAAACACCATCTTAGACATAACACAAAAAATAAATATAATTGCAGAAACAAAAGAAAAAATAAAATATAACGCTAATCAAAACTTATTAATGGACAAGCTAATAATTGATTTAGAGGGAGGAGTATAATGATAGAAGTAATAGCTGTAACCCTAAAAAATAATAGTAGAGTATACTACTTTGATCCAAATAATTTCAAACTAAAAAACGGAGTAACCGTCATCGTAGAAACAGAACAAGGATTAGGATTTGGAAAAGTAAAAGAAACCAAAAAAATAGACTCAAAAACTTTAAAAAGTCCATTAAAAAAAATCATAAGAATATCTACCAAAGAAGATTATAGAAAACATAAAAAAAATTTAAAAGATGCCACATCCGCTCTAACAAAATGCAAACAAATAGTAGAAAAAAAGCAAATCCCAATGCAAATAATAGATGCTACCTTCACATTTGATAGGGATAAATTAATATTTAGATTTCTAGCTGACGGTCGTGTAGATTTCAGAGAACTTGCCAAAGATTTAGCCCATATATACAAAGTAAGAATAGAATTAAGACAGATAGGAGTAAGAGACAAAGCCAAAGAAGTAAGTGGCTGTGGGCCATGTGGTCAAAAATTATGTTGCTCAAGATTCTTAAAAGACCTAGACACCGTATCAATATCCATGGCAAAAAACCAAAATATTGCCCTAAACCCTTCAAAAATAAATGGAGTATGTGGAAGATTACTTTGCTGCTTAAAATATGAAGACGAAAATTACACATGTGCCAAAAAATGCATGTTAAAAATTGGCGATAAAATCCAAACAGAATATGGAGAAGGCATAGTAAAAGGATTAGATATACTAAATCAACAATATAAAGTAGAAGTACCAAACCATGGAATAATAAGGATTGATAAATAATGGAAGTAATAAACGACCTGTTAGGCTACAAAAAACTCAAAATCTATCAAAATACTGAAATGTTTAACTTCTCATTAGACTCAGTCCTCTTGCCAAACTTCATAACACTAGGCCCAAACACAAACAAAATAATAGATATAGGAACAGGAAACGCACCAATACCCATAATCCTTTCAACCAAAACAACCGCCAAGATAATAGGCGTTGAAATTCAAAAAGAATCAGCCCTCCTCGCCCAAAAATCAATAAAATTAAATCATCTAGAAAAACAAATAACCATAATAAATAAAGACATCAAAGAATATCAAAAAGAAATAGAAATAAATTCAGTAGACATAATAACCTGTAACCCACCATTTTTTAAAGTAACAGAAACCTCAAACCTAAATAAAAATGATTACAAAACACTAGCCAGACACGAAATAACCTTAAATCTAGATGACATATGCCAAATATCAAAAAAATTACTAAAAACAAATGGAACGCTCGCCCTAGTTCATAGACCAGAGCGTCTTCCAGACATCTTTGAAGCCATGAGAAAACATAATATAGAACCAAAAAAAATAAGACTAGTTTATCCAAAGAAAAATAAAGAAGCCAACATAGTTCTAATAGAAGGAAGATTAAACGGAAAACCAGGTCTAAAAATAAATCCACCACTATATAGCCACATCGAAAATGGCGATTATAGTGAAGAAATAAAAAAATACTTTGAATAGGTGATACAAATGAAACAAAAAAGTTATGACAATACCCCAACAGTCTACCTAGTACCAACTCCAATAGGTAACCTAGAAGACATAACCCTAAGAGCAATAAACACCCTAAAAGAAGTAGACATAATATTTTCCGAAGACACAAGAGTGACCAAAGAATTACTAAATCACTTAGACATTCATAAAAAACTAATATCAAGTCATCTATACAATGAAAGTAAAAACGAAGAAACCGAAATAAACTACCTAAAAGAGGGAAAAAACATCGCCATAGTTAGTGATAGAGGGACCCCAGTAATAAGCGATCCAGGAAATATATTAGTAAAAAAAGCCATAGAAAAAGGCTATAACGTCGTATGCTTGCCAGGACCAACCGCCATAATCCCAGCCATAGTAATGTCAGGCCTATCCGAAGGACCTTTTACCTTTTATGGATTTCTAAACAGCAAAGAAACCAAAAGAAAACAAGAACTAGAATCCCTAAAAAATCATAAATTTACCCTTATATTTTATGAAGCCCCACATCGAATCCAAAAAACATTACTAAATATAAAAGAAATATTAGGAAATAGAAAAGCCGCCCTAATAAGAGAAATCAGCAAAAAATATGAAGAAGCCATAAGAGGTGACATAGATTACCTAATACAAGAAACCGAAACCATCAAAGGAGAAATAGTAATAGTTGTAGAAGGAAACAAAGAACAAATATCATTTGAAAACCTAACCATAACAAAACACGTAAATCTATATATAGAAGATGGTCTAACCCCAAACGAAGCCATAAAAAAAGTTGCCAAAGAACGAAACGTTCCAAAAAGCGAAATATATAATGAATACCACAATATAAAATAACTCCATTTTTAGGCTAATAACTTTAATGTCTCAATCTAAAACAAAGAACACAAAGCTTTGTTTTAATTTTAATCAAAATATAGTATAATATACAAAGAAGGGCGTGATAAAATGAAATTAATAGTAGGATTAGGTAACCCAGGAAAAGAATACGAAAATACAAGACATAACGCCGGCTTTAGATTTATAGATACCTTCGCCAAAGAAATGAATTTAACATTCACCAAAGAAAAATTTGGTGGAATATACACAGACTTCATATACAATAATGAAAAAATAATCCTTCTAAAACCCCAAAAATACATAAACCTTTCAGGAGAAGTAATAATAGAATATCTAAATTATTTTAAAATAGACAAACAAGATCTATTAATAATATGTGATGACCTAGATACCGAAAGCGGAAAACTAAAACTAAAATATAAAGGCACATCAGGAGGGCATAATGGCCTAAAAAATATCGAAAACCATTTAAAAACCAAAGAATACAAAAGAGTAAAAATAGGCATATCAAATGACAAAACCAAAGATAAAATAAATTACGTCATAGGAGATATTTCAAAAGAAGAACTAAACAAAATAAACGAAGTAAACAAATACGCCAAAGACTTAATCATCGACTACCTAACCCAAAATTTTGATAACGTCATGAATAAGTACAATAAGAAAGTGTGATAACATGAGTTTTTTAGAAAACATAATCCCCATAAATAAAGAAAACCAAATAATAGGATTAACAAATGAATTAAAAGCCCTATACATTTATAATAAATACAAAAAAACAAAAAAATCAATAATCTTCGTAACCTCAAACCTAAACGAAGCAGGAAAAATATATAATTCCTTAACAAACTATACAAAAAATGTATGGTTTTTTCCCATGGATGACTTCCTAACAAGCGAAGCCATAGCCATCTCCCCAGAATTTAAAATAAGCCGCCTAGAAACAATAAATAGTATATTAAAAATAAAAGAGGGAATCATCATAACCAGCCTAATGGGCTACCTAAGATACTTACCAAATAAAGAAATATTCAAACAAAGCTATATAACAATAAAAAAATCACAAACAATCCCCCTAGAAAAACTAGTTGAAAAACTATATTACCTAGGATATAAAAAACAAACAACCGTAAATATGACTGGAGAAATCGCCGTAAGAGGATTCGTCCTAGACATATTTCCCATAAACAAAGAAAACCCAATAAGGCTAGAATATTGGGGAGAAGAAATAGACACCATCAAAACCTTCGACGTCAATACCCAAAGAACCAAAGAAGAACAAGAAGAAATAACAATATACCCAAACACCGAACTACTAATAAATAAAGATAATTTCAACATTCCCTATAGAGACATAACAAAATACATAGAAACATCAAGCATCAAAGACTACCTAAATAACCCAATAACAATATACGATAACTACCACACCCTAACCATAAACAACCAAAGGCTAGAAGAAGAAATATTCAGCTACAACACAAGTATGCAAAGAAAAGCCGCCACAAAATATATGTATAGTTTTGAAGAACTAGAAGATAAAAACGCCATAATCTTCGAAACATTTGATAATATTTCAAAACAAAATAAAAACATTTTAAACATAAATGCCAAAGAAATAGAACTATTTCCTATAGCAAAAGAACAAATAAAAGAAAAACTAAACATCTATCTAAAAACAAATAAAAAAATAATAATTTGCCTAGAAAACAGGTATCAAATAAATAAATTAGAAGAAGACCTAGAACCTCTTCCACTAGTATATACAAACGAAAACGAAATATATAATGGAAAAATAAACCTCATTATAAAAAAACTAAATAGCGGATTCGAAACCGAAAACTACATCATAATCACCCAAAAAGAACTATTTAACCAAAAAGAAGAAAATAATTACAAAACAAAATTCAAATATGGAAGCCGCATAAAAGACATAACAAAACTAAGTCTAGGAGACTACGTCGTTCACGGCGCCCATGGAATAGGAAGATATCAAGGAATAAAATCAATAATAAAAAACGGCATAAAAAAAGACTACATATCAGTAGAATATCAAGGTGGAGACAAACTCTACATCCCCGTAGAAAAAATCGACCTAATAACAAAATATACAGGAAAAGAAGGAGCCGTTCCCAAACTAAACAAACTAGGAAGTACCCAGTGGCAAAAAACCAAAGCAAGAGCAAAAAAAAGAGCCGAAGACATGGCCACAGACTTACTAGAACTATACGCCCAAAGAGAATCCAAAAAAGGCTTTGCCTTCCAAAAAGACGGCGAAGAACAAAAAATATTTGAAGAAGAATTTGAACACGAAGAAACAAATGATCAACTAAAAACAACAAGTGAAATAAAAGAAGACATGCAATCAGACAAACCAATGGATAGATTATTATGCGGTGATGTAGGTTACGGAAAAACCGAAGTAGCCTTCAGAGCCATATTCAAATGCATAATGTCAGGAAAACAAGCAGCCATTCTATGTCCTACCACCATCCTATCATCCCAGCACTACAAAAATGCCATAAATAGATTCAAAACCTTCCCAGTAGATATCGCTCTATTAAATAGATTTGTAACAAAAAAAGAAACCCAAAAAACCCTAGAAGAACTGAAACAAGGAAAAATCGACCTACTAATAGGTACCCATAGAATACTAAGTGATGATGTAATATTTAAAGACCTAGGCTTACTCGTAATAGACGAAGAACAAAGATTTGGTGTCAAACACAAAGAAAAAA
Organism: Vescimonas coprocola; assembly: GCA_963660615.1. Classification (GTDB taxonomy): domain Bacteria; phylum Bacillota_I; class Bacilli_A; order RF39; family UBA660; genus Coprosoma. The sequence continues at coordinate 55,471 of CAVKYE010000004.1, forward strand.
TAAAAAAATATAAAAACAACATAGACGTATTAACCCTATCAGCCACCCCAATACCAAGAACATTACAAATGTCAATGGCCGGAATAAGAAGCCTGTCACTAATAGAAACCCCACCCGCCCAAAGATATCCAATTCAAACCTACGTTCTTGCCGAAAATAACCAAATAATAAAAGAAGCCATCCACAAAGAAATGGGAAGAGGCGGACAAACCTTCATCCTCTTCAATAGAATCGAAAACATCGAAAGTAAAAAAGCCCAAATACAAACACTCATACCAGATGCCAAAATCGCCATCGCCCACGGCAGAATGGATAAAAATACCCTCGAAAAAGTCATGCTAGACTTTAGCCAAGGAAAATTCGACATTCTCCTATGTACCACCATAATCGAAACAGGAATAGATATACCATCCGCAAACACCCTAATAATAATAGATGCCGATAGATTTGGACTATCACAACTATATCAAATAAGAGGTAGAATAGGAAGAAGTAACAAAATAGCCTACTGCTACCTAATGTATAACAATCAAAAAATCTTATCAGAAATCGCCATAAAAAGACTAAACGTCATCAAAGAATTCACAGAATTAGGAAGCGGTTTCTCAATCGCCATGAGAGACCTATCAATAAGAGGTGCAGGAGACCTATTAGGAGGAGAACAATCAGGCTTCATCGACAGCATAGGAATAGAACTATTCCTAGAAATGCTAAACGAAGAAGTCCAAAAACTACAAGGAAAAGAAATCAAAAAAGAAGAAGAAAACCAAACAAACCCACTAATAGACATCAAAACCTCAATAGAAGATAATTACGTAAGTGATGAAGACTTAAAAATAGAAATACACAAAAAAATAAACACCATCGACTCAAAAGAAAAACTAGAAGAAGTCAAAGCAGAACTAGAAGATAGATTTGGAAAAATAGACAAAGACATGGAAATATACATGTATGAAGAATGGTTTGAAAAACTAGCCCAAAACCTAAATATAACCAAAGTAAAACAAACCAAAAACTTCATAAACATCGAAATCCCCAAAACAACCCTAAAAGACGTCGACGGTGAAAACCTCTTCTACGAAATATCAAAACAAGGAAGAATGTTTAGATTCTCATCCAAAGAAAACAACCTAGTAATAACCCTAGACACCATAAAATTAGAAAAACACTTCATCTACTATCTAATTGACCTAATGAAAATAATAAATAAAAACATAAAAAAATAAAGTAAAACCAATTACTTTGTCAACAATCAAAAATACTTACCAAAAAGTAAGTATTTTTTCTAATTCAAAACCATTAAATTTGTAGTTTTACAGGACATTCATCAAAAATTATAGTATAATAGATAAAAGAGGTGAAAGTAATGGACTATTTGTTCGAGAAACTAACACAAAATATAAAATCACATTCAAATATTGTTTTAATGACCCATAAACATCCAGATTTAGATGGAATGGGAAGCGCAATCGCTTTATCAAAAATAATCAAATCAATGAAAAAAGACTGCTACATAGTCTTTCCAACAGAGCAAGTAAATGTTTCTTTAGAAAAAGGAATCAAAGCCCTAGAAGAAAACAACATAACCATAAATTTCCGCAAATATGAAGAAATATTAGAATTGATAGACGATAATACACTACTTATAGTTCTAGACACCCAAGTCCCAGCCATCGTCGAAAAAAAAGAACTACTAGATCAAATAAAAGACATATTTGTAATAGACCATCATACCAACAGTTCACACCACATCGATAACACAATATTTGAATACATAAACTCATCAAAATCAAGCGTCGTTGAAATAATAACAGAATATCTAAAATATCTAAACAAAACCCTAGATCCCATCATCATAACATTATTAAGTGCAGGAATGGAAATAGATACCCATTCATACAGTCTAAAAACCACCGAAAATACCTTTAAAATGGCAGGATACCTAACCAGATTAGGTGCAGACCCAGTATTAAAAAAAGAAATATTAAAAGAATCAAAAGACGACGCCATAAGAAGACACGACTATATCAAAGAAAGCTATTACCTAAAAGATGGATATTTAATGTGTGACATGGGAAATAAAGACAAAAATGACCCAGTAGACCTAGCCATCCTAGCCGATGAACTATTACGTTTTGACGGAGTAGAAGTCTCATTTGCCGTAGGAAAACTAAAAAACGAAAACATCGGTGTAAGTGCCCGTTCAATGGGGAAAGTGAGCGTAGCAAACATCATGAGTAAAATAGGTGGTGGAGGTCACGTAACCGATGCCGCTGCCCAAATAAAAGATTCAACCACAAAAAAAATAATAAATCAAATAAAAAAAGCCATAGAGGAGGAATAAACCATGAGAGTTATTTTATTAGAAGATGTAAAAAAACAAGGAAAAAAAGGCGAAATACTAACCGTAAAAGATGGATATGGTAACTACCTAATAACAAATAACTTAGCCGTAATGGAAACCAAAGGCAGTAAAAAAGTTCTAGACAACCAAAAAAAACAAGCCGAAAAAGAAGCAAAACAAGAACTACAAGAAGCCAAAGAACTAAAAGCCAAAATCGAAAAAATAACCCTAGAATTTACCGTAAACACCGGAAAAGAAGGACAAGTATTCGGTAGCATAAGCACAAAACAAATCGCAAGCGAACTAAAAACAAAAAACATAAACATAGATAAAAGAAAAATAAAAATAGAAACTCCAATTAATACATTAGGGATGACAGAAGTAGAAATAGAATTACACAAAGAAGTAATTGCCAAACTAAAAGTTCATCTAAAAAAATAAGGTGATAAAAATGAATGAAAGAATAATGCCACATAACACAGATGCCGAACAAGCCGTTTTAGGCTCAGTATTTCTAAGCAAATATGCCTTAGAAAAAGCCCTAGAAGAACTAACAAAAGACCATTTCTACCTAGACGCAAATGGTCAAATCTTCGAAGCAATAAAATATCTAGCCGAAAAAGGAACCCCAATAGACATAACCACCGTAACCGCCGAACTAGATAGAAGAAACATTCTAAAAACAGTAGGAGATGTTGAATACCTAACCGAAGTTGTAAACTGCGTACCAACCGCCGCAAACATTGATGAATACATAAAAATCGTCCAAGAAAAATTCCTAAGAAGATCCCTAATAGAAACCGCCACCACCATCGCCACAGATGGCTTTTCATCAACAGATACCATAGGAGACATCCTAGACACCGCCGAAAAAAGAATGCTAGACGTCATCAAAAATCGTCGTGGTAGCGAATTTAGAACCATACAAGACGTATTATTCAAAGCCCAATCAGATCTAGAAGAACTATCAAAACAAAAAGGTGAAATCACAGGAATCCCAACCGGTTACTACGATTTAGATAGATTAACCAAAGGCTTCCATGAAAACGAACTAATCATCATCGCTGCTCGTCCAGCTATGGGAAAAACCGCCTTCGCACTAAACATGGCCACAAACATGGCCGTAAACTTTAAAAAAAGCGTCGCTCTATTCAACATGGAAATGGGAGCCGAACAACTAGTAAATAGAATGCTCGCCTCAGTCGGACAAATAGAAATGCCAAAATTACTAACTGGTAGACTAGAACACCAAGACTGGAAAAGAGTAAACGAAGCCATCAGCCGCCTAGCTGACACCAAAATGTTTATTGATGACACCCCTGGAATGACCGTAAGTGAAATAAGAGCAAAATGCCGTAGACTCTCAAACTCCAAAGATGGACTAGACGTAGTAATAATCGACTATCTGCAATTAATAAGCGGTTCCGCAAAATATGCCGGACAGCGTCAGCAAGAAGTTTCAGAAATATCACGTTCCCTAAAAACAATGGCCATGGAACTAAACATCCCAGTAATTGCTCTTGCCCAATTATCACGTAGTGTCGAAGGAAGAGAAGACAAAAGACCACTACTATCAGACCTAAGAGAATCAGGCTCAATCGAACAAGACGCCGACATCGTCGCCTTCCTATATCGTGACGATTACTACAATAAAGAAAGTGCCATTGACGAAAACACAAGTAAATCAGAATTCATAATGAGTAAACACCGTAATGGACCAACCGCCACCGTAAACTTCATATTCAAACGAGACACAAGCTCATTCTTTAATATGGAAAAAGAACAAGAATAAAGGTGATAAAATTGAAAAAAGTATCAGTATGGATAATAATAGCCCTAATCCTAACAAGCGTATGCATGCTAGGATTTGGTTATCAAAAAAGCGCTTTACCAAATTATTATTATGAAGTATATTTAAATAATAAATCATTAGGTGTCATAACCGATGAAAACAAACTACTAAACTACATCGATAAAAACGGAAAATACTACAAAAACAAATACAAAGTATCAAAAATATATGCCCCAAATGGTCTTCAAATAAAAAAACTAACAACCTATAGTGGGAACACAACCTCAGTAAAAGACATATACAAACAAATCAAAAAACAATCATCATTCACCGTAAAAGGATATGTAATGACCATTAAAAAGAAAGATAGTGAAGACGAAAATAAAATAAATACCACCAAAATAAACGTCCTAAAAACAAAAACATTTAAAGAAGCAGTAAACAACCTAATAAACACCTACGTAGGCAAAGATGAATATAAATCATACAAAGATGGCACCCAAACAAAAATAGAAACAACCGGTGAAAACATCGAAAATGTCTACGTAAATGAAGACATAACCGTCAAAGAAACAAACATCCCAGTAGATGAAAAAATATACACCGACAGCACAGAACTAAGTAGATTTTTATTGTATGGAAAAGACTCCAAAGAAAGCATATACACCGTACAATCAGGAGACACCGTAGATTCAGTTGCCTTCAGCAACAAAGTAAGTCCAGAAGAACTACTACTATCAAACGATAACCTAACAAGTGAAACAAACTTACTTTACCCAGGCCAAGAACTAAAAATCGCCGAAACAAATCCACAAATAAGTATTGTTACAGAATTATACGTCGTTGAAGACACCCCAAGCAGTTATAAAACCGAAGAAAAATACGACGACTCAGTTCTAGTAGGAGATGACAAAGTAATCAAAGAAGGAGAAAACGGACTAGATAGAGTATCTCAAAAAGTCAAAAAAATAAATGGAGAAATCGTCTACGTTGATCCACAAGGCAAACAAGTACTAAAATCACCAGTAAACAAAGTAGTCCTTAAAGGAAGCAAATACGTCCCAACCGTCGGAAGTTTAACAAACTGGGGATGGCCAACAGATAGTGGTTGGACCCTAAGTAGTGGATACATATATCGTACAAGCCCAATAAACGGTTCCCGTGAACTTCATACCGGACTAGATATATCAGGAACAGGATATGGTTCAAAAATATATGCCACCAACAACGGAGTAGTCCAAATCGCTGGAACCCATTACAGTTATGGTAACTACGTCGTAATAAACCATAATAATGGATACCTAACCCTCTACGCTCACATGTCAAAAATAGCCGTCAAAAAAGGCCAAACAGTCGAAAAAGGAGAAGTAATAGGATACGTCGGAATGACCGGTTCCGCAACAGGACCACACGTTCACTACGAAGTATGGAAAGGACGTGAATACAATCACGTAAATCCATCAGTCCTATATCCAAACGGTTATAGATAATGAAAGTATGCATGTTAGCAAGCGGCAGTAAAGGCAACTGCGCCTACGTAGAAACCAAAACAACCCGCTCATTAATCGACATAGGAATGAGCTGTGCCTACGTAGAAAAAGCCCTAAAAGACATAAACGTAGATCCAAACACCATCGAGAGAATATTCATAACCCATGCCCACACCGACCACATAAATGGACTTAGAGTCTTCCTAAAAAAATACAACCCAACCATTTACCTAACCGAAAAAATGGATGAAGAAATAGACCTAATCATAGACGATGAAATATACATAACAGAAGACACAAAAATAAAAGACCTACTAGTAAGACCAATAAAAACATCCCATGACGCCGCCGATTCCAACGGTTATGTATTAATATCAGAAGGCAAATCACTAATGTATATGACCGACACAGGCTATATAAACATAAGAAACTATAACAAACTAAAAGACCACGACATATACATCCTAGAAAGCAACCACGACACCACCATGCTAATGAATGGCTCATACCCATATCACTTAAAACAAAGAATACTAGGAGATAAAGGACACTTATCAAACAAAGACTGTTCCTACTATCTATCACAATTTACCACCAACAAAACCAAACAAGTAATACTAGCCCACCTATCAGAACACAACAATGACCCCGAAATAGCCCTAAAAACCTATTACGAAACTTATGAAAAAGAAAACAAAAAACCACCAAAAGTAATAGTCGCCACCCAGAAACAGCACACAGAGGTAATAGAAGTATGATAAAAATAATATGCGTCGGAAAAATAAAAGAAAAATTCTATAAAGAAGCCATCGAAGAATACCAAAAAAGACTCACAAAATACACAAAATTAGAAATAATTGAAGTAAAAGACGAATCAAGCACCGAAAAAGCCTTAAAAATAGAAGGCGAAAGAATACTAAGCAAAATAAACCAAACAGATTACATAATCACCTTAGACATAAACGGCAAACCCCTAACCTCACTAGAACTCGCAAACACCATAGATAAATGGTTAATGCAAAACAGCAACATAGTATTCATAATAGGAGGCTCATACGGACTATCAACCGAAGTAAAAAACCGTAGTAACTACTCACTATCATTCTCAAACCTAACCTTTCCACATCAACTATTTAGAGTAATACTACTAGAACAAATATATAGATCATTCAAAATAAATTGTAACGAAAGTTACCACAAATGAATAAAAAAAAACAAATCCGCTCATCATTAAATAGAAGGGTGGATTTTTAATGAAAAAAATAACAATAACACTTATCATAATAAGCATATTTTACCTATCAATATCAAACATCCTAGCCGAAAACCTCACCACTCCAGAAGACGCCATCAGAATAAGAGTAGTCCCAAACAGTAATGAAGAAAACGACCAAAAAATAAAATCAACCGTCAAAGATAAGCTATCAGTAGAAATGTATAACCTCTTAAAAGACGCCAAAACAAGCCAAAACGCCAGAGAAATAATTGAACAAAACCTAGAAGAAATAAAAGCATCAGTATCCAAAACCCTAGAAAAAGAAAACTATAACAAAGATTTCAAGGTAAACTTCGGATACAACTATTTTCCAGAAAAAAAATACAAAGGCGTAACCTATGAGGAAGGCTACTACGAATCACTACTCGTAACCCTAGGCGAAGGAAAAGGAGATAATTGGTGGTGCGTCTTATTCCCACCCCTCTGCCTAGTAGAAGCCGACGAAAGCCAAAAAGACGTCGAATACAAATCATTAATAAAAGAAATACTAGACAAATATTTATAGTAATAACAAAAAATAAAACCAATAAAATTCTAATAGGAGGCACCTATGGAATTTTTTTTAATACTAATACTAGCAGTAAGCTTAAGCATGGACGCATTTTCCTTATCATTAGCCTACGGAACCCTAGGAATAAAGAAAAACCACATATATGCCCTATCAATAATCACCGGAACATTTCACTTCATAATGCCCTTATTAGGCTACATAATAGGTTCAAATATAATATCAATCCTAAAAATAAACACCAGCCTAATAACCTCAGCAGTCCTAATGATAATAGGAATTCAAATGATAATAGAAACCTTCAAAGAAGAAGAAATAAAATCCTTAAAAATACCCCAATATTTTCTCTTCGCCTTAGCAGTAAGCCTAGATAGCTTCACCATCGGCCTAACCCTCGACGAATTTAGTCAAAATATCACCATATCAGCCATAATATTCGCAATAACATCCGCAATATTTACTTTTATAGGCTTATCATTAGGTAACAAAATAGAAAAATTAATAGGCAAAATCGCCACCATCACAGGAGGTATAATTTTAATCTTAATCGGCACAATATTCACTATAAATATGTAAATAAAATGTAAAGAAAAAACACTACTTAGTGTTTTTTTAAAATTTAAAAACCTCATCAAATATCGTAAAATCAAGAAAACCTTATAAATAAGTTCGTAAAACCGATTGAGATAATACAAATTTTATAAAAACATTTAAAAACAAACAAAAAAGGTGTATAATATGTTTCAGAATTTAATCAAAAGGGTTAAACACCATTTTAGGTTAATAACATAATGTATAGTGAGAGTGATAGAATGGAAATATTAAAAATAAAAGGTGGCAAAACCTTAAGTGGAACCATAGAAATAGGCGGAGCCAAAAATAGCGCAGTCGCCCTAGTACCAGCCGCAATATTATCAGACCATGTTGTTATCGAAAACGTTCCAGAAATATCTGATGTAAGAGCCTTAGAAGAAATAATCAATTACTTAGGCGGAGAATATTATAAAGAAGGAAAAAAAGTAACCATCAATGCAAAAAAACTAAGAAACACACCCATAACCGCCGAACACTGCAAAAAACTAAGAGCATCATATTACTTTATGGGAGCCTTATTAGGAAGGTACAAAAAAGCCGAAATGTATTTTCCAGGAGGATGCACCATCGGCAAAAGACCAATCGATTTTCACCTAAAAGCCTTCGAAAAACTAGGAGCCAAAGTAACAATCGACGGTGATAAATATACAATCAAGGCAGATAAACTAAAAGGAGCAGAAATAACCTTCCCATTTGCCAGCGTAGGAGCCACCATAAATGTCCTACTAGCCGCCACCAAAGCCGAAGGAATAACAAAAATAAACAACGCCGCCAAAGAACCAGAAGTCGCAAACGTAATCGACCTATTAAATAGTATGGGGGCTAAAATAAGTGGTAAAGACACAAACACAATAACCATCGAAGGCGTAAAAAAACTAACCGGAGGAATTGTAAAAGTAATACCAGACCGCATAGAAGCTGGAACATATATAATCTTAGGAGCCATGGTTGGAAAAAATCTTGTAATAGATAAAATAAACAAAAACCACCTAACAAGCCTTTTAGAAACCCTAAAAGAAATGAACGTTCCATTAAAAATAGAAAAAGACAAAATAACCGTCAGTAAAAAAGAAACCCTAAATAAAGTAAAAGTAAAAACCGAAGTATACCCAGGTTTTCCAACCGACCTTCAGCAACCCCTAACACCACTTTTAACCAAAGCCCAAGGTGAAAGCCAAATAGAAGAAACAATATACGAAAATAGATTCAAAAACGTAAAATACCTAAATCAAATGGGAGCAAACATCAAAGAAGAAGAAACAAAAATAATCATCAAAGGAAAAACAACCTTCCATAATGAAAAAGTAAAAGCAACAGACCTAAGAGCAGGAGCCTCATTAATCATCGCCGCCTTAGAAGCCGAAGGAGAAACCACCATCGAAGATGTAAAATATGTCCTAAGAGGATACGAAAACATCATCAAAAAACTTACCCAAGTAGGAGCCGAAATAAGCCTAGAATACGTATAAAAATCATAAAATAAAATATAATTAAGTAGACTAAATGTCTACTTTTTATGAGGTGAAGTATGAAAAAAATATTAGTCTTCGGCCTAATTATACTAGCAGTCTTTCTTATCTACCTATGCAATCTAGATAAAAAAGTTTACTACCTAGCCCTAGGAGATAACCAAAATAACCAAAAAAGTTATAGCACACACATAAAAGACTATTTAAAAAAACAAAAACTCCTAGAAACATACGTAAAAACAAAAAACACATATCGCACCACCGATTTAATAAACAAAATCAAACAAAACAAAAAAATAAACCACAACAAAAAAGAAATAACCATGCAAAATGCCCTAATAAAAGCTGACCTCGTAACCCTATCAATAGAAAACAAAGACATAATAGAAAAAATAGAAAAAAATGACATTACAAACAAAACATATAACTACATAGATGACCTTACAAAAGATCTAGACAAACTTCTTTCACTAACAAGAGAATATTGCAAAGAAGATATAATCATGACAGGCTACTATAATCCTTATCCAAAAAACAAACAAAGCGAAAAAATAATAAACTATCTAAACAAAAAATATAAAGAAACCTCAAAAAAATACAACGTTATATATGTAGAAATAGATACACTTTTCAAAGAAAACCCCGCATTCATAAATGATAAATCAACCAAAGACTCATCCAAAGCCATATCAGGAGAAATAATTGGTAGAATAAATAAAACCTTACTAAAGTCTTGATTTTTACAACATAATTTGTTACAATAACAAAGTATTAAATTTCTATGGCAAAAAATTTGTCATGGCGGAAGGAGAGATATTATGAAAAAAGGCATTCATCCAGAATACCAAGATACTAAAGTAATATGCGCTTGCGGAAACACTTTTACCGTAAAATCAAACAAAGCAGAATTACACTTAGAAGTATGTGATAAATGTCATCCATTCTTTACTGGAAAACAAGGAGCAACCAAAAAAGCTGGTCGTGTTGAGAAGTTTAACAAAAAATATGGATTTGATAAGAAAGAAGCGTAAAACCAATAACTCAGTTTCAAAACTGAGTTATTTTCATAAACCAAAAAACGACAAAAAAAAATAATCTATTTAATATCCATAGATTTATAACGAACTTTATGGTAAAATGGTAATAGTGTATTTATAGAAAATGGTGGTATAAATGGGAAAAATAATAGCATTAGTAAATCAAAAAGGTGGAGTAGGAAAAACAACAACAAGCATCAATCTATCAGCATCCCTAGGAACCCTAGGCAAAAAAGTATTGCTAATAGACCTAGACCCACAAGGTAACAGTACCACAGGACTAGGAATCGAAAAAGGCGACATAAAAAGTAGTATCTATGACCTTTTAACCGACAAAGCCGAACTAAAAGATGTAATAAAGAAAACAAAATTTAGAAACCTTTACATCATCCCCGCAACAATAAGCCTAGCCGGAGCAGACATCGAACTAATGGAAAGAAGTAGAATGGATCCAACATTCACAAAAAACAGTCAACTAAAAAAACATCTAGAACTCGCAAGCCCAATGTTTGACTACATCCTAATAGACTGCCCACCATCACTAGGCATTCTAACCACCAACGCCCTAACCGCTGCTAACTCAGTAATAATTCCCGTACAGTGTGAATTTTTCGCTCTAGAAGGAATAATGCAACTATTAAACTCAATCATGTTAGCCCAAAAAACCCTAAATCCATCATTAGACATCGAAGGCGTATTACTAACAATGTTAGATAATAGAACAAACCTTGGATTAGAAGTAGTACAAGACATAAAAAGCTATTTCAAAGAAAGAGTATATGATACCATAATTCCAAGACTAGTAAGACTATCAGAAGCCCCAAGTCATGGAAAACCAATAATTGCTTATGACCCAAAAAGTAGAGGAGCTGAAGCATACTTAAACTTAGCCAAAGAGGTGATGAATAGAAATGGAAAATAAAAAAAGAGCCCTAGGTAAAGGCCTAGAACAATTATTTGATTTAGAAAACTTAAACGTCGACAACGTAAGTAATTTTGAAAAACAAATATACGAAGAAACAAAAGGCGAAGAAATAATCGAACTTAATGTAGATGAAATAAGACCAAACCCATATCAACCAAGACACATATTCAACGAAGAAGCCCTAAAGGATCTAGCAAATTCCATCAAAGAAAATGGCGTATTTCAACCAATAATCGTCAAAAAAAGCATAAAAGGATATGAACTAATAGCCGGAGAAAGAAGACTAAGAGCAAGTAAAATGGCTGGAAAAACAACAATACCTGCCATAATTCGCCAATTATCAGATGATAAAATGGCCGAAATAGCCCTTCTAGAAAACCTTCAAAGAGAAAACCTAAACGCCCTAGAAGAAGCCATGGCCTATAAAAGCCTAATAGATAAATTAGGCATAACCCAAGAAGAACTATCAAAAAAAGTCAGCAAAAGCCGTAGTCATATCACCAACATGATAGGATTACTTAGACTACCAAACGAAGTACAAGAAATGATAGCCGACAAAAAAATAACCATGGGTCATGCAAGAGCCCTAAGCAAACTAGAAAATGAAGAAGAAATAATAAATATGGCTAAAGACATAACAGAAAACAGCCTACCAGTCCGTGAAATAGAAAAAGCTTCAGAAAATTCAGCAAAAAAAATAGTCCAACACCGCATCAAACCAACAAACGAATATGCTTATGTTGAAGACTTAATAAGAGAAAAACTAGACACCAAAATAAAAATAAAAAATAATAAAATAGAAATATCCTTCACCAACACAGCCGATTTAAACCGTATATTAGAAATATTAAATATAAAGGAATGATAAAATGATAGAAAAACTATTAACCAAAGAAATCATAGCCCCAATATTTATAGTCATAATTGCCATCCTTACATACATATTAATCAAACAAATTATAATGAAAATGTTTAAGGCAAGCAAAAAATATGGGATACATAAAAAATCACTCACAATAATTAACCTAATTACAAATATAATAAAATACATAATCATCATAGTCGCAGTTTTATCAGTCCTAAATATTTGGGGAGTCGATACCAAAGCTCTAGTCGCATCACTTGGAATTGTCGGAGTTGTAGCTGGACTTGCCATGCAAGACATATTAAAGGATTTCCTAGCTGGATTTTCAATAATCGTTGACAACGAATACGACGTAGGTGACAACATAAAAATAGGTACATTCAGAGGAGATGTCATCGAACTTGGAATGAAAAACACCAAAGTAAGAGCCTACAGTGGAGAAGTATTAACAATTTCCAATAGAAATATAAACGAAGTAATCAACTATAGTACCCAATCATCAAGAAGTATAGTAGACGTAACCGTCGACTACACATGTGACCTAGAAGAAGTCGAAAAAGTCTTAAAAGAAGTATGCGAAACCTTAAGCAAAGAAACCCCATACCTAACATCAGACGTCGAATTACTAGGAATTCAAGAACTAGGAGATAACGCTGTAATATATCGACTAATAGCCGACTGTGAACCAACCAAAGACATCCCATTTAATAGAGAAGTTCTAAGAGCCGTAAAAATAGCCTTCGACAAAAATGGCATTGAAATTCCTTATCCTCAGGTGGTGGTACACAGTGCAAAATAACTACAACATTGGAACAAAAGTAATAATGAAAAAACCACATCCATGTGGAACAAACTCATGGGAAATAGTAAGAATAGGAGCCGACATAAAAATAAAATGTCTAGGCTGTGGAAGAACCCTAATGTTGCCTCGAGTAGAATTCAACAAAAAACTCAAAAAAATAGTAGAGGAGTAGGAAAATGAAAAAGAAAAAGAAAAATATATTATTAGGTCCAGTAATAACCATCATAATCATGATCCTAGTTATTACAATAATAAGTGCAATCTGTTCCGCATTTTCCGTCCAAGGAGAAATAACAAGCGTTTCAAACGGCACCCTAGAAACCGAAACAACCACCGTAAAAAGTTTATTTTCTAGTGAAGGAATAAAATACATCTTTAGCTCACCAGTTCAAACCTTCAAAACATTCCAGCCCCTAGTTTTACTAATAATCGCCCTAATGGCAATCTCAATCGGAAAAGCCAGCGGCCTATTCAAAGCAATATTCACAAGATTCAGAAAATTAAAACCAGGATTTGTAACCTTCATAACCCTATTCGTTGGAATAATCTCATCATTTTTTGGGGAATACGGATACGTAGTACTAGTACCACTAACCGCCGTAATATATCAATATTTAGGTAGAAATTCAGTTTTAGGAATCCTAACATCATTCATCGGAATAACATTAGGCTATGGAGCCGGGCTAATCTTCAACTTCGACGATTACAGTCTAGGCTTACTAACCAAAGAAGCCGCCACCGTAAGTGTCGACAAAGACTATGTCTTCAACGCTTGGTCTAACTCATACATAATGATAGCAAGTTCCTTTATCCTATCAATAATAGGAACAATAATAATAGAATCATTCCTAAGACCAAAAGTCAAAGAAGACATAAAAGAAGAAGCCGAATTCAACTACTCAAAAAAAGGCCTAATAATAAGCAACATAGCCTTCGTAATTCTAAGCTTATTCTTCATATATATGATAGTACCAGATCTTCCAGGCAGTGGAATACTACTAGATATGGATAAAAAAGACTACGTCGCACAACTACTAGGAGGAGATGCACCATTCACAGATGCCTTCATCTTCATGCTACTAATTATGCTAATGATATGTTCCGCAATCTATGGTTTCATCTCAAAAAATTTCAAAAACACCAACGAATTCAGTGTGGGCCTATCAAAAGAATTTGATAACCTAGGATACATATTTGTCCTAATGTTCTTCGTATCATTAATGGTAAGCATCCTAAACTTTACCAACCTAGGAGAAGTATTAGGATCATATCTAATATCATTTATGGATAACCTAGAATTCACAGGAATACCATTAATCATAACAATGATGATAGTAATAATCCTAATGTCAATATTAATACCAGATTCAGTAACAAAATGGACAATTGCATCCCCAATCCTAGTTCCACTATTTATGAAAGCCAACATAACCCCAGATTTTACCCAATTTATCTTTAAAGCCGCCGACAGTATAGGAAAAGGAATAACCCCATTTTTCATATACTTCATAGTTATGTTAGCCTTCCTAGAAAAATATAATAGTAAAGAAAGCGTTAGAATAACTGTGTTTGGAACTTTGAAAACAATAATGCCAACCATACTACTATTTGCCGTAGTATTAGTACTTATCGTAATAGGATGGTTCATAATAGGCCTTCCAATAGGACCAGATACATACCCAACAATGTAAAAGAGCAAAAGCTCTTTTTTGTTTTAAAATAGCCCTTTAAAAATAAACAAATATATAGTATAATACCATATAGGTGATGAAAAATGAGTTTAACAGCAGGAATCGTAGGATTACCAAACGTAGGTAAATCCACACTATTTAACGCCATAACAAAACAAAACATACTAGCGGCCAACTATCCATTCGCCACCATTGAACCAAACGTTGGAATGGTAACCGTGCCAGATAAAAGAGTAGACTTTTTAGAAAAACTATACAACCCCAAAAAAACAATCCCAGCCACCTTTGAATTTACCGATATAGCAGGTTTAGTAGAGGGAGCCTCAAAAGGAGAAGGACTAGGAAATAAATTCTTATCACATATAAGAGAAGTAGACGCCATCTGTGAGGTAGTAAGATGCTTCGATAACGAAAACGTAACCCACGTAAGTGGAGGAGTAGATCCAGTTAGAGACGTAGATATTATTAACCTAGAATTAATCTTATCAGACCTAGAAGTAATCGAAACAAGACTAGAAAAAATAGGCAGAAAAGCCAAACTATCAAACGACAAAGAAACCAAAGAAGAAGTAAAAATTCTAGAAAAAGTAAAAGAAGCCTTAATAAACAATAACCCCGCAAGAAGTCTAGAATACACAGAAGAAGAACTAAAAACATTAAAAGCCTTCAACTTACTAACCATAAAACCAATAATCTACGTTGCAAACGTCAGTGAAGAAGAAATAAATATAGAAAACAAGTACGTAAAAAAACTAAAAGAATACGCCGGAAGTGATGCCGAAGTAGTCGTAATATGTGCTAAAATAGAAGCTGAACTATCAGAATTAGATGACGAAGACAAAAAAGAATTCCTAGAAGACCTAGGAATAGAAGAAAGTGGACTAGACAAACTAATAAAAAAATCATATAGCCTTCTAGGACTATCAACCTTCCTAACAGGAGGAAAAGACGAAGTAAAAGCTTGGACTTTCAAAAACGGAATGAAAGCCCCACAATGTGCTGGAATAATCCATACAGACTTCGAAAAAGGATTCATAAAAGCCGAAGTAATGAGCTATAATGACCTAGAAAAATATGGAACCGAAGCCAAAGTAAAAGAAGCCGGCAAACTTAGATTAGAAGGAAAAGACTACATAATGCAAGATGGGGATATCTGTTACTTTAGATTCAATGTATAAGAATAAAAAACAATTAAAAATACATAATAAAAAAGGTGATAAAATGTATTATATTAATTGTTTTTTTATATACTCATTCCTAGGATTTATATTAGAAACCCTAATCACATTTATATTAGGATATAACTACAATAGTGGATTTTTAAAAGGCCCCATAACCCCATTATATGGCATAGGAGCCATACTAGTTATAATAATATCAGATAAATGCTTCAAAAATCTCCACTTGCCAAGATGGATAGAAACAATAATAGTCTTCATCATAATAACAATCATCTTAAGCTTCCTAGAATACATAGGAGGAACACTAATAGAAATAATTTTCCACAAAGTATTTTGGGACTATAGCAATTACAAATTCAACATAGGCAAATACATTTGCCTAGAAATGAGTGCAGTATGGGGAATATTAAGCATAATATTTATATACCTAATAAAACCAATATTAGATAACACCATAATCTTAATACCAAAAAAAATAACATATATATTTTGTATAATCTTTATTCTAGATATAATATATACACTCATTACCGCAAATCCAAACTAAAAACGTAAAATAACGACAAAAACGGCTGATTTAGGAAAAATATTACTTGTTTTTTTTTTTTTTTGTGATACTATAGATTCGAAAAGGAGGAACAATTATGCACGAAGAATTCATAAAATTAAGAGAAGGGGAAGGAGAATATACTGAATATACAAAAGATTTTAAAGATTTAGCAATGAGTTTGATTGAAAAATATAACTTAGATGTATCTGAAGCTATGGACTTGCATCACTTTATTTCCAATTATGCACACCATATTATGCAATTTAATGAAGGATTATACAATGGCTTTTCACTTCCTACTGGTACTGGAGAAAAAGGAGTAAAAAGTAGTGAAAATTTTTCTAATGCTTATAAAGAATTCTATGAGCAATATAAAGAATATATAGATTATTTTAATTCAGACTTTGATGCAAAATATTATGCTGATAAAGCAGATGAATTAAGAAAACTAGAAAACGAAGCTGAAACTAAAGCTGCAAATGCTACATTAAAAGCAAATGAATTAAAAGAAAATCTTCTGGCTCAATTGCAAAACACAAATAGTGTAGATGGAAAATCAAGATAAAAGAAATAAAGAGATGATTTTAAATATGTTGTTTTATCAAAATCCAAACATTCTTTCTTTGGATGAATATCAGCAAATAAAATCATTTCTTTTTCAAAATATAGAATATTTTGATTTGTCAAAAATAAAACAAATTTCTTTTTGGTGTTATCGATATGAGGATTATATTATAAAAATTAAAGAAGGCTTGTTACCAGTAGCACATACTTTTAAAAATGATTTTTTTGTTAAAACCTTCGCAACACATCAATTTAAATTCAAAAATATAAATATGTACATTGAAATAAATGAATATTTAAGGGAAACTGAAAATGTTTCTTTTTCAGATTTATTTTATATATATTCATCTTTAAGAAAACAAGGTATTATATGGAATGATGTTTCGTATAGTAATGTTATTAAATGTGGTGATTCTATAAAGATAATAGATCTTGAATATATTTATGATAAAGAAAACTATGATAAAAATACTTGTAAAGTAGAATCGGATTTATCTAAAGAGTGTGCCAATTTATATGAATTATTAAATGGGAATCTATATTATATGAATAAAAAAAGATTATAAGGTGCTAAATCAGGCACCCTTTTAAGTATCCTAGAATACATAGGAGGAACACTAATAGAAATAATTTTCCACAAAGTATTTTGGGACTATAGCAATTACAAATTCAACATAGGCAAATACATTTGCCTAGAAATGAGTGCAGTATGGGGAATATTAAGCATAATATTTATATACCTAATAAAACCAATATTAGATAACACCATAATCTTAATACCAAAAAAAATAACATATACGTTTTGTATAATCTTTATTCTAGATATAATATATACACTTCTTATCACAAACACAAACTAAAAAAGTAAAATAATGACAAAAGCATTGATTTAGAAAAAATATTACTTGTTTTTTTTTTGTAATATTATAATTGTAAAAAGGAGGAAACAATTATGTATGAAGAAGACCATAAAGATTATGATAATTATAATGATTATGAAACATTAATTGTACACTTTCAATAAAAATTTACGTTGTATCATAAACTAATGAATTTTCTTTCATTAATTTACATCCTAAAGTATACATGATATAATCAATATTAGAAGAAGGTGAAATTTATGAAAAAAATTTTATTACAGGAGATGAAAGGATCAATTATTAATATTTTTATTCCCAAGGTACAAGGAAGCAATGATTTTTTACCAGAAAATAAAGTTGACATTATTGCAATTGAAATAGATACTGAAGAAGGGACTAAAAAATTAATTAAACCTAGAAATAGTAAATATTCATCACTTATGAAAGGGAAACAAGTAAAAATTAGAAAATATGCGTTGGAATATGATTACAATAATTATTTAAATGCATTAAAAAATATTATTGATAATTATTACTCTGAATATAAAGAGGAATCTAAAAAAAATATATATAAAAAATATTTCTGTTCTTCAGAAGAATTTAAAAATCATCCTAGAAAACTTATTGAATATGAGATTCTTGATTATGATAATACCAGTAATAAAGATAAGGTATATCAAAGAATAAAAGTTGCGAATAAAGAAGTTTTAATACCCATTATATCTAAAGAAGAAAAACTTTTTTATGAGTCATCTTTTGATGGAAGGAGTGAGTAATCGTGAGCAAAAAAATAATTTCAGAATTTTTAGAAGATTTAGAACAAAATGACTTTTTAAGTGCTTACAATCAGCTAATTTATTACACGCCTGATTTTGAAAATAAATCTTTAAAAGAATATCGTAAAGAAATTGAAGAAAAACTTTCTTCAAAAGCAAATATTAGTTACTGGGGTGGTCCAACAAAAGATTATTTTATGAATTTTAGAAGTAATAATTGCTCTGGAACATCTTATGACCAAGTAAAACTTTATATCCCTTTAAATGGAGAAAATGTTGTAACCATTGTTACTAAAATATTTGATTTTATTTATGATAACAATATTGAACATTTATCTAAAATTTCATCCAATACAAGAGTTGATGATTTTGTTATTAGAGTTTCTAATATAGATGATGCTAAAAAAATTATTGATTTTATAAACAATGATGATGAAATATGTGCAGGACTATTTAAATATACAATCCCATTTGATGTAAAATGTGGTAGAGTAAGTTTAGGATATGATGCATTTAAATCATTTCATTGTGATGTAGCAGATTATATTGACGCATATAGAAAAAGAGCTTATGAAAAAGAAGAACATTTAAGTTTAGAAGGATTTAAAAGTTACATGAATAATTTATATAAAACAAAATATAAGCCTGCCGATTCTAAATATGATGATCATTTATCTGGAATAGAAAGTAAATTCGATTTCACAACCATATATAGTGCGAAACATTTTAAAGGAAATTTTCACACATATCAATTAAATACTTTAAATATAATGAAACTTATCATGAATAATCTTGAAGGAAATAACACATTCGAAGATTATATAGATTATTATAATATGCTTAAAAGTGATTCATATAAAAACGAAGCTAATAAACTTATAAAAAATATGTATGAAATATCCAAAGAAGGAAAATACTTTGAAGCAACTTTTTCTTATTCAGGGCCTAAATTAAGAGAAAAGAATAGTGAAAATATTAACTTTTATCAAGGAAGAGTAAATGGCTGTGTCGGAATAGCAATTGAGGATATTGAAACCTCATCTAATATGATAAATGCTGAAGATATGCTCGACGGTGAACGAACAGGAGTGTATTATTGGAAAGTATCAGATCTTGATTTTTTTATTAAATATGGCATGAATGATTTAGATAAAAAAACTAAAGTTGAACAAGAAAGGGAAGATGAAAGATATGAACTTCTAAAGTGGCTTTCAGAATTGCAACATGAAAATTCTGATTTACTTAATAAGTGTTTTAAAATAAAAAACAATTTATATGCTTATGATATGCTTATACCAAGTATTAGCGAAAGAAGAATTGTGCAAAATAATTTTGTTGGAAATAATAGTTATTCTTGTAGAAGTATTGATTATTATCTTGGATATTTAAGTAAACTTTTGGAACTTGAAGAAGAAGAGTTAACTTCAACTCAAATGCAGGCTATTATTACTCAAAAAGAAATGTGCAAAGAAAAATTACTTGAGGAAATAAAAAGAAATACAGATAGATGTGCTAACCTTGACATTACAAGTGAAACAGACTTAGAAAAACTAGCCATCTCCACTTTAGAACAATTTGAGAAAACCCAAAAACAAGTTACTGTATAATTTATAATTAGAAAAGATTTTTTATTAAGTAATACCAATGAACTTAATAAAAACAATCATTTAATAAGAAGGAAGGTAGAATAATGATATATTTAAAAGAAGACGATATCAGCGATATCAATAGAATAGATGAATACAATGAAGAATACATGAGTGTTTATCCTGACTTTGTACCATTCATGACAAAAGAAAACATTCATGAAGTATTAAAAGATACGGAAAATAAAAAACAAGGGATAAACAATGATGGAGTAAAAGAAATATTTTATTTTGCCATCGAAGATGATAAAATAGTTGGCCATGGAAGTGTTAGACTTAATCCTGAAATAGTACCCAATTATGAAACAATAGGTCATATAATGTATGGTGTAGTACCAAGTAAAAGAAAACAAGGATATGGTACAAAAATATGTAAATTGTTAATAGAAGAAGCAAAAAAATACAACTTAGAAAATATCTTAATCACATGTAATGAAAAGAACATAGGTTCAAATAAAGTTATATTAAATAATGGTGGAGAGTTTATCAAACAAAAGATGTCAGAAGAAGAAGGACTTACTAATATATATAAAATAAAATAATTAAAAATTTCTTTGTTGGTTAATGCAAACAACTAACAAAACTAATAATTGAATTAATAATAATATATTATTTGCATAATTACTAAAAAAGGATGTGAAAGTTGATATGAATTATGAAATTGGATTATATAAACATAATGCTAGTGCCTATCAAAAAGTAAAAAATGAATTCAATAAAAGCAATAAAGCATGCATTGTACACGCTACAGGGACAGGAAAATCTTTTATTGCACTTCAACTAATTTATGATTTTATTAAAGAAAATCCAAATAGAAAAGTTGTTTATTTAACGCCGTTAAATGGTATTAAAGAACAATTGAAAGGACATATAACTGCAATAGAAAAACAAAACCAAAGCCGTGGTATACCGTTCCATAAAGAATATTTTGATAATGTAAAATTTATTACATATGCAAGTGTTGGGAATAACGCATTAAATAGTTTAGATTCAATGTCTCGTGACGATTTATCCCATCTAAAAGCCGACATGATGATTTTAGATGAATTTCATCATATTGGGCAAGGCGCTGATAACTGGAAAGCAGGAGTTGAAATTATAGAAAAATCAAATCCCGATATAAAAATATTTGGAATGAGTGCAACAAGTGTTAGAAACAGAGGTACCTCAAAAGAAGAAGATGTTGCTGAAACTTATTTTGAAGGCCATATTGCAAGTGAATATCCCATTGAACAAGCCATAGCAGATAAAACTTTACCAGTTCCTAACTATCACGCAGCATATACATTTTTAACAGAGGAATGCAAAGAACTAGAAGAAAAAGTAAAAAATGGGAATGCAACTCAAGAAGAAAAAAAAGAATATGAAGAAAAAATAAGAAACATAAAAAAAGAAATATCCAAATTAGATAATCAAACTATAAAAGATATAGTAAGTTCTTATATAAAACCAGAAGGCAAATATATATATTTTTGCCCAAGTGGATCTGATATAAAAGAACTTCAAAAAAATTTTTTAAGCCTTCTTCCTGAAAATATAAGAGAAAATGTAGAATTTTATCAAGTACATAGTTCAAATTATTCATCAAAAGAAAATATAGTAAATGCAAATAATTTTTATAACAATATATCTTCAAACGGCCAAAGTTCTATAAATAAACTTAGAATAATGTTTGCCATAGACATGTATAACGAAGGTATTCATGTACCTGATATAGATGGTGTAATTATGGGAAGAAATACAAACTCAGATATTATATATTATCAACAACTCGGTAGAGCACTTGCAGTAAAGAAAAAAGATGATAATGATAACACAGTCCTTGAACCACCATTAGTATTAGACCTTCAAGACAACTTTAGAAGAATATTAAATTTATATTTTAAAGTAAAAGGAAAAGAAATAAATGATATAGCCGAAGATATAGAATCCAGAGATGATATAAAACAAGAAATCAAAAATAAAGGTAGTTATAATCCAAAAGATTTGTTATTGCAATTTGGCATAGAAGAACAAATAATAAACATAGTATCAGAATTAAATGAAATAAAAGAAAAAATAGAATTAAGTTTAACCGACGACGAAAAAATAGAAGAAATATATAAATATTATCAAGAAACTGGCAAATTACCTAGTACAGAAAATAACCAAATTAGATTTAGTGATAATTCAGCTGCAATGGGTCAATGGATTTCGCATAATAGAACTAAAATAATGGAATTATCGCAAACAAATGAGCATGCAAGAAAGATAGCTGAATTAAAAGGCTTGATTCAAGGATTATGTTCGGAAGACGACGAAAAAATAGAAGAAATACATAAATATTATCAAGGAACTGGTAAATTACCTAGTCAAAATAATAGAGAAATTAGATTTAGTGATAATTCAGCTGCAATGGGTCAATGGATTAAAAGAAATAAAACTAAAATAATGGAATTATCCCAAACAAATGAGCATGCAAGAAAGATAGCTGAATTAAAAGGCTGGCTTCAAAGATGTCTGGAAGACGACGAAAAAATAGAAGAAATATATAAATATTATCAAGAAACTGGCAAATTACCTAGTACAGAAAATAACCAAATTAGATTTAGTGATAATTCAGCTGCAATGGGTCAATGGATTTCGCATAATAGAACTAAAATAATGGAATTATCGCAAACAAATGAGCATGCAAGAAAGATAGCTCAAGCAAAAGGCTTGATTCAAGGATTATATTTGGAGGACGATGAAAAAATAGAAGAAATACATAAATATTATCAAGGAACTGGTAAATTACCTAGTAATAGGGATAAAGAAATTAGATTTAGTGATAATTCAGCTGCAATGGGCATATGGATTCAGGGTAATAGAACTAAAATAATGGAATTATCGCAAACAAATGAGCATGCAAAAAAGATAGCTCAAGTAAAAGGCTGGATTCAAGGATTATATTTGGAGGACGATGAAAAAATAGAAGAAATACATAAATATTATCAAGGAACTGGTAAATTACCTAGTAATAGGGATAAAGAAATTAGATTTAGTGATAATTCAGCTGCAATGGGCATATGGATTCAGGGTAATAGAACTAAAATAATGGAATTATCGCAAACAAATGAGCATGCAAAAAAGATAGCTGAATTAAAAGGCTGGATAGAAATGGAAGAAGCAAGAAGTTCGGCTCCAAATGAACAAGCATTTAAAAACGCTTCAGAAAAATTAAAGTCTTCAAAACCTAGTAAGAATAAAAAAGGAGTAAACAATGGAAAACAAATATAATAATTATATAAATGCATTTAATGAACTTTCTCTTGAAGATAAAAGAAGTTATATACTTGAAAATATTGATGAAATTATTAAAATGTTTTATAAAATAAATTTAGATTATAATAAATATTCGGATATATTGTTACAAGAAGATTATAATAACGAAGATGAATATTTAAAAGAAGTATTTAAAAAAATTATATCTTTAAAAGGCATGTGTGCTTCTACCACTGAAATAATACTAGATAACCTTTATGAGGGGGTTAATAATGAATAAGATTTTAAAAGAAAAATTAAATGGAATTGTAGTAAAGAAATATGTCCCAAATGTATATGAAAATGGGCAATATATTGATGAAGAAAAAATTGATATAATAGAACTTGAAATTAAATGTGCCGATAAAATAATAAAATTGGTTAAACCTAGAGAAAGTGATTATTCAAGACTTTTTGTAAATGATAGCGTTGTTTTAGATAAATATTTAATATCAGGTAATTATGAAGAGTATATAGAAATATTAAGACAATATATTTATAATTATAATTCAGCAAACCCTGATAAAGAAAATATATTTAATAGATATAACATTGCAAAAGAAGAATTCAATAAAAAGCCACTTGGAATAATAGACTATGAGATAAATTTTAGTAATTTATAAATTATATTCTTCAAAATTGATATTTTAATGCCCCATATTCTAAGTCGCACGTACCTTTGAACTTCAAACTTAAATTAAATAAGCATTTATTATTTACTTTTTCCATATAATTTGTTATAATCAAAAGCGAGTATTAAATTACTCCTTGCTTCTTTTTAGAAGCCCGAAGACCATAAGGAGGTGGAATAATGAGAAACTATGAAATCATGTTTATTGTTAGACCTACATTAGGAGAAGACGAAATCAAAAAAGTTATCAAAGATTTCGGAAATATTTTAACATCTAATGGAGCTAAAATAACAAGCGAAAAAGATATGAAACAAAGAGAACTAGCTTATGAAATTAATGATTACAAAACTGGTTACTACTATGTTTATACAGTAAGTGCAAACGACGACAAAGCAATCAAAGAATTTGATCGTTTAAGCTTAATTAGTAAAGATATCATTCGTCACTTAATAACAAGAGTTGAAGACTAAGAAAAGAGGTATTACTTATGAATAGTGTTTGTTTAGTTGGAAGAATAACCGCAAAACCTGAATTACGTTACACAGGATCAAATGTTCCTTATACAAGATTCACAGTTGCAGTTAACAGAACTTTTAATAATGCACAAGGAGAAAGAGAAGCCGACTTTATAGGCGTTATAGTTTGGAGAAGAACTGCTGAAAACGTAGTAAACTATCTTGATAAAGGTAGCCAAGTATCAATAACTGGTCGTATTCAAACAGGTAGTTTTACAGACAAAGATGGTAATAGAAGATACACAACAGATGTAGTAGCAGATAACGTTCAGTTCCTAGATTCAAAAAGACAATCAGAAGCTAGAACAAACGAACCAAGCCCATATGATTATCAAAACACAAATAATTCATATGGAAACTATAATGCACCATCAAATAACTCTAATAGCGTAGATGTCGACAATGATCCTTTTGCAGATTTTGGTGATAATGTATCAATCGATGACAATTTCTTAGACTAAAAGGAGGATATATATGGCAGACTTTTATAGAAAAAAGAAAAAAATATGTCAAATGTGTGCTGGAAAATCAGTAGATTATAAAGATCCAGAAATTCTAAAAAAGTACGTTAGTAATGATAAAGGTAAAATCTTACCAAGAAGAATTACAGGTGCTTGTTCAAAACACCAAAGACATATTGCAAATGAAATCAAAAAAGCAAGATTCATGGCTTTATTGCCTTTCGTAAAATAATCTCAAAAAGAGGTTATTTTTTTCGTTATCCTTACAATAGGATATTTTCGTAGTTGCCCCACTAAAAAATAGGATATTTTCGGAATACAACTCCAAAAATTTCCCAAACAAAATAAAATATATTTGTCAAAAAAAGTAGATATTCTTATAAATTTCATAATTTAATGTTATAATTAAAATAATAAAAGGAGGACATATGGAAAATCAAGAAGAAAAAGAAAAAACCCCCCAACCATTAAACCAAGAAGAAACCAAAACAATAGAAAACCAAACACCAGAAAATAAAGAACTAGAACCACAAAAAGAAACACCCTTAGAAAACATAGTAAAAAATGACTTCCAAGAACAGACAATAGTACAAATAGAAAAACCCAATTTAGAAGCAATTGGAATAGCCGCCGATCACCGAGGATACAAAATGAAACAAAAACTAATAGCCTACTTACAAAAAAAAGGTTATGAAGTTATAGACTTAGGTGGTGAAGGACTACCAAATGATGACTACACCGAATTTGGGTTTAAGCTAGGAAAAGCCATAAGCGAAGGCAAAATAGGCAAAGGAATAGCCATCTGTGGAAGTGGAATAGGAATAAGCATTGCCTGCAACAAAGTAAAAGGTGTAAGATGTGCCAAAGTATATAACACAAATGAAACAAAATGGGCAAGAAGAGACAACGACGCCAACGCTATTGCCATATCGGGCAAAATGCCACTATTTAGAGCCAAAGATATAATAGACGTATTTTTAAAAACAAAATTCAAAGGCCTAGAAAAATACAAAACCCGTATAAATAGCCTTAATACCTATAAGGATTAAAAATGCTTTTAAAAGCCATTTTATACATAATATTTACCTTTATCGCAATATGGGCCCTAGATAGTATAAACATAACAAACGTCTTTAAAAAGAATAAATATTATGCATCAAGAGTATTATATCTAATGATAAGCATATCGCTTTCATATTTAGTAGTTAATTTCTTGTATGATTTTTTTAACTACTCACAAATTATTAATTAGAAAGGAACTTTCAAATGAAAAAAGTGCTCTTAATAACTTTATTAGTTATAGCAGTACCGTTTTTAGTTGTAAGTTTATTTGTGAGAACCGATGAAATAAAATTTCATTACATCTCCAACAAAGTAGTAAGAGTAAAAAACGTAAGCACCAACGAAATAAGCAAAGTTCCCTTCGAAGAATATGTAAAAGGAGTACTAGCAGGAGAAATGCCCGCTAGTTTTGAATTAGAAGCCCTAAAAGCCCAAGCAGTAGCCGCCAGAAGTTATGTTCTAGTCCAAATGAAAAAAAACAAAAATAACGATTATGACGTCGTAAACACCGTCACAAATCAAGTTTACCTTTCAGACAAAAAATTAAAAGAAAATTGGAAAAATGAATATAAAACCAAAATAAAAAAAGTAAAAAAAGCCGTCCTAGAAACCGAAGGAGAATACCTAAGTTATAATGGTGAAATTGTAGAAGCTCTCTTTTTCTCCACCAGTACAGGTAAAACCGAAAACAGCGAAGACGTATTCTCATCCAAAGTCCCATACCTAAGAAGCGTCTCCAGCACATGGGATAAATCATCACCAGTTTACGAAGACACCGCCATTTTTGACATAAAAGATTTTTACCAAAAATTAGGACTAGAATATCAAGAAAAGCTAGAACAACAAACCTTAGAAACCACCAGTACAGGAAGAATCAAAAAAATAAAAATCAACAACACAGAATTTACTGGAAGAGATGTAGCCACCAAACTAAGCCTAAGATCAAACTGCTTCACCATCACCCAAAATGAAACCAAAATAATCATCAAAACCAAAGGATATGGACATGGAGTAGGAATGAGTCAGTATGGTGCTTTAGGCATGGCTAAAGAAGGCTACACCTATGATAAAATATTAAAGCATTACTATGTTGGAACAGAAATTAAAAAAATTTAGTATAATTTTTCCTTTTTAGTTAAAACTGTAATTAGAGAGGTGAAATTATGAAAAATGTAAGACTAAAAAAACCAGTATTATATGGAATATGGACCGGAGTATTCGCGGCCCTCGTAGTAACACTTTACTATATGAACTTTGCTGGAAACACATTAAAATCCAAAGAAAACAAAACTGACGATCTTCAGTATGTTTCAAGATTATTTGGAAGTGATGATATAAAAGCCGTAAATGCAAGCTCAGTTATCATGCGACCATACACCGATGACAAAGTAAAAATTGTCCAAAACTTCTATAATTACAAAGGCACAGAAAAAGACCAAGAAAATTCAATAATAAACTACGAACAAACATATATTCAAAATAATGGAGTCGCATATGGTGGAATTGACCAAAGCTTTGACGTTATAAGCGTTCTAGATGGAACCGTAACAAGCGTTAAAGAAGACAAACTTCTTGGAAACATAGTAGAAATAAAAGCATCAGACAAAGTAACACTAATTTATCAAAGTCTAACCGACGTTACCCTAAAAGCAAACGACAGCGTAAAACAAGGTGATATCATCGGCAAAAGTGGCACATCAAACATGAATAAAGACCTAGGAAATCATATGGTCTTTGAACTAAAAATTGATGGAGCATATGTAAATCCAGAAGACTACTACGATAAAGACATAAATAACCTATAAATAGACTTAGTTCTATTTTTTTTAATATCAAATATACTAAAGTAGGTGAGTATATGGATATTACACAAAGAGTCATAAAAGAAGCCGAATACATGAAAAAGACAAACAAAACCCTAAGGGAAATCGCCAAAGTATTCGGAGTGTCAAAAAGTACAGTCCACAAAGACTTAAAAGAAAGATTAAAAAACATAAATCACACCCTATATTTAGAAATTTCCGAAATATTAAAACAGCACATAGAAACAAGGCACATCAAAGGTGGAGAGTCCACCAAAAAAAAGTATTTAAAATTATCTAATTAAACTGTTAAAACCTAATATCCTGTGGTATAATATAAAACAGAAAAGGTGATAATTATGTTTTCAAAAGATATTGGAATAGATTTAGGAACAGCAAACGTACTTATTTATATCAAAGGACAAGGCATAGTTCTAAATGAACCATCAGTAGTCGCAATAGATGCCGATACAAAAAAGCCCCTAGCCGTTGGAACTGAAGCTAGAGAAATGTTAGGTAGAACCCCAGGAAAAGTCAAAGCCATAAGACCAATGAAAGATGGTGTAATAGCCGACTTTGAAATAACCGAAATCATGCTTAACCATTTCATCAGAAAAGTAAATGGCCGAAGCTTTTTTGCTCGTCCACGTATATTAATTTGCTGTCCTTCAAATATAACTCAAGTAGAAAAAAATGCAATAAAAGAAGCTGCCGAAATAACCGGAGCTAGAAAAGTATTTATAGAAGAAGAACCAAAAGTAGCCGCAATCGGAGCCGGCATGGATATATCAAAACCAAGTGGTAACATGGTAATTGATATCGGAGGAGGAACAACCGACATCGCCATATTATCATTAGGAGGCATCGTAACCTCATCATCAATCAAAATAGCCGGAAACGTCTTCGATGGCGACATCATGAAATACATAAAAGACAAATACAAACTATTAATTGGTGATAGAACAGCCGAAGATATAAAATTCACAATAGGTACAGTTTTCCCTGGGTCATTAAACGAAAAAATGGAAGTTCGTGGCCGTGACCTCGTAACAGGACTTCCACATACCGTAACCGTTTCTTCAGACGAAGTAGAAGAAGCTTTAAGAGAAAGTGTATACACAATTATAAACACTGCCAAAAGCGTTCTAGAACAAACACCTCCAGAACTTTCAGCCGACATCGTCGATAAAGGAATAGTTGTAACCGGAGGAGGAGCTTTACTAAATGGTTTTGATCAATTACTAGCCCATGAATTAAAAGTTCCAGTATTCGTAGCCGAAAGCCCATTAACATGTGTAGTAGAAGGAACAGGAATACTATTAGACAACGTAAATCTAATCGATAACAATACAGGTTTAAATTTTTAAAAACTGGATATAATAAGAATAGAAACGAGGGATATCAATGGAAAAAAGCAATGGAGAAACACTAAAAGAAAAGCTGTTTAATCAAAAAACAAACGGCTTTTCTTTTATAAAAGAAGAAGAAAAAAACAAAATATTTGAATTTAATGATAACTATATAGACTTTCTAAACACCTGCAAAACCGAAAGAGAATGTGCCACATACATAAAAAAAATTCTAACAAACAAAGGCTATAAAAATATCGAAGAGATAAAAACAATAAAACCAGGAGACAAAGTATACTATATAAATAGAAAAAAAGCCGTATACATAGCCGTAATAGGAAACGCCTTACTAGAAGAAGGACTAAACCTAGTAGGCGCTCATATTGATAGTCCAAGATTAGATCTAAAACCAAATCCACTATATGAAGAAGAAGGACTAGCCCTCTTCAAAACACATTACTATGGGGGAATAAAAAAATACCAATGGACCGCCATCCCATTATCAATAAGAGGCGTAATCGTCAAGAATAACGGAGAAGTCATAAACATAAATATTGGAGAAGACGAAAAAGATCCAATCTTCACCATAACCGACCTCTTGCCACACCTAGCTTCAAAGCAATCAAAAAAGACCCTATCAGAAGGAATAGCCGGAGAAGACCTAAACATCTTAGTTGGCAGCATCCCATATAATGATGAAAAAATATCTGAAAGAGTAAAATTAAACATCCTAAACATTTTAAACAAAAAATATGGCATAACCGAACGTGACTTTAT
This sequence comes from Vescimonas coprocola, assembly GCA_963660615.1. Lineage (GTDB taxonomy): Bacteria > Bacillota_I > Bacilli_A > RF39 > UBA660 > Coprosoma. The sequence continues at coordinate 85,721 of CAVKYE010000004.1, forward strand.
CAGTAGCGAACTAGAAATAGTCCCAGCCTTCAAAGCCAAAAGCCTAGGTTTTGATGAAAGCATGGTTGCCGCCTACGGACAAGATGATAGATCATGTGCTTACGCAACCCTAAGAGCCATATTAGCCTTAAATAACCCAAGCCGTACATCAGTAGCCATATTAGCCGACAAAGAAGAAATTGGTAGTGTTGGAAACACCGGAATGTATTCAAGAAATTTTGATAACTTTATATCAGAATTATTAGAAAAAGCCGGACAAAACAACTTCAAAGCCCTAGATAAATGTCTATGTAACTCAAAAATGTTATCAGCGGACGTAACCTCAGCCATAGACCCAACATACTCATCAGTAGATGAAAAACACAATGCCGCCCACTTAGGTTATGGAGTATGTTTATGCAAATACACAGGTAGTCGTGGCAAAGGTGGTGCCAGTGATGCCAATGCCGAATTTGTTGCTAAAGTTAGAAACATCTTCGAAAGAAACAATCTAAAATATCAAATGTCAGACATGGGAAAAGTTGACGAAGGTGGCGGAGGAACAATCGCCTATATTCTCGCCAATAAAGGAATCGATGTAATAGACTGTGGAGTTCCAGTACTATCAATGCATGCTCCATATGAAGTTTCAAGCAAATTTGATATTTACAATGCTTATGAATGTTATAAAGCATTCTTCGAAGATTAAGAGCCAAAAACTCTTTTTTTGTATTTTTCTACAAAATATGGTAAAATTAATAACAAGAGAGGTGCAGTAAAATGGGAGAAGACGTAATAACACGAATATTCTTAATGGTATTAGTAACATTTGTCGTAGTAGCATTCATAATGCCATACGTAAAAAAATTAGCCTATCACATAGGCGCTTTAGATATTCCAAGGGCTGATGAAGGACATAGACACATCCACAAAACCACAACTCCAAAATTAGGAGGACTAGCCATATTTTTAGGTTTCTTATTAAGCTATATGATATTCGGTGAACCGAGTGAAACCATGAACTCAATATTAATAGGAAGTTTCATAATAATATTAACAGGAATAATAGATGATATAAAATCAATAAAATCCTCAGTAAAACTAATAGGACAAATAATATCAGCCTGTGTAGTAACATTCTACGGTGGGCTCTTACTTCAAGATATTAGCGCCTTCGGCTTATATATAGACTTTGGTATACTAGCCTATCCAATAACCATATTCTTTATAGTAGCGTGTGTCAACTGTATGAATTTAATAGATGGTCTAGATGGTCTCGCCGGAGGAATAAGTGCAATTTACTACCTAACAATCGGAATAATTGCCGTTATAATGGGGAAAATAGGACTAGACGTCACCCTAACATTTATAATGTTTGGAGCCGTATTAGGATTCTTAGTTCATAATTTCCACCCAGCGACCGTATTTGCCGGAGATTCAGGATCAATGTTTATGGGATTTATGATATCAGTAATTGCCTTACTAGGCTTTAAAAACGTCACCCTAACATCATTAATAATACCACTACTCATACTAGCAATCCCAATCTTAGATACCCTATTTGCCATCCTAAGAAGAAAACTAAAAGGTGAAAAATTCTCCACCCCAGACAAATCCCATATCCATCACCAACTACTAAATATGCATTTTTCATACAGAACAACAGTACTAATAATATATGCCATTCAAGGACTGTTCGCCATCGCTTCAATCGTTTACGTATTAAAAGAAAAAGCAGGATACATCCTTTATGCCATATTAGTAATAATCGTACTAGCTCTAGTATTAAAAACAGATGTCGTAATCGACCACAAAGCCTTCACCGAAAAATTCAAACCCCACAAAAAATAATTATACAAACGTATAATTTTTTTTAAACCGTAAATACTAAAACTGGTGATAAAATGGAAACAAATTACATAGAATTATTAGATGTAGTATTAAGAGCCCTCATCTCATTATTTAGCCTATTTCTAATAACAAAATTACTAGGAAAAAAACAAGTATCACAACTAAGCCTTTTTGACTACGTAATCGGAATATCAATAGGAAACTTTGCCGCCGAAATGACCATAAACGTAGACTCACAGTACCTAAACGGAATAGTCGCCGTAATAGTCTTCGGCCTAATCGCTTACCTAGTATCAATCCTAACCATGAAATCTATCCATCTTCGTAGATTCTTCATGGGAAGACCAACACTATTAATACAAGATGGAAAACTATTAATGGAAGGATTAAAAAGAGTAAAATTCGACATAAACGACATGCTAGAAGAATGCAGAGGAAAAGGATACTTTGACATCAGCCAAATAGCCTATGCCGTAATGGAAGCAAACGGAAAAATAAGTTTCCTGCCAAAAGAAGAATATAGACAACCAACCCTAAAAGATTTAAAAATAAAAGGAGAAAAATCAAGCTTATGCGCCAACGTAATAATAGATGGAAATCTCATGCAAGATGCTATAAACAACATAGGCGTTGACGAAAAATGGGTAATGCATGAACTAACAGTCCAAGGAAAAAGTCTAAATAACATCCTTCTAGCCACCGTCGATGGCAACAAAAAAATGTTAGTTTACGAAAAAAATGTAAACCAAGAAATACTTGATGTATTAGAATAGACAAAAAGCCATATTATTGATATAATTTCTAAAGGTGATAATATGGTAAGACATTTCTGCGCATCCGCATTCGTAATAAATCCAATTAATAAAAAAATACTTCTAGTAAAACATCATATATTTGATAAATGGGTCCAACCAGGAGGACATATAGAAGAAAATGAAACCCCAGAAGAAGCCGCCGTAAGAGAAGTATATGAAGAAACAGGATTAAAAATAAGCCTAATAGGAGAAAGATTTCCAAGAGAAGATGACCTAATAAGACCACTAGGAATCCAGTGCAACAGAAAAGAAAATGGAGATAAACACTTCGACATAATATATGTAGGCACCCCAAACAATATAGATACTCCACTAAAAATAAGCAGTGAAAGCAAAGACATAGGATGGTTTACAAGAAAAGAACTAGAAAATATGAAAGTTTTTCCAGATGTAAAAATAACAGCAGACTACATCTTAAAAAACTACTTTAACGTAAATGACTAATAAAGTCATTTTTTTAAATAAAAAAATTCAGAACAATCCAAATTTAATTAGTACCAGTAAATGCACCATCACCATTATCACTCATCTCAGAACAGAAATTGCTTTTTTTATAAATATTACCCTTCGCACTCAAACTAATATTACTACTAAAAGCCGCATACCCCATTGATAATCCCAAAATTAAAATAAAAGAACTACATAAAAACATGAAACTCAAGACTTGAAAAGTACATAAAAATGTACCCGATGACATATGAAAAATTTTTATTGGTGTGTAATGAAAAAAAGGAAATAAATAAAATAAAGCTTGGAGAAAAACAAAAATACCTAGGTGCAATAAACGAGAATTATGTCGCAAATGAATCTATAAGCAATAATTACGAATTATATTATTGAAGTCAAAATAAATAGCATACCTAGACTTTTTACTAGACACAGAAGACGGAGTAATCCCCGTAGAAGTAAAATCTTCTAATAACAAAAACCAAAATATGCAATAAGAAAATCGGTAAAAAATTTTGGCTTTGATAGCATTATAAATTTAGTACCACTATACGCCACATTTTGTATAAAAAATAACATAAAATAAAAATCAGCCACAGCTGATCTATTTTATAATCCCCATAAATACAAGAATTAAAAACAATAAATAAAATAATCCACAAGTAAGAAGCATCTTCGTCGTAAGATGTTTTTTAGTATTTAATTCCACCAAAAGCAAACTAGCCGACATAATCGCAATAATTGCCGAAATAAAAGTGCCCGCAGAAGTTAAAGACCAATCAGTAAGCAAAATACCAATAGCAGGTAAAATAGAAGCCTGAAACATCATTGCCCCAGTAATATTCCCAAGTGCAAGCGTATCTTTTTCACGAGAAATCCAAATGACACTATTAAATTTCTCAGGAAGTTCAGTCGCAATAGGCGTCAAAATAATAGCCAAAACAAAAGCTGGAATATGAAGCAAATTAGAAATATAACTCAAAGAATCAACAAACTTCTCAGCCCCTACAACAATCAAAACTAAAGCAATTACCGCTTGAAATAAAACGAGAACAATCGCAAATTTCTTTTCCATAATATTCCCATTACCAAAAGAAAAATATAAATCAGGAATCTTATCATCGGATTCATCACGATTCTCCTTAACAAGCTTAATTACATAAAGTAAATAACTTATAAATAAAATAATTGCCATAAAAATCTTAATCGACTTAAACTCCTCAGGAATAAGGCCACAAATCAAAGCAAGCGAAAAAGCAAATATAAAAAACTTCAAATCATGAGAAATATTTCCTACATCAACAAGAGCTTTATCATGATGTTTTCTTTTCTTCTTACACAAAATAATTGCCATACCAGTAACAAACATCGTTAAAGTAGAAAGCATCAAAGGAGCCCCTAAAATAGCTCCAATTCCAATCTCCGCTGAATGACTAGAATCACTAGTCAGCAAAGCAATAATCGGAATCAAAGTTTCAGGCAAAGCCGTACCAATAGCCGCCAAAACAGAGCCAACAGCCCCCTCAGCCAAATTCAAAAGTTTACCAAGCCATTCAATAGCATTTACAAACAACTCAGCTGCAATAAGAATAACAATCAAACTAACTAACAAAATTATAAATTCCATATCATCACCATAATAATTATACTTATAAAAAGTAATCTAGTCAATTAAAACAATCACACCGCATTAAAAGAAAACATTAAATAAAAAGTAATTTCCCATTTTAGTTCTAATTTATTATTTCATAAACTATTATAATATAGATATTTTCAAAAAATGTAAACTTTTGTTTTTACTTTATAATAAGTTGCACCCTTTCCCCATAGATGTTATAATTATTTGGAAGGAGTTTTATATGGATAAAAAGTTTCCTAAAAGTAAAAAAGAACTATTTTTTAAATTCTTTAACTGGCTTATTAAAATATTAGCCTATGCCGTTATTTTAATTATTACATCAATGATTTTTAAGAACACCCTATACATTGACAATAGTTATTTTGGATTATGGGGCTTTTTAGCTGCCCTAGTTATATACCTATTAAACAAAACCATCAAGCCAATTTTAGTATGGCTTACAATCCCCATCACTGGCATAACCCTAGGACTATTTTATCCATTTATCAATTTAATAATCTTAAAAATCGTTAGTTTCGTTCTAATGGGGCATTTTGAAATTCATGGAATTTGGTTTGCCGTACTTGTCTCAATTTTAATTTCAATTATGAACGTTCTAGCAGATTTATTCATATTAGATAACTTAAAGAAAAAGGAGGAGTAACACATGAACTCAGTCATTGACTTAGGTTTTATTTCAATCCACTACTATTCAATTATCTTATTTATAGCCATAATAGTTGGTAGCCAAATAGCCATAAACGAAGGAAAAAAATGGAATATCCCTGAAAACTTTATGGTAAACTTACTATTTTGGGCAATTGTTTTTGGAATAATTGGTGCCAGAATTTATTATGTCGCATTTAATTTTGATTATTATGCCACAAACATCTCAGAAATATTCCAAGTATGGAAAGGTGGCCTTGCTATCCATGGCGGTATCCTAGGAGCCCTAATTTTCATCTCAATCTACTGTAACAAATATAAAGTAAAACTTTTAAGAACACTAGATATAATAGTTGTTGGATTAATTCTCGCCCAAGCCATCGGAAGATGGGGAAACTTCTTCAATGGAGAAGCCCATGGACCAGTAACCACCCTCGCACACCTTCAAGACCTATTTATTCCTCAGTTCATCATTGATGGCATGTACATTAATGGTTCATACTACATTCCAACCTTCTTCTTTGAATCAATATGGTGTCTAATCGGATTTATTATTCTATTATTCTTTAGAAGAAGAAAATATAATAAAATAGGTCAAACAACAAGTCTTTATTTAATTTGGTATGGAATCGGAAGATTCTTTATAGAAAGCCTTAGAACTGATAGTTTAATGCTATTTGACTTAAAAATGGCCCAATTCGTATCCATTGGTATGATAATCATAGGAATAATTCTAATGATAATCGTTTCAAGAGGATCCAAATTCGAAAATTTATATAATGATGAGGAGAATGCAGAAGATGTTAAATTTTGATACAATCATAATAGGTGCAGGAGCTGCTGGAATGTCAGCAGCTCTTTATTTAAAAAGAGCAGGAGATAATGTCCTACTCATAGATAAAGACGCCCCAGGTGGAGCTATGCTAAAAACAAACAAAATAGAAAATTACATAGGTTTTGACAGCATAAGTGGATCAGAACTTGCCCTTAAAATGTTTAACCAAACAAAGAAAAACAATATTCCATTTGAATTTTCAGAAGTATTAGACGTAAATCCTAAAGGACCATTTTTTGAAGTAAAAACCACAAAAAAAACCTTAACATGTAAAAATGTAATCATTGCTACTGGAAGAATTCCCAAAAAATTAGCCGTTCCATACGCATCAAAAATCAAAGGCGTTAGTTATTGTGCCGTTTGTGATGGAACATTTTACAAAAATAAAGAAGTAGGCGTAGTTGGTGGCGGTAACACAGCCGTAAGCAATGCCATTTATTTATCTGACCTATGTAGTAATGTTTATATTTTTGTAAGAAGTGAACTTAGAGCCGATAAAGAATTAATCGAAAAAGCAAAAAACAAAGAAAACATAGTTATCATAAAAGGTGTAAACATAACCGAACTACTTTGCCTTGATAATAATCTAACTGGAGTAATTCTAGACGATGGCAAAAAAATAAGTCTTGAAGGATTATTTGTCTGCATGGGAGGAAGACCACACACAGACTTCATAACCGGCTTAGACCTAGAAAAAGGCTACATAAAAGTAAACAAAAAAATGGAAACAAACATCCCATCAGTTTATGCCATAGGAGATGCCATCTATAAAGACTTTTATCAACTATCTTTAGCAGTATCAGAAGGTGCCATAGCAGCCCTAAGCATCAAGGAGCGTGATTAAATGAAACCAATAAAAATAGCCGTTTTAGGTGGCGGAACTGGAATGAGCGTTCTCTTACGAGGATTTAAAAAACTTCCATTTGAAATTTCCGCCGTAGTTTCAGTATGCGATGATGGACAAAGCACAGGTAGACTAAGAGATGAATTTGACATGCTCGCCGTAGGTGATATAAGAAAAGTATTAATAAGCCTATCAGAAGACGAAGAAACCGTCAAAAAAATCTTTGATTACCGCTTTGATACAAACAGTGACTTAAATGGCCATGCTCTAGGAAACTTAATCCTAACAGGAGCCTTCAACGTTGCTGGCAACATGTCAGATGCTATCGAAACAGTTAACTCAATGCTTAGATTAAAAGGAAACGTTTTACCGCTTACCGAAGATAACGTTACCCTCATGGGAAAAATGGAAGATGGCAAAATAATCAAAGGAGAACACATTATAACAGAAGATAAAAGGAGCATAAGCGACGTCTTTTACCAAACACCACCAGTAGTCAACCCAGACGTCATAAAAGCTATCCATAAAGCCGACGTCATCGTCCTTAGCATGGGAAGCCTATTTACCAGCATCATTCCCAACTTACTCTGCAAAGAAGTTAGAGAAGAAATTAGTAAAAGTAAAGCTAAAATTATATACGTCTGCAACCTAATGACCCAACCAGGCGAAACCGATGACTTTTCCGTAAGCCACCACGTCAAACTTTTAAACAAATATTTAGGAGATAGAAATGTAGATGCCGTAGTCGTTAACAACGGTGAAATCGCCGATGATGTTATTGAAAAATATGCCACTAGCGAACAAAAAGACATCGTAGAAATAGACTATAACAATCTAAAAAAAATGAACGTATCATTACTCCTAGATAATTATGTTCTAATCGAAGACAATAGAATTAGACATAATGCCTTTAAAGTTGCAATAAACATTTTATCATATTTAGTAGATTAGAGGTGATCACATGTCATTTACCTTTACCGTAAAAGATGAACTAAGCAAACTATCAACATTAGATACCGAAAAAATTAGTGAACTCTCAGGAATTATCCATAGCTCAGCAGATATAAAAGAAAGTATCCTAATTTCAACAGAAAATAATAGCGTAGCAAGACATATATATACCCTCATAAAAGAACAATTCACCATCACCCCAAAAATAACCGTTAGAAGAGGATACAACTATAGTAAAAAAATGCTTTACCTATTAGAAATAAAACAAAACACAAGCACCATATTAAAATCATTAGGAATTAATGGAGAGACCCCAGACTTATTCATCATTGACGATGATGATTTAATAAGAGCCTATCTAAGAGGCGTATTTCTAATGTGTGCCTCCATCAACGATCCAAAAACCTCAAGATATCATATGGAATTTAATTTCAACACCCTCAAATATGCCGAATTTATCAAAGACTTACTCAATAATTACAACCTAAACAGCAAACTTCACCACCGCGACAACAAATACATGGTATACATCAAAGAAGCCGAAAAAATAGGAGACTTTCTTCGCATGGTTGGTGCCGTCAAAGCCGTTTTATATTACGAAGACATTAGAATTTATAGAGACCATAAAAACATGACAAATAGACTAAATAATTGCGAACAAGCAAACGTCGATAAAATAATAGAAACAGCCAACAACCAAATAAAAGATATCACCCTCATCGACAAAACATATGGAATAGATTTCTTAAGTGAAAAAGAACAAATCGCCGCCACATATAGACTAAAATATCGTGATGCATCATTAATAGAATTAAGCGAAATTATTAGTATTGAAACCGATAATAAAATCACCAAATCTGGTCTATATCATAGATTCCATAAAATAAAAGAAATCGCCGACAAAATTAGAAATAAAAATAAAAAAGACTGATTGGAATAACCAAATAATTTTTCATCGGTCTTTTTAAATATTAAAGAACAAAAAATAATAATGTGGAAAAAATTACCAAATATATGCTATAATCAAAATAGGTAGTAAATAATGGAGGTAAGATTTATGAAAAAATATGAAAAAAAATACATTCTAGGACTAGATGTAGGAATATCCTCAGTTGGTTGGGGAATGTTAGAAATCGATGAAGAAAAAAATCCTTGCAGGATTATTGATGTAGGAAGTAGAATATTTTCACCAGGTGAAGTAGAAAAGACAGGAGATAGCAAAGCCAAAGAACGAAGAGAAAAAAGAGGTGCCAGAAGAATTACAAGAAGACGTGAATTTAGAGTAGATAGAGTAAGAAATCTTCTATATGAAAGTGGATATTTAAAAGGTAATATAAAAACAAACACCGTTTCAGAAAAAAATGATGAATTGACAGAACTTTATTCAGAGACAATTAAAAAATATTACCAAAAAAATAAAACCAATCCATATAAATTAAAAACAGAAGCACTTGATAGAAAATTAACAAATGAAGAACTTTGTATAATACTAGTTCATTATGCAAAAAGAAGGGGATATAAGTCAAATCGTGAGGAAGGAACTGATAGTGAATCAGGAAAAGTTTTAAGTGCAATAAAAGAAAATGAAGAGATTTTAAAAAAATATAGAACTGTATCTGAAATGTATACAAAGGATGAAAAATTTAAAACAAAGATAAAAAATAGTCCAAACGATTACAAAGTTTCCGTTACAAATGAAATGTATGAAAAAGAAATCAATCAAGTACTAGACTTTCAAATAAAACAAGGACTAATAGATGAAAAATTTAAACAGGAATATCTAGAAATATGGAGTGGTAGAAGACACTATGCGAAAGGTCCAGGCGGAAATTCACCATATGGTGGAGATTTAATAGCAAAAATGACAGGAGAATGTAAATATGATCATTTACCACGAGCTCCAAAATATGCCTACAGTACAGAAATGTTTGTTGCCTTATCAAAATTAGTTAATTTAAGATATAAAACTCAAGATGATTCAGATTATAAAGGACTTACATCAGAAGAAATAAATAAAGTTATTTCACAAGCAAAAAAACAAAAGAAAATATCATATAGTAATATTGCTAAAATAATAAACAAAGATAATATAATTTTTAAAAATTTACAACTTACAAAATCAGATTACATAAAGGTAATAGAAGAATTCAGGAAAAAATTTGAAATTCCAAAAGAAGAAAAAATTATAATATCTTCACTAGATGAAAAAATGTCATCCGAATATAAAAAACTATATGAAAAAAAATTATTTTCAAAATCACTTATTGAATTAAAAGGCTATCATCAATTAAAAGACCTAATTAGTAAATGCTTTGGTAAAGATTATTTTGAAGACAAGTGTAACAATTATGACATCCTAGATGAACTAGCTCTAATCTCAACAAACTACAAAACTAACGATGATATTAAAAATTATATTTCCAATTCCAATATACTTTATAAAGAATTTGAAGAAGAAGATTTCATCAATGGATTACCCAACTTTAAAGATCATTCTATGCTATCAACCAATCTAATAAAAAATTTAATACCATATTTAGAAAAAGGAATGAGATATGATGAAGCACTTTTAAAAGTTTGCCCTGATTATAAAGATTTAGACGCACTAAAAGAAAAAAACGATTTACTAGTTCCAATAATAGTTAATGATTCCATAAAAAATCAAAGAGTTATTCGCTCATTATCACAAACTAGAAAAGTTATAAATGCTGTTATAAAAAAATATGGACTTCCATATGCTATAAATATTGAAACAGCAAGAGAACTTGCAAAAACAAGATTAGAACGTAACAAAATAAAAAAATCGCAAGAAGAACATAAGAATGATAATGAACAAACAAAAAGATATTTAGTTAGCCTTGGTATCTTTGACAACATAGATGACGTAAAAGGTAATGACCTACTAAAGTATAGACTTTGGAAAGAACAAAATGAATTTTGTACTTACAGTATGGAAAAAATTACGATTGAAGAATTATTTAATAAAAATTTAGTACAAATAGATCATATCCTCCCTTATTCACGTACATTTAACGATAGCATATTAAATAAAACATTAGTCAAGACAAAATACAATCAACAAAAAGGAAATAAAACACCATATGAATGGATGGATAAAAATAAATGGCATAAATTTGAAAATTTTATAAATTCATTAAACATTTCCCTAAGAAAAAAGGATAATTATTTACTAAAAGATTTAACTCCAGAAATATGCAAAGAAATGCAAAACCAAAATTTAAATGACACCAAATACATAAGTAGAGAACTTGCATCAATGCTAAAAGCCTATTTAAATGTTGATAACATCAATGTATATCAAGGTGCTTTAACCGCTAAATTACGTGCCAAATGGGGATTTAATAGACTTACACATAGTTTAATATCAGATAGTTATTATTTACCAAAAGATATGAAAGAAGATATAGAAAAAGATAGAGATAATCATTTGCACCATGCACTTGATGCCTTAGTTATTGCAGCAAATACAAAATCACTACAACAAAAATTAACTTTATATGAAAAATTTAGTAGATATGTTGACGGAGTAGCAAAATCAAAACTTAATAGCATGAGTCTAGAAGATATTATCGATGACGAACACATAGATTACGATGAAGAAACTGGTGTAGTAAATGATGTAAAATTTAAAGATTATATCAAAGAAGAATTAAGTAAAAACCACGTTTATTTTTCTAAGCATAACGTCGCACATTTACAATTTCCTTTACCATATGAAACATTTGCCGAAGAAGCAAAAATTAGAGTTTATCAACAGGACTTAAACGAACTAAAAAAGGAAATTTCTTCACTTAGAACATATTCAGCTGATGAAATAAATAAATTAAAAGTCCTAACACCATCAATTGCCAAAAATAAAATGTCAGGTGCTATGCATGAAGAAACATACTATGGAATGAAAAACATCGGGGATACAACCTTAAAAACTATTAGAAAACCTCTAGAAAATATTAAACTAAAAGATTTAGAAAATCTACCAGATAAAAATGGAGGATCAAAAGACATTTATGAAGCTGTAAAAGAGTGGCTAGGTGATTACAAAACAGGAGCAGATGCACTAAAAGCACATGATGGAAAATACCCTGTGAATAAAAATGATAAAGAGAAAAAAGAAATAAAAAAAATAAAGACATATTCACCTTACAAAAACACAGGCCATTTTGTAAATGGAAGTAATGTAGAAAAAGGGAGTATACAACTTATTGAAATATTTAAATCTAAAGACAAAAACGATGATAAATTTTATTTTATTGCATTTGATATGTTCGATGTTGAACAATTAAAAAGGTACAAAAAAGAAAATAATGGTAATTTTGATGTTAAAATCGAATGGGCTCGAGGTGATAAAGGTAATGAAATTGTAAAATACAACAATATACAAAAAAACTATGATTTGTATCTTTCACTAAGAAAAAATGATTTAATTAAAGTTAATAAATTTTCTGGTGAAGAAATATTAGCATATGTTGTTGGCTTTACTAGTGGTAAATTAAAGGTTAAAAGTAAAATAGGTGATGGATATGATTTACCAGGAAAAGGTAATGAAATAACCGTTTCCACAATAAAATCAATAAAAAAATTATCAATAAGTGTTTTAGGAGAAATTAATGGGTTATAGACAAGTAGTCATTCACAAAAGTGAAAAGTTAAGATTCAAAGATAAACAATTAGTCATAGAGAAAGAAGGAAAGAGTTACAAAGTTCCGCTTGAAGATATAAGCTATATGCTTATAGAAGATAGTGATACAGTTGTAACCTCTAGACTACTTGCGGAACTTGGCAAAAATGCGATTGCTTTAATAGTTTGTGACGAAAAATATTTACCGACTTCTATTATGTATCCCTATAATTACCACTTTAAACAATTAGATGTTCTTTCAAAACAACTAAAACTAACTCAAGAAATTAAAGACATTTTTTGGAAACAAATTATAACTCAAAAATTAAATAATAGTATTAGAGTTTTGGAAATGACAAGTAAAGACGAATTTGCTATTACAAAACTTAGTGAGTATGTGGGAGATATTCAAGATGGTGATACAACAAATAGAGAAGGACTAGGTGCAAAAATATACTTTAGGAGTATTTTTGGTAGTGATTTCATCAGATTTCATGATGGGGCAATAAATAGCGCACTTAATTATGGCTATACCATAATAGTAAGCGCCATAATAAGAAATCTTGCAATATTTGGACTTAATAGTTACCTAGGAATTCATCATTGTTCTAAAATTAATAATTTTAATTTAGCGTATGATTTACTTGAATCATATAGATGTATAGTTGATAAATTTGTTTATGATAATATAAAAGACATTACCGAACCACTTTCTTTTGAATTTAGAAAAAAATTAGTCAATTTACTTAACAAAGAAGTTCTACATAAAGAAAAAAAATACACAATTGATTATAGTATTGAACTGGTAGTAAAAAGTTATATTAAATGTTTTAATTCTGGTGAAATAAATTTAAATTTGCCAACTATTATATATGAATAGATTTATGAGAATAATAGTTATGTTTGATTTACCAGTCATTACAGAAAAAGAAAGAAAAATAGCTGCAAAATTTCGGAATTTTTTGCTTGATGATGGATATATAATGATGCAATTTTCAGTATATTCTAGAATATGTAAGAATAATGATGATTTGATTAAGCATATAAATAGGATAAGGTCAAAAGTGCCTACCAACGGTAATATTAGATTATTACAAGTAACAGAAAAACAATACAACAATATGGTTATGTTTTGTGGTGAAAGAAAACCAGAAGAAAATATTTCAACAGACAATTTATTAATTTTTTAAACGAAAAACAGGCATTAGCCTGTTTTTGTGATCATTATGGTTTAATCAGACCTAAGGCATTGTGCCTTATTACAGAAACCTGTAAATTTTTAGTAATGTACATCTTGTTTCCAAGACAATTAAATTATAGCACGATATAATTACATTAGTCAATAAATTTTTGATAAATTTTTTCAAAAAGTTGTTTGTCATCACGATTACAAATTACATAATTTTTCTTAATTCTTTTAGGCTTATTTAATAAAAAATACAATTCATTACTATTTAAAATTTTACTTATTACATATGAGTAACTATTGAAAATTCGATTTTTAATATCCAATATTTCTTGCAAGGTTATAGGTATATTTTCGCCAATTCCCTCACGCAAATAATCCTCAATACCTTCATCAATAATATCTAATGAATAAATATTATTACCAATTTTATATATATTAAACATATCATGATTAATATATTCAAAAATATCATTTGAAGTGGTTAAGATAAAATTACAATTAATGTTTGATAACTTTTCAATTGTATTTAATAATTCTACTGTTTCATCAATTGATAAATAGGCATCAAAATTATTCAAAAGAATAATATAATTTTGTTCTGGATTGTTTTTAACATCCAAAAAATATAATTGATACAATAATTTCCTTTTCATAGCCTTGGAAACACTTGAATCATTTATTAATTTATTATCTATATAAATATTTGTAAATTTGTCTATTATAGAATTAATATTAGTAATTTCAATATCCATTCTCAATGCATCATTTGAGTGTTTATTTATTTTTCTATCTATAAGATTATTAATTTTTATATCAATGGAATCAAACAATTCATTTGCGTATTTAATTAATTTTTTTTCATTTATTTTAGAAATTTCATCATTATATATCAATTGTTTTAAAATATTATTTTTTGTAAATTTAAACTCTTTCTCAAAATCAGTTTCCTCGCCCATGGTAATAATTTTATAATCCTTAATAGCATTTTTTCTACCGTTAATTATTAAATTATTACTCTTACCTTGTAATGCATTGTTTAAATCATTTATAAATTTAGCCTTGATTTCATTATTTTTGCCGAATAATATGGCATTTTTTTCTAATTTTATAATTTTGCTACCCATCACTATTTCCATTATTTCACCCTTTATATTATAATACACTTTCCAAAAAAATCAAAATGTGGTAAAATTAATTTGAGGTTACAGGACCCTGTTAATTTTTAGTAATGTATATCAAGCGATATTTCAATTCACGAAATAAAAGAGTTACAGGACCCTGTTAATTTTTAGTAATGTATATCATCAAACATAGATAGTGCAGTAAAAAGAAGTTACAGGACCCTGTTAATTTTTAGTAATGTATATCAAATTTATAAGTCCGGTTTATAACGTAAAAGTTACAGGACCCTGTTAATTTTTAGTAATGTATATCAACCGCTAATTTTCCTTTTTTTCGCTTTGTGTTACAGGACCCTGTTAATTTTTAGTAATGTATATCAATAAAATCGACTATATTATTTGCTAATTTGTTACAGGACCCTGTTAATTTTTAGTAATGTATATCAATTCACAAAACTATCAAAAAAACTACTATGTTACAGGACCCTGTTAATTTTTAGTAATGTATATCAATTATTTTCGGATGTAAATAACAATTTGTGTTACAGGACCCTGTTAATTTTTAGTAATGTATATCACAAGTCATTGCTTGCTGGGAAAGCATATAGTTACAGGACCCTGTTAATTTTTAGTAATGTATATCAATTATTTTGTTGGGCGTAGTAGAGAAGGGTTACAGGACCCTGTTAATTTTTAGTAATGTATATCAATGAATTTCTATGGATAGAAGAGGTAGAGTTACAGGACCCTGTTAATTTTTAGTAATGTATATCCTCGCTCTCGCTCTTTAATAGTAACATATAGTTACAGGACCCTGTTAATTTTTAGTAATGTATATCATAAAGTATTTACAAGAAGAACTAAATGTTGTTACAGGACCCTGTTAATTTTTAGTAATGTATATCATAACTAAATTCATAGGATTGATAGCGAGTGTTACAGGACCCTGTTAATTTTTAGTAATGTATATCGGAAACCTTCGCACTTATTCCATAAAAGAAGTTACAGGACCCTGTTAATTTTTAGTAATGTATATCGCAGTAGTTACAAGTGATGGTGTAACTGTGTTACAGGACCCTGTTAATTTTTAGTAATGTATATCGTGATATCTTTCCTTTTCCTCTTTTTAACTGTTACAGGACCCTGTTAATTTTTAGTAATGTATATCCCAACAGGATTAACATATTCTGGTGATATAGTTACAGGACCCTGTTAATTTTTAGTAATGTATATCACATTAGATGTCATACTGACGGAATTAATTGTTACAGGACCCTGTTAATTTTTAGTAATGTATATCATTTTGGAAAACATATGATTAATAGTACTGTTACAGGACCCTGTTAATTTTTAGTAATGTATATCTTTAGAAACGAGTCAAGATATTCACGATAGTTACAGGACCCTGTTAATTTTTAGTAATGTATATCGAGCAGCTTTATGAGGAAATATCTAAAACTGTTACAGGACCCTGTTAATTTTTAGTAATGTATATCGACGAACTTTTGAAAGAAAACGGCTTAGGAGTTACAGGACCCTGTTAATTTTTAGTAATGTATATCTTATTAGTCATCATAAGCATATTTAAAGCAGTTACAGGACCCTGTTAATTTTTAGTAATGTATATCATATAGAAATAAATAAACAAAACATTGAAAGTTACAGGACCCTGTTAATTTTTAGTAATGTATATCATGGTTTTAGACTATGCTAGAAGTCACCCGTTACAGGACCCTGTTAATTTTTAGTAATGTATATCTCAAGAAAGAATACTTGAATATAGAATAAAGTTACAGGACCCTGTTAATTTTTAGTAATGTATATCAAGGCACAGACTTTATTGCTAGTGAAGACTGTTACAGGACCCTGTTAATTTTTAGTAATGTATATCCGGTGTTAAAATAGCACTTGTCGAAGATGGGTTACAGGACCCTGTTAATTTTTAGTAATGTATATCAAGGCTTTAATAGCACTATCGGTATTAGCCGTTACAGGACCCTGTTAATTTTTAGTAATGTATATCTGTTATGAGTTTAGACAAATTCAAAAAGTAGTTACAGGACCCTGTTAATTTTTAGTAATGTATATCTGCTATAACTTCGAATAAATATATCATTTAGTTACAGGACCCTGTTAATTTTTAGTAATGTATATCCGGTGTTAAAATAGCACTTGTCGAAGATGGGTTACAGGACCCTGTTAATTTTTAGTAATGTATATCAAGGCTTTAATAGCACTATCGGTATTAGCCGTTACAGGACCCTGTTAATTTTTAGTAATGTATATCTGTTATGAGTTTAGACAAATTCAAAAAGTAGTTACAGGACCCTGTTAATTTTTAGTAATGTATATCTGCTATAACTTCGAATAAATATATCATTTAGTTACAGGACCCTGTTAATTTTTAGTAATGTATATCCGGTGTTAAAATAGCACTTGTCGAAGATGGGTTACAGGACCCTGTTAATTTTTAGTAATGTATATCAAGGCTTTAATAGCACTATCGGTATTAGCCGTTACAGGACCCTGTTAATTTTTAGTAATGTATATCAAGCTTTTTCATCAATACGAATTGATAGACGTTACAGGACCCTGTTAATTTTTAGTAATGTATATCGTAAGTACTGGTTTTAGTGTTCAAATAGCCGTTACAGGACCCTGTTAATTTTTAGTAATGTATATCAAAAGAAAATCATAATTATCATCAGAAAGTGTTACAGGACCCTGTTAATTTTTAGTAATGTATATCAACGGGTAGACTTGTGAGGGACCCTGAAATGTTACAGGACCCTGTTAATTTTTAGTAATGTATATCTTTCTTTGTTAAACATATCTAAAAGAGTGTGTTACAGGACCCTGTTAATTTTTAGTAATGTATATCATTATTCTTTTGTTGTTCTTCGTGAAAAGCGTTACAGGACCCTGTTAATTTTTAGTAATGTATATCAAGCTTTTTCATCAATACGAATTGATAGACGTTACAGGACCCTGTTAATTTTTAGTAATGTATATCAGTTGATAAAGACGGCTTTTTAAATAGTGAGTTACAGGACCCTGTTAATTTTTAGTAATGTATATCCGGTATGGCTATAACAATAAAACCTTGGAAGTTACAGGACCCTGTTAATTTTTAGTAATGTATATCCTGGCGGTGTTAAAACATCAATGACAAATGGTTACAGGACCCTGTTAATTTTTAGTAATGTATATCTAGGCAATGCAGTAGCTTGTTTAGACTATTGTTACAGGACCCTGTTAATTTTTAGTAATGTATATCAAGGCACAGACTTTATTGCTAGTGAAGACTGTTACAGGACCCTGTTAATTTTTAGTAATGTATATCAAAGTATAAGGGAACATG
>CAVKYE010000005.1:0-81812 GCA_963660615.1 Vescimonas coprocola
CAAAAGTACATACTGTAATATAAATTGAACCGCCGTATACTGAACAGTATGTACGATGGTGTGAGAGGGACGAAATTTAATTATTTCTCTCTACTCGATTGAATTTTATTTTATTTTTGTTGGTATCATAGGTTGGTATGATGGAGATGGTATAACCGTATTTGTTTTCGAATGATATTTTTATGTCTGGGTAGTTATAGTTTATGGATTTTCTAATTACTATTTGGTGATTTTTTTGGAAATTTTTGTTGGTGTAGATTAAGTTTATTTCTTTTGATTCTTTATCTATTTCGTTAATTCTAAAGTTTTTTATTTGTTTTTTTGTGTTTATTATGATGTAATTTGATGTTTTATCTAGGTTAATTGTGGTGTCTTTATTTTGCGGGATGTTTTTTTTATATTTTATGGTATAGATGTTTTTGTTTTGATATTTGTTTTTTAGGGTGTCTAGGTTTTTTTTGATGTTTTTGTTTGTTGCAAAGGTGTTTTTGTATACGATGCCGTTTTTTGTTATTCCAAAATAATAGATGTTTTTGTTTGTTTTGATGGTGAGTTTGTTTTTGTATTTTATATTTTTATGTGTGTTTTTGTATTTGGTATTTATGTTATTTATGATGTCATTGTAGTCTTTTTTTAATATAGTTGTGTTATTGTATTGTATTTCTTTGATTGGTTCGTTAATTTTTAGATTTTGACTACATCCGTTTATGCATAGTATTGCAAATATAATAATAATTTTTTTCATGTTATTATCACCTATTTTTATTATGATTGTTTAGTATAAAATAATACATAAAAACAAAACACCTATTTTTTGGTATTTTGTTCTTTGTTTTTTAAATAGTAATTTCTAAGCTCTTTGAATCTTTGGTAGTGTATTATTTCTCTTTCTCTTAAGAATGAAAGTGGTGCTAGAACGTCTGGGTCGTTTGTTAAATCCATTAGATGTTCATAAGTGGCACGTGCTCTTTGTTCGGCTCCCATATTACTTTCTAAATCGGCTATGTAATCACCTGATACTTTTATGTATGCCATGTTGAATGGGTTACCGAATGCATCAGATGGGAACAGGTCGTTACCGAACTGGGCGTAGTGTTCTGCTAGACCTGCTTCTTTTAGTTCTTCTAGGCTTGCATTTTGCATGAGTTGGTATATCATGGCTGATATTATTTCAACGTGGGCGAATTCTTCTGTACCTATATCTGTAAGTAAGGCTTTGCCTCTATCATCTGGCATGTTGTATCTTTGGTCTAGATATTGCCAAGCTGCGGCTAGTTCTCCTGCTGGTCCTCCATATTGTGTTAGAATGCATTTTGCTAGTTTTAAGTCTTTCTTTTTTATGTTGACTGGATATTGCAATCTTTTTTCATATTTCCACATAAAACTCCTCCTTATTTATTTTCCCAAGGCCATGGTGAGTTATTCCACGTCCATGGATATGTACTGTAACTTGCCGTAAGTGGTCCAAATTTTTTTTCGTATTCTGTTTTTACTTCGTTTGCTTGGTTTGTGTAGGCTTTGTATAGTTCTATCATGTCTTTATCTTTTGGGTTGTTATCTAAATATAATCCTAAATCATGTGCGGCGAATGAATAGGCATTAAAATAGGTAAGCATTTCGGCTTCTTCATTTAATGGTTCAATGTTGTAAGGACGCGTAAGTTTATAGGTGTTGTATAAATCTGGAAACATATTTCCACGGATATATCCTTCGTATACGTCGTAAACTTCGTTTGGACTTACTTTTTGGTTATATCCACATTTATTAAAGTTCATATTATTACCGGCTTGTGAGCTTAATTTTTTTTGTAAGTTTGGATTAATTTCATTGTCGTCTAAATTATTATAATTTTTATTTTCCATAATTGGTATGTTAAAACCAGATAATCCTGGATTCATTTGGTTGGTGTAAAAATTCATATTTGAATAGTTATTCATCTAATTATCCTCCTTTGTTTTTAGAATATGTTATAAAATCCTATTTGTTTGGGTTTTTAACCAATTATTAAAAATATCTTGATTATTTTTGTTTAATTTTGTATTATAGGGAAAGAGGTGATTTGATGGGCAAAATATATAATGAATTTATGGGTATTTTAGGACCTGATGCTTTTATAAAGGGACTTAATTATAATTCGGCTGATGTTAAATTTGATAATGTTGAGGATGATGGTTTTATTAGGACGTGTTATTTTGATGTTCATTCTGAAAGAACGAGTGAGGTTTATTCTGTAATGATTGAATATAATTATGATGATGAGAAGTTTTTGGATTTTGATTGTGATTGTCTTCAGTTTGAAAAGGTGGGGATGTGTAAGCATGTTGGTGCTTCTCTTTTAAAATATAGTGATGAGATTATATATGGCTTAGATTGTGCTAATTCATTAAATGAAGATGGGATATCTTCTTATCAATTAAGGGCATCAAAGGATATTTTGGATTTTTTTTATAAGCCTAAGAGTAATAAAATAAGGAAAAGGTTAAGAGTTCAATTGATTCTTCATGGAAATAATTCGTATTATTATGGTTCTTCTTTGTGGCTTGGATTTAAGGTTGGTGAGGATAGGTTATATTCATTGAATAATAAATTTGCAAATTTTATGAATGCTTATGATGATAATGAGGATTATAAGCTTGCTGTAAAATTTACTTATTCACCAAAGGAACACTATTTTGCTTCTTGTGATGAGAAGTTATTTGATTATATATCTAGTCATAATCAGCACGAATATTCTGGTGAAAGATTTAGTGGTGGTGAGATTAATACTATTTTAGATATACTTTCAGATAGGGAGTTTTATATTGAAAATGATAAGGGTGTTTTATATAGGGGTGTTAAAAATGAAAATCCTTTTAAGTTTGAACTTATAAAGGAAAATGATTTGTATGTTTTGAAGTTTCTTAATATAAATGAATTTTCAATGTTGGTGCCTAAGTTTCCTTATGTATATAATAATTGTAATTTCTATAAGGTGCCTAAAAAAGTTTTTGATTTATATAGTGTGATGGTTGATAGGGAAATTGATAGTATTATTTTTGAGGAAAATGATTTAGGCAAGTTTACTGATGGGATTATGCCTTATATAACTAATGAGGTAAAAATTGATGAAACTGCTTCTAAGGTGGTTGCGGGAATAAAGCCTGTTTGTAAGATGTATTTTGATTTTTATTATAATGCGGTTGAATGTAAGGTAACGCTTATGTATGGCGATCAAAGTGTTGATATTAATGAAAAGAGTATGAATATTACTCGAGATAGTGAGTTTGAAGGTAAAATATTTGAGAAGTTAGATGAAATGGGTTTTGTTTATGATGAGAAAACAAAGAAATTTCTTCTGGATGATGTTGATTTGATTGGTGAGTTGTTTGAGAATTATATTAGTCAATTAGGGGAAGAATATGAGGTTTTTACTTCTAAGAAAATAAAGGATACTTCAATTGTTAAGAATGCTTCTGGTAGTGCGAATTTTTCTATTGGTAAGGATAATATTATGTCTTATGATTTTAAGATAGATGGTGTTGGTGATGATGAATTAATTGATTTATTGAATTCTTTAAGGACTCATAAGAAGTATTATAGGTTAAAGAATGGTAGTTTGCTTCATTTAAGTGAGAATGAGGATATTGAAAATATATCTAAACTAGCAAATGATATGGATTTGGCTGGTAGTGAACTTTTAGGGGGAGAGATTCCTAAGTATAAGGCTATATATTATGATAGTTTAAGAAGTGGTAGATATGGTAATATTATTAAGACTAATAATGCTTTTGATACGCTTGTAAAACGATTTAATTCTTATAAGGATATTGAAATTACTTTACCTGATAGTGAACTTTTAATATTGCGTGATTATCAAAAAACGGGTGTTAAATGGCTTTATAATATATATAAAAGTGGTTTTGGTGGTATTTTGGCTGATGAAATGGGACTTGGTAAGTCTATTCAGCTTATTTATTTAATTAAGCTTATATTGAAAGATAAGCATGATGCTAAGATTTTAGTTGTGGCTCCTACTTCACTTGTGTATAATTGGAAGAAGGAGTTTGATAGGTTTGGTAGTGAAATAAATTATAAGGTTTTTGCAGAAAATAAGGAGCAAAGACTTAATAGTTTAAATTTGTCTTCTTCTGTAAATGTTTTTATTACTACTTATGGCCTTGTTAGGAATGATTGTGAGTTTTATAATAATATGTTCTTTGATTTGGTGGCTATTGATGAGGCTCAAAATATTAAGAATGCGAGTGCTCAGATGTCGAAGATTATTAAGGGCTTAAAATCGGATGTGAAGATTGCTTTGACTGGTACGCCTCTTGAAAATTCGGTTATGGAGTTGTGGAGTATTTTTGATTTTATTATGCCTGGTTATTTGGCTAATATGAAGAGGTTTAAATCTTTGTATAATGTTTCTGATATTGATGAGGATAGTATTAGAAAGTTTGATAATTTGAATCTTCAAATTGGTTCGTTTATTTTAAGAAGAAAGAAGAAGGATGTTGTGAAGGAACTTCCTGATAAGATAGAAAATAATGTTTATGTTGAAATGGAAGATAAACAGAAAAAATTGTATGTGGCGGAGGTTGAAAGGACGAAAAAGGAGATGGATAATCTTGTTTCGACTGAAGGTTTTACTAAGGCTAGGTTTAAGATTCTGCAGTTGATTACGCGTCTTCGTCAGATTTGCATTGATCCAAATATTGTTTTTGATAATTATAAGGGAAGGTCTAGTAAAATAGATGAGCTTGTTAAGATTGCTAGACAGACTAAGGAAAATGGTGAAAAGATGCTTATTTTTACCACTTATAAAACTGCTTTGGATATTGCGATGAATGAGCTTAATAATGCGGGAATTTCTTCTTATTATATTGATGGTTCTGTTCCTTCTAAAAAAAGAATGGAACTTGTGGAAAAGTTTAATAGTGATGATACTGATGCATTTTTAATTACTTTAAAAGCTGGTGGTACTGGTCTTAATTTGACTTCGGCTACTACGGTAATTCATTTGGATTTATGGTGGAATCCTCAGGTGGAAAATCAGGCTACTGATAGGGCACATCGAATTGGTCAAAAAAATACTGTTTCTGTTATTAGATTGATATCATCTGGAACTATTGAGGAGAGAATATTAAAGTTGCAAGAGAAAAAAAGGAAGCTTGCGGATGCTTTAATTGAAGGTGATATGAGGGATTCTAATCAATTTTCTACTTTGACTTCTGATGATATTAAAAATCTTTTGGCGATTGATAATGAATAATAGGTACTTTTTTGTGTAAATTAAGTAAAAGTGCTTGCAAAAAGGCATATTTATTGATAAAATAGGTATGTCTTTTATTTGGCGGTATTGGTGAAGGGGTTAACACAGTGGATTGTGGTTCCACCATGCATCGGTTCGAATCCGATATACCGCCCCAGATGAAATTTTCGAGTTTGATTCTATAAGAATTGACTCGTTTTTTGTTTTTTTGATTTTTCTTGTTTTTTATTCTACTTTGTTTGACTTGTTTATCTAGTAGTGATGAAATGGTAGTTTTTACGGAATTTGGAATATCTTTTGATAGTAATATACACTACACCGTAACATCTAATTTTGGGTATCGTTCTAGTCCTTTGAATACAAAAAAAGAACTTCTACTGGTGAGTCTGTAATGCTTGAGCATGATATTGTCGGTATAAAATATAGAACAGTTTATTATCATATGTTATCTAATTTGGTAGTTGTAAATACTGGTGATAAAGTAAATGCAGGACAAAAAATAGGTATAGTTGGGATGACTGGTACACAAGTAACTGGTGTTCATCTCCATTTTGAAGTTAGAGTGTATAATGCAGAAACAAATAACTATGATTATGTTGACCCTAAATATATATTTGAAAAATAAAATAATTACAATTTGTAAGACAATTGCCTTATACTATTTGCGTAACGAAAAAATAGTGCTATAATGTTTTTAGGAAGGATGATGTCTTGTGAATGAAATTGAAATGAAATTAAAAGTTGATGATTTAAATGCGATAAAAAAAGTATTAGAAAGTAAAGGATGTGTTTTGTCTGAGACTAAGCATCAAATAGATACAGTATTTTTAGAAAAGAACGCTCAGGATTTTAATATTAAAACAGGAATGATAGTTTTGAGAATTCGTACAATTGGAGACAAAAACTTGATTACTCTTAAGCAAAGAAAAGAAAATATTATTGAATCAAAAGAGATTGAGTTCTTTATTAGTGATAGTGCAAAGTGTAAACAACTTTTTGAAACATTAGGATACAAAGAAATGGTAACTATCGATAAAAAAAGAACAACAACTAAATATAAAAACTTTAATATATGTTTGGACGAGGTTTTGAACCTTGGTAGCTTTGTAGAAATAGAAATTGTAACGGATGAGGAAAATAAATCAGACTATTATGAAAGTGAAATATTGAAAGTATGTAGTGATTTAGGAATAGATGTACAGAACAGAATAAACTCTCATTATGATACAATGTTGTATGAATTGAAAAATAATCATTGATTTATTATGGTTATTGTGGTAGTATATAGAACAATAGTTAGTTTTACTATTGTTCTTTGAAAAGAAACGCTTATTTTTGTTAAATGTGTTTCTTTTTTGCTATTTTTAGGGGGGATTTTATGTCTGAAGGTAAAATTATTACTTTGTCAGGGATGTCTGGTGTTGGGAAGTCATTTTTGATAAAGCAACTATTAGAAAGAACACCAAACTTTGAAAAGTTAAAAGCTGTAACTACACGTGAAAAACGAAAAAATGAAATTGATGGTGTTGATAAGTATTTTGTTTCACTTGAAGATTTTCAAAAAAGTTATGATAACGGAGAATTATGTGTTGTAAATGAAGTGTTTGGCAATATGTATGGTTATTATAAAAAAGACTTTGAAAAAACAAAACAAGGAATTAATTTAATTACGGAATTATATTATTCAGAAATTCCTGAATTTAAACAAAATCATCCAAATACAATAAGCATTTATGTAGTTCCAAGTGATGTTGCAATTACAATTGATAACTTATCAGAAAGAGATACATCGGCTGAAGAGTTAGAAAAAAGATTGATGGATATTAATCGTGAACTTGATTTTTTTTCTCAATTGGATAAGGAATGTTTTGATTTTATTTTGGTTAATAATTATCGTGAGGATAGTATTGATTGCTTTAATAAATATTTATCATCACTTATAAACTTTGAATTGAATGAACATCCTGTATCAATACCGATTATTAATCATTTATCAAGTGATATAAAAAAGATTGTTGATGGTTATGCTTTGGATAAAAACAAAACAGTAGTTTATACATCTTTTGATGGAGACGATATGCATTATTTATCTGATATTTGCAAAAATGTTATAGAGCAGGGAAAGATTCCATTAAATCCAGAGGCTGCATTAGGTTATTATGTTTCTACAACTGCACTTGGCGGCACAAAACAGGAAGTTATGAAAGATTGTTTGACGTTAGAAATGTTGGCAGATGAATTATATGTTTATAGAAATTATGACTATGATATTTCGGAAGGCATTATAGCAGAAATTATATTGTGGAATTTAATGAAAAACAATGGATTATCATTTGTTGGCGATGTTAAAAATTTAAAAAACTATGATTTAAAAGGTATTGATGCAAATGGATTAGAAAAATGGATATCATTGCAAGATGCATTATTAAAAAAAGAATTAAGTTATAATTTGCTTGATGGATATATGAAATCAAAACATAAGTCAAATTATGTAATAGCAAATTTTAGAAACTTTAAACACATTGATTGGGCAAGGGCTTATAATTATAATAATGGGATTTGTCCTATAAGTCCACAAAATATTTTGCCATATACTTTATATAATGATGATAATATAGAGTATTTGAAAGCAAGATTAGAATTATTAAGAAGAACTGATGAGGCAACTTTGTTTATAGATAGATTTAATAAAGTGGATGAACTTAATGGATTGGATGATTTTTCAAAGGCAGAGTTATATTATTTGAAAATGTATCTTCCTAATAAACCTTTTAAAATAATAGGTTGGGATGAAATTGGTGTTCCTAAATACGATAAAAATAAAAAATGGTCTTTAACAACGAAAGAAGATTTAGAAACAAGAAGGTTGATAAAGCGTAGAAATTAAGTTATAATTGATGGGGTGATAAGATTGATTAGTACACAAGAACAACAAATTGGTGAAATTTTACAAGAATATCTACCAACTATTGAAATAGAAAATAGCATACTTAAAGGAAATCTTTTGGATGAACCAGTAAAAGAATTTATTGTTGGTAATCCCAATGCTTTTGTAATAGGTCTTATATCAGACCAATCAGTAAAAGCAGAAATTGCGTGGAGTTTACCATATAGATTATTAGAACGATTAAATACTTTTGATTTTGATTATATTATAAATGAACTTTCTGTTGATTACATAGAGAACGTGATAAAAGAAAAACCTGCTTTACATAGATATCCTCATAAGATGGCAATATACATATATGAAGCTATGAAAAAAATTATAGAGGAATATAGTGGGGATGCTTTAAATATTTGGAATAACCAAAGTGCAGATGTAATCATTGATAGACTTGAAGAATTTAAAGGTATTAGTCATAAAAAGGCATCTTTGGGAACTTTATTATTGATAAGAGATTTAGGTATGGATATATCAAATAAATCTGCAATAGACATTGCGTATGATGTTCATATTAGAAGAATATTTTTAAGGTTAGGATTAGTTGATAAGGATACTATGGAAAATGTTTTACTATCAGCAAGGCGTATTAATCCTGATTTTCCTGGGAACCTTACGACCTCTTTTTGGACTATTGGTAGGAAATATTGTTATGCAACTGACCCAAATTGTGAAGAATGTCCATTAAAAGAATGTTGTAAAGAACATAAATTAGTTTATAAAAAGAAGGTGGGAGTTTAATGAAATTTTATTTAGCATCAACGTCTCAAACAAGACGTGACATTTTAACAAAAGTTGGACTTAATTTTACTGCAATTGCCAGTAATGTTGAGGAAGTGACAAAGGCAGATACAAACGAAGAATATTTAATTAACTTATCTAAATTGAAAACTGAAGCAGTGGCAAAAAATCTTTCAAGCGGAATTGTTGTGGGAGCAGATTCTATGATTTGCTTTAATGGAAAAAGGATTGGCAAACCTAAATCTAAAGATGAGGCAAAAAAGATATTAAGTGAATTATCTGGTAAAACAAATTATGCTTTAACTGGTGTAACGATTATAGATTTAAACAAAAATAAAGAAGTTAGTTTCTGCGAAACAACGGAAGTATTATTTGATAATCTTACTGAAGAAGAAATTCAGTGGTATGTAAATCATGAGGAACATATTTTAGATAGAGCTGGTTATTCTTTGGCTGGAAAAACTGCTATATTTATTCCACAAATAAAAGGCGATTATTATAATGTTTTGGGAATGCCTATTTGTAGACTTTATAAAGAAATCAATAAACTAGGATATAAAATATCTGATTTTGAATAGTTAAGTATCATTATTTTATGGTACTTTTTCTTTTATAAAATAACAAAAAAGTAAGAGGAAAAATTACGATACAAATATTCCTATTGATGTTAGCTTTTAAGTGATTTATCGAAAATATTACTTGTCTTTTTTTGATAAAATGGGTTTATGATAAAGATGGGTGATAATTTATGCATAGAAGAAAGACAAGAAGGCAAAGAAAAAAGCAGAGAAAAATAATAATTGTATCTTCATTTGTAATGTTGTTTGCATTAAGTATTGGTTATTCTGCGTTTCAAACAAATATAACCTTAAATGCCAAAGGAAATATAAAGAAATATAAAACAGCCAGCGAACTAGGATATGTTACAAATGGATTACAAGTAGCATATGACAGTATTGTGGGGTTTAGTGATGATAAAAAATATTGGATAGATATAAGTAATAATAATAGAAATGGTAAACTTAAAAACTTTGATAATACAGATATATCAGATGGTTTAAAATTTGATGGTATAGATGATTATGTTTTAATGGATGAAATGAATTATGAAAATGTAACCATGCAAATAGTTTTAAAATATGATAAGTTTTCAGTAAATGGTTACACTTGTTCATTTAGCAATTTTGAAACTGGTGGATATGGTTTCTCTGTTGATAATCAAAATATGCATAACAATTTTGATGTTTTCTTAAAGGATTATGGATATTTACCATCTTCTGAAACAGAAACAGTTTTTTTAGATGAAAATAATAAAAAAATGGATAATGTTTTAATAGATAAAAAATATTTTTTATCAGGCAGCTATGATAACAATACACTAGTGTTATATGAAAATGATCACAAATATTCAATCGATAAAGTTGGAACAATTGGTTATACTCATGACAGCACACATGTTATTTTAGGCGGGAATCCAGCTGGTAGTACATTAACTGGTTCACTCATATTTAGTGGGAAAATATATTCAGTTAGAATGTATAACAGGGCATTAACCGATAATGAAGTTATTCAAAATTACAACATTGATAAGCAACGATTCAATATAGAATAAATTTAATTAAAAATAGATAACCATTAATTTTAATTTTTTTATAGAATATAGTATATTTTTATTGATGATAGAAATCACTTTTGATAATGTAAGAGGTATAGAATTTGAGTGTCATTAACTGTTAAAATATTTAATTATTCTGGTTTTACCAACAGTTCTATATTAAACAACAATATTAGAGAATAGAGTAATAAATGTTACAATAAATTGGTCTGTTATGTATTAGATTTTATTGAATTTGGTATTAAATTAAAAGTTTAGAATGTTATTTGATATGGGTATAATAATCGAAGAATAATAAGAAAAAAAGAAGAAGGAATTGTTAAATTTATAATAATTATGATTGCTTAAAAGCCTGTTTTTGTACTAACAAATGTGTGTTTAGTATTAAAAACTGGCTTTTTTGATGGTAATGCTGTTATAACAAAAGTCTTACATTTTATGATATGTATGACATACAAATAGTGATAATTCCCCTTAAAATAAAAGAAAACTCGCCACTGGTGTGTTGTTGTCATACAGGTTTAACCTGCTTAAAATTTCCACAAGAAAGGAGTATGAAAAACTAATTTTTCTGTATATTGGTACTCTTAATATATGGGTATCTTTTTTAACTATTTTATAAATATGGAGGTGATAATAATAACAAATAATAGTGATACGTTTGTAAAAATAAGACTTGAAAATTCAGTAAGTGATGCACTTAAAAAGATAGTTTCTATTAAAGAAACGACTATGCAAAATTATGTATTAGAACTTATAAAAAAGGATATACTTGATAACTTAAGTCTTTTGGTAAAGGGAAATGTTAATGAAAGATGATAGAATAACATTTCGATTAACAAAGGAACAAAAAGAGCGACTAGTTTATAATGCCAAAAAGGAAAATATGGGTATTAGTGAATATATTATTTCGTGTATTAAAGATAGGAATGAGCTTAATGATTTAAACGATAGCGAGGGTCAGTTTTTGAGACTGTTTGATACTGCATATAATAAAAGTTCTAGTATTCAAAATAAAAAAACTATGGTCTTATTAAATAAGATTAATTTTAATGTTGAGGTTTTAATAAGGGTTATGAATACGTTTATGAAACAATTAAAGATACCACAAAATAAGGATGATGTTATTACAACTTTTATCGATTACCCTATTATTACAATATCTGAAGAGCAAGTATTAAAAGAACATAGAAATAAAAAAGGAACTGATAATAATAGCCACAGCTAATATAATTGCGACAGTAGAATATGCGAAAGTAAATAACTTAAAAAAAGGATTATTAAAGTGGGAAAAATACGTTGCTGATATAAGTAAGTGTGATCCTACAAGTATTGATAATTATGATGTAATAAAAGATAATTATTATTATTCAAGTGATGATTTTATTATTGATGATGGCGAGAATTTACTTTGGAACAGTTGTGGAGATGTAAATGCAAAAGAAGATATTAAACAAATTGCATCTGTAAATAAATTAACAAAGTGTAGAGTCTTGAGTTAGTGCAAAAAATAGTGTATATTTATAATGGGTGATGAATATGGTGATAACTATTAAAGAGGAAGGCTCAAGATTTGGGGTACGTGTTGGAGCAATTATTTATAACGAAGAAAAATCAAAAGTTCTTTTAGAGAATCAAGATAATGGAAGATATATGTTCCCTGGCGGTAGAATTGATGTTCATGAGGATAGTAATACTGCAATAGTTCGTGAGTTAAAAGAAGAATTAAATTTAGAGACAGAACCGAAGTTAAAGTATATAGTAGAAATGTTTTTAGATTCTTCAAAGACAAAATATCATGAAATTGGTTTATATTATTTACTTACTATTTCTGAAGATAAAGTTGCAAATAATTTCCATTCTTTAGATGGTGATAGTATCTTTGAATGGGTTTTGATATCAGAACTTAAGAATTATAATATTTTAGCAAAACCACTAAATGATAAGATTGTTTATAATCAAATTGTAGATGATAAGTTAGAACATTTAATTTATAGGGAATATTAATATGAAGGAGATGATTTGTTTATGGATAATGGAAGAATGAATAAACAGGAATTGTTAAATTTAATTTCTAAGCTTGGAATTCAAAAAGAAGAATTTTATGTGCTTTCTTCTGGGTCTTTGGTGTTAAGGGATATTATGTTAGATGCTGGTGATTTAGATATTGCGGTTACTAAAACAGGATTACAAAAGTTAAAGGAACAATATGATTTAGTACAAAAAGAAAATGGGTGGTATATGGTTTCTGATAATATTGAATGTGTTTGTAATGAGAATGATTTTTCTTCACTTAAGCCTGAGTTTGTTAATGGGTATTATGTTCAAAATATAAATGAATATTTGGATTATTTAGAGAGTAGTGGTAGGGAAAAGGATAAAAAAAGAATTCCTTTAGTTAAGAAATATATTGAAAAAAAGGATGCTTTATTAAATGGTGCTGATGAATAATATAATTAATCTAAATTTTGTAAAGTCAAAAATTGGCTTTCTTTTTTTATGGGTATAATGATTTTTTGATATGAAAAAAAGACTTTTTTGAAAGTCTTATTTGTTATCTAAGTAGTTCATTAATTTTGGTACTACTTGTTTTTTTCTTGAAACTAGTCCTTCGAAGAAATGTGCTTCTTCTAGGTCTTCTACTGCGAAAGAGCCTTTAAATATTTCTTGTGCTTCTTCATTATATAGTAAATATGAACCATTTTTTAGGATGTCTGTTACGAATAGGGCTACGGCTGTGTAATCTTCGTTTTTAGCTATTTCATTTAGGGTAGATATGAATTCGTCTTTTTTACTCATGATTTCTTCAGTTGACATGGTTGATACTTGTCCTACGCCTAGTTTTTGATTATCAATTGTGAAGTTTTTGAAGTCTCCGTGAATTATTTCGGTTATACTTTTTCCTTCCATTGATGATCCGGCTTTAAACATTTCCATACCATATTTTTCGTAGTCTATTTCGGCTATTTTTGAAAGTTCTATTAGGGCTTTTTTGTCTTTTTCGGTGGTGGTTGGTGATGTTAGTAATAGGGTGTCTGAGATTATTCCTGATAGCATTAATCCAGCGATGTGTTTTGGTATTTCGATGCCATTTTCTTTATACATTAGCCATAGGATTGTTTCGGTACATCCTAGTGGCATGTTTCTAAAGTTTATTGGTGATGATGTTCCGATATTTCCTATTTTATGATGGTCAACTATTTCGATTATTTCGGCTTCATCTAGTCCGATTACACTTTGTTCTTTTTCGTTGTGGTCTACTAGGATTACTTTTTTTGGATGTTTGTTATCTGAGATGTTTGCTCTAAATAATCCTAGGCATTTTCCGTTGTTGTCTAATACTGGATAGTTACTGAATTTCTTTTTGTTTGCCATTTCTAGGACATCATATAGTGAATCGTTTTCGTTTACTGATATGATTTCTTCTTTTTTTAGTCTATTTTTTATGTAATTACTTAAGACTACTAGGTTGGCGGTTGTGATTCCATCGTGTTTTGTTTGGATTACGTCGACGTGATTTTTCTTGGCTATTTCTAGATGCTCTTTTTTCATTTCTACGCCATTTGTTAGGATTATTATTGAAGCTGAGTTTTCCACAGCAAATTCGATTATGCTGTGTCTATCTCCGACTATTAGAACACTATCTTTATCTATTTTTATTTTGTCTTTGAAGGTTGTACTACGGTATGATGGAACGATTATGTTTCCTCTGATTTCTTTATCAAATCTTAGTATTTCTTTGGCATCTAGAGCTTCTAGTAAGTTGTCGTATGAGGTGTTTAAAAATCCTAATTTATCGTTTATTAAGTTACCTAAAGCGTCTTTCATTGATATAGCGCCACAGTAGTTTCCGTTATTATCTATTACAGGTATGGTTCCAATGTGGGTTTCGTTCATGTAGTTATAGCCTTTGTAGATTGAGTCGTTTTCGTTTAGAAAGCAGTCGGTTACATAGTCTATATCACTTATTTGTAATCTTACGTCGTTTAGGTATTTTGGTGTTTCTACTTTGAAATAGTCTAGGACGAATTTTGTTTCATTGTTTATGTTTCCAAGTACTCTTGGCTCGGTGTTTTTTCCTAGTTTGTTTTTTAGATATGATAGGACAATGGCGGATGTGACACTATCGGTATCTGGTTTTTGGTGTCCAAATATTAATGTTTTTTCCATTTGTAATTTCCTCCTTTAAGTTAAACATTTATATTATATCATTTTTTTGTTTAAAAAAAAATCCCTATTTAAAGAGATATTTGATGGCTAGAAAGATGATGGTTAGGGCAATTGTGAGGGTTATTATGAAGCTTAGGATGAAGTATGGGAATGTGCTTTTGTTTTTCTTTTTGATTTTTTCTTTTGTTTTTGGTTTGTCTAGGTAGTTTTGTGGTGGGTAGTTTTCTTCGTTTTTTTCTATAAATATTTCGATGCCTTCTTCGGCTTCTTTGATATTTTCTTTTAAATTTAAGGTTTTTAGTGGTTTTATTTCTTTTAGAATGCATTTGTAGTTTTTGTTTTTTGAGACTATTTTATCTATGTTGGTTATTAAAAAGGCATATAGGGTATTTAAAGAGTCAAAGCTATATTTTTCTTTTAAATCTTTTATTATTGGTTCGTAGTAGTACCATTTTTCATTTGCTTTGAAGGCTAGGGTGAAGTGTGAGTATTTTCCTTTGGTTATGAAGAGTCTTATTACTTCATAATCTGAGTTTTCTAGGAATAAGGCCATGAATTCCATGCATTCGTTGCTTTTTTCTAGGTTGTATTTTTGATTTTGAAAGGTTACTTCTTTGTTTGTGGTGACAAAGTTAAAAAGACTTTGTGGTGAGGTTATACCTAGTCCGGCGAAATTGTTTAAAATTTCTGTTTTTTTCATGTGAAAAGCTCTCCTTTTTATTCTTATATTTATAATAGCATATTATTTTTGAAAAAGCAAAATTTATTAGTATATTTTTTTCTTTTAATTCACACAATACTTATAGAAAGATGGGTGGGAAAATATGTCAGGTATTGTAAGGAGAATTGATGATCTTGGGAGGATTGTTATTCCTAAGGAAATAAGGAAAAGTCTTAGGATTAATAGTGGCGATAATTTGGAGATACATACTTGTGATGAGGATATTATTTTGAGGAAGTATAATCATATTGATTGTTTTAAGGATTTGGCTTTGGCACTTGTATCTTCGGTTTTTAAGAATATTAAAAAAGATGTTATTATTACAAATACTGATAAGGTTATTGCGGTTTGTGGTAAAAAAAAGGATGATTATGTTTCGAAGGGTATTTCTTTAGAACTTTCTGACATTATTTTTTCGCGTAAGGAGAAGGTTGGAACTGGTACTATTAGTTTTGTTACTGATGTTGTAGAGGATGTTAGTTATGCGATTTTTCCAATTATTGCTTCTGGTGATGTGATTGGATCTTTTATTATTTTTGATAATGATGCGGCTCTTGTGGAGGGAGATATTTCTATTGCGAAGATTATTTCGAGCTTTTTGGGGAAACATATTGAAGATTAGGCAGAAATGTGTTATACTTTAGTAACTGAAAGGCTTTGATGGAAAGAAGAATAGGTGACTTTATAGAGAGCTTATGGTTGGTGGAAATAAGTAAGGTGACTATTTTAAATGGCTCCTTGAGCTTTGTGGCTGATATTTAGGCTATGACGTATGCTGGCGTTAACGCGAATGAGGTAAGTTTATACTTATGAATTAAGGTGGTACCACGTTTTATGCGTCCTTATTGTTAGGGGCGTTTTTGTGTGCTTTTTAAGGAGTTGATATGATGGCTAGAGGTTTTGAGAAGATAACTTTTTTGAGGTTTTGTGAGGATACTTTTTTGGATAAGGATTCTTATGATTCTTATTTGCTTCCAAGAAGAAGTACTAAAAATAGTGCGGGTTATGATTTTATGGCACTTTCGGATATTGTTTTAGAACCTTCAAGTACTGTGCTTATTTCAACTGGGGTTAAGGCTTTTATGGAAGATGATGAGGTTCTTATGATTTTTATTAGGAGTAGTCTTGGGTTTAAGTATAATTTGAGGCTTTGTAATCAGGTTGGCATTATTGATAGCGATTATTATAATAATTCTGGGAATGAAGGTCATATTTTTGTGAAGATTAAAAATGAGGGTTCTGAGACTGTTACGATTAAACGTGGTGAGAATGTTGTTCAGGGTATTTTTACAAAGTTTTTAACAGTTAGTGATGAGGTTACAGTTACTTCTTCTAGGAAGGGTGGCTTTGGTAGTACTGATAAGGAGGAAAATTTATGATAGATAAGAGTTTATTGCTTATTAGTCATGTGGCTGATCCTGATGGGATTACACCAGTTATTATGGCTAAGGAGGTATTTAAGAAGGTTGATACGATTTTAATTAATCCTGGTGAGGTTGATAGTAATTTACGTGAGAATTTGGATAAGTATGATGTTATTCATATTACTGATTTGAATGTTTCTCCTATGCTTGCGAGTGAGATTGAGGAGAATTCTGAGTATAGAAATAAGGTGAGGGTTATTGATCATCATATTAGTGGGATAGAACTTAATAAGTATTCTTTTATTTCGGTTATTGATGAAAGGGATGGTCGTAAAGAGAGTGCGACTAGTCTTTATTATGAATATTTGCTTTCTATTTCTTCTAGTGAGGTTTTGAGAAAGGATTCTTTGAAAGGTTTGGTTGAGCAGGTTAGAATTATTGATACTTATGATTTTAAGTCTGATTTGGATCAAAAGGCACATAATATTGATGCTTTATTTTCTATTTTGGGTAGGGAAAATTATGTTGATTATTTTACTACTTATATTCATGAAAATGATTGTTTTGAGTATAATTCTTCTATGATGTTTTTGGTTAAGCTTGAGCAGGATAAGATGAAGAATTATTTGGAGCAAAGGGATCAGGATTTATCTATTGTTTCTTTGGATGGGCATAGGGCTGGTCTTATTTATGCGGAGAGGTATAGGAGTGATTTAGCACAGTATATGCTTCGTAAGCATGAGGATTTGGAAATGATGATTATTATTAGGTTTCCGAAGAATATTAGTTATAGATCAAATGATAAGGTTGATCTTTCGGTATTTTCTAGGAAATATGGTGGAGGGGGTCATAAGAATGCAGCTGGCAGTCCCCTTTCTAAGGATTTGTTAGAGAAGGTTACTAAGATGATATATCCAGATATTGAGTTTTTGAAAGAGGAGGAAAATGAATGAAAGATACTTTTTATATAACGACGTCTATTTTTTATGCGTCTGCGAAACCACATATTGGTAATTCTTATGAAGGTGTTTTGACTGATGCGATTGCGAGATATAAAAGACTTATGGGGTATGATGTTAGGTTTCATACGGGTACTGATGAGCATGGTGAGAAGGTTCAAAATAATGCACTTAAAAATAATCAGGACCCTCAGGAGTACGTTGATGAGGTGGCTGCTTCTGTTAAGGAGATTGATGATTTATTAAATATTAGTTATGATAAGTTTGTTAGAACTTCTGATAGTTATCATAAGATGATTGTTGGAAAGATTTTTAAGAAACTTTATGATAAGGGGGATATTTATAAGGGCAAGTATGAGGGTCTTTATTGTACGCCTTGCGAGTCTTTTTTCACTTCTTCACAGCTTGTGGATGGTAAGTGTCCTGATTGTGGGAGAGAGGTTCATGAAGCCAATGAGGAGGCTTATTTCTTAAAACTTAGTAAGTATAATGATTGGTTAAGAAAGTATATTGAGGATCATCCTGATTTTATTCAACCTGTTAGTAGAAAAAATGAGATTATGAATAATTTTATTATTCCTGGAGTTTCTGATTTATGTATTTCTAGGACTACTTTTGATTGGGGTGTGAAGGTTCCTTTTGATTCTAAACATGTTATTTATGTTTGGCTTGATGCACTTGTTAATTATATTACTTTCCTTGGATATGATCCTGATAGTGAGAGTGATGAATTTAATAAATATTGGCCTGCAGATGTTCATGTTATTGGTAAGGATATTTTGAGGTTTCATACTATTTATTGGCCGGTTATTTTGAAGGCTTTGGATTTGCCTCTTCCTAAGAAGATTTTTGGTCACCCTTGGGTTTTGTTTGGCGATGGTGAGAAGATGAGTAAGTCTAAGGGTAATGTTTTATATGCGGATGATTTGGTTTCTGAGTTTGGAACTGATGCTGTAAGGTATTATTTACTTCACGAAATTCCTTTTGGACACGATGGTAATATTAGTAAGAATTTGCTTGCTTTGAGGATTAATTCTGATTTGGCTAATACGATGGGTAATCTTGTTAATAGGACGATATCTATGTCTAAGAAGTATTTTGATGGTGTTGTTTCTAAAACTTGTGTTCATGAAGATATTGATGATGATCTTATAAGTTTGGTTAAGGGTCTTAATGATAGGGTTGCTTCTTGTATGGATGAGCTTAAGGTGGCTCCAGCTATTGATGAGATTTTTGAAGTTTATAGAAGATGTAATAAGTATATTGATGAGACTATGCCTTGGATTTTAGCGAAGGATTCTTCTAAGAGTGATAGGCTTAAGACGGTTTTGTATAATTTACTTGAGTCTATTAGGGTGGCTACTGTTTATTTGCAGGCATTTTTGCCAGAAACTGCGGATAAGATATTTAG
Organism: Vescimonas coprocola; assembly: GCA_963660615.1. GTDB lineage: Bacteria > Bacillota_I > Bacilli_A > RF39 > UBA660 > Coprosoma. Next base: position 19,174 of record CAVKYE010000005.1, read on the forward strand.
TCAATTGAATACTCAAAATAGGAGTGTTTCTTCTACTTCATCATTTGATGGTATGGAAGATGGAATTGTTTTAAATGATCCTGAGGTTTTATTTCAAAGGGTTGAAGTTGTTTCTGAGTAAGAGGGCGAAAGTCTTCTTTTTTTATGGTGTGTTTACAAAATTTTCTAGCAATGATATAATGAGAAAAAATATATAGTAAATTAGAAAAAAATGGAATTAAAATATATGTTTATTTTACTTCTAATGGTTCATTGTTAGGTGAAATAGATATTGAAAAAATCAAAAGGCATCCTACTTGGTTTCAAATTACAATAGATGATATAGGAATAAAGTATGATAATATAAAAAATATTATAGCAAGAAGTATAATTATGAATTAATTATAACAAATATAAAAAAATTGTTGGATAATGATATTCGTGTAAATATAAGAATAAATTATAATCCTGGTGAAATACAAAACACGAAAAAAGTAATTGCTAATTTAAATGAAGAATTTAATATTTATTTAGATAAAGGTCTTGTTAATATAACTCCCGCACCTATTTTTAATATGATAAAAACTAATGTGGTTAAAGTTAGGGAAGGGAGTAATTGTAAATATTCACAATTGTATGAATATTCTGAAAAAAATAATTGTGATAGTATATTATATTTTGATGATGAGATAAATTTGATATAAGGTGGTGAAATATGAGTTATGAGATAAAGATTATTGATACTAATATGGGGATTTGTGAATATCAAATGTATCAAGATATTCCTTCTGTGGAGTTAGGTTCTAGTAATGAAATTAAGGATAAATCTTTTGAAGAGTATAAGGAAATATTAAAAAAGTATAAAAAGTTTGAGAAGGAATTAGATTTAGAGGTTAATTCGACAACTAATAGATATATTTTTTATGTTGATGGTGTGCCGGTTGGTGAGATTGGTATTAGGACGACTATAAATGATTTTTGGTTAAATAGGGGTAGTCAGATATTTTATAAAATTAGGAAATCTTATAGAAATATGGGATATGGAACGATGATGTTGAAGCTTGGACTTTTAGAGTGTAAAAGAATGGGGATGAAGTCGGTTTGTTTAAATTGTAATGATAAAAATATTGCTTCTAAGCGAGTGATTTTGAAAAATGGTGGGAAATTATTATTTAATTATGGTGATAGTAGTAGGTATGAGATTAATCTTTAAGTGTATATAGTTATGCACTTTTTTTCTTTATTTGTGTTATAATGTAGAAAAATGATTGAGGTGTTTTGTGGAAGGGGTTAAAGAGAAAGTATCTTGTATGACAATAGTTTTTGGGAAGAGTTTTGATGGTTTTAGGGTTCTTGTTTTGAATAATTTTGAATGGTTTTTTTCTAAGGGACATATGGAAGGTGATGAGATAGAGGTTCAAACGGCTAAGCGTGAGCTTTCCCTTGAGGCTGGAGTACGGGTTTGTGATGATGAATGTTTTGGTAAGGTTTGTGAGTATAAGTTTTATTTTGATGGTGAGAAGGCTATTAAGGTAATTAAGGTTTATGGTTTTGTTATTTCTTCTATTTGCGATATTGTTGTTAATAGGGAAGAAGGGTTTATTTTTGGTAAATGGCTTTTGTTTGCTGAGGCTATGAAGATTCTTTTTCGCGATGATGCTCGTGAGGCTTTAAGTAAGTGTATGGTTAAATTGAAGGAGCTTGGTATTTATGTATAGTGTGTTTTTTAGTCGAATGGAGATGGGAACTGATAGTGCTTTAGATAGACTTCGGGAGATTATTAAACCTTCTTTTAAGGTGGCTATTTTTCCTTGGGCTTTTAAGGAGGAGATTAGTGCTTTTGAGTTAGAAAATGATTTTTTTAGGAAAGGTAGTCCTAGATATAATAGATATGTTTTGGAGCTTAAGAAGACAGGTATTAGTGAAGATAATATTACGGTTTGTAATTGTTATAGTGATTCTTCTTCTAAGCTTAGAGATATAATTAGTTGTAGTGATGTTTTGTTACTACCTGGTGGGAATCCAGAAATGTTTTTCAAAAAGGTTGTTTATGATACTGAGATTTTATATGATATTAGGCATTTTAAGGGGATTATAATTGGAGAGAGTGCGGGATGTGAGCTTCAATTAACTAGGTATTTTATTACGGCTAAGAATAATTATTATAAGTATTTTGCTTTTTATGATGGTTTTGGGGTTATAAATAATTCATTTTATATTGATGTGCATACGGTGAATAATAGGAATTATTTAAATAAGTTACAAAAGGTTTCTAATGAGAAAAAAGCAGATATATATGCGATATATGATGATGGTGTGGTTATATATGATAGGTTGAGTGGTGTGTTTGAGGTGTATGGTAATGTTAAACTTTTTAAGCCCATGAGTGATTGATGTTAAATTTTTAATTATTGTTGTAATTGTTTTAAGCAGAAAATTCTGTTTTTTTCTTTATTTTAGTGCATTTTTTTGGTTATCGTGCTATAATTTGGGTGTAGTATTATTGATTTGGGGGGAAGACGATGAATTTAAAAATCAATGAAGAAAAGTTTGAAGAAATTCAAAATAGGAAAAAATTAGAAGGGAATTTAAAAAAAGTGACGGGTTATCCAGCACTTGATAAACCTTGGGAAAGGTTTTATGACAAATGTGAATTTTATAAGCCTAAGACTTTGAAAACTGTTTATCAAGAGATTTATGATAATAATGTGGATTATCCAAACGATTTAGCGCTTGAGTATTTTTATGCTCATATAAGTTTTAATAATTTGTTTAAAAATATTGAAAAAACTGCGAAGTCATTAGAAGAATATGGAATTAAAAGAGGTGATTTTGTAACTATATGTGCGCCTGGTATGCCTGAAACTATTTATAGTTTTTATGCACTTTCAAAATTAGGTGGGGTTGCAAATATGATGGCACCTTATTTCGATCCAAAAGGTTTGGTAGAAAGAATTAATGAATGTGAAAGTGACTTATTAATTGTAATGGATAGTTTTTATGGTGTGATTAAGGATGCTATTGATAAATCTAGGATTAAAAATGTGGTTGTTGTTCCTACTTTTAATTCTTCACCACTTGGTATTGTTTTAAAATCAAAATATAAATTACAGAAGAATAGTAATGAGATTTTTTGGAAAGAATTTATAAAGGATGGTAAGGGAAGAGAAGGAGTAGATGCATTACCATATGAGAAAAATAGGCCTCTTGCGATGGTTTATTCTAGTGGTACGACTGGAGCGGCTAAAGGTATATTACTTTCAAATGATAGTTTTCAAAATTCAATTCAATCTTATCCAACTTTAGGTATAAATTTATCTAGGGGACAAAAGTTTTATCAAATAATACCTACATGGTATTCTACTGGTCTTAGTACGTCAGTTCATTTACCTTTATCATATGGGTCTACTGTATTTATGGATCCGAGGTTTGAAAGGGAGGTTTTTGTTAAGAATGTTATAAAACATAAACCTAATTATGCTGTTGCAGCGACTAGTATATATGAAGGATTTTTAGATGAAAAACTTGTTGGTAATAGTGATTTGTCACATTTTAATTATCCTTTTGAGGGTGGAGAGCCTTTAAGAAGTGATGTTGCAGAACAAATTAACGAAGTTTTTAAACAACATGGTAGTGATGCTAAACTTGGGGCTGCTTATGGACAATGTGAGTGTGGTGGAGCAATTACTACACAAACGACAGATGATGAACATTCTGCTGGTTCAGTTGGGATACCATTACCAGGGGTAACTTTAAATATTATGAATGATGATAAAGAAATGATGCCTTATAATGAGCGTGGAGTTATTTATGCTAACACACCATGTAGTATGATTGAGTATTACAAAAACGAGGCTGCTACTAATGAATATTTCTATATAGATGAAAATGGAACTAAATGGAATAATACTGGTGATATTGGTTATATAGATGAAAATGGAGAATTATATGTGCTTGGTAGAAGTAGTGATTATTCTATTATTGATGGTAAAAAGGTATATAATTTTGATATTGAGAATGTTATTATGCAATTTGATGAGGTTAGTCTTTGTGATGTTTTAGAAAAGAAAATTGATGATGGTACATCTACTGTGGTTGCTCATATAATTTTAGATGAAGCAGCTGAACAATTTTTAGGAAAGGATTCAGCTGCATTAAATGCTTTATTTAAAAGGATTCAAGATGCTATATATAGTGAGTTAAATGATGTTTCATTTGTTCCAACGTTATTTAAAATTAGAAAGGAATTTCCTTGTGCTCCTTCTGGGAAACGAGATGTTAATGGAATGAAAAATGAAACTGAAGGATTTATTGAAATGCCAAAATATATTTCTAATGATAAAAAAAAGAAATTGTCTTTATATTAAAAGAATAAAAGGAGGTGTTTGCTGTGGTAGTGACTAATTTAACGATGCTAATTTTATTTAGTATCTTTTACATGTTTGGGGTATTATTTATCTATTTTTCAAAGACGAGATTAAAAAGTGAGGAAACGAAGATTTATTCTTTATTGATAATTTCTAATATAATTGGTTTATTTTTGCAATTATTATGTGATTTTGTTTCGTTTAAGTATGATGAATTATCTCCTATATTTTGTGATTTGATTTTTAGACTTTATTTAATATATTTTGTTGTTTGGACAACCTTGATTTTTATATATTTGATTGAAATTTCATTTAAGAATAAGAAAAAAATTGTTAAATTAGCTATATTTGGGGCGATTATAGTAGCGGCAGGAGCACTTTTATTACCTTATGATTTGTATAGAAATATGGTAGATAAAATATATTATACTTACAATGGTGCGGTTACTTTAGTATTTGCTTATGCTGGAATAATTGGTATGTTTATGTTTGCTATATTAATATTTAAGAGAAAAAATATAAGTAAGAGGAAGGCAATTCCGTTATGGATATTTATAATTTCTAGTTTGTTATTAACATATATACAGATGAATAGGCCAGAATTTGTAGTAATGGCGGCGATGGAAAGTTTTATTTGTTGTATGATGTATTTTACTATTGAAAATCCTGATGTGCAGATGATTAATGAACTTTATAAGAATAAAAAATTAATTGAGAAATCTAATGAGGATACTTCTAGGTTTTTGTTTAGGATTACTCAGGATATTAGGAGGCCAGTAGAGGAAATTAGTGATATTAGTAATGATATGAAAACTTTGAATACTAAGGAAGAATTTATAGAGGCTAGTAAATATATTAATAATTATAGTAATCAAGTTGATTATTTGATTAATAAGGCTTTAAATATTTCTAATATGGATACACAAACTATTAAGATTTTTGAGAACAAATATAACCCTCGTAATTTGTTTAAGGAAGTTAGTTTTAGGGCTTTGGAGAATAAGAATGACAATATTAAATTTAGTTACCAGTTAAGTAATAGTCTTCCTAATTATTTATATGGAGATTCTATTAAGCTTAAACAGACTTTATCCTCTATTATTAATATTGCTTATAGTTATACTAGTTCTGGTTTTGTTAATATGGATGTGAGTACGATTATTAAGTATGGTATTTGTAGACTTGTTATTACAATTGAGGATTCTGGACGTGGTATTAGTATTGATAGGATAAATGAGATTCTTAGTATGACTGGTAGTGATTTAAAGAGTGTTAATATTTCTAATAATGATAATTGTTATTTGGATATTATTTCGGTTAAGAAGCTTGTTAATATGCTTGGTGGTTCACTTATGATTAAGAGTGAAGAAAATAAGGGTACTGTTGTTACGATTACTTTGGATCAAAGGATTGTTAAGGATAAGAGTACTGAGTTATCTAAGAAATTAGAAAGGTATGAGCAGTCTTTGTATGGGGATAAAAAAGCTCTTGTTATTGATTCTGATGAGAAGGAACTTGTTTTGATTTCTGATGTTTTACAGAAAAGTGGTATAACGGTTTCATCTTCGGTTTATGCGAAGGATTGTATAGAAAATATTAGAAGTAAGATGAAATATGATTTTATTATTTTGGATGATGTTTTATCTGATAGTAGTGCTTATGATGTTTTAAAGGAAATATCAAAGAATAAAAATTTTAAGATTCCAGTTATTGTTATGATTAGTGATAATAAGGAAGGAATAAAACTTCATTACATGAAGGATGGATTTTTTGATTGTATTATGAAATCTAAATTAGATTCAGAGCTTGAGAGAATTCTTAAGAGATTTTAAAGCCTATTTTGGCTTTTTTTCTTTATTTTAGTGCATTTTTTTGGTTATCGTGTTATAATTTGTGTGTAGTATTTAGTTAGATTGGGGGGAAATAATGACTAAAACACAAATTAAGCCTTATGAAAAGGCTAATCAAACTGTATATGACTATATATATAATGAAAATAGTCATAGACTAGAGCTTCCAGCTATTAATTATTTTGATAATAGGATTTCTTATCGAGATTTCTTACATAATAGTATGGTTGTTGCTAAGGCGCTTGATGATTATGGAATTAAAAGGGGAGATTTTGTTACTGTAGTAGCACCTAGTTTGCCTGAGACGTATTATATTCTTTTGGCGGCTAGTAAGATTGGTGCAGTTGCTAATTTTGTTGATCCTAGATATGGTGAAAAGGCGATTGAACACAAGATAAATGCAGCAGGTTCTGAACTTGTAATTGCATTTGATGGTGCTGTTAAAACGGTTAATTCAAAAACTGGTGAGGCAAAACCTGTTCATGTTTTGGACAAGGTTGGAAATGTTTTGGATAACACTAGTGCTAAAACGGTTATTGGACTTCCAGCTAGTAATTCTATTGCTTTAAGGTCTATTATTAAAAATGATATAATAAGGGCTGCTATGTTTGATAAACAGGTTAGTGATTTTAAAAATTATTATTCTTGGAAGGAGTTTTTTAAGACTGGTGTTAAGGGACTTTCTTTTGGAAAGATTGATGCTGTTTTACCAGAGTCAGAGTTTTATAAAGATTCTCCAGTTGCAGTTGTGTCTACTGGTGGAACTACTGGTATGCCAAAGAGTGCTTTGTTTTCTAATGAAAATATTATAAGTGCGACTTTACAATGCCGTGAGACGGGAATATTTCCTGAAGAGGCAAGATGGTATGACATTATGCCTCCTTCAATTGCTTATGGTCTTGCTGATGGTTCTATTTTGCCTTTTTCTCTTGGTAATGAGGTTAAATTAAATCCAGATCCAACTTCTATGAGTTTAAAGAATCCAAAACAGTTACATATGGTTGAAGATTTTGTAAGATTTGATCCACATACTATTGCTTGTGCTCCTAATCATGTTTTTGCTATTTTGGATAGTAAAGAATGGCAAAATAATTCACATAGTCTTATCAATTTTATTGTTGGTGGTGATTCTTTAAATAAAGAACAACTTAGAAGGGCTAATGAAAAGCTTAAATTTGTAAAAAGACCACGAAAATTTGACAAAGAAAAATTACTAGGTGATAGAGAAGATATTTTGAAGATAAATACTGGTTGGGGTTCAACTGAAACTACGGCAGCGGCTAGTGTTGCTCGTGGTAGTGAAAATGTTAAAGATAATGCGGTTGGACAAGTATTACCTAATGAAATTGTTAGAGCTTTTAGGAAAAATGATTCTGGTGATTATGAAGAATTGCCTACTATTAAATCATCTGATGTAGATAATGTTTCTGAAAATCAAATTGGTGAATTATGTGTGGCTGGTCCAAATGTATTTTTAGGTTATTTAAATAATCAGGAAGAAACTGATAAGACTATTATAACTCATGATGGAGAAAGATGGGCTCATCAAGGTGATTTGGGTTTTGTTGAGGAGACTTCAAATGGTGATGAATACGTTCATTTTATTGATAGAGAAAAATATGTGTGTGTCAGATATGATGGTTTTAAGGTTACTCCAGTAGAAATTGAGAATGTTATTTTGAAAGATGATAATATTGATGGATGTAAAGCTGTGGTATTTGATGATTTAAATCATGAAAAAGGTAGTGTTATAAAAGTTTATTATACATTGAAGAAAGATCGTGTTGTGGATATTGAAGCACTAGAGGAACGTATTAGTTTAATGTGTGAGACTGAACTTGCTGATTATAAGTGTCCTACTGCTTATGAGTGTTTGGAGGTTTTACCACTTACTGGTTCTGGTAAGATAGATGTTATGACTTTGAAAAAAGATGCTTTAGAAAAGGCTAAATTGTCTATTAAATCTAAGACTTTAGATTAATGACAATATGTCTTTTTTTGTAAAAAAATTTACTTTTTTGTTCTTTTAATGTTATAATGGAGATAATATAAGGAGGTTTTTATGGTTATAGGTGTATCTGTTATTAGTTGTTGTTTGATTTATAGTATTTTGCTTATGATAATTTATTTTTCTAAGCAAAGATTAGATAACATGGAAAATAAGGTTTATGGTGTTATGGTTATAATAAATATTTTTGGCCTTATTTTGGAACTTTTGTGTTGCTATTTTACTTATAAAAATGGTGATAGTTCTATCAATTCTTTGCTTTGTTCTATTTGTAATAGGTTATTTATTATATATATGCTTACTTGGCTTTTTCTGTTTACTTTTTATATATTTTATATTACTTTTAGTAAGCAGGTTAGTATTAAGAAAGAGCTTGATAGATATAAACAGTTATTTTTGAAAGTGGCAACTTTTATATATGTTATTTTGTTTTTATTAGCGATGATTTTACCTATTTATTACTTTAATGACGGAACGTATGTATATAGTTATGGGCCAGCGACATCTTTGCTTGTTGTTTTTGGTGGCACTTCAATTTTATTTGATATATTTTGTGTTGTTAAAAATAGAAAAAATATTAGATCTAAACAGTATTATCCACTTTTTGTATTTATTTTACTTATGATTGTTGTTTTAATAATTAGAAATATAAATCCTGGAATAATACTTATTAATTCAACTTTTGCATTTATAACTATGATTATGTATTTTACTATTGAGAATCCTGATGTGCAGATGATTAATGAACTTTATAAGAATAAAAAATTAATTGAGAAATCTAATGAGGATACTTCTAGGTTTTTGTTTAGGATTACTCAGGATATTAGGAGGCCAGTAGAGGAAATTAGTGATATTAGTAATGATATGAAAACTTTGAATACTAAGGAAGAATTTATAGAGGCTAGTAAATATATTAATAATTATAGTAATCAAGTTGATTATTTGATTAATAAGGCTTTAAATATTTCTAATATGGATACACAAACTATTAAGATTTTTGAGAACAAATATAACCCTCGTAATTTGTTTAAGGAAGTTAGTTTTAGGGCTTTGGAGAATAAGAATGACAATATTAAATTTAGTTACCAGTTAAGTAATAGTCTTCCTAATTATTTATATGGAGATTCTATTAAGCTTAAACAGACTTTATCCTCTATTATTAATATTGCTTATAGTTATACTAGTTCTGGTTTTGTTAATATGGATGTGAGTACGATTATTAAGTATGGTATTTGTAGACTTGTTATTACAATTGAGGATTCTGGACGTGGTATTAGTATTGATAGGATAAATGAGATTCTTAGTATGACTGGTAGTGATTTAAAGAGTGTTAATATTTCTAATAATGATAATTGTTATTTGGATATTATTTCGGTTAAGAAGCTTGTTAATATGCTTGGTGGTTCACTTATGATTAAGAGTGAAGAAAATAAGGGTACTGTTGTTACGATTACTTTGGATCAAAGGATTGTTAAGGATAAGAGTACTGAGTTATCTAAGAAATTAGAAAGGTATGAGCAGTCTTTGTATGGGGATAAAAAAGCTCTTGTTATTGATTCTGATGAGAAGGAACTTGTTTTGATTTCTGATGTTTTACAGAAAAGTGGTATAACGGTTTCATCTTCGGTTTATGCGAAGGATTGTATAGAAAATATTAGAAGTAAGATGAAATATGATTTTATTATTTTGGATGATGTTTTATCTGATAGTAGTGCTTATGATGTTTTAAAGGAAATATCAAAGAATAAAAATTTTAAGATTCCAGTTATTGTTATGATTAGTGATAATAAGGAAGGAATAAAACTTCATTACATGAAGGATGGATTTTTTGATTGTATTATGAAATCTAAATTAGATTCAGAGCTTGAGAGAATTCTTAAGAGATTTTAGAGCTTATTTTGGCTTTTTTTCTTTGATTTTACATAAAAACTGTAAAATGTAGTATTTTGTCGGGTTTTTATAATTGAATTTTCTTGTTATTGGTGGTATATTTGATTTATGGAATAGAGGGAGATTTTATGCATACGAAAGATAAACAAAATTTTGTTGTAGGCTTTTCTTTTGTTGTAATTATTTGTTTTTTAGTAGCAAATTTGATGACTAAATTTGTGGTTTTGGATTTGGTTTATTTGTTATTTATGGTTGGGTGTTTTATAAGGTTTATCTATATTAAAATTCATTAGATTTTGGTATGGGTATTTTTTTTACATTTTTTTACATTTTAGCTTTTTTTCTTTGATTTTGATAAAATATTACTTTTTTTATTGTTTATAATATTTATTTTTATGAAATTATTTTAAAATATGCTATAATTTTTTTGATTGGAGTGATTTTTATGATGATTGATACTCATTGTCATTTGTTTAAGGAGGATTATCCTGATTTAGATGCCGTCATAAAAAATATGGATGGGAATATAATGATAGTAAGTAGTGCAGGTCCTTCTGATATTGATGAGGTTATGGATTTGATTGATAAGTATGATAATATTTATGGTACTATTGGTATTCATCCTGAGTATGCGGATACTTATACTATTGATGATTTGAATAAGGTGGAGGCTTGTTTATCTCATCCTAAGGTTGTGGGCGTTGGGGAGATTGGGCTTGATTACCATTATACGTCTTTAAATAAGGAGGCTCAAAAGGAGTTATTTATTAAGCAGATTAAGCTTGCTAATAAATATGGGAAGACGATTGTTATTCATACTCGTGATGCTATGCGTGATACTTATGATATTTTGAAGGAATATAAAGATAAAGATTTGAAGTGTAATCTGCACTGCTATGGTGGTAGTTTAGAGATGGCTTATGAATTTATCAAGTTAAATTGTACTTTTGGTATTGGTGGAGTTCTTACTTTTAAGAATGAGAAGAAACTTAAGGAAATTGTTAAAAGGCTTGATATTTCTAATTTTGTTTTAGAGACTGACTCTCCATACCTTACTCCTTCGCCTTTTAGGGGAAAGAGAAATGAACCTAAAAATATATATTATGTGGCTTTATGTATTGCGGATTTAAGAGGTATGGAGTTGGATGATGTTTTGGCTATTACAAGTTCTACTGCTATGCGTCAATTTGACATAAATATTTAGGTATGGTATACTCGGTAAGGTTTCAATTTTGAAATGGAGGAATTTATGAATACTTATTTGCTGGGGCTGATAGCAAAATGGGCAGGAATTTTATGCCTTTCAGTTTCAGGACTATTTAATTCTGGATCACTATTTTCAGAGGAGAAAATCGAAGTAGATAATGTAAATCAAACTAAAAACTCGGCAGCTGGTGTTACAGAGGTTGCCTATAATACAGAGAAAACTTACAATAGTAAGCTTCCTTCTAACATAACCATTACTAAAGTTAAGGGTCAAAATGGCCTTGCTTATACTGACAGTTCAAATAATACTGTGGAAACATTGACAGAACCTGTTGATGAAGTCTTAGAAATTGGAACCGGAGATTATGGTGAATATGTTGGAAAGATGACTGGATATGGTGCGGATTGCGATGGTTGTAGTTCTACTGGCACTTTGTCTTGTCAGACTAGGGAAGGAGAATCTTGGAGTTTAGTAAATGATGGTGAATTTTATAATGATAGTGAATATGGTAGTGTCCGTATTTTAGCGGCGGCTTTGGATAAGTTTCCATGTGGTACTATTATTAAGGTTCAAAATACTGGACTTGGAGATTTTACGGCTATTGTAATGGATACTGGTAGTGCGATGAGAAATGCTTGGTCTAATGGGACTATTCTTATGGATCTTGCTTTTAAGTCGGAATCTTCTGATGGAGTTCATAATGCTACTGGTAGTAACATTAAATACAGCGTTCAAAGATGGGGATGGTAAAACATCCTTGTTTTTGTGTCTTTTTTTTTGTATAATTTATTTGGAGGGATACTTTATGGAATATTCACCTAATAAACTTAAAAGGGTTATTGATGATAATAATTTTAATTTTAAGAAAAAATTTGGTCAAAATTTTATTGTGGATGAAAATATTATTGATGCGATTGTTAGGAAGTCTTTGGTTGATAAGGATACTTTGGTTATTGAGATTGGACCTGGTGCTGGTAGTTTGACTAGTAAGCTTGGAACTATAGCTCGTAATGTTGTTGCTTATGAGATTGATGAATCTTTGAAACCTATTTTAGAGAATAATATTTGTGATAATACAAAGATTATTTATGGTGATTTTTTGAAGGCTTCGATACTTTTTGATATTAAGGATTATGACTATAAAAAGTTGTATGTGGTTGCGAATTTACCTTATTATATTACGACGCCTATTATTATTAAGCTTATAGAAGATAAGATTCCTGTGGATAAGATTGTGGTTATGGTTCAAAAGGAGGTTGGTGATAGGTTTAGGGCTGTTCCTAATACAAAGGATTATAATTCGCTTTCTATTTTTTTGAATTATTATTTTAAGGTTTCTAAGCTTATGGATGTTAGTCGTAATGTTTTTGTTCCTAGGCCTAATGTTGATAGTATTGTTGTTTGTTTTGAAAAGAGATCTGATAGGTATTTTTTGAAGGATGAGGATGTATTTTTTAAGTTGATTAGGGATAGTTTTAAACAAAAGAGGAAGACGCTTAGGAATAATTTGAAGGGTTATGATTTGGATAAAGTTTTATCTGTTCTTAATGAATATGGTTTAGATTTGTCGGTTAGGGCTGAAGCCCTTTCTATTGAAATTTTTGTTAAAATAGCGAATGCGTTATCCTAAATATGGTCACTAAGGCATAAAATGTTTTGGTGATTTTTTATATGCTTGAATGTGTTAAGGCGGTTATGTGGGCTATTTTGACTGTGGTTATGGTGTTTTTGAGTTTGCGTTTTACTTTTTTACTTAGGGCTTTACAGTTTAATTTTGTTAATATTTTTAGGGCTTTAAGTTTTAAGGTGGATTATGGTATTACTCCTATTAAGACTTTGTTTTTGACGCTTGCTGGTAGGATTGGTGTTGGTAGTATTGCGGGTGTGGCTTTGGCTATTTATGTTGGTGGGGCTGGATGTATTTTTTGGATGTGGGTTATTGCTTTGCTTTCTTCTATTTTGGCTTATGTGGAGACATTTCTTGCGGTTAGATTTAAGGATAGGGTGAATAATATTGGCGGACCTTCTTTTTATTTGAAGCGTATAAGTGTTATTTTGGCTTTTTGTTATTCTTTTTTGGTGATTGTTGCTTATTTATTTGGGTTTATTCCGATTCAGGCAAATACGATTGTCCGTTCTTTGGGGGACGGAGTTAATGAATGGTTTGTTGGTTTTTTGCTTGCTTTGGTTACGTTTTTGGTTGTAAGGGGTGGTATTTCGAAGATTTCTTCTTTTGTTTCTGGGCTTGTTCCTTTTATGATGGTTTTGTATGTTTTGATGACTTTGGTGGTTCTTTTTCTTAATTTTTCTAAGATACCTTCTATTATTTCGTTGATTTTTTCTTCGGCTTTTTCTTTTAAACCGTTTATTTCTTCTTTTATTCCGATGGTTTTGACGGGATTTAGTAGGGCTATTTTTTCTAATGAGTCTGGTATTGGTTTGGGTGGTATTGCGTCTTCTGCTTCTTGTTGTAATGATGGAAGGGTTAGTGGTTATATTCAGGTTTTGGGGGTGTATATTACTAGTATTATTATTTGTACAGCTACGGCTTTTATGATTCTTGCTTATGATTATAGTAGTCTTTCTCTGGTGAATCCTAATGGAATTGAGCTTACTTTGGCAGCTTTTTGTCATCATTTTGGGGTGTGTGGTAAATTTCTTTTGGTTTTGTGTATTTTGATGTTTTCGTTTTCTACTATTTTGACGGGTCATTATTATTGTGAATCTAGTATGCGTTTTTTAATGGAGTTTAATGTTTCTTTTATTTTTGTTATTTTAACTCCTCTTAGTGTTTTTTTGGGTTCTATTATGTCTTCTTCACTTATTTGGTGTGTTATTGATATTTTGGTGGCTATTTTGGCTTTTATTAATTTGTATGGGCTTTTTAGGCTTTCTTCTTTGGTGGTTGACTATCATAAAAATTGTGATAGAATATAAGCAGGAAGTGATTTAGTGATTAATAAGAAATGGGATATTGTTTTAAAAGATGAGTTGAATAAGCCTTATTTTCGTGATTTGGGGATTTTTGTTAAGGATGAATATAAGCATAAGGTTATTTACCCAGAGTATCAAAATATTTTTAATGCTCTTAGATATACTGATTATGATGAAGTTAAGGTGGTTATTTTAGGACAAGATCCTTATCATGGTGAGCATGAGGCTCATGGCCTTTCTTTTTCTGTTTTGGATGGGGTTAGAAGGCCTCCTTCTTTGGATAATATTTTTAAGGAGTTATATAGTGATTTACATATTACTAGAAGGTCTAATGATTTGACTGACCTCGCTAGGCAAGGTGTTTTTTTGCTTAATTCTATTATGACGGTTGTGAAGGATAGTCCGCTTTCTCATAAGGGAAAAGGCTGGGAGATTTTTACAGATAATTTGATTAGACTTTTAAATGATAGAAAAGAACCGATTGTTTTTATTTTTTGGGGTGCTTATGCAAGAAGTAAGAAGGCTTTGATTACTAATAGTAGGCATCTTGTTATTGAAAGTGTGCATCCTTCTCCTTTGTCTGCGCATCGTGGTTTTTTTGGTAGTCGTCCTTTTTCACGTGCGAATAATTTTTTGGTAAGTCATGGTATTAAACCGATTGAATGGGGTGATTATGATGAATGAGGCTCTTATGATGATGAGAAATCATTTTAGATTTGGTGATTGTGTTGTGGTGGCAACTAGCGGTGGTCCTGATTCGATGGCTTTGCTTCATCTTGTGCTTTCTTTGCGTGATGAACTAGGTCTTGATGTTGTGTGTGCACATGTTAATCATAAACTTAGATTAGAGAGTGATGATGAGGAGTCTATGGTTATGAATTTTTGTGATTCAAATGGATTATCTTGCGAGGTTTTTACCATTGATGGTTATAATAATGGGAATGTTGAATGTGATGCTCGTAATCAAAGATATGCTTTTTTTGAAAGAATTGTAAATAAGTGTAAAGCTGGGTGGCTACTTACGGCTCATCATGGTGATGATTTGATGGAGACTATTCTTATGCGTCTTACTCGCGGTTCTTCTTTTTTGGGATATGCGGGTTTTCGTGAGATTACTTGTAAGGATGGTTATAAAATTATGAGACCACTTATTTTTTATACGAAGGATTTTATTTTGGATTATGTTCTTAAGAATAATATTCCTTATGCGGTTGATGAAACTAATTTGAGTGATGATTATACGAGAAATAGGATTAGAAATCATGTTTTACCACTTCTTAAACGGGAAAATAAGAATGTTCATAGGAAGTTTTATGATTTTAGTTTGTCTTTGTTTATGAATGGCGAATATATTTCTAAGCAGGTCAATAAGTATATGGATTTGGTTTATGTAGATGGTGTTTTGAGGGTTTCTTCTTTTTTGAAACTTGATAAGGCGATTCAAGTTGGGATTATGAATTCTATTTTGGATTTGGTTTATGGTGATGATATTACTTTGATTAATCGTAAGCATACTACTCAAATCTTTGATATTTTAAATTCGTCTGTTTCTAATAAGCGGATTTCTTTGCCTTTAGGTAAGGAGGCTAGACGTTCTTATGATTCTTTTGTTATTAGGGATAAGGTTTTGAATAATGATTATAGGTTTGTTTTTGATGATTATTTGAAACTTGCTTCTGGGCATTTTTTGGAGCGTGTTTCTTCGTCTTCGGATACATCTAATTATGTGACACGTATTTCTTCTTCGGAGGTTTCTTTACCGCTTTATGTTCGTAATAGGAGAAAAGGTGATGTTATATGTGTGAAGGGACTTAAAGGGTCTAAAAAACTTAAGGATGTGTTTATTGATTCTAAGGTTCCGCTTGCTTTAAGGGATGTTATTCCAGTGGTTGTTGACAGTAAAGATGAGATTATTTGGCTACCTGGGATTAAAAAAACTAAATTTGATAAGCAAAAGAATGAAAACTATGATATAATAATTAGGTATTATTAAAGAAAGGGAGTTTTGTAATGAATAAAAAAACTATAAAACGCGGGCTTATGCCTTATGTATTTTTGTTTATTTTCTTATTTGGTATTATGCTTATTTTTAGTACTTTAAATAGGGAAGTACATCAAATTACTTATGGGGAGTTTACTGAAAAGCTTGCTAATAAGGAAGTTAAGGAGATTAATGTTACTCCTAGATCTCGTGCTAGTGTATATACTATTACTGGTAAGCTTAAGGGTTATAAGTCAAATGAAACTTTTAGTTTTGATATGCCACTTACTAATGAGACAATGGTTAAGTTACTTGATGCGGAAGATGCTAATGGTTTTAAGATGACGACGACTACTGATCCTGAGTCTAGTACGTTACTATTATTTTTGATTAATGTGCTTCCAATGATTTTATTGATTGGTCTTGCATTTTACTTTATTACTCGTCAAATGGGTGGTGGAAGTAAATCTATGGATTTTGGTAAGAGTAAGGCTAGACTTACAACTGGTGAAGGAAAGGTTACTTTTAAGGATGTAGCTGGTCTTTCTGAAGAGAAGGAAGAGGTTGCTGAACTTATTGATTTCCTTAAAAATCCTAAGAAGTTCCAGAAGATGGGTGCTAGAATACCTAAGGGTGTTTTGTTAGTGGGCCCTCCTGGTACTGGTAAGACTTTACTTGCTAAGGCGGTAGCTGGCGAGGCTAATGTTCCATTTTATTTTATAAGTGGTTCTGAGTTTGTTGAGCTATTTGTTGGTGTTGGTGCTTCTAGAGTTAGAGACATGTTTAAACAGGCTAAACAGAGTGCTCCTTGTTTGATTTTCATTGATGAAATTGATGCTGTTGGTAGACAAAGGGGTGCTGGTCTTGGTGGCGGTCATGATGAAAGGGAACAAACTTTGAATCAATTGCTTACTGAGATGGATGGTTTTGGTGCTAATGAAGGTATTATCATTATTGCAGCTACTAATAGACCTGATGTTTTGGATCCTGCGCTTTTAAGACCTGGTAGGTTTGATAGACAGGTTACTGTTAATCTTCCTGATGCTAAGGGCAGAGAGGAGATTTTAGGTGTTCATGCTATTGGTAAGACTTTTGAGGATGGTATTACTATGAGTAATATTGCTAAGAGAACTGTTGGCTTTAGTGGTGCTGATTTGGAAAATTTACTTAATGAGGCTGCTTTGCTTGCGGTTAGACGTAATAAGTCTAAGATTAGTATGAATGAGATTGATGAGGCTCATGATAGGGTTCTTATGGGACCTGCTAAGAAGAGTAAGAAGTATACTGATAGAGAAAAGAAGACTGTTGCTTATCACGAGGCTGGTCATGCGGTTGTTGGTCTTAAACTTGAAGGGGCTAATGACGTTCAAAAGATTACAATTATTCCAAGAGGTTCTGCTGGAGGATACAATTTGATGCTTCCTAAAGAGGAAACTTATTTGGAAACTAAGACTGAACTTTTACAGACTATTAGTGGACTTTTAGCTGGTAGGGTTGCTGAGGAAATTATGTTTAATGAAATTACTACTGGTGCTTCTAATGATTTCCAAAAGGCAACTAAGATAGCAAGAGCTATGGTTACTGAATATGGTATGAGTGATTTAGGCCCTGTTCAATTTGAACATCAAAGTTCAAGTGTTTTCTTGGGTAGAGATTATAATAAGCAACAGAATTTCTCTGTTAAGGTTGCTGATCAAATTGATGAGGAAGTTAGAAAGATTATTGAAGAGCAATATGCAATTACTAAACGTATTATTAGTGAGAATATGGATTTGCTTCATTTAATTGCTAAGACTTTATTAGAATATGAGACTATTACTAAGGAACAAATTGATTACTTGGTTGAAAATGGTCATATGCCAAAGGAAGCTGAAAAGGAACTTGTTTCTTCTGATGTTAAAGAGGTTTCTTTGGAGGATTTAACTTTGGATGAACTTAAGGACCTTGCTAAGGAAAAAGGTATTAAGGGTT
Organism: Vescimonas coprocola; assembly: GCA_963660615.1. Classification (GTDB taxonomy): domain Bacteria; phylum Bacillota_I; class Bacilli_A; order RF39; family UBA660; genus Coprosoma. The sequence goes on from CAVKYE010000005.1 coordinate 37,361, forward strand.
ATTCTAAGATGAATAAGTCTGAACTTATTGATAAATTGAAAGATTAATTTCTTTCTTTTTTTGTGTGGATAAGTATGGTTATCCACAGGAATGTTATTTTGGATTATAAAAAATACTGTGGAAAGGACTTTTTCTACAGTATTTTCATTTTATAAAAGTTGTTACTGATATTAGAAGATGTGGGAAATCAACATTATTTGAATTATATAAAGATTATTTATTAAATAGTGGAGTTCAAAATTTACAAATAATTAGTTTGAATTTTGAAAATCCAAGTGATATGAAATTTGAAAATTGGAGAGAGCTATATGATTATAGATGGTAAAATGGATTATATATGATACAGGTGTTGGATAAGTTTGAGAAGGCTGTTGATGGTTTGTTATACAGAATATGGCATTGATTTTATGTCGTTTTCAAATCTGAAATTTTTTTGAAAAAAATGTAAATTCTGTGCATTTTGTACATTTTTTTTGTACTAAAAAAGTTTAGTTTGTCTAAACCTTTGTTATTTTTGAATTAGAAATTTTATTAGGTCTTCTTTTGTTTTGTCTTTATATATTATTTCGTCTATTAAGTCAATTATTTTCATTTCTACGTTTTTTTCTGTTATTAATTGTTTGATTGATTTTAGGGTATATAGTCCTTCTATGGTTGTGTTTTCTATATAGGTGTTTATTTCTTCTTTTGAAGCGCCTTCTCCTATTAATTTACCAAATGAATAGTTACGGCTTTTTGGACTTGTGGCGGTTAGGATTAGATCTCCTATTCCAGCATATGATAGAACTGTGTTTTCGTCCGCTTTTAGGTCTTTTATTAGTTTTTTTATGTCATGTATCGATTCGGTTAGGAACATGGCTTTGGTGCTTTCTTCCATTTTCATGCCATCTAACATGCCTGAGGCGATGGCGATTACGTTTTTTATGGCGCCACATATTTCTATACCGATTACATCTTTACATGTTCTTAGTTTGAAGTGGTTATTTTGAAAGGCTTTTTTTACTAGGTCTGTTGTTTTTTTGTTTTGACTTGCAAGGGTTAGGGCGACGGGAATTTTATTTGCGACGTCTATGGCAAATGATGGGCCTGATATTGCGGCTATGTTATCTGTATTTAGTATGTTGTTTACTATTTCTGAGATAAATAGGCAACTTTTTTGCTCTATTCCTTTTGATGCAATGATGATTGGTTTGTCTTTTATATATTCTTTGGCATCTTCTAGGGTTTTACTTACGAAGGCTGTTGGTATTGCAATTAAGATAAAGTCTGAATCTTGGCTTGCTTCTTCTAGGTCTGTTGTTATTTTTATTTCTCGGGGTATTTTTATGCCTGGGAGTTTTGGAGTTATTCTCTTTTTGTTTAATATGTTTTTTTCTTCTTCGAATGCTGTCCACATTGTTACTTCATTTTTATTTTCATTTAAGATTGTTGATAGTGCGGTTCCATATGCTCCGCATCCTAATACACATATTTTCATTTTTATCACCATTTATAATTATATATTATTCTTTTGATTAAATCAATGTTTATTTGTGTATGCAGTTTTTGCTTTGTAAAAAATATGTCATTTTTTTGTAAAAAATGTGATAAAAAGGCTTGAAATTCATACGATTTTATTGTATACTGTTGAATGTGTGGCATGCAATGATGTGTGAGGTTGCTGAGATGCCAGGTTAAGTTGTAAACATTTACAATGGCATACTTAGGTTTTTTACACGGAGCAAGTCTATACTGAGATATAGGCGAAAGGAGGATACAATATGTCTAAGACAAAGGTTCGTATCAGACTTAAGGCGTTTGAACACAAGAATTTAGATAAGGCTTGTGGTAAAATAATTGAGACTGTTAAGAGAACTGGTGGTGAAGTAAGTGGACCAATTCCGCTACCAACTGAGGTTGAAAAAATCACTATTTTGAGAGCTGTTCACAAGTATAAAGATTCACGTGAACAATTTGAAAAAAGAACACACAAAAGACTTATTGATGTCAATAATCCAAGCAAGGAGACTATTGATGCATTATCGCATTTAGAAATCCCAAGTGGTGTTGATATTCAAATTAAATTATAGGAGGAATGAACGATGAAAGGAATCTTAGGTCGTAAAATTGGAATGACTCAAGTTTTCGACAAGGAAGGTAAATTAACCCCTGTAACTGCTGTTTTGGTTACTCCTAATGTAGTAACTCAAATCAAAACTGTGGAAAACGATGGTTACGAGGCTATTCAACTTGCTTTTGAAGACAAGAGGGAAAAGTTAGCGACAAAAGCTTCTGCTGGACATACTAGCAAAGCAAACACTACACCTAAGCGCTTCTTTAAAGAAATTAGAGGTGTTGATGTCAATGAATATACTTTAGGGCAAGAAATCACTGCTGATATTTTTGCTAGAGGAGAAGTAATTGATGTTACTGGAACTTCAAAAGGTAAAGGGTTCCAAGGTGTTATTAAAAGACATGGTCAACACAGAGGCCCTATGGGACATGGTTCACATTATCATAGAAGACCAGGTTCAATGGGAACAATGAGACCAATGCGTGTATTTAAAGGTAAAAAATTACCAGGTCATATGGGAGTTGAAACTGTTACAATTCAAAATCTTGAAGTTGTTTCAGTAGATGCTGAAAATAATGTAATTTTAGTTAAGGGAAATATTCCTGGACCTAAAAAAGGATTAGTTATCATTAAAAGTGCTGTTAAAAACCCTAATAAGATATATGAAAGACCAGAATTAAATTCTTGGACTAAAGAGGTAACTCCTTTAGATACTGAAACTACTAAGGAAGAAAAGTAGGAGGATAAAACATGAAAAAGAATTCTGTAATAAATATTAAGGGTGAAAAAGTTAAAGACATCACTTTAAACGAAAAAGTTTGGGGAATTGAACCAAATGATTCAGTTTTATATGATGCTATTACATTAGCTAGAGCTTCTATGAGGCAAGGTACTCATAGTACTAAAACACGCAGTGAAGTAAGTGGTGGCGGAAAGAAACCATGGAGACAAAAAGGCACTGGTCATGCTAGACAAGGTAGTACAAGAAGTCCACAATGGCCAGGCGGAGGAATTGTATTCGGTCCTAAGCCAAGAACTTATAACAAAAAACAAAATAGAAAAGAGAGAGTGCTTGCACTTAAGTCTGCTCTTTCATACAAAGTTTTGGATAAGGAAATTATTATTTTAGATAGTTTAATGCCTGAAACTGGTAAAACAAAAGAGATGGTTAAAATTTTAGATGCTATTAAGGCTTCAAAAAACATTTTAATCGTTGTTGATGAACTTACTGATAACGTTATTTTAGGTACAAGAAATATTCCAAATTTAGTGTTACTTAAAAATGATGAAATTAGTACTCTTGATGTAATTGCTGCTGATACTTTAGTAATTACTGAAAATGCTGTTAAAGCTATTGAGGAGGTGCTTGCATAATGGATCCTAGAGATATTATAAAAGCCCCAATTATAACTGAAAAGACATCAGATTTAAAAGCTAATAATACAGTTGTGTTTAGTGTTGATGTTCGTGCTAACAAAACACAAATCAAACAAGCAGTTGAGCAAATCTGGGGTGTTAAAGTAGAAAGCGTAAATACTATTAACGTAAAACCTAAGACTAAAAGGGTTGGACGTTACGCTGGAAAAACTAATAGAGTGAAAAAAGCAATTGTTAAATTAAAAGAAGGAAGTTCTATTGAACTTTAAACTTAAGGAGGATACATATGGCGATCAAATCATATAAGTCAATTACTAATGGTACTCGTGGAATGACTACTTTAGTTAATGAAGAAATTACTAAAAAGAAACCTGAAAAATCATTAGTAACTACAATTAAAAAATCAGGTGGTCGTAATAATCAAGGTAAGATTACTGTAAGACATCATGGCGGTGGCGCTAAGAGAAAATATCGTATTATTGATTTTAGAAGAGTTAAGGACGGTATTATTGGTACTGTTGCTGCTATTGAGTACGACCCAAATAGAAGTGCTAACATTGCTTTAATTAATTATGCTGATGGAGAAAAAGCTTATATTCTTGCTCCAAAAGGCTTAAAAGTTGGAATGAAGATTGAAAGTGGAGAAAATGCTGATATTAAAGTTGGTAATGCTTTACCACTTGCAAATATTCCTGAAGGAACTCTAGTTCATAATGTTGAATTAAAACCTGGTAAAGGTGGACAGATGGCAAGAAGTGCTGGAACTAGTGTTCAAATCTTGGGACGTGAAGGAAATTATACTTTACTTCGTTTGGGAAGTGGAGAAGTTCGTAAGGTCTTAAGCGTATGCCGTGCGACAATCGGTGAGGTTGGTAATGCTGATTATGAACTTGTTAATTTAGGTAAAGCTGGAAGAAAAAGACATATGGGTATTAGACCAACTGTTCGTGGTTCTGTTATGAACCCTAATGATCACCCACATGGTGGTGGTGAAGGACGTGCGCCAATCGGACGTAAAGGTCCTATGACTCCTTGGGGTAAACCAGCCCTTGGATATAAGACACGTAACAACAAAAAAGCTTCAAGCAAACTAATTGTTCGTCGTCGTAAAAAATAAGAAAGGATGATTTATAGATGGCTAGAAGTTTAAAAAAAGGCCCTTATGTCTTTCCAAAACTTTTAAAGAGGGTCAGAGAATTAAACGAATCTGGAAAAAAAGAAGTAATTAAAACTTGGTCACGCCGTTCTACAATTTTTCCTGAATTTATTGGGCACACTTTTGCTGTACATAATGGTAAAGAATTCATCCCAGTTTATGTTACTGAAGATATGGTAGGACATAAATTAGGTGAGTTCTCACCAACCCGTAAATTTGGCGGACACGGTGACGACAAGAAGAAAAAATAAAACCAGGAAAGGATGAGGTAAATGGAAGCTAAAGCAATCGCTAAGGGCGTAAGAATTGCACCAAGAAAAGCTCGTCTTGTAATCGATTTGATTCGTGGTAAGGACGTAAGCGAAGCGGATAAAATTTTAGCAAACCTTAATAAAGAAGCTTCAAGATTAATACGTAAAGTCTTAACCTCAGCAGTCGCAAACGCTGAAAACAACTTAGAACTTGACAAAGCAAACCTTTATGTTAAAGAAGCATATATAAATGAAGGTAAAACAATGAAAAGAGGTAGAGCTGGTGCTAAAGGTAGACCAGACCCTATCCTAAAAAGAACAAGCCACATAACTGTTGTGGTTGCCGAAAAAAATTAAGCGAAGGAGGAAAAGCTGATGGGTCAAAAAGTTAGTCCAGTCGGACTTAGAATCGGAATCAATAAAACTTGGGAATCATCATGGTATGCTGAAGGCAAGGATTTTGCTAAATACTTAAATAATGATTACAAGATCCGTAAATATTTAGAGAAAAAATTAACTGGCGCAGCAGTAGCAAATATTCTTATTCAAAGAAGTAATGCTAAGACCGAAATTATCATTAACACCGCTAAGCCTGGTGTTGTAATCGGTCATGGTGGGGATGAGATTGAAAAGATTAGAAAAGAATTATCTAAGTTAGTTTCTGAAGATATTCATATTTCTATTAAAGAAATCAAAAATCCTAATATGTTAGCAGCACTTGTTGCTGAAAATATTGCTCACCAAATTGAAAATCGTGTATCATTTAGAGTTGCTCAAAAGAAAGCAATTAGAAATGTTATGAAATCAGGAGCAAAAGGAGTTAAAACTTTAGTATCAGGACGTTTGAATGGCGCTGAAATCGCTAGAAGCGAGGGCTATACTGAAGGTACTATTCCACTTCATACTTTAAGAGCTGATGTTGATTATGCTCATAAAGAAGCTAATACTGTTTATGGTAAGATTGGTGTAAAAGTATGGATTTATAAAGGAGAAATTCTTCCTGAAAAGAAAAATAAGGGAGGCGTTAAGAATGGCAGTTATTCCAAAAAGAACTAAATATCGCCGTCCACATCGTCTAAGATATGACGGTGTAACTAGAGGAAATAAAGAGGTCCATTTTGGGGACTATGGTTTAATGGCTATGGAAGGTGCTTGGATTACTCAAAGGCAGATCGAAGCAGCCAGAGTTGCTATGACTCGTTATATGAAACGTGGAGGTAAAGTTTGGATAAACATTTTCCCTCATTTATCATTAACTAAAAAGCCACTTGAAACCAGACAAGGTAAAGGTAAAGGTGCTCCAGAAGAGTGGGTAGCAGTAGTTAAAAAAGGTAAAGTTATGTTTGAAATAGCTGGTGTAAGTGAAGAAGTAGCTCGTGAAGCTTTACGTCTAGCAATGCATAAGCTTCCTATTAAATGTAAGTTCGTTAAGAAAGAAAGTGGTGAAGGAAATGAAAATTAATGAAATCAGAGAATTAAGCGTTGAAGAAATTAATGCAAAGATTGCTGAATGCAAAGAAGAATTATTTAATTTACGTTTCGCATCAGCTGCTGGAACTCTTGAAAAGCCATCAAGGATTAGAGAACTTAGAAAGGATATCGCGAAGATGAAAACTATCTTACGTGAACGCGAATTACAAAAATAGGAGGGTATTATGGAAAAGAAACGTGAACTAATTGGAAAAGTTGTTAGTGCTGCTAACGACAAAACTATTACTGTTTTGGTAGAAACTTATACTAAAGACAAACTTTACAAAAAAAGAGTAAAATACTCTAAAAAATATGCTGCTCATGATGAAAAAAATGAAGCGAAACCAGGCGACACTGTCAGAATTGCCGAAACAAGACCACTTTCAAAGACTAAGCATTATCGTTTAGTTGAAGTAGTAGAAAAAGCAGTTGTACTATAACTGCGGGTAAGGAGGATTAATATATGATTCAAGCAGAAACCCGTTTAAAAGTAGCTGACAACTCTGGTGCTCGTGAACTATTAGTAATTGGAGTATTAGGTGGCAGCAAAGTCAAAACCGGGAATATAGGAGATATTGTTGTCGGAACTGTTAAAAAGGCAACACCAAACGGTACTGTTGGCAAAGGAAAAGTTGTTAAAGCAGTTATCGTTAGAACTAAACAGGGTCTAAGAAGAGAAGATGGTTCTTATATTAAATTTGATGATAATGCTTGTATTATTATCAAGGATGATAAGACACCAGTTGGTACTCGTGTATTTGGACCTATTGCACGTGAATTACGTGACAAAGATTTTATGAAAATAGTATCACTTGCGAAAGAAGTACTATAATCGTTTGGAGGAATAATATGAAACTAAAACAAGGAGATAAAGTAGTTGTCATTGCTGGAAAAGATAAAGGCAAAGAAGGCAAAATTATTAAAACCCTTAGAGCCGATGATAAAGTCATCGTTGAAGGTGTTAATATCGCCCATAAGCATGTTAAACCAAACGGTGGACAAAATGGTGAAATTATCGAAATCGAAAGACCAATTCATGTATCTAACGTTATGATAATCGATCCAAAGACTAAGAAAGCAACAAGAATCGGACATACAACTACAAAAGAAGGTAAAAAGATTAGAGTGTCAAGAAAATCAAATGAAAAACTTGACTAAACCTGAAAGGAGGGTATTACATGAACCGCCTAAAAGAAAAATATAATAAAGAAATCGTGCCTAATTTAAGAGAAAAATATAATTATAAAAGTGTAATGGAATTACCTAAGTTAGATAAAATTGTTGTAAACATGGGTGTTGGAGATGCGACTGGAAATTCTAAGTTATTAGATGCTGCGGTAGCTGATTTGGAAATTATTACAGGTCAAAAACCAGTTGTTACTCGTGCTAAGAAGGCTATTGCTGGATTTAAGGTTAGACAAGGTCAAGCAATTGGTTGTAAGGTTACTCTAAGAGGGGAAAATATGTATAACTTCTTAGATAAATTAATTAGTATAACATTACCACGTGTTAGAGACTTTAGAGGTATTAGTACTAAGTCATTTGATGGTAGAGGTAACTATACTTTAGGTCTTAATGAACAATTAATTTTCTCAGAAATCGAATATGATAACGTTGTTAAAGTGCGCGGAATGGATATTGTATTTGTTACAACTGCAAAATCTAATGAAGAAGCTTTAGATTTGCTAAAAGGTTTCGGTATGCCATTTAAAAAATAACAAATTAGGAGGAAATTATGGCTAGAAAAAGTATGATTGTAAAAGCTAATAGGAAGCCAAAGTATAAGGTTCGTGCTTACACAAGATGTCAAATCTGTGGTAGACCACATTCTGTACTTAGAAAATATGGTATATGCCGTATTTGCTTTCGAAATTTAGCTTATAAAGGACAAATACCAGGTGTTAGAAAATCAAGTTGGTAAAACACTGGTTAAGAAGGGAGGATATATATGGTAACAGATCCAATCGCCGATATGCTTACGAGAATTCGTAATGCTAATCAAATGCGATATACAGAAGCCCAAGTACCCGCTTCTAAAATTAAGATGGATATTGCTAGAATTTTAAAAGAAGAAGGCTATATTAAAGATTATAAGATAGCTAAAGGTGATGTTCAAGATAATATTGTTTTATCTCTTAAATATGGAGATAAGAAACAACGTGTAATTACTGGTCTTAAAAGAATTTCAAAACCAGGATTGCGTGTTTATGCGAAAGCTGATGAAATTCCACAAGTGCTTAATGGTTTAGGTATTGCTATTGTGTCTACATCTCAAGGTGTTATGACTGGTAAGGATGCTAAGGCTAAGTCACTTGGTGGTGAAGTGTTAGCTTATGTTTGGTAGAAAGTGAGGATATGAAGATGAGTCGAATTGGAAATAGAGTATTAGAATTACCTGATAATGTTACAGTTACTATTTCAGGAAATATCGTTACTGTTAAAGGCCCTAAGGGTGAACTTTCTACTGAAATTAATAAAAATATTACTGTTAAGGTAGAAGGAAATGAACTAAAGGTCGAAAGAAAAAGCGATGCATTTAAAAATTTCCATGGAACAGCTAATGCCAATATCAAGAATATGATTATTGGTGTCACTGATGGATTTGAAAAACAGCTAGAGTCTGTTGGTGTCGGATATCGTTTTGCCGTTAAGGGTAATGAAGTAGTTGTTACTGCTGGTTATTCTCATCCAGTTAATGTTAAGATTCCTGAAGGTATTACTGTGGAATCTCCAAGTAATACTGAACTTACTATTAAGGGTTCTGATAAACAACTTGTTGGTGAGTTTGCGGCAAACATCAGAAAGATAAGGGAACCTGAACCTTATAAGGGTAAAGGTATTCGTTATAAGGATGAACATATTATCCGTAAAGTTGGTAAGAAAGCTGCTTAAAATTAAATAAAGGAGAAGATATTATGATAAAAAAAGAAAATCGTAATAAAGTGCGCCAGGCTAGACACACTAGAGTTAGAAATAAAGTTTCTGGTACTAAGGAAACTCCAAGACTAAATGTGTTTAGATCTAATAGTAACATCTTCGCCCAAATCATTGATGATAGTGAAGGTAAAACTTTAGTTAGTGCTTCTTCAATTGATAAAGAGTTGAAACTAGAGAATGGTGGAAACGTGGAAGCAGCTAGTAAAGTTGGCGAATTGATTGCTAAAAGAGCGAAAGAACAAAAAATTACCAAAGTCGTATTCGACAGAGGTGGATATCTATATCACGGACGTGTAAAGGCTTTGGCTGAAGCTGCTCGTGAGAATGGATTAGAATTCTAAGGAGGGAAACAAGTGGAAACTAGAAGAAGAGAACCTCGTCCAAAATTGTATGACGAAGAAGTTATTAATATTGGAAGAGTTACAAAAGTAACCAAAGGTGGTCGTCAATTACGTTTCGCTGCTACTGTTGTTGTTGGGGACAGAAAAGGTAAAGTCGGAATTGGTTCCGGTAAAGCTCAAGAAGTTCCTGATGCTATTAAGAAAGCAGTTGCTGCTGCTACTAAGAATATAACTAAAGTAGCGCTTGTTGATGAGCACACAATCCCACATGAAGCTATTGGTGTAAGAGGAGCTAGTAAAGTTATGCTTAAGCCTGCTTCTAAAGGTACCGGAGTTAAAGCCGGAGGTCCAGTTAGAGCTGTATTGGAGCTTGCTGGGGTTAAAGATATTTTATCAAAATCACTTGGATCAAATACGAAAGTTAATATGGCATATGCAACGTTAAATGCACTTAAGATGCAAAGAACTGCTGAGGAAGTTGCTAAGTTACGTGGTAAAAAAGTGGAGGAGATTTTATAATGAAGTTACATACAGTAAAACCTAATCCATATGCTACTAAAAATAGAAAGAGAGTTGGACGTGGACCTGGAAGTGGTACTGGTAAGACTGCTGGACGTGGTGAAAACGGACAAAATTCTAGAAGTGGCGGAGGAGTTAGAATTGGATTTGAAGGTGGTCAAACTCCTTTATTCAGAAGACTTCCAAAAAGAGGCTTCACTAATGCTAAATTTAAAAAGGTATATGCTACAATTAATTTAAGTGATTTGAATAGATTTGAGGATGGAGCTGAAGTTTCTCCTGAAATCTTAAAAGATATGGGATTAATAAAGAACATGAAAGATGGTTTAAAAATCTTAGGTAATGGTAAGTTAGAGAAGAAGTTAACTGTTAAGGCTAATAAATTTTCTTTAACTGCTAAAGAAGCTATAGAAAAAACAGGTGGAAAAGCTGAGGTGATCTAATTGTTTAATAAATTTAAACAAATTTTTAGCCCAGCTAATAAAGATTTACGAAAAAAAATATGGTTTACTTTATTTTGCTTATTTATATTTAAGTTAGGTACGGCTGTTGTTGTGCCTGGTGTGGATAATGAAAACTTGAATGTTGGTTTTCTTAAATTGCTTGATATGATGGGCGGAGGTGCAATGCAGAACTTTTCTATATTTGCACTTGGTGTAATGCCATATATTACGGCATCTATTGTGATGCAATTATTGCAAATGGATATTATACCGTATTTTACTGAACTTGCTAAGCAAGGTCAAACTGGTAGAAATAAGATTAATCAAATTACGAGGATTTTAGGTATTATTCTTGCTTTTATTCAGGGATATATGTTCTCGTTTGCGTTTATGCCAAATGGTGATGTTATGGATTATATGATGGTATCACTTGTGCTTACTGCGGGAACGGCCTTTCTTCTTTGGATGGGTGATCAGATTACTACTAAGGGAATTGGAAATGGAATATCTATGATTATTATGGCTGGTATTTTGGCTAGTACTCCACATATGTTTACGGAAGCATGGGGTGCTTTAGTTGATACTGCTAGTACACAAACTATTTTCTTAGGTGTTTTATCTTTCTGTGTGTTTGTTCTTGTATATGTTGCTGTTATTTTAGGTGTATTATATGTACAACTTGCAGAAAGAAGAATTCCAGTTCAATATGCTAATAAGACTAATAGTACTAGAGGTGCTAGCCAGACTTATATGCCGTTTAAATTAAATTCGGCTGGTGTTATTCCGGTAATCTTTGCTTCAGCTTTGATTTCGGTTCCAGCTTTGATTGCTCAGTTTGCTAAGAATGATGGATGGATGGCTTTTGTTAATAAATGGCTAAGTTTATCTTCTGTTACTGGATTTATTCTATTTATTGTATTTATTGTTTTGTTCTCATATTTCTATACGTTTATTACAATTAAACCTAAAGAATTATCTGAGAATTTAAATAAGAATGGTGGATATATCCCTGGGGTTAGACCTGGAGAGGAAACTGAGAAATATGTTAGTAAGGTTTTAATTAGAATTACGGTAGTCGGCTCTATATTTTTAGCCGGTATTGCTGGTCTTCCATATATCTTTGGTTGGTTTTCTACACTTCCAACTGAGGTGTCTATTGGAGGAACTGGTTTAATCATCGTTGTTGGTGTTGTTCTTGAGGCTTATAAACAACTTGAGAGTAACTTGATTAGTCGTACTTATAAGCAAAGAAGGAGAACTAGATAGTGAATATTACCTTTTTAGCTCCTCCTGCTGCTGGTAAGGGGACTCAGTCGGCTAAGCTTAGTGAGAAGTATGGGATACCTCATATTTCTACTGGTGATTTGCTTAGAGAATCTGATGATGAAGATGTTAAAGAAAAATTAAAAAGTGGGCTTTTTGTAAGTGATGAGCTTGTTACTAAACTTTTGGAGGAAAGACTTAGAAAAGATGATTGCAAGAATGGTTTTATCTTGGATGGTTATCCTAGAAATGTTAGTCAGGCTTCTGCTTATGAATTGTTGTTACGTAAACTTGGGAAAAAAGGTATTGTTATTGTTTTAGATTTGGATGAGGCTACAGCATGTAGTAGAATTGTTGGTAGGCTTGTTTGTAAGAATTGTGGTGGAGTTTTTAATGACGAGATTGCTGAAGATATGCCTTTAGAATCTGGTGTTTGTGATTTTTGTCATCATTCTCTTACTAGACGTTCTGATGATACTAAGGAAATTTTTTCTAATAGATTTCATATTTATGAGAAAGAGACAAAGCCTTTGATTACGTATTTTGAAGATAAGGGTATGGTTTACCACGTTGATAGTAGTAAACATACTAATGAAGTTTTTGAAGAAATTTTAAATATTATAGGAGGACTTTATGATAAGCATTAAGACTCCAAGAGAGGTAGAGTTGCTTAGAGTTGCGGGTGAGATTACGGGTAGTACTCATAATTATTTGAAGCCGTTTATTAAGCCTGGAATTACAACTAAGGAACTTGATAAGTTAGCTTATGATTATATCATAAGCAGAGGTGCAACTCCATCTTTTAAAGGTTATGATGGTTTTCCAGGAACTATTTGTGCTTCTGTTAATGAAGAAGTTGTTCATGGAATTCCTAGTAATCGTAAATTGAAAGAGGGGGATATAATCTCTGTTGATATAGGTGCATGTTATAAAGGTTATCACGGTGATTCTGCATGGACCTATCCAGTTGGAAAGATTTCCAAGGAAAAGGAATATTTACTTACACATACTGAGAAATCACTTTTTGAAGGATTATCTGTTATTAAGGATGGTATTCATGTTGGTGATATTGGATATGCGGTTAGTAAGTATGCTGAAAGTCATAAATTAGGTGTTGTTAGGGAACTTGTTGGACATGGTGTTGGTACGGATGTCCATGAGGAACCTGATGTTCCAAATTATGGTGATAAGGGCAAGGGCCCTATGCTTCGTGAAGGTATGGTTATTGCTGTTGAACCTATGCTTAATTTAGGGACTAGAAATATATTCATTTTGGATGATGATTGGACTATTGTTACGGCTGATGATAGACCGTCAGCGCATTTTGAACATACGGTTCTCATTACTAAAGATGGATATGAAATATTAACCAGGAGGTGATAAGATGGCTAGAAAACAAAATGGTAAGTTTAAGAATACTGAAAAGAAAGCCAAAGAAGATGTTATCGAAGTTGAAGGATTAGTAACCGAGGTTATTCCAGGTGGGGATTTTATTATCAATCTCGAAAACAACCATGTTATCAAAGCTCGCGTTTCTGGTAAAATGCGTTTAAATCATATTCGTATTTTAAAAGGTGACAAAGTAACAGTGGAATTATCACCTTACGATTTAACACGCGGGCGCATAACCTATAGAAAATAATAGGAGGTATATTTATGAAGGTAAGACCATCAGTTAAAAAAATGTGCGACAAGTGCAAAATCATTAGAAGAAAAGGGAAAGTATTAGTTATTTGTGAAAACCCTAAACATAAACAAAGACAAGGTTAAGGAGGCGAAGATATGGCACGTATAAAAGGTGTAGATGTACCAAATAATAAAAGATCTGAAATCGCTTTAACATATATTTATGGAATTGGTAGAAGTTTGTCTAATAAAATTCTAGAGTGTGCTAAGGTTGATAAAAATAAGAAGGCTGGAGATTTATCTAATGATGAATTAGCTAGAATTCGTGACGAAGTAAATAAATATGCTGTTGAAGGTGATTTACGTCGTGAAGTTAATATGAATATAAAAACAAAAATGGAAATTAATTCTTATCAAGGTACAAGACATAAAAGAGGATTACCTGTTAGAGGACAAAGTACTAGAAGAAATGCTCGTACTCGTAAGGGTAAACCTGTTACTATCGCAAATAAGAAAAAATAATAAAGGAGGTTATGCCAAATGGCTTATAAAGCAAGAAAACGTAAAGTTAAGAAAAATGTACCAGAGGGTAAAGCATTTATTCATTCTACCTTCAATAACACTATCGTAACTCTTACTGATAAAGAAGGTAACGCGATTAGCTGGGCCTCAGCTGGAACATTAGGATTTAAAGGAAGCAAAAAATCAACTCCATTTGCGGCAGGTATGGCGGCTGAAGCTGCTGGTAAGGCTGCTGCTGAGATGGGTATGAAAAAGGTTGAGGTATTTGCTAAAGGTTTAGGTTCTGGACGTGAAACTGCTATTCGTTCTTTACAAACTGCAGGTTTAGAGATTGCTTCAATTTCTGATACAACACCTATTCCACATAATGGATGTCGTCCACCAAAAAGACCACGTGGATAATAAGGAAAGGAGCCCTTTATGAACTTTGAAAAACCAGAATATAAAATAACAGAGTATGTTGAAAATAATAATTATGGAAAATTCGAATTAGAGCCTTTGGAAAGAGGTTTCGGAAGAACATTAGGTAATGCCTTAAGACGCGTTATGTTGTCTTCAATGCCTGGTAGTGCAATTGTTGCTGTTAAAATTGACGGTGTTATGCATGAGTTTCAAACTATGGAAGGTGTAGTTGAAGATGTTACTGCTATTATCTTGAATCTAAAAGGAATTGTTATTAAAAATAATTCTAAGGAGATTAAGAAGGCTCGTTTATCTGTTCACGATGAGAGAGTGGTTACTGCTGCTGATATTGAATGTGATTCAGATGTTGAAATTATTAATCCTGATAAGGTAATAGCTACGCTTGCTAAAGGCGGAAAATTAGATATGGAATTTATCATTGCTAATGGACGCGGAGCAGTTCTTTCAAATGAGAATAAGAAATATATTAAAGATGAGGCTATTGGGTATATTGCTATTGATGCTTTATATTCACCTATTGAAAGAATCAATTATTATATTGATAATGCTCGTGTTGGACAGGATGCTTCATTTGATAAATTAATTATGGAAGTGGAAACAAATGGTTCAATTAGACCTGAAGAGGCTATGGCATTAGGTGCTAAAATTTTAATTGAACACTTGAATATTGTCACTAACTTGAGTGAAATTGCTGATATCACTGGTATTATGAATGCTAAGCAAGAGGATAGTAAGCTTAAGAAACTTGAGACGTCTATTGATGATTTAGATTTCTCTGTTAGAGCTTATAATTGTCTTAAAAGAGCAAATATTAATACTTTAGGTGATTTGACTGAAAAATCAGAATTAGAAATGATGAAAATACGTAATTTAGGTAAAAAATCTTTAAAAGAAGTTATGGATAAAATTAAAGATATGGGGCTTAAATTCCGTGATGAAGATTAATTAGTTAGGAGGAATATTAATGGCTTATAGAAAATTAGGACGCGATAATAAACATAGAAGAAGTATGCTAGCTAATTTAACTAAGGATATCATTAATAATGAGAAAGTGATTACTACTGAAACTAGAGCTAAAGAGGCTCGTAAGTTTGTTGATAAGATGATTTCTTATGGTAAGGATGGATCATTAGTTGCTAGAAGAAAAGCATTAGCATTCTTACAAAATGATAAAGCGACTGTTAAAAAAGTATTTGATGACTTAGCTGTTCGTTATGCTACTAGAAATGGTGGTTATACTAGAATTTTGAAATTAGACGAACGTAGAGGCGATGATGCTTTAATGGTTCAAATTGAATTAGTTGAAGGAGATACTAAATAGTATCTTTTTTCTTTACGTAAAGTGTGTTTTTTATAATGATTTATGGAAAATATTACTTGTTTTTTTTTTTTTTTTTGATATCCTTTAAAAGGAAGGACTAGATATTTAAAAATAAGAAGCAAATAAAATATGAATAAATATATAGTCATGTAAAAAGAAATGGAGTGATTAAATAATGGAAGTGGTTAATGCGACTTCAGAAGACGGTTTTGGAGTGCTTAAAAGTTTGAGTGATAGTGAAACTGAAAAATTTACAGATAAATTTATATCTGATTTGAAAGCTTTGATAAGTGTAGAGACAGATAATTCAATCGATGAAGAGGAAAGAAAAGAGGCAATAGAAGAAATAAATATTAATTTAGGTGTTATGTTTGAATATGAACGAGAAAGAGATATTTTTATTCGAAAATTAAAGGATGGATTTTCTGACTGGATGCAAAGGTTTTCTACTTATTATTGGGATGGTTGTAAGTTTATATCAGGTAATCTTTCATCACCAGAAATATTATTTGGTATAAGAAAACTTTTAGAAAATAATAAAAGTGATTTTGCGAATGCTATTAGAGAGGCTGGAATAGAATTGGCTCAAGAAGAACTAAAGGCCTCTAAATCTGCTGAAATAATGACCATCATTGGTAACGACGATGAAGCAAAATTGCAGAACGAAATAAATCAGTTAAACTTACAAAATGCAATAGTTCAGACGAGGTTTGAAAACTCAGAATCGAAAGAAAATGAACTATTTAAATTACAAGATCAGTTTAGAAAGAAAGAAATAAGCCCTGTAGAGTATTCTAAGCAAAAACAAATAATTGAATTAAATATTGAAGCTGACAATTTAAGGCGGGAACTACAAGATGCCAAGTACTTATGGAAATGGGGAGAGAAAGAAGCACAATTAGCATCACAAGATGTAACTGAAGAGTGTGTAGAAGCAAAAAGCACATACATATTAAAAAATTTAGAAATTGAGAAAATACATGCTCAACTGGCTTTCTTAAATGGTGAAATTTCTCCTCAGGAGTATAGTGAAGAACTACGCGGAATAGACAAAAGAATAGAAAATCATCTTCGCATTAATGCCATGAATAATTATTTTCCACAAGAAAATACATTTTATGATGATCAAACAGTAAGCAAAGGTGGAAGGGGTAGATAGAATTAAAAGCTAATCACTTAGTAGCCAAGTTCAATATGTTGTCGTTCTAGTACAAATAAAATAAATGATAAATCATTGAAAAAAGTTATAAATAAAATCATAGATTGTGATTTAAATTTTGTGATGAAGATTAATAGTTATGATGGAAATAAATAGTGTATAGAAAATTAGGATGCTAGAAGAAAAGCATTAGCATTCTTACAAAATGATAAAGCGACTGTTAAAAAAGTATTTGATGACTTAGCTGTTCGTTATGCTACTAGAAATGGTGGTTATACTAGAATTTTGAAATTAGACGAACGTAGAGGCGATGATGCTTTAATGGTTCAAATTGAATTAGTTGAAGGAGATACTAAATAGTATCTTTTTTCTTTACGTAAAGTGTGTTTTTTATAATGATTTATGGAAAATATTACTTGTTTTTTTTTTTTTTTTTGATATCCTTTAAAAGGAAGGACTAGATATTTAAAAATAAGAAGCAAATAAAATATGAATAAATATATAGTCATGTAAAAAGAAATGGAGTGATTAAATAATGGAAGTGGTTAATGCGACTTCAGAAGACGGTTTTGGAGTGCTTAAAAGTTTGAGTGATAGTGAAACTGAAAAATTTACAGATAAATTTATATCTGATTTGAAAGCTTTGATAAGTGTAGAGACAGATAATTCAATCGATGAAGAGGAAAGAAAAGAGGCAATAGAAGAAATAAATATTAATTTAGGTGTTATGTTTGAATATGAACGAGAAAGAGATATTTTTATTCGAAAATTAAAGGATGGATTTTCTGACTGGATGCAAAGGTTTTCTACTTATTATTGGGATGGTTGTAAGTTTATATCAGGTAATCTTTCATCACCAGAAATATTATTTGGTATAAGAAAACTTTTAGAAAATAATAAAAGTGATTTTGCGAATGCTATTAGAGAGGCTGGAATAGAATTGGCTCAAGAAGAACTAAAGGCCTCTAAATCTGATGAGGTTAATGCTTATATTGGTGATAATAAAGAAAGCAAATTACAAAATGAAATAAACCAACTATTATTACAAAATGATATAGCACAGATGCAAATTGAAATTCGAAAAATGAACTTATTTGACCAATCACACCAATTAATTATTCAAAGGAAAAGTGAAAAAATAAAAACTTTGGAATATTCAAAACAACAAAAATTAATTGATTTAAAAATAGAAGGTTGTATTTTGGAACAGGAAGCACGAAATTATTTTACAGAATATCATATATATGCAAAACGAATTCAATTAGGAGATATTGAAGTGCATCTTGGTAGGAAATTAGCCGCTGAAAATAGGCACGATTACAAATTAAGAAGTTTAGAAAAGGAACAAATAGAAGTACAAGAAATTTATCTAAGTGGAGGTTGTTCTATTCAGGACTATCAAGAGGACATAAGAGAAATAGATAAAAAAATAGAAATAGAAAATAATAGGCATGCCAATTTTATGCAAACATTTTTTCCACAAGAACAACCTATTTATGATGATCAAACAGCAAGCAAAGGTGAAAGACATAGATAGTATTAAAATATATTTAATGAAATTTATAATATTAATTAAAAATAAATATATTTCAAAAGTGTTATAAAGAGGCTAAGTAGAAATAAATGGTTTCTATTTAGTCTTTTTTTACTACCCATTTACTAAGTTTTACACACAATACATGATTTATGGAAAATATTACTTGTTTTTTTTTTTTTTTTTTGATATAGTGGTGATGTGGATGAAAGGAGAGATTTGATGGCTAAGTTTTTTGAAAGGTTTGGTTCTTTGGTTCCAGGACACAAAAAAAGAAATTTTTTAAAGGTAATTGATGCTTATAATTCTGGACTTATTTCTTATAAGGTGCTTTTTGATAATGTTGAGAATATGCCTAAGGGATTAGAAAATGATAAGGATATTGCTTTAAAATTACTAAGTACTTCTGGAGAATTTTATGGTATGTTTTCTAAAAAGGTTAGAAATAATCCGAAAGTTATTATGGCAGCGGTTTCTAGTTATGGTGATAATTTGAGGAATGTCCCTTTAAAATATAGGAATAATAAAGATGTTGTTCTTGCGGCTATGTCTAATAATGTTTTAGCTTATGAGTTTGCTAGTGATGAAGTTAAAAAAGATGCTGCTGTTAGAAATTATGCTAAAAATCATAGGAGAGAAGCTATTGCTAATATGAAAACTTTACGGGTTGAAGAAGATGATAAATCTAATTCTAACAAAGGTGTTTCTAAGGTAGATCGTTTTGATGATGTATTTGTTTCTGATTTTTCAAAGACTCCTGTTATTCTTGATGAGATGATGGTTGAAACTGATAATTTTACTTTGAATTCTTCTGATTCAAGTAAAAGTTTTAAATCTAGATAAATTATTTTTATTATTTAAATATTGATACTTTTGTATCTTTTTTTGTATAAAATGTTTTTGTTATGATTTATGAGATATAATTTTAACTTGCATTATTTTTTATTGTGTGATATAGTATTTGCGTGTTTTTTGGGGGGATATATATGGATGAGAAAACTTATGGAGAGTTAATTGGGGCTGATGAGGATAAGGTTATTTCTGATTTTATGCGGTTAATGGATCTTGGGCTGGTACAGGAATTTGATGGTAAACGATGTGTTTTTGAAACTATGTCAAATGGTGTTTTAAGATCTATTAATGATCTTAAGGAAATAGAACTTGCTTTAAAAGTTGCTGATGAAGTCTTTTCTCAAAAGAACGATGAGGCTGATAGAATTTTATATGCTATTATGAAAACTCAAGATAAGTATAATGAAAAGGAACATTTGTCTTTTAATGCAGAGGCTATTTTTAATTGTTTTCGTGAAATTAAAAATGGTATTATGTTTGTTACTCGTAATGGTGATGCTAGAGAAATTGTTTCCAATGTTATTAACAAAAACTTATATGATTTGGATTTTGAGGAGCGTGTTCGAACTAAGGCTAAGGTTTTTTTAACAGAACGTAGTTTTAAAGATAGGGTAGACAAGGATTGGAGGCCTACTTGGCGTTTTGCGTGTATTTCACTGGAAGATATTGGCTTTTTAATAGATGTTGTTCATTTAAATTATAAAATGATTGTTGAACTTGATAAAAGTATTGATTTATTTAAAGAAAAACCGATAAATAGAAATAATTTTAATTATTTTCCTAAAGTTTCATTAATATATGCTATATCATGTATGGAACAGTTTATATCGGATAAGAGAAAGTTAGAAAATTTATCACCTAGTTCACTTTTTCATAAGAATTTAGATGAACTTAAGGAAATTGCTTATAACCTTCGTACTTATGTAGAATCTGTAGGTAAATTACCTGTGTTAAAAAAAGATGCTAATAATAAATTTAGTAATCTTATTGAGAAAGATTATTTACGTGTAAGGGCATTTGATAATGACTTATCAAAAGTTAATGAGACAGTTTTTGAAGATATGAATTTTAATAATTCTAGTGTTAATGGGCAAGGTGCTAATTCTATGAGTTCTTTTGGACGTGAAGAAAATCCTATTCTTGATAGTGCTTCTTTTGGTGGTAATGCTGTTAATAAAGGTTCTTATAATGATGATTGTGTAATTACTGCGGAACATCCTTCTTTGAATGGCGTTAAGCTTTTGGTCGTTGCTGATGGTGTTGGTGGTAGTGAAAATGGTTATCTTGCGTCTACTTTATTTTCTGTTGATATGCATAATTGGTTTAATAATTTGACTGTTTCTGATTTACAGAATAATGATGTTAGTGTTCTTTTGACGAATGCTATTAAGGCATCGGATAGGCATATTGCAGATGTTTATTCTAATATGCGTCCTAGTCCTTGTACTGTTGCTTCTTGCATTTTAATAACTAATGATAATACTTATGTTAGTAGTGTTGGTGATACTAGGGTTTATTTGGAGAAAAGTGGACAGTTAAATCCTATTAAGAGGTGTGAAAATCATTTGGATAAGGCTAATAAATTAGGTGTGGATATTTTGTTTGATGATGTTGAGACAGCAAGTAGGGCACCAGAGGGTTATATTGGTTATGGATCTTCTAAGTGGTATTATTGTGATCCTATGGTTGATGTGATACCGACTGCTAGTTATGATGGTATTTTGGCGGTTACTGATGGTGTTTATAAGGATGTTGATGATACTAATTTGAATGCAATATTTGAGGGATGTTATTCTGATGATGTTGCTGAAAGTATTTGTGCTTTGGCTCATCATGGTGAGATTTCTCCTATTTATGATAATATTGGTTATCATAAGACTGATGCTGGACTTAGGTTACATGATGATGCTTCTGTGGCTGTTTATAAGAAATATGCTAAGGTTAGAACTTATGAGTACTAATGGATACTTTTGTATCTTTTTTTAGTAAAATGTTTTTTGTTATGATTTATGGAAAATATTACTTGTTTTATTTTTTGTTATGTGGTACTCTATATACTCGAGGTGATTTTTATGCAAAAAAATCAAAAATATTGGTACGAGTTTATTTATAATGGTGGTAGTCTTTGGGTTGTTCCAGAGAGTTTTGTTACTCAGAAAATGCGATCTTTTTATTTTAAAAACTGTCATTTGTCTAAAGTTTATGCGGAATGTTTTGAATCAAATAGATTTGATATGTTTTCGGAGACTCAAAGGGAACAAATGATGAGTGAGGAATATTTTTTTAAGACTGGTGATTTAACTTTAATTCCTTCTAAATGTGTGACTGAAAAGATGGCTAACAGTTTTATAAATAATGGTGGGGATATTTCTTTGGTTCCTTTAGATGTGTTATCTTTTGATATGTGCCTTAAGTATGTATCTATGGGGGGTAATATAAATAATGTTCCATCTAAGTTTAGAACTCGGAAATTATATGATTTGTGTTTTTCTAAGTTGAGGAATATTTCTTTGATTCCAGATAAATATAAAACTCCTTCTATGGAGAAGACTGTTTCTTTAGCTAGGGGTAAAATGGGGAGGTTATATAGTCTTTTATATGATGATTTAATTAATCTTTCTGATGGTGAAATGAAATTGGATGATTTTTGTGATAAGTTTAATTTTACTGATTCTGAAATGAGAAGACTTATTGAATTAATTGGTAAGGTTGATATTGATTTATATGAAAAAATAAATGGTTTATTTTTAAAGAAACAAGAAGATTATGATGCTATTATGATGGAAAAGGCTAAGGGTATTGAAAGTATGGTGGAAAAGTTTAATCTTGATGATTTTAATGTAATTTCTTCTTCACAGAAAATTGAGTTTGCTTATGAATTTTATGCTAAGGCGCCATTTTGTTCTATTGATGAGATGTGGAATTTTTTGAATGTTCATTTTGATGAAAGTAATTTGGCTGTTTTGTTTTTTAGAAGAACTCTTAAGTTTGGACAACAGGTTCAGCCTTTAAAGTGGTTAGAGGAATATAATTTGTGTGAGAGTATGGGACCTAGCGAAAGACCTGGTGTTTTAAAGTTCTTGGCGGAAACTGGTGATATTAGAACTGTAACTAGAACTGAGGTTGATTTTCTTTTGGATGTGCTTGATTCTTTTGAGGTTCCACTTAAAAATTGTATTGTTAAAGAGGCTATAAGGCAGTATGCTGTTGGTGATTTGGATAAATTTTTGGATGATTTAAAAGGGAATGATGATTTTGAAAATGTGTCTAATTCTGTTTTTTCTAAGAATATTAAATGATATTCTTTTTTATTTACGTAAAGTTTGTTATTTTTTAAATATATTACCAAAAAACATTGTTTTTTTGTTTTTGACTGATTTTTTGTTTAAAAAAAGAATTACTAACTCGTAATTCTTAAAATTTTACAGTTTTATTTGTTTTATATATTTTATTATTTATTTCGATGTAGATGGTGTATTTTCCTTTTAAGCCTTCACTATTTATGTATTTGTTTATGGTGATTCCTTCTTTGGTTTCTTTTTCAGTGAATACATCTACACATAAGGCGGTGTATGGGTGTTTGCTTACTCTAACGTTGTAGACTAGTGATGTCATATTTTTGTATAGTAGTATGTTTACGTTGGCTCCTTTTTTGAAGGTTCCTTCTAGGACTAGTCTATCTTCTTCTTTGGTTAATTTTATTTTATGTTTTTTATAATTTTTATCTATTTGTTTTGCTGATAGGATAAATCCGTTTCTTTTGTCATTGTATTCTGTTTGTCCTAGGGTTCCTAGTTTTTTGGCTTTTTTGAAGGTTCTTTTTTTATCTGCTTTTGTGTAGAGACTCATTTTTTCTACTCGGTAGTTATTGGTGTTTAGTTTTAGTTCGAAAACTTTTTTATCATTTATTAGTTCTACGGTGTCACTTAATAGTTCGTCTGAACCGGCTATTCCAGCGGGTTGATTTTGTATTTTTCCATCTTTATATGATATTCCACCTGAATGGATTATGTAATGATTTTTTTCTATGTAGTCTACATCTGATATATATGGAGAGTAGAATTTACTTCCTCTTTCTTTTCCATATTGCCATATTTGGGTTGCGGTCATATTTTTGGTGTTTATTTTATACATTACACCTCTACTATAGCTATTTTCGGCTGGTGTGTATTCTTCTTTGTTTTTTGATTTATTGTTTCCGTTATCAAATAGGAATAGGTATCCTTCTTTGGTTATCATTGCGGCGTGTTGGGACCATTGAAATTCGGTTTTTTTATTGCCTTTTTTTAAAAAGTATTTTTGGTATTTTTTGTTCCAGTTTGTACTGTCACCTAGAATCCAATTTAGTTTTCCACTGGTGTAGTCTATGTTGATGACGGCGTCTTGATGACGTCCTGATAGGGTTATGGAGTTTGTTTTTTTGTCATACCATACGGAGTTGTTGTGGAACCAATCGTATTCGCTCCAGTTTTCGCTTTTGCCATCTTCCATGTTTAGGATTTTTTTCAGGTCAATTTTTTTGACTATTTTACCGGTTTTTCTATCTAGTTCTACGATGTAATCTTCTACTGTTCCATATTCATTGTTGAAGTCGTCTGAAGCTATTAATAGGTTGCCATTTTCCATTTCGTAGTAGTCGTGATGATATCCACCTTTTAGACTATATTCTGCATATATTTTTCCCATTAGGTCCATTTCATATAGGCCTGTCATATAATATGGAGTGTTTATTAGTCTTTCGGTACTTAGTAATAAGTGTCCATTTTTTAGTCTTGTATTTTGCCATAGGGCTTCGTTTGTTAAGTACCATCTGACATCACCGTTTATGTCGTAAGCACAGGTATATCCTTTGCTTGATGGGGTGAAGAAATATAAATCGTTTGTTAGTTTGTCTTCGTCTTTATAAACGTCTTTTACGGTTACAAAGTCATCTGGTAGTTTGTCTGTTTTGATTTTTATTTCTTTTTTTGTTTTTCCATATTCTATGATAATGGTGTTTTCTTTGTCTGGGTAAAGTCCATAAATATTTAAATAGTGTTTTTTGCTTTTTTCAGCGGTGTATGTAAAGGTTGTTTTTTCACTTTTTCCTTTTATGGTTACTTTTGGACTTACTTTATTTTTGGTTTCAAACATTATTAGGGCGGTTAGTGGTGAGTTGCCGTATGGATTTAATATTACGTTTGGTCTATTTATGGTGTATCCTTCGGTTTTAAATTTTTTTTCTATTTTTTCTTGTTTTGTTATTAGGGATTCTTTTGTTTTTAATTCTTTTCCGTTATTTGAAATTTGGTTTAGGGTTATTATGGTGATGAGGGCTATTGCTAGTACGATTAATAATGTTATTACGATTATTTTTATCTTTTTTTTCATCTTTTTACCTCCTACATTTTTTATTTTACTTGATTATTTTTTTAAATACAATAAAGTAAAGGTAGAAGTTTACTAAACTTTTGGTTGAGTTATGGTTTTGTTTTATTTGAAATATTTTGTGATTTTTCTTGACTTAGAGTTAGCTCTAGGTGTTATAATTTTGTTGTAGGAGGGTTATATGACGATTGGGGATATAAGTAAAAAGTATGATTTATCTTGTGATACGTTGAGGTATTATGAAAAAATTGGCCTTCTTAGGAATGTTAAAAGAGTTAATGGTAAGAGGGATTATTCTTCTTTGAATGAGAAGGATTTGAATTTTATTCTTTGTATGAAAAATGCGGGTTTTGATTTGGAAAGTATTATTAAGTTTTTGAATCTTTATGAGTTGGGTGATGATACTTTGGACGAGAGAATTTCTATGCTTTTTAGGCAAAGGGAAAAGCTTGTGGATAAAATTAAAGAAAAGGAAAAAATTATGGAATTTTTGAATTATAAAATTAATTATTATGAGGGAAAGAGGAATGTTAAATGAAAGTGATTGTATATTATTCTTATAGTGGAAATACTAGGAGAATTGCGAATAAATTAAAGGATAGATTAGGCTGTGATATTTTTGAAATTACACCTTTAAAGCCTTATACTAATGATTATAATAAGCTTGTGGAAGAGGCAAAGGGGTATGCTTTGGATAATGCGATGCCTCTTATTAATGAGGTAAATTTGGATAAGTATGATGAGATTGTTTTACTTACGCCTGTTTGGTGGTACACGTATGCTTCGCCTATAAATACGTTTTTAAATTCTTATGATTTTAGTGATAAGGTTTTTTACGCTATTGCTACTAATGCGGGGTGGCTTGGTCATACTTTTGAGGATATTGAAAAGATAGTATGTGTTAGAAAAACTTTGAATTTGGTTTTTGATAATGGTGTTTTAAAAAATGAAGATGATTTTGATAATTGGGTGTGTAATTTATAATGGAAAGTTGGTGTAATATATGATAAAACAAACTGCAGGAAGAGATACTTTGGGGGAATTTGCGCCTAAGTTCGCACATTATAATGATGATATTTTATTTGGAGAGAATTGGAATGATAGTTCTATTGATTTAAAAACTAGATGTATGATTACGGTTGTTTCATTAATGTCTAGTGGGATTACAGATAATTCTTTAAGGTATCATTTGGAAAATGCGAGAAAAAATGGTGTTACTTGTGAGGAGATGGCTGGAATTATAACTCATACGGCGTTTTATGCTGGATGGCCTAAGGCTTTTGCGACTTTTAATTTGGCTAAGGAGGTATATGCTTCTGATTTGAAAACTGTAAATCATGGTGGCTTTTTTGGTTTAGGGGATTTTAATGATGCTTATGCTGATTATTTTTCTGGTAGATCTTATTTGAATCCGCTTGTAAAGACGGATGATGTGTTTTTGGCTAATGTGACTTTTGAACCTGGGTGCCGTAATAACTGGCATATTCATCATGCTAAATCTGGTGGGGGACAGATTTTAATTTGTGTTGATGGAGATGGTTTTTATCAGGAAGAAGGAAAAGAGGTTAGAAGATTACATGTTGGTGATGTTGTTGTTATTCCTGCTAATGTGAAACATTGGCATGGTGCTACTCATGATTCTTGGTTTAGTCATATTGTGGTGGAGGTAGTAGGAGATGAGAGGTCTAATGAATGGTGTGAGCCTGTTAGTGATACTTGGTATGATAAAATTTTGTAATAATGGAAAGGAAGATGTTTGTGGAAAAATCTAAGGTGTATTTTATTAAAGGTGTTACTGAAGAAAATTTGGTAAAGGTTTATGATGCTTTGGGGATTGATTTAAAAGGTAAGACTGCGGTTAAACTTCATTCTGGAGAGGATGGTAATCAGAATTATGTAAGGCCTTTGTTTGTGAAATCATTAATTGATAAGGTTTCTGGTACTGTTGCTGAGTGTAATACGGCTTATAGTGGGGCTAGAAATTCTACTAGCAAGCATGAGAAACTTATGGAGAAACATGGTTGGACTAAATATTTTGATGTTGATATTTTAGATAGTGAGGGTCCTGATTTGGTTTTGGATATTCCTTTTGGTCATGTTATTAAGAAAGATTATGTTGGAGGAAATATTAAAAATTATGATAGTATGCTTGTTTTGTCTCATTTTAAGGGTCATCCAATGGGAGGCTATGGCGGTGCTTTGAAACAATTATCTATTGGTGTGGCTTCTTCAAGGGGAAAGGCTTGGATTCATTCTGCTGGCAGGATAACAGATCAAAGTAAATTATGGGATAATTTGCCTTCACAAGATATGTTTTTAGAGTCTATGGCTGATGCGGCTTTTGCGGTTCATAGGGAATTTGAAGGTAATATTGCTTATGTAAATATTATGTGTAATATGTCTGTCGATTGTGATTGTTGTGCGGTGGCTGAAGACCCTTGTATGAAGGATATTGGTATTTTGGCTAGTGCTGATCCTATTGCTATTGATCAGGCATGTATTGATATTGTTTATAATTCTGATGATGAGGGTAAAAGTCATTTGATTGAAAGGATTGAATCAAGAAATGGTATTCATACTATTGAGGCTGCTAGTGAGCTTGGTTTTGGTAGTAGGGAATATGAACTTATTACTATTGAGTAGAGCTTTTTTACAGTTTTAAGTTATTATGTACCAAAAAGGAAACATTTTAATTACTTTACGTAAATTTATTTTGATGAATTATCTTCTTTAAATATTACTTTTGGCTATAAAAAAATATAATGATTATTTTAAAACACTGTGTGTAGTTATTCACAGTTTTTTTGGCTATTAAAACTTAGGACACATATTTATGTTAGTTAAATAAGATATATTTAGGAGAGGATTTTAATGAAAAATATTTCCCCACAACTTTATACTTTAAGTGCGGTAGCAGTAGGATTTATTTTGACTGAAGATAATAATGCTGATAGGCAAAATGCGATTGGTAACTGGCTTATGCTTGTGTCTCAGCTTATTTGCACTAATGCTTATTTTGTGGCTTTTCGTGATTCTAATAAATCTTCTTTTAATGGTGTTAGTGATGATGATACTATTGATATGCTTTATAAGATGAAGGATGCTTTGGAAAAGGAGATAGATGAACTTAAAAAGAAAATGTAAAATGTGTGGAATTTCATTTACAAAATTATGTGTCTATTATATAATAAGTAATTAGAAATGGGGAATTGTTATGAAGGCATTAATTACGGGGGCGAGTTCTGGTCTTGGTGCGGATATGGCTAGGGTTTTAGTGAGTGAAGGTTATGAGGTTGTTTTGGTGGCTAGAAGAAAGACTAGGCTTGAGAAGCTTGCTAAAGAGCTTGGTGATAAGGCTAGTGTTATGGTGATGGATGTTTCTAGTACTTATAATTGTATGGAGCTTTATAGGAAACTTAAGAAGGAAAATATTGACATTTTGATTAATAATGCGGGTTTTGGTTTATGTGGTGAGTTTTCGGATACTAAGCTTGATAAGGAACTTGATATGATTGATTTGAATGTGAAGACGGTGCATACTTTGACTAAGCTTTTTTTGGAGGATTTTAAAAAGAAAGATAAGGGTTATATTTTAAATGTGGCGTCTTCGGCTTCTTTTATGCCTGGGCCTTTAATGAGTACTTATTATGCTTCTAAGAGTTATGTTTATAATCTTTCAATGGCTATTTATGAGGAGTTAAGGCGTGATAATAGTAATGTTTCTATTAGTGTTTTATGTCCTGGACCTGTGGATACTGAGTTTAATAGGGTGGCTAATGTGAAGTTTGGTATTAAGGGTTTAGATAGTATGGATGTGGCAAGGTATGCTGTTAAGAATATGTTTAATGAGAAACTTATTATTATTCCTAGTGTTAGGATGAAAGTTTTAGTATTTTTGACTAGGTTTGTACCTAGAAAATTATTACTTAAGATTGTTTATGGTATTCAAAGTAAAAAGAGATAATGATAGGACCATTTGTTGATGGTTTTATTTGTTGAAAAAGTGGGTAATTTATATTATAATAATGTAAGTGGTGATATAAGTGAATAATATTGTGGAAATTAAGGATTTGAATTTTTCTTATGGTGATGTTAAGGTTTTTGAAAATTTAAATTTGAAGATTGAATCTGGAACTTTTACGACTATTATTGGTCCTAATTCTTCTGGTAAGAGTACACTTCTTAAGCTTATTATTGGAACTTTA
The DNA here is from genome assembly GCA_963660615.1 of Vescimonas coprocola. Lineage (GTDB taxonomy): Bacteria > Bacillota_I > Bacilli_A > RF39 > UBA660 > Coprosoma. The sequence goes on from CAVKYE010000005.1 coordinate 66,180, forward strand.
TTTGGTGATAGTTTTGTTCATACATGTTCTTTAAGTGTTACTAAGGAAAATTTAACTGATGTTAGAAGAAATGTTTCGGTTGTTTTTTCTAATCCTGATGATTTTTTTGTAGCTGAAACGGTTATGGATGAAATTGCTTTTTCTTTGGAAAATATGAGGTATGATAAGGCTTCTATTCAAAGTAGGGTAGAGAGAATTGCTTATTTATTTGGTATAACTGGTATTTTGAATGAAAATCCTAGAAGTCTTGATGTTAATGCTAAGGCTTTGGTTTCATTTGCTTCTTCACTTGTTATTTCACCTAAGCTTATTGTGATTGATGGTGGTTTTAATTATTTGGATGCTGATTCTTTTTCTAAGGTTATGAAAATCCTTAAGGATTTAAATAAGAATGATGGGTTAACTATTATTAATATTACAAATAATCCTGAGGATATTTTATATGGTGATAGGGTTATACTTTTAGATAAAGGTAAGGTTATTTTTAATACTGATTTATCTACTGCTTTAGATAGGGAAGATGATTTTATTTCTGCTAGACTTGATTTACCTTTTATGGTTAGTCTTTCTAATAAACTTAAGTTTTATAATCTTGTGCATGAGGTGGAAACTGATCCGGAAAAGTTGGTGGATGATTTATGGAAATAAAGGTAGAGAATGTTGATTATTTTGTAAATAGATATACTGATATGCAAAGGAAGGTTGTTTCTAATCTTAATATGACTATTTATGGTAATAAGATTACGGCGATTATTGGAGGTCCTGGGTCTTCTAAATCTACCATTTTAAATTTGCTTGGTGGAATTATTAAACCTTCTTGTGGTAGTATTTCTATTTGTAATGGTAAGACTACTATGGATATTGGTAGTTATAAGACACGTGTTGGTATTGTTTGTCAAGATCTTGAAAATTTGTTTTTTTGTGATACTGTGGAAAAGGAAATTGAGTTTGCTCTTAGGGGATTAAGTTTTGGTGATACTCCTTTAAAGAAAAGGGTTAGTGACTCTTTGAAAATGGTTGGTCTTGATGATTCTTATTTGAAAAGAAATCCTAAAAATCTTAGTAGTGGTGAGCAAAAGAGGCTGGGTCTTGCTACGGTTTTGGCTTTTAATCCGAAGGTGATTATTTTGGATGAGGTTAGTCTTGATTTGGATTCGGCTGGTCGAAAGCATTTGATTAAGCTTATTAGAATGATGAAGTTTAGGTATAAGAAGACGGTTATTATTTCTAGTATGGATTCTGATTTTGTTCATGCAATTGCGGATGATATTTATGTTGTTTCTTCTGGGAAGGTTATTTTTCATGGTGATAAGTATCAGGTGTTTACGAATAGAGAACTTCTTTCTAAGTGCAAAATTAGGACTCCTAAGCTTATTGAGTTTTCTAATATTGTTATGCAAAGGAAAAATGTGAATATTGGATATAGGGATGATATTAATGATTTGTTGAAGGATATATATAGGTATGTTAAATAATATATCGATTGGTAGTTATATTGAAACTAAATCTAATATTCATGATATGCATCCTCTTTCTAAGATTATTTGTACTATTGCTTTTATTTGTATGGCTCTTTTTACTAATGATTTAGAGATTTCTATGGTTTTAACTTTGCTTGTGATGGTGATGGTTGTTAATACTAATTTACCACTTAGTGTTTATTATAGTTCGGTTAAGAGTATATTTCCGCTGCTTTTGTTCGTTTTTTTGTTTTTTAGTCTTTTGTCTTTGTCTTTTGCTTTTGGATTTGTTATTTTTGTTAATTTGATTTTGATTACTATTTATTTGTCTATTCTTACTTTGACAACGCCACCTACGGAGATTATATATGGTCTTGAAAAGTTCTTTTATCCACTTAATAAGGTTAATATTAAGGTTAATATGCTGGCTGTTAATGTTGGTGTTTCTCTTAAGTTTATTCCTACTTTTATTGGTGAGGTTAATAATGTTTATAGGTCGATGGCAAGTAGGGGTATTGATAGATATAGTAGTTTTAATAGTTTGTGTTCGACTTTTTTCGTTGCTATTTTGGCTTCTTGGTTTAAATCTTTATCTAGGCTTAAATCACTTAAAGAGATGATGTTTTTAAGGTTATATGGTTATGAGAGAACAAGAACTAATTTTAGAATAAATAATTGGGGGATTTTTGATAGTTATTTATTAGTGATTCATATTGCTATTATGGGGGTTATTATTTGGAAAGGAGTAATTTTATGAGATATTTTATGACATTTGCTTATGATGGTTCTAAGTATAAGGGGTATCAAAAGCAACCTAAGTGTAAGACTGTTCAAGGGGAGATTGAGAAGGCTTTGAAGACTATTAATGGAGGTAGTAAGATTTCTGTTCATGCTTCTGGTAGAACTGATGCGGGAGTGCATGCTTATAATCAAAAGGCGCATTTTGATTTGGATATGAAGCATATTACGCCTATTAAACTTAAAGATGGACTTAATAGTTTGCTTCCTCGTGATATTTATATTAAAGATATTGAAATTGTGGCTGATGATTTTCATGCGAGGTTTAATGTTAAGGCTAAGGAATATATTTATATGATTAATATGGGCGAGTATAATCCAATTGAGAAGGATTATATATATCAGTATAATAAAAAGTTAGATGTGGTTGAGATGGAAAGGGCTCTTAAGTATTTGGAGGGTACTCATAATTTTAAGTCTTTTTCGAAGGCTGATGATGAGAAGGAAGATTATACTAGGACTATTGTTCAAACTAATTTGATTAGGGATATGAAGAATGTTAATAAGATTACTTTATCGTTTTTGGGAACTGGTTTTTTAAGGTATCAGGTTAGAAATATGATGGGAACTTTGATTGAAATTGGTGAAGGTAAGCGTAAAAGTGAAGATATTATTGATATTTTGAAAGAAGAGGATAGGAGAAAGGCTGGTAAGACGGCTGCACCTGAGGGGCTTTATTTGAAAGATGTATTATATTAAGTAATATTTTCCTTAGATAAATATGCTTTTGTAAATATTTGTAAAAGTCTTTGTGGGAACTAAATGGTTCTCTTTTTTTGTTTATTGGTTTATTTTATTTTTCTATTATCTTTTTTTAAAGTGTGTGGTTACTTTTCTATATCGAATCTATTTTTGTCAATGTTATAATTTCGGATTCTTTCTTCGTTGTCTAAGGTTTTGATTTATCTGCATGTATTATTTTGGGGAATAAAAAAACATGAAAATTATTCCATATGTTTTAATATTTCGTTCATGTAATACGCTATTGTTTGGCAGCTTTGCTTAAGAAATTTTTCATAGGTGATTTGGTTATTGTTATTTGGAGTGTCTGATATACTTCTTATTATTAGAAAAGGGGTGTTTGATAGTTTACACACTTGGGCGATTGCGGCCCCTTCCATTTCTACGCATAGGGCGGAAAATTTTTTGTTTATTTTTTTGGTCATGTTGGGGTCTGTACAGAAGATGTCTCCTGATGCTATTGTTCCAATTATTGGGTTTTTTATTGTTTTGGCGATGTTTATTAATTTTTTATCTGAATTTATGGATGTTCCTATATTTGGTATATATCCTTTTTTGTGATTAAATGCGGTTATATCAAAGTCGTGTTGAATTAGTTTTTCTCCGATTACGATGTCTAGAACGTTTATGTTTTCGGATATTCCTCCGGCTACACCTACATTAAATATATAATTTGGTTTATAGGTATCTATTAGTATTTGGGTGCTTCTTGCGGCGTTTACTTTACCTATTCCGCTTTCTACTAATATTAGGTTTATGTTATTAAATTTTGTTTCGATGAATGTTAAATCATATATTTTGTTTTCTTTTGTTTCGTTTATGTTTTTTAGAAATTCGTTTATTTCTTCTTGCATAGCAAATATTATTCCTATTTTCATTTGTTTTCCTCTTTTCTTTTTGCTATGGTATCATATTTTTATTTTTATTTCAATGTTTTGAAAATGTATAATTTATGTATTAATAGTGGATTATACTTTTTTTTTGTGGTAAAATTTTTTTAGAAGGGTTGTGATGAAATGGCTAATATAAAAGAGGTGTATCCTAATATTTATCAAATAGAGGATTATGCGACGGTTCATATGACTTTGATTAAAGGGGAAAAGTTATCTATTTTATGGGATATGGGTTATGGTATACGTGATACTAAGAAACTTATTGATGGTTTGATTGATACGGATTTGGTTGTTATTGCGAGCCATGGTCATCCTGATCATACTTTGGGGTGTACTTTTTTTGATGAGATTTATTTATCTTCTTTGGATTATGAATTGTTTAAGGAAAGTAATGGAAAGGAAAGTAGGAAAAAGTATTCGGATAAGTTTTTAAGAAGAGGAATTTATGATGATAAAGAGTGTGAGGATTATATTAATAGGAGTTTACCTAAGGTAAAGTTTGTTAATGAAGGTGATGTGTTTGACTTGGGTAATTTTCACGCGAGGATTGTTGCGTTACCTGGTCATACGGCGGGTTCTATTGGTCTTTTGATTTTAGAGGCTAGGATTTTGCTTACTGGTGATGCGATTTGTAATGATTTGTGGTTGTTTTTGCCTGAATCTCTTAAGATTGATGTGAGTACGCTTACTTTGAGTAAGGTTTTGGATTTGCCTTTTGATAATTTTCTTGTAGCTCATAAGGAAGAATTATATCCTAAGAAACATGTTTATGATATTTTGGATAATTTAAAAAATATTAAGATTTCTGATTCTTTGGAGAGAACTATTCTTCATCATTTTGATGTTTATGAAAGTAAGAGTTCTAGTGATTATGGTGAGGTAAGTATTTTATATACTGAAGAAAAGTTATAATTGTTTATATTTTTGAGTATAATTTTATTGACAAGTGTTTATATTTTTAGTAAAATTAGTGGTGGTACATTTATTTATCCCACATGAGTAAGTTCTGGGAAAACTTACTAATGTAAAGGAGAAAGGAAAGTTTTATGAAAACATACATGCAAAGAAAAGAAGATGTAGTTAGAGATTGGTATGTTGTTGATGCTGAAGGTGTTACTTTAGGTCGTCTAGCTACTAAAGTTGCTTCTGTTTTAAGAGGTAAACATAAGCCAACTTATACTCCTCATGTTGATGGTGGAGATTATGTTATCGTTATTAACGCTAACAAGGTAAATTTAACTGGTAATAAGTTAAATGACAAAATTTATTATGATCACAGTAGATATACTGGTGGTCTTAGAGAAAGAACTGCTAAGGAAATGGTTGAAAAATATCCTGTTGAAATGATTGAAAGAGCTGTAAAAGGTATGCTTCCTAAGGGAAGACTTGGTAGACAAATGTATAAGAAATTATTTGTATATTCTGAAGGAGAACATCCACATAGTGCGCAAAAACCAAAAGCACTTAAAATGGATTAGGAGGGTTTAAATGGCAAATACAAGAGAATTTACTGGAACTGGTAGAAGAAAAGCATCAGTAGCTAGAGTAAAGTTAGTTACTCCTGGTACTGGTAAGATTACGATTAATGGTAGAGATGTTAGAGATTTCATGCCATATGAAACCAATGTAATGGATTTAATGCAACCATTAGTTGCTACAAATAATGAAAAAACATTTGATATTACTGTTAATGTTAAAGGCGGCGGTTTTACAGGTCAAACAGGTGCTATTCGTTTAGGTATTACTAGAGCTTTATTAGAGTATGATAAAGAAAATGAAGGTAATGAGGATAGTTATAGAAAAATTTTAAAAAGAGCAGGATTTGTTACAAGAGATCCAAGAGTAAAGGAAAGAAAGAAACCTGGATTAAAAGGTGCTCGTCGTGCTCCACAGTTCTCAAAGAGATAATAAATTTTGGAAAAGAAAACATTGGAATTTTATATTTCGATGTTTTTTTGTGTAAAGTTTGGCGTAAAGTGGAATACTTTTGTTTTAAAATGGTTGAAGATTTTTTATAAACTGCATATAATTTTATTATAGGGGAGAAATACCGAGATGTAATGCAAATTCTAAAAGGGGCAAAAATGGAGTTTATATTGGTGTCAATTCGATATCTTTAATTTCGGTTTTCAGGAAGTGTAGTGCTTCCCCTTTTTTATTTTGATAATGTTTGTTTTGTTTTAAAGTGTAGACAAATGGTTTAATTATCTATATAATATTATTTGGTGATTTAAATGCTTAAAATTAGTGATGAATGGAAAGATTATGAATGTATTGATGCTGGTAATGGTGAGAAACTTGAAAGGTGGGGGGATGTTGTTTTAAGACGTCCTGATCCGCAGGCTATGTGGGAGGCTAAATTTGATAAGGCTTGGAATAATGCGGATGCTTTTTATCATCGTTCTTCTAAGGGCGGTGGTTATTGGGAATTTAAGAAGAAGATTCCAGAGTTTTGGACGGTAAATTATAAGGGCCTTACTTTTAAGGTTACGCCTACGGGTTTTAAACATACGGGGCTTTTTCCTGAGCAGGCTACTAATTGGGATTTTATGGCTAGTAAAATTAAGAAGGCTGGAAGAGAGGTTAAGGTTTTGAATTTGTTTGCTTATACAGGAGGCGCTACTATGGCTTGTGCGAAGGCTGGGGCTTCGGTTGTTCAGGTTGATGCTTCTAAGAGTATTAGTAAGTGGGCTAAGGAAAATATGGAGCTTTGTGGTCTTGGTGATCATTCGATTAGGTTTATTGTTGATGATTGTTTGAAATTTGTTGAAAGGGAGTATAGAAGGGGCCATAAGTATGATGGCATTGTTATGGATCCTCCTAGTTATGGCAGGGGTCCTAATAAAGAGGTTTGGAAGTTTGAAAAGAATATTGCGGTTTTATTGGAGGCTTGTCTTAAGATTTTGAGTGATAAACCTTTGTTTTTACTTATTAATTCTTATACTACTGGTGTTTCTAATATTGTTTTGGGTAATATGCTTAAGACTTCTATGCTTCCTCTTTATCCTGATGGTAAGGTGGAGACTGGTGAGGTTGGTCTTTCGGTTACTAAAAATAATTTAGTTTTACCTTGCGGAATTTATGGAAGATGGGAATGTAATGATTGATGTTATTTATGAGGATAATCATTTGCTTGTTGTAAATAAGCCTATTAATGTTCCTGTTCAACTTGATAGTTCTAATGATAGAGATTTACTTAGTATGCTTAAGGATTATTTGAAAAAGAAGTATGATAAGAAGGGGAATGTTTATTTGGGACTTGTTCATAGGCTTGATAGGCCAGTTTCTGGTTTGATGGTTTTTGCGAAGACTAGTAAGGCGGCTTCTAGGTTATCTGCTTGTATTCGTGATAAGGCTTTTCATAAATATTATTATGCGGTTTTGGATGGCATTCCTGAAGAAGAGGATGTTTTGGTTGATTATTTGGTTAAGGATCATAAGACTAATACTACTTATGTTAGTAAGGATGGTAAGTATTCTTGTCTTAGTTATAAGCTTATTGGAAGTAAAAATGGTCTTTCTTTAGTTGACATTAGTCTTGAAACGGGAAGAAGTCATCAAATTAGGGTTCAGTTTTCATCTCGCGGTATGCCTTTGTATGGGGATCAGAGGTATAATAAGAATGCTAAGAAAGATCAGATTGCTTTGTTTGCTTATAAGTTGGAGTTTATTCATCCGACTACGAAGAAACTTATGAGTTTTTCACTTTCTTTACCTGATAGGTATCCTTTTAATATTTTTAATTGAAATATGTATTCATGTTTTTAAAATTGTGTTATAATTAAAAAGAGCCGGTCATACTCTCGTGAGTATGGCTTTTTATTATAGGAGGTATTTTATGGCTAAATATGTTTTTGTGACAGGAGGCGTGGTTTCTGGTTTGGGTAAGGGAATAACGGCTTCTTCTATTGCTTTGTTGCTTAAATCTAGGGGATATAAGGTTTTTATGCAGAAGTTTGATCCTTATATTAATGTTGATCCTGGGACAATGAGTCCTTATCAACATGGTGAGGTTTTTGTGACTGCTGATGGAGCGGAGACGGATCTTGATTTGGGTCATTATGAGAGGTTTATTAATGAGGAGTTGAATTATACTTCTAATATTACGACGGGTAAGATTTATTCTTCGGTTATTGAAAAGGAAAGACGTGGTGATTATTTAGGGGCTACGGTTCAGATTGTTCCACATATTACAAATGAAATTAAGAATAAGGTTTATGAGGCTGCGGCTACTAGTATGGCTGATGTGGTGATTACGGAGATTGGTGGTACGATTGGTGATATTGAGTCTCAGGCGTTTATTGAGGCTTTAAGACAAATTAGAAATGAGTATGGTAAGGAGAATGTGTTTTTTATTCATACGACGCTTGTTCCTTTTATTTATGGTTCTTTGGAACTTAAGACTAAGCCTACGCAACATTCGGTTATTGAGCTTAGAGGAATGGGTATTTCTCCCGATATGATTGTGACTAGGTCTAGTGTTGGATTGGATTCGCATTTAAAGGAGAAGATTGCTTTATATTGTAGTGTTCCTGTTACAAATATTATTGATTCGGTTGATGTTAAAAATATTTATCAAATTCCAATTAATTATTATAATCAAAAGGCTGATGAGGTTATTTTGAAGCAGTTTAAGCTTGATTTAAGGAAGGCAGATTTAAAGGAATGGATGAATCTTATAAATACTGTGGATAATCTTAAAGGTGAAATTGAGATTGCTTTAGTTGGAAAATATACGTCTCTTCATGATGCTTATCTTTCTGTTTCTGAGGCTTTGGTGCATGCGGGTTATAAGTATAATTCTAAGATAAAGATTAATTGGATTGATTCTGAGAGTTTAGAGGATTGTGATAATCTTAAGGGAGTATTTAAAAATACTAAAGGTATTATTGTTCCTGGTGGTTTTGGTGAAAGGGGAACTTTAGGTATGATTAAGGCTATTAGGTATGCTCGTGAAAATAATGTTCCTTTTTTGGGTATTTGCTTAGGTATGCAACTGGCGGTTATTGAGTTTGCTCGTAATGTTTGTGGTATTGAGATGGCTGATTCTACGGAGTTTAATGCTTTAGCTAAGGATCCTGTTATTGATTTGATGGCTGATCAAAAAAATGTTATTAATATGGGCGGTACGTTGAGGCTTGGTAATTATGAGTGCAGTTTAAAGAAGGGGACTCGGGCTTATAAGGCTTATAAAGAGAATGTTATTTATGAAAGGCATAGACATAGATATGAGTTTAATAATAGATATAAGGATATTTTAGAGAATAATGGTCTTGTGTTTTCTGGGATAAATGAGGCTAGTAATTTGGCTGAGATTGTTGAGATTTCTAGTCATAAACATTTTGTTGCTTGTCAGTTTCATCCGGAGTTTAAAAGTAGGCCGACTAAGTGTCATCCTTTGTTTGATTCTTTTATTTCGTCTTGTGTAAAACTGTAGTTTTTACAGTTTTTTTGTGTGTTATGTTTTTTTTAAGGGGGAGATTAGTTTTTAAAATAAGTTTTTGGGCGTGATTGGTTTTGGTTTTATGTTTTTGTTCTTAAAATTTGTTTAAAAAGTTAAATTGTGTGGGAAAAAGGTTTTAAATTTTCTAAAAATGATTAGAAAAATTGATTAAAATACTTTTTTTCTTTTTTTGCGTTTTTTTCTTTTTTTTAGAAGGAAATAAGAAACTTTTATCGTATCATAACTATAGAGGGGCAGGAAAGGAGAATATATGTTTAAAAGAATAATTTTTTTAGGATTATGCATGTTTGGTATTTTATGCACGCAGGTAAAGGCGGATAATATTAGTTATAAGAGACTTGATAATATTTATTATAATCTTACTGTTGATGGAAATAGGTTGTCTAATCATGTTACGGCTTTTTATCTTGATAATCGTTTGGCTTATTGTATTGAGCCTGGTAAGGCTATTATTACTCGGGAGTATGAATCTTCTAGTGATTGGAGTCATACTGATTTGCCTAGTTCGGTTACTTCGCTTTTGGAGAAGATTGGATATTATGGATATGAGTATCCTAATCATCAAACTGATAAATATTATATTGCAACTCAAGAGCTTATTTGGAGGGCCATTAAGGATGTGGATATTGTTTGGACTACTATGAAGGATGGTCAGGGTGATGTTATTGATGTTACTTTGGAGAAAAATGAGATTATGAATTTGGTTAAGAAGCATGATGAGGGTCCTTCTTTTAAGGATAAAATTATTTCTGGTAAGGTTTCTTCTTCTTTGACTATTGAAGATACTAATAATGTTTTGAGTGATTATAAGATTGTAAGTGATAATTCTCATGATTTGAAGATTGATGGTAATAAGCTTATTGTTAAGTTTAATAATGCGGTTTCAAAAATAGAAGAGGTTTTGCTTAATAAGAATAGTTATGATAATGAAACATTGCTTGTTTATACTAATGGTGATTCGCAGAAGCTTGCTTCTTTAAGATTTTCTTTTAATCAAAATGTTGGTTTTAAAATTCAAAGTGAGGAAGAGCCTATAGTACCAAAGGAGCCAACAGTTCCTACTGAAGTTGTTAAGGTTCCTAGTACGGGAATAGAACCTACGATTTTTCATTTTGGAATTAAATCTATTTTGTATAATGAAAAGCATTTTGGTTAAGTCAATTGGTGTTTTGATGGTGAGTTTGAATCAAGTAATCCCTGTTACTTACTGTCAAGGTAAACTTTATTATGAAAATCCTGTTCTTTTTATTCCTAAAATTGATTTAAAAAAGGAGATGTATCCTAATGATGATAAGTTGAATAATGTTGATAAAAACATTCAGGTGATAGAGGGTTCTAAGATGCCTGATTATAGGGGCGGGAATTTGATTCTTGCTTCTCATAGTGGTAGTGCGGATATTTCTTATTTTAAACATTTAGATGAGGTTTCGATTAATGATTCTGTTTATGTTTATTATAAGAATAAGAAGTATAATTATGTTATTATGGATATTTATGATGTTTTGAAAACTGGATATGTTTCTATTAAGCGCGATAGGGATAAAAGTACTATTACTTTAATTACGTGTAAGAAAAATACTAATAAACAGATAGTCTTAATTGGATATTTGTCAAAAGCGGAAGCACTTTGATTTGGGTGCTTTTTGTGATTTTAAGTTTTTTTGTTAAATATGTTTAAAATACATATACTTTATTGGGTGAATTGTATGAATTATAAGATTGGCGTTTTTTTGGTACTTGCTTTTTTGTTATGTGCTTTTAATTATGTTAGTGCGGAGAGTAAGACTTTGCCTTTGCTTTCAAAGGTAATATATTTGGATCCTGGGCATGGTGGGACTGATAGTGGGGCTTTTTATAAGAATGTTAGGGAAGCTGATTTGAATTTGAAACTTAGTAATAGGATTGCGAAGTCTCTTAGGGAGGAGGGGGCTACTGTTTATTTGACTAGGTATGATGATTATGATTTAGCGGTTAGTGGTGCTTCTAATAGAAAGAGGAGTGATCTTTCTAGAAGGGCTAATATTATTAATAAGTCTGGGTGTGATATGTTTATATCAGTTCATTTGAATGCGGAGGCCTCTACTTTACAATCTGGAGCACAGACGTATTATGATACTATTAATCCAGTGAATGAAAAGATTGCGAAGGTTTTTCAAGAGGAGTTTAAAAGGTATTTGAATACCACGCGTGATTATAAGGAAAATAGTACTAAATATTTACAAAGAAGGGTAAATAGGCCTGGTATTTTATTGGAGGCTGGTTTTTTATCTAATGCGAATGAGAGATATCTTTTACAGAATCGTTCTTATCAAGATAAGATTGCGCAGATTGTTTCTAAGGCAATTATAAAATATTATAATGATTAATCTTTTCAAATGTTTATCACAAAAGTGTGTTAATATGTGTTATAATTGATATGGTGATAGTATGAAAACTAGGGGCAAGATTTTCAAGACTCTTGAAGAACAAATATTAATTTTAAGGGAAAAGGGTTTAGTGGTTGATGATGTTGAGGTCGCTAAGGATTTACTTTTCCGAGAGAATTACTTTTTTATAAGTGGATATCGTCATTTGTTTACTTATAATGGGAAACCAGATGTTTTTCTTCCGGGGACTACTTTTGAGGAGTTATATGCTACTTTTGTTTTTGACAGGAGGATTAGAAATATATTTTTTAAGAATATTTTGATTGTTGAAAATAATATTAAATCTATTATCAGTTATCAATTATCTAAAAAATATGGTTTTAGGGATAAGGATTATTTGGAACCTAAAAATTTTATTCAAGATAGGTTAGCTGAAAGGCGTGTTCGGGATGTCTTAAATAAGGTGAAAAGGCAGATACGGGTTAACGGGCATCAACATTCGGCTACGACTCATTATATTGAAAATTATGGTTATATTCCGATGTGGGTTTTGGTTAAGGTTTTATCTTTTGGGATAATGGCTGAGTTTTATGGCATATTAAAGTTAGAGGATCAAAATAAGATTGCTAGTTTTTATAGTGTTAATAGCGAGGTTTTACAGTTATATTTGACGTTACTTTCTAATTTTAGAAATGTTTGTGCTCATGAAGATATTTTATATGATCATAGGACGCAAAGGATGATACCTAATACAATTTATCATGAAAAGTTAGATATTTCTAAGGTGGATGATGTTTATATTCATGGAAAGAATGATTTGTTTAGTTTGGTGATTATGCTTAAGTGTTTACTTCGTAAGGAAGAGTTTAAGGAAATGATTGATGAACTTAAGGAACAGGTTGAAAGACTTGACGGGATTATTAATGTTATTCCACTTGATAAAATATTGGATAAAATTGGATTTCCTAAAAACTGGGATGATATAGAGGATTTATAGGAGGAAAATATGAGAGAAAAGATTATACAATTGATTGTAATTTTAGTGGTTTTATTGATTGGTGTTTTGGGTACTTTATATTTTGTGAATAATCAAAATAGTGTTCAGACTGAATCTTCACATAAGAATGTTACGGTGAAGGAGGAAAATAGTATTGCTTCTTCAATTGATAAGGTTTATGATGCTGTTTATGTTATTGAGGCTTTTAGTAATGGTACGCAGTCTAGTTCTGGAAGTGGTTTTGTTTATAAAAAAGATAGTAAATATGGTTATATTTTGACTAATTATCATGTTGTAGATGGTGCTTCTAGTTTGAAGGTTGTTAATATGAATGGTGATGAGGTTTCGGCTAAGTATTTGGGTGGCGATAGTTATGCTGATATTGCTGTTTTAAGAATTGATGCTAAGGATGTTTTAGATGTTGCTTCACTTGGTGATAGTACTAAGTCAAAGGTTGGAGATACTGTGTTTACTGTTGGTACTCCAGTTGATAGTGAATATATTGGTACGGTTACTAAAGGTATTTTGTCTGGTGCTAATAGAACGATTACAGTTAGTGATTCTACTAAGGGCAGTTATATGATGGAGGTTTTACAAACTGACGCGTCTATTAATCCTGGTAATAGTGGTGGACCTCTTGTTAATATGAATGGCGAGGTTATTGGGATTACTTCTATGAAACTTGTTACTTCTGAAATTGAAGGTATGGGTTTTGCTATTCCTATTGAAATTGCAACTAGTCAAATTGAAAAGTTAGAGAAGGGCGAGGAAATTAAAAGGCCATATATTGGTGTTTCGCTTTATGATGTTAGTAATACGTCTATGTTATATCGTAATAATTTGAGACTTTCTGACGATATTAAAAGCGGAGCTGTGGTGGCTATGGTTGAAGATGGTTCTCCTGCTGCTTCTGCTGGACTTAAAACTAATGATGTTATTTTGAAGGTTGATGGTAATAAGATTAAGAGTACTGCACATTTTAAGTTTATGCTTTATAAACATAGTGTTGGTGATACGGTTAAGCTTACTATAAATAGGGATGGAAAGGAAACTGAGCTTTCTTTGAAGTTGTCTGAGAGTTTAGGAAACGATTAGTTTCCTTTTTTCTTAAAAAAAGGTGTAATGAAATTATTTCATTACACTCTTTTAATGGAGTTCTTTGCATTCTCCGCTTTTTGGATTATAGAAGCAGTGACTTTTGTATTTGCCACTTAGGTTTTGTCCCCACCATGTGCTTTTGCATGAGGAACCTTTTGATGGGGCATAGAACCATAGGGCGTTTGTGGCTGGATGAAAGTAGTCTCCTCTTATTACTCTATCGGCTAGGTTTTTTTCGGTTGTTGTTGGAGTACTGTAAAATAGGGGGCTATTTACGCCTTCAAAACCGCCTGGTGATTGGTATGCGACTTCGGCTATTGTTTTTACGTTTTTGAAGTCTAGACAGTCGGCAATGGCTCTATTTACGATGACGTTTCCGACCATGAGCATGCCTAAATCTCCTTCTCCTATGGCTTCTGCTCTCATTAGTCTTGCCAGCATATCTCTTTCTTTGGTGGTTGTTTGGATTATTCCCATAATATCACTTTATACAATCTTTGATTGTTTCCTTTCTGATATAATATATGAAAAAGGTAAAACTTATGTCAATAATTTAGAAAAATGTCTTAATTTTTGTATTAATCTTCCTTGAAAAGTACCATTATCATGCTCTATAATTTCTTTTGCTTGAGATACAGAAGTGGCTTTTAAAGCTACCCCTAGTTGTTTACTTCATAACCATATTGAGTTAAAACATCTTTATTGCTAGTTCTTTTATCAAGATTTAAAGACATGTAATTAAATGTAGTACAATTGTCAGTTACAAATTTATATGGCATGCTATAATTAGTTAGTATTTGATAGAAAACATGATAATATTCATTTAATGTTTCTTGTTTATCAAAATATTTAGGTTTTTTTGTTTTGGGTGTGAATCTTCTAAAGCGATTTTATAATTAACAATTTCATTAATTTATTCATCAGACATATCTAAATTAATTTTCTTTTCATTCAATAATTTTTTTATCATAGTCACATTTAGTTTTTCTAGCTTTAGGAGATAATATACTAACCTTAGATAAGGTTTTATTGATAAAATCATAGTATTTACTCTTATAAAGTAGTATAATATTTTCAGAGAGTGATTTATTTAAAGCATTTAGTTGCTATGTATAAATGCAGATTTGCCTTTCTCATTAGTTCTACCTTGGTGACATATTGTATTGCTTTGATGATTGGTGAAGATTTTAAAGTGGTTTTTACAAACAAATTAATAGCCAATTTAGTATACGGAAAAGTAAAAAAATAATAAATTTAATATAAATAGGGGATGATACGTGATGTTTAAAATAAATAATAAAATATATAAAGAAGATTTCAATTATGAAATAGGAACAGTATTTTATAAAAAACAAATATATAATGTCATTGATTTAATAATTAAATATGAAGAAAAAGGTATACTAAAAACTCATTATTTTGAAGGTGTAGAAAACTTAGATTATTTAAAAAAATTAAAAGTTGGTAAAGAAATACATAAAAGTGGAATATCAGGTTATTTATGTTTTGAAAATAATGATTTAAATGAAAAAGGTATGGATATTGATTATATAGTTGATATTAATCTTGAAAATGTAAAAGTTAAATGTAAAAGAATTGATGAAGATAATATAGATATAATCATTGAAATAAAAGAATTAAATATTTTATTTAAAAATTTTATTAAAATAGCTCAAATGTAAAGTTTAATGCAAGTTTGTATGTTTAAATGCAAATTTTCTAAAAGTGAGTAACAACCAAAGGGAACTTTGGTTGTTTTACTAGTGTGCCGTGCATGGCATATAACTAGGTGGTGAAAGTCCACTATACACGTAAG
>CAVKYE010000006.1:0-75442 GCA_963660615.1 Vescimonas coprocola
ACCTCCATTCTAAAAGAGGACTTCTCATCCTCTCTATATATATGGTACGATAAAACTTTCGCATTTCCTTTTTTTTAAAGTTAAAAAAACAATAAAGTATTTTAATAAGAAATAAACTCCCAAAATATCATTTTAAACAAAAAAGAAACCCAAATTTAGGTTTCATAAAATCATTCAGATAAACTTTTATAATACTCAAATCTTTTAATGGCATCTTCCTTATTAGCCAAAAGTAACCTAGAAGCTCTTTCTTCATCCATACTCTTAAGAGAACTAAAACGTCTTTGTTTAGCTAAAAATTCATCATACAAATCAAAATCAGGATTTTTACTATCTAAAGTAAACTTTTTTCCATCATATCTAAACGTTGGAAAATAGCCACACTTTGAAGCCAAAGCCTCCATACTAACACTTCCAGACATCCCACATGAAATACCATGCGCAATACAAGGAGTATAAGCAATAATAATAGCTGGTCCATCATGCATATCAGCTTCCTTAAAAGCCTTAATAACCTGCATCATATTAGCACCCAAACTAACCTGAGCCACATAAGTATTAGGATAGCACATACAAATACGGGCTAAATCCTTCTTACTATTTTCCTTACCAGAAAACGCAAACTCAGCCTTCGCCCCAATTGGCGTCGACTTAGAAGCCTGACCTCCTGTATTAGAATAAACTTGACTATCTAAAACCAAAATTTTGATATTCTTACCACTTGATAGTACCTGATCAATACCACCAAAGCCAATATCATAAGCCCAGCCATCACCACCAACAGCCCAGACTCTAGGCTTAACAATATAATTTTTAAACTCCAAAAGAAATGGATGCTTATCATAATCAATATTATCAAAAACCTTCTTAGTAGCATCAAAATCATTCGGATTAGAAAGCCATAAATCAAAAAGTTCGTCTTTATTATTTTTCATATAATTATATATTTGTTCTTTCGCATACTCATAAGCACTCATAATTCCAAAACCATATTCCGCATTATCCTCAAATAAACTATTAGCCCATGAAATACTATAAGGATTATTAGGCAAACTAGCACCATAAATAGAAGAACATCCAGTCGCATTCGCAATCATCAAATTTTCACCAAAAAGTTGAGTAAGTAACTTAATATAAGCCGTCTCACCACATCCTGCACAAGCTCCATGAAAAGCAAACTTCGGTTTCACAAACTGACTACCCTTAATCGTATATTTAGGCATAATATCCTTAGAAGAAACATTCTTATCCAAATAATTAAATTCAAAATCATTAGTCTCCTTCGAAAAAACCAAAGCCTTACTATCCTTCTTACCAGGGCACACATTAACACATACCCCGCAGCCCGTACAATTTGAAGAAGAAATCGCAACAGTATAATAATATCCATTTTTACCCAAAAGAGGCACACATTTATTCTTAATACTATCTGGAGCCTTCAAATACTCATCCTCATCCAAAACAAAAGGCCTAATAACCCCATGTGGACAAGCAAGCGAGCACATACCACACTGTATACAATTTGAAGAAATCCATTTAGGAATAACCTCACTAATTCCATGAGAAGAAGTAGTCATATGCTTAAAAGTACCATCTTCAAGTCCCTTAAAATCAGACACTTTAAGTTCATTACCTCTTCTTCCAGCAATCATCTCATATAAATTATGAAAATCACTACTAAAAGTCTCACCATAATTATCAAGTTTAACCTCATAAAGCAAATTAGGTGCTTCCAAAATAGCCTTTTTATTAGCTAAAACAACCCCACTACCTTTAGAAGAAAACTTCGTTTCAATATAATCACTCAAATATTCTATCGCCTTAGAATAATCAAGTACACCCACATACTTTAAAATAACACCTTCCATAATCATACTAATCTTATTGCCTAAATTATACTTACGAGCTAAAGAATAAGCATTAATCACATACACCTTAACACTTTTCTCATTAAGAATACGAGCATAAGGCTTAAGCATATTCTTAACCTCATCCTCACTCAAAGACGTATTAATAATCAAAATTCCTCCAGTTAAAATATTACTAACAGGATCAAACTCCTCAAAATAAGTATCCTTAGTCACCACCACCAGCCAAGGATTTCTAACACAATAAGGACTTCTTATTTTATTAGAAGAAAACCTCAAATGACTAATAGTAACTCCACCAGACTTCTTAGAATCATACTCAAAATATCCTTGAACATAAGCATCACTGTGATCACCCGTCATCTGCGTTAAAATCTTAGAAGCACTAACCATACCATCACTACCATATCCATAAATAAGTAGTTCCTTAGAATCATTAATATAAATATCATCATAACTAAGACTCAAATTAGTAACATCATCACAAATACCAACAGTAAAAACCTCATTAAAAGTATCCAGACTATCATAAATAGCCTTTATCATAGATGGCGTTGTATCCTTACCAGATAAACCATACCTACCATGAGAAATAAAAATATCCTTATCCTTTAAAGCTGAAGATACATCCAAATACAAAGGCTCACCATTACTACCAGGTTCCTTAGTCCTATCAAGAACTGCTACCTTAGAAACCGTACTAGGCAAAACATCAAGCAAACACTTATTACTAAAAGGCCTATACAAATGAACCTCAATAAGACCTAAATCCCCACCAAGATAATCAATAGTCTGCTTAATCGTCTCACAAACAGATCCCATAGCCACAATAACCTTACTAGCCAAAGGCGAACCATAATAATTAAAAGGTTTATAATCAGTACCAGCAAGCTTATTAACTTCATTCATATAAAAACAAACATTATCTAAAACCTTATCATAAAACTTATTTCTAGACTCCATCATCTGAAAATAAATATCACCATTTTGATTAGTACCACGAGTAACTGGTTCAAAAATATTTAAAGCCTTATTTCTAAAAGCCAAAACCTCATCCTTAGGAATAAACTTTCTAATCTCATCTTCCTCCAAAACATCAATTTTATTAATCTCATGACTAGTCCTAAAACCATCAAAAAAATGCAAAAAAGGAAGCGAAGACTTAATCGAAGCCAAATGACTTATAAGTCCCAAATAATAAGCATCCTGCACACTAGAAGAAGCCATCATACAAAAACCCGTTCCTCTAGTCGCATAAATATCCTGATGATCTCCAAAAATGGAAAGTGCATGCGTCGCCAAAGAACGCGCAGCCACATGCATCGTAAAAGGAAGACACTCACCAGCAATCTTATACATATTAGGAATCATCAAAAGTAGTCCCTGACTTGCCGTATAAGTACTAGATAAAATGCCCGCTTGCAAAGCTCCATGAGCCATACCAATAGCTCCCGCCTCACTTTGCATCTCCGTTACCTTAGCCGGATAACCAAAAATATTTTTGCGTCCCAAAGCACTCCACTTATCCACATGCTCTGCCATCGAACTAGAAGGCGTAATTGGATATATACTAGCCATCTCCGTAAACATATAAGAAGCCATCGCACAAGCTTCATTTCCATCAACAGTAACTTTTTTCATAAACCCTCCTATTTACATTCCTCATCATCACTTAAACCTGTAACTTCATAAGTATATCCCGCAGGCTCTTCACTTAAAGTAACCAAAACCTTAACGGAACTACCATAAACCTTATTAGTCATAGGATTTTTAAGACCATCTTCAATATACCCATTAGACTCCAAGTTACTTAACAAAACACTATCAGTACCATTAAGACTACTAGGAAGCAAAAGCGGATTATCAACATAATAAGCCTTCGCACCATCAATAATATTACCTTCCTGCGTTTCACAAGTTGTTATACGTCCTTTTCTAATATTATTATCAATAGCAATCATCACAACCACCGCAATAATACTCAAAATAACAATAACACCCATAAGTTCAGCCAAAGTAAAACCATTACCTCTAAGCTTATCAATTTGACCCTTAAAATCATCACTATCAGTAATAAAAGAACCTGATACCACCATATCAACTTTCCTAACCAAATTTATCGTCTTATCATTAATGCCACCATCAACTTCAATAATAAAATCAAAACCTTTTTTTCTTCTAATTTCAAGCAAATAGTCAATTCTATCAGTAACATCAATAAAACTTTGACCACCCGCACCAGGCATAACCGACATAACTAAAACCAAATCAACTTGGTCTAAATAAGGCAAAATAAGCGAAATATCCGTATTAGGATTAATTGCAAGACCTGCCTTAATACCTTTACTTTTAATATAACCAATAATAGAAACCACATCAGGTGTAGCCTCAACATGAAAAGTAATATAATCAGGTTTAAGCCTACTATATAAATCTACATACTTTTTCACATCATAAACCATCAAATGAATATCCTTAGGCCCATTCACACAAATATCCTTCATCAAAGAAAAAGGAATAGTCTTATTAGAAACAAATAATCCATCCATAACATCATAATGCATATAATCAGTATATTTTTCTAACTCCTCTACCCTTTTTTTATCACCTTGAATCTTCAAAAACGAAGCAGATATCTTCATTCATATCACCCCTTATTAATAAAGTTTAAATAATTATTATATCGACTAAGCAAAATAGTTTTATTATCAACCTTTTCCTTAACCGCACATCCATCTTCCTTAAAATGCATACAATCTCTATACTTACACATACCCCTATACAAATTAAACTCCTCAAAATTATCCCTAATATCACCTTTACTCATATCAGTAAAACTAAGAGCCGAAAAACCAGGAGTATCTGCAACAAGTCCTCCACAAACATCCAAAAGTTCCGTATGACGAGTTGTATGTTTTCCTCTATTTAAAGCAAGCGAAATTTCACCAGTTTTAATATTCAAATCACCATCTAAATTATTAAGCAAAGTACTTTTACCAGCACCACTTTGCCCGGTAAAAACACTTACCTTATCCTTAAATAACTTCTTAATCTCATCTATCTCATCATTCAAATAAACCGGATAAAGCGTGCCATAATAATCATAAGACTTTTTAAAATCCTCTTTTTCACCGTCACTAAGCAAATCATACTTAGTAAACACAATAACCGACTTTATATTATTATAACCAATAATGCAAAGAAGCTTATCAAGCAAATTAGAATCAAAATTAGGTTCTTTCAAAGACGTAATAATAATAGCTTGATCAATATTACATATCCTAGGTCTTTCAAGTTCATTCTTCCTTTTCAAAATATCCATAATATAATTATTATCACTATCAAAAATAACCTCATCCCCAACAACAGGAGACATAGAAAGTTTCCTAAACTTCCCCCTAGCCTTACAAATAACATCTTTTCCTTCTTTAGTTCTAACCGTATAATCATTACTTATTTGCTTAACAATTTTTCCAAAAGACCTATTCACCCTCATTATCTCCATCAGAAGACTTTGAAGAATTATTAACAACTGTTATTTTTAAACTATCGCCACTATTAACCTTAGTACCAACAGCCATATTTTGATAAATAATAGTTCCATCTTCCTTACTACTAAAAGCCTGCTCACTTACCTCTAAAGATAAACCATTCTTACTAGCGAAATTTTTAACATCCAAAAGACTATAACCAGAAGAAACAAAATCAGGATAAACAGTATACAATTTTGGAATAACCAAAGTAATCTCATCACCCTTAGAAAGTTTCTCACCTGCTTTAACATCTTGACTTAAAACAACATTTTCCTTAGTATCACCATTATCAGCAACATCTTGATTCTCAGTAGACACCTTAATGCCAAAAGCCTCTAACTTACCCTTAACTTCATAATAATTCTGACCAGTATAATCCTCAATCTTCATCTTTTTAGAACCTTTAGAAACAATCAAAGTAATCTTCGTTCCAACCTTAATAGTTCTTCCAGCTTCAGGATCCGTTTCAATTACCTTACCACTTTTAACCTCATCACTAACTTGTTTCTTAGTCTTCAAAGCAACCTCAAAACCTTCATCCTCTAAAGCTTTCTCCGCCTTAGAAACACTCATACCAGAAACATCAGGAACAAGTGCTGATTTCTTAGAAGTTATACTAGGAAAAATAAGAAAAACAAACAAAAGAGCAGCCACTAAAAATATCGCAATAAAAGCAAAAATCTTTACCCATTTATTAAGTTTCTTATCCTTTTTAGTATCCTCTGCCTCCTTAGTACGCAAAGCCCTACTACCTTTAACCATATCGTCATCATCATTATCAGAAAAATTAGTTTCAGAATACTCATAAACCACCTTGGGTTCAGAAATCCTTTTCTTATCCAAAACCGTTTCTAAATCCTCATGCATCGCCTGTGCAGACTCATACCTATTCTTAGGATTTTTAGCGCAAGCCCTCAAAATAACATTAGAAACACTTTGTGGAATATCAGGATTATACTCACTCAAATCACTAATCGGATCTTTCATCTGTTTAATAGCCACCTCAACCGGACTATCACCCTTAAAAGGAACCTTCCCCGTAACAAGTTCATACATAAGTATACCAAGCGAATAAATATCACTTCGAGTCGTCACAGCAAGACCGTTAGCCTGTTCAGGTGGAAGATAATAAACCGTCCCCATCACACTATTAGTCTGCGTAAGCTCATTATTATTAAGTTGAGCTGCAATCCCAAAATCCATCACCTTAACACGGCCATCTTCCAAAATAATAACATTTTGTGGTTTAATATCCCTATGAATAATATAACTTTCATGAGCCTTCATGATAGCCGAAGTAAGCTGAAGCATAATATCCACAACCTCAGGAAGCGTAAGCGCCCCACGCTTTTTAATAAGTTGTTTCAAAGTCCTACCTTCAACATACTCCATAACAATAAAATACTTGCCATTATCCTCGCCAACATCATAAACCTCAACAATATTAGGATGAGTAAGTGAACTTGCCGAAACCGCCTCCCTTTGAAATCTCCTTACAAACTTCTCATCAGAAGCCAAATCGCCCCTAAGTATCTTAACTGCCACGTTACGATCTAAACAAGGATCATAAGCCAAATAAACATTAGCCATACCTCCTTCACCAATCGAACGAATTATCTCATACCTATTATCTATTTTGTCCCCTTTACTAATCATCATTTTACCTCCTTATTCAAATAAGCAACCGAAATATTATCAGTACCACCACGATTATTAGCCTTAAGTATAAGCTTTTGCAGTTTCTCATGAGTATCTAAATTACTATCCAAAACCCTTTCAATTTGATCAAAAGAAAGCATATTAGTAAGCCCATCACTACATAAAAATATTCCATCAACAACAGTTTCAATATCAAAAATATCCATCTCCACCGTCATATTAGCACCAAGCGCTCTCATAAGCACATTCTTACGTGGATGATCCTTAGCCTCCTCAGCCGTAAGTTCCCCAGACTTAACAAGCAAATTAACCAAAGTATGATCACTAGTTACCTTATATAATTTTTTATCTTTAATAACAAAACCAGAAGAATCACCAATATTACCAAAAAGCAAGAAATCCTTAGTCAAAAGAGCCATAACAATAGTCGTTCCCATTCCATTGCTCTCAGGATTTTCCTTAGTATACTTATAAAGAGAAACATTAGCTTCACTAACAATTTCCTTCAAAAACGAAATAGCATCTTCCTTATTACCAACCGTACTTGCATTCATAAACCTTGTTCCGACACTACTTATCGCAATAGAAGAAGCAATCTCACCACCTTTGTGACCTCCCATACCATCACAAACAACCATCAAAACCTCGCCAGAAGCATTCTTAACAATCGTCACACTATCCTCATTATGATCCCTTATCTTTCCTGGATCCGTTAAATATGAATATTCCATAATCTATTCCTCCTCATAATCACTTCTAAGTTGCCCGCAGGCACCACTAATTTCCGTTCCAAATTCTCTTCTAATCGTAACATTTATCTTATTTTTTTTCAAAACATCATAAAAATCCAAAACCGTATCTGAAAGAGCTCTCTTAAACTCAAAATGACTAGTTTCATTATAAGGAATCAAATTAACATAAGCATTCATTCCTTTTAATAAACAAGCAAGTTCTAAAGCACATTTTTTACTATCATTTATATCTTTAAGCATAATATACTCAAAAGTAACCCTTCTATTAGTTAAAGAAATATACTCCCGTATAGCATCCATAACCTCATCTAACTTATAAACCTTATTTATCTTCATAAGTTTAGATCTTAATTCATCATTAGGTGCATGCAGAGAAACAGCCAAATTAACCTGAAGATTTTCACGGGCAAACTCTTTTATCTTTGGCACAATACCACAAGTCGAAACCGTAATATGTCTAGCCCCAATATCAATCCCTTTGCCAGAATTAATAATTCTAATAAACTTCATAACATTATCATAATTATCAAAAGGCTCACCAATTCCCATCAAAACAACATGAGATATCCTAATACCTAAATCCTTTTCAACCACTAAAAGCTGACTAACCATCTCCGAAGCAAGTAAATTTCTTTTCTTCTTTCTTCTACCGCTTTCACAAAAAGCACACCCCATATTACAACCAACCTGTGAAGAAACGCACAAACTATTACCATAATCATGAACCATTAAAACAGCCTCAACCCTAGAAGAATCAGAAAGTTCAAACAAATACTTATAAACCCCCTTACCTTCCTCTTTTCTAACAATCAAAGGCAAATCAAAAATAAAATCTTCCTTAAGTTTTAAAATAACATCCTTCTTCACATTACTCATCAAATCAAAACTATCAACTCTTTTTTTATAAAGCCAATCATAAACCTGAATAGCCTTAAACTTCTTTTCATTAATACCTTCAAAATAAGATTCTAAATCTTCAATCGTTTGTCCATAAATTTCCATATTTTCACCTTTAATTAATTATACCAAAAAAATACAAAAAAAAATAGCCACAACTATTATATTTAATAATTTGTACCCATTTTAAAAAAAGAAAAAACACCTAATTCAATTATATTAACAAAGTTTTTCAATCAGTTAAACACTTTCACACAAAAATATTCATCATAACTCATATTATCTCCATTAAGCATCTTTTATCACAAAATTTATCCTAAAAATTCCATAACAATACAAATAATAAAGAAAACAGCACCAAGAAAAGCAGTAAAACGAGTTACAAAAAGCTCACTACCTCTTTCTTTTCTATTAGCAAACAAGTCGTCATTACCGCCCATAATACTACTACTAGCAGTAGCTGCTTTATTACTTTGTAAAATTACAATCGCAATTAATAAAACTGAAATAATAATTAATAATACTTGCATAGTATACCTCCCAACATATCTAATTTACCACATCTAACCTAAAAAATCAATAGATTAGTTATTAGAAACAACCGTTTCCGTTTTATTAGAAAAATCAAGTTTTAAAATAAGTTCTAAACAATCATCATAATTAAGGCTAGCTAAAACATCACGCATATCATAAATAACACGTCCATACATTTGAACCTGATAATCAATAAAATTGCTAACCCCATAAACACTATCAAAATTCAAAACAAAATCCTTTAAAACATTTTTTTTAATAAGGTCAAAATCTAAAGAAGAAAAACTCTTATCATTCAAATTTAAATCAATCTTCTTAAAAATATCATCCACATTAATAACCTCAGTATCAAAATCAACCATCAAATAATCATCAACCACAGTCACAAACCATCCCACTTTATTCAAAACATTCTTATCCTCAAAATTTTTCTTATTAAAACTAGAAATAGAGCCAAATTTCACAGTCAAATAAAGATCCAAATAAGCAAGAATCTTATAAAGAGGCATATCTAAATCACCAATATAAACCTTATAAGCCATCTCAATAATCTTATTAGTTACATCCCTTTTAACAACTTCCCTTTTCTTAAAAACCGTGCGTTTCTCATCATACTTCTTAATCTCAGGTAAAGGTGCCTTCTTATACCCTTTCTCATCATAATACTTCTCAATAAATTCTATAGTTTTATCTGGTGAAACATTCCCACTTATAACCATATACATATTAGAAGGATGATAAAAAGTATTATAACAATCATATAAAATCTCTGGAGTAATTTTCTTAATACTTTCTGTATAACCTGCAACTGGATACCTAAAAGGATTCTTCTCAAAAGTATTAAAAATTGTCGTATAATAAGCCATATTGTTAGGATTATCAAAACCCGCCTTAATTTCCTGATCAATAATGCCCTGTTCCTTTAAAACCTCTTTAACACTATAATAAGGCTCCGTAACTAAATCAAGCAAATTCTTAAGATTAGAAAAGAAATGAGTCGGAGCGGTATAATAATAAACCGTCTTAAAAGCCGACGTATAAGCATTATTAATAGCCCCATTCTTTTGAAAAATATCCATAATATCCGTCCCATCTTCCTTCGCAAACATCTTATGCTCAAGAAAATGTGCCGTTCCAAAAGGAATATTCACAAATGAAGATGAATTTGCTGGCTTAAACTCCAAAATAGAAGAACCATACTTAGTAACAATACGTGCATGTGCCTCATGACGATCCATCGGACACACATAAATCTTAAGTCCACACTTAAGCTCCTTTTCATAAATAAAAGTATCCAAATCCTTAATCTCTTTTTTAATCACACTTTTCACCACCTTTAAGTAAATAAATAGTATCAATATTAATCTTTGAAGCCACCTTTTTAATATCAGAAACAGTAACACTTTCCATCTTTTCCTTACGAACACTTATATCATCAGTTCCAATAAAAACAGAAGAAATAACATTACCCAAAATAGCATCCTGATTATCATCAATATTTGTAAGTGCATTAATATAAGTATCCTTTACCACCCTAAGTTCATCATCCGAAATATCACCACAAGCAATCTTTTCCATTTGCTTCTTTATCAAAGAAACACATTTTTCATAATTAGAAACATCAATACCAGAATGAATAAATGAAACACCATAAGTCATCTGCCTACTAGCATAAATGTAATAGCACAAACTATTTTCCTCTCTAACAACCTTATTAAGTTTAGAATTCCATCCACCACCTAAAATATTATTATATGCAAGTGAAACATACTTTAACTCATAATCCGTAAGATTTGTCATCTTAAGGGCTAAAACAAGTTTACTTTGGCTATTTGAAGAATCTTCCGTAACCTCTTTAACCTTACCATCAAATAAAGGATTAATAAAACGAGTTTCATATGCCTTTTTAAAATCCCCACTAACAAGGCCATCAATAATATTCAAAGTTTCCTCCATAGGAACATCACCCGCAATAAAAATATCCAAAGAACATTCCTCAAATAAACTCTTATAATAATCATACAAATCTTTATTAGTCAAAGAAGAAGCAAAACTAATACACTCATCAGTCGTAAACTCCTTAAAAGTTTGAATACCAAGTTCCTCCCATATCCTTTGCCTACTATACCCATCAGGATTATCCTTAATCGATTTCAAACTCTGAATATACTCATGACGGCATATTTCAAAAACATCCTCATTAAAAGCACCCTTTGAAACATAAGGATTCCACAAATGAGAAAAAATAAAATTCAAAGTCTTTTCATGCATCCCCTTTTCCGTATACTTCTCATTAGCATAACTACTTTCTAAGAAAATAACACTTTCCATTCCACTACTACGCGTTCCAATACTAATACTAGGATCATATAACTCCATAGAAGCCCTACAAAGTTCATCAAGCCCATGATAATCATTCGTTGCATACTGCAAAACTCTCCTTAAAATAGACCTATAAACCTCATCTTCCCTATTATTTTCCCTTTTTAAATTAATAGAAACACTAACCGTCTTAAACTTAGTTGTCTTAACAAAATATAAATTATAATTACCCATCTCATACTTCTTATAATTCATCAAATCACCTCACCTTTATTATGGATTAAAATCTATTTATAATAATCATATCTTTTAAATTTTTCTCTTTTAGAAAGCCTTTTCATCATAACATTTTGTAAAACCCTACTAGTTCCCGTTTTAATATCATACTTATCACTAACAGGCT
Source organism: Vescimonas coprocola (assembly GCA_963660615.1). GTDB lineage: Bacteria > Bacillota_I > Bacilli_A > RF39 > UBA660 > Coprosoma. The sequence continues at coordinate 11,969 of CAVKYE010000006.1, forward strand.
CCACCAAAATACTATAAAGACCAATTTCATTCGCTCCCTTAATATCCGTAAGCATTTGATCCCCTATCATCACCGTATTTTCCAAAGAAGAATCAAGAGCCACCATCGCCCTTTCATAAGCACTTTTCAAAGGTTTACACGCCTTAAAAATATAACCGCACTTTAAAGCATAAGCCACTGGGATTACTCTATCCTTACCATTATTAGAAACAACACATATATTAAAACCTTTTTTCTCTAATTTTTCAAAAAAAGAAACCAACTTAGCAGGAACATTTATATCATTAACCACCAAAATCGTATTATCAATATCAAAAATCAAATTAGTAAGACGCCTTTTTTTTAAAAAATCATAATCAATACTATATACATCCTTCGCATACATATTAGGAACAACCAAAGAAGTTTCATCCTCATAGCCCCTCATAACCTTAAGAAAACTTTTAAACATAATCATATTCTTCACAAAAAGCGCCTCCTATCATCATAATAAGTATAACATATTTTCTAAATTTTAAGAACCCTTCTTCTAATCACAAAAATAACAAAAATAAATAAAACAAAAAATCCCCCTAAAACATAACTAAAATTATATTTTAAAAAACTCATAAGAGAAAATGAAACCTTCTTTTTTAAAACAATATCTTGATTATAAATCTTTGTTTTATCATAATAAAGTTTCAAGTGACCAAGATTAGTTCCCACACTCATATTAGGAGTAACCACCTTAACACCATCATACTGACTATTAAGCTTACTCTTATCTACATTATTAGGTAAATAATAAGCAATATCCTTATCAGGATAAAACGAAACCGAAGATTCATTAGAATACTTAGTTTTCAAACTCAAAATCGTATCCTTTTTCGAAAAAAGAACCTGCCTAGAATAATTATTTATAAAATACTCATAAATCGTCTTCGCATCCTCAATATTATGCCTACCCTTCTTATCATAAGGTGCTCCTAAAGTAACAAGCAATAAATTACTGTCACCATCCTTCGCAATAGAAGCCAAACAAAGCCCAGCACCCGAAGTCGTTCCCGTCTTACCACCAAGCAAATAATCACCAAGGGCCGCATTATGACGAACACTACTTTTAAAAGTTAAACCACCATTAGAAGTCCTATAAGAGCTTGTCGTAATAATCTTCTTAAAAACATCATTTTTTAAAGCATACATAAAAATAAGAGACATATCATAAGCCGTCGAATAATTCGAGTCAGAATCAAGACCAATTGGATTAGAAAAATGCGTATTTTTAAGTTTTAGTTCCGCAACCTTTTCATTCATAAGCGAAATAAACTTATCATAACCAAAAACATTATGCGAAAGTGCCAAAGCCGCATCTGCCCCAGAAGGAAGCAAAAGACCATATAACAAATCCAAATAAGTAACCTTATCTCCCACTTTAAAACCCGCAGCCACCAAATTATTAGAAGAAATATCCTTCAAATCATCACTAGTAATAAAAACACTACTATTTAAATCCTTCACATTTTCTAAAGTAATAATCGCCGTCATAATCTTCGTCAAAGAAGCCACCGAAGCTTTCGAATAAGCATCTTTTTCATACAAAATATTATTATCATCAGTATTAACAAGTATCGCATTTTTAGACTGAATATCAAGTTCAAGTCCATGTACCGAAATAAAAGAAAATAATAAAACAATAATCAAAAATACCTTTTTCATATCCTCACCTATCTTTAAGTATAACATGAATAAACAAAATAAAAGAAAAAAATAAAAAAAGAGTGTAAAGAAAAAGCAAGAATAATCTCACTTTAAATAAGGTTTTAAAAACTTACCCGTATAACTATTTTCTTCTAAAACAACATCCTCAGGTGTTCCAGCACAAACAACGCATCCCCCACCGTCACCACCTTCAGGTCCCAAATCAATAATATGATCCGCTACTTTAATAACATCGAGATTATGTTCAATAACAATAACCGTATCACCATTATCAACAATCCTATTTAAAATAGTTAAAAGTTTTTTAATATCATCACTATGAAGACCAGTAGTCGGTTCATCCAAAATAAACAAACTTCTGCCCGTAGGTTTCTTCTGAAGTTCCTTCGCAAGCTTAACTCTAGCCGCCTCACCACCAGAAAGCGTTGGCGCGCTTTGCCCAAGTTTAATATAAGATAAACCAACATCCATCAAAACCTGAAGCTTGTTTTTAACCTTAGGAACATTCTCAAAAAACTTTAAAGCCTCATAAACCGTCATATTAAGAACATCATAAATATTCTTACCCTTATACTTTATTTGCAAAGTCTCCGTATTATAACGCGTTCCATGACAAACCTCACAAGGCACATAAACATCAGGAAGAAAATGCATCTCAATCTTCTTAACACCATCACCCTGACAAGCCTCACATCTGCCCCCCTTAACATTAAAAGAAAACCTTCCCTTATCATATCCACGCATCTTCGCCTCACGTGTCTGCGTAAACACATCACGAATATCATCAAAAACCGAAGTATAAGTAGCCGGATTACTACGAGGCGTCCTACCAATAGGAGACTGCGAAATATCGATAACCTTATCAATATTCTCAAGACCCTTAATACTCTTAAAACGTCCAGGTTTCATCTTACTATGATATAAATTATTAGAAACCGTCTTATATAAAATCTCATTAACAAGCGTACTCTTACCACTACCAGAAACGCCCGTCACACAAATAAACTTACCAAGAGGAAACTTAACATTAATATTTTTTAAATTATTCTCGCAAGCCCCCTTAATTTCCAAATACTTTTTATTACCTTTTCTTCTTTTCAAGGGAACCAAAATCTTCTCCTTACCACTTAAATACTTGCCAGTCAAACTATTAGGATTAGCCATAACCTCCAAAGGAGTACCAAAAGCCACGACCTCTCCTCCATTAACACCAGCCCTAGGACCAATATCAACCAAATAATCCGCCGAAAGCATTGTATCAGTATCATGTTCAACCACAATAAGTGTATTACCTAAATCACGCATTTCTTTAAGTGAATCAATAAGCCTTTGATTATCCCTTTGATGAAGACCAATAGATGGCTCATCCAAAACATACAAAACACCCGTAAGCCTAGAACCAATCTGCGTAGCTAGTCTAATCCTCTGTGCCTCACCGCCAGACAAAGTTCCAGCCTCCCTCGAAAGCGTCAAATACTCAAGCCCAACATTAATCAAAAACAAAAGTCTAGACTTAATCTCCTTAATAATAAGCTCCGCAATCTTAGCCTCCTCATTATTCAAAGACAAATTATTAAAAAACTCATTAATATCTTTAATACTCTTCTTCGTAAGTTCATAAATATTAATACCACCAACTAAAACCGATAAAACCGAAGAATTTAACCTAGCCCCCTTACAACTAGGACACTCAAGCTCCGTCATATAATTTTCAATCCACTCACGAATCCAAGTACTCTTAGTTTCCATATATCTGCGTTCTAAATTATTAATAATACCTTCATAAAAACCCTTACTAGTTCTTTTATTTCCACTTTTAGAAACATAATTAAAAGTAAGAACTTCAGAAGAACCATACAAAACAATATCAAGTTCTTTCTTAGATAAATCCTTAATAGGCAAGGACATATCAATACCAAAATGATTACAAGCCGTAGCTAAATTAGTAAACATAATATTACTATCATCACTACTATTAATAACCACAATTGCCCCTTCATTAATACTCAAATCCTTATTTGGAATAACCAAATCAACATCAATCTTATATTTAATTCCAAGACCTTTACAACTAGGGCAAGCACCATAAGGTGCATTAAACGAAAACATCCTAGGCTCCAAATCAGGAAGCGAAAAATCACACTTAGGACAAGCATAAGTCTCACTAAGAAGTAACTTCTCACCACCAATAACATCAATTAAAACCTTACCACCACCAAGCTGGCAAGCAAGTTCCACCCCCTCATAAAGTCTGCTTCTAATAGAAGATTTTATAATTAACCTATCAATAACAACCTCAATCGTATGCTTCTTATTTTTTTCCAAATTAATATCACTAGATAAATCATAATCCTCACCATCAATACAAACCCTAGCATAACCATCCTTGCGCAAATTATCCAAAGTATCCTTGTGAGTTCCCTTAGCCAAACTAACAACCGGACTTAAAATTCTTATCTTAGTTCCCAAATCAAGTGCCATAACATCATTAACCATCTCTTCAATACTTTGAGAAGAAATAGGAATATGATGACAAGGACAATAAGGAACACCAATACGTGCATACAAAAGCCTCAAATAATCATAAATTTCCGTAACCGTACCAACCGTACTCCTTGGATTTTTATGAGTCGTCTTCTGATCAATACTAATAGCCGGGCTAAGTCCCTCAATACTATCAACCATGGGCTTCTCAGAACCACCCAAAAACTGTCTCGCATAAGCACTTAAACTCTCAACATATCTTCTTTGACCTTCCGCATAAATAGTATCAAAAGCCAAACTACTCTTACCACTACCAGAAACCCCAGTCATCACAATAAGCTTATTTTTGGGTAACGTTATATCTACATTTTTTAAGTTGTTTTCCCTCGCACCCTTCACAATAATCTCGTCCATAAATATCACAATCCTTCACACTAAATAATTTTCTTTCATCTAAAGTCAAATTAAAATCTCTAACAAACCTTCTTTGACGAAACTCATCCGCCAAAAGCATAAGTCCAATAACCTCTTCTCTAGGAACAACCCTAATAATCTCCATACATTCACAAGCATACATATCATAATAACCATAATAATCATCTTCGTGTAAAACCAAATTACCAAAGCCTCTAACAAAAGTAACCAAAGACGTATCAGAATTAAAATATCTAAAACAATCTTCTAACCTCATACACATATGAAAACCATTACCACAGTTTCCCCAAGAAATATCACCATCAACCTTATAAATCTTTCCAACCTCAAACTTATTGCCATAACGATTAGTCATATCTAAATTAAAGCATTTATACCCAAAAATCAAATATAAATCACCTCATCTCTTTTAAATATTATATCATTAATGTCAAATATATAAAATATTATATCAAACGAACAAAAGTTTGTCAAAGAAAAAATAGCCCAAAAGCTATTCATAAACTAATCTTTCGGTTTAAAAATAAGCGACATAAAGAAAGAAAATATAATAGTCGCACAAATACCAGCCGAAGTTAAATCAAACGCCCCAACAAAAAGTCCCATAAATCCCATATCATTAAGTCCCTGTATAGAACCATGAGTAAGCATATGCCCAAAACTAGTAATAGGCACCAAAGCCCCACCACCAGCCCATAAAACAAACCTATCATAAATATCAAAAATATCCAAAAAAGCCCCAAAGACGACAAATATACAAGTAACATGACCAGGCGTTAGCTTAGTATTATCCAAAATAAGCTGCGCTAACAAGCAAATTATACCAGCCGTTATAAAAGCATGAAAATAAATCATTTAACCGCCTCCAAACTAATCGCATGCGCTATAGAAGGAATTGTAAGCTTTTGATTCGCAAGCGTCTGACTCATAAGCGCCCCAGTAGCCACTACCAAAACTTTTTTAAGCCTTCCCTTACGCATTTCATCAAAAATATATCCATAAGTAACCAAAGGCGCACAAGCAGGACCACTAGCCCCCGCATAAACAGGCTGACTATTCAAATTATAAAGCATACATCCCGTATCATCATAATTATTTAAAACAATACCATACTCTGCCTTCATATACTTCCTCAAAATTTCCTTACCATAAATTCCTAAATCACCAGTCAAAATCAAATCATAATAATTAACGTCCCTACCAGTATCCTTTAAATGATTATAAATCGTCATAGCCGCCGCAGGAGCCATCACTGCCCCCATATTAAACACATCATTAATAGTAGAATCAATAACCTTCCCCAAAGTCGCCGAATCAACCCTTATTAAAGAAGACTCCAAAGAAAGCAAAGCACAAGCAGCCCCCGTCGACGTAAAAGTTGTCGTCTTAGGTTTAGGACCCCCATACTCAACCGGATAACGAAACTGTTTTTCTGCTCCATTATTATGAGAAGAAACCCCACAAAGCACATTTTTCAAACTACCACTAGAAACCATATTAGCCCCCAAAGCAAGTCCCAAAGTACTAGTCGCACAAGCCGCATAAACACCAGCAAACCCACAAGGCATATCACTAGCCGCATAATTAGAAGCCGTTATTTGATTAAGTAAATCACCCGAAATAAACAAATCAATCATATTTCTAGATAAAGAAACTTTATCTAAAGCAATATTAATAGCATCCGAAATCATCTTACTTTCAGCCTGCTCCCAAGTCTTACACCCAAAATACAAATCATCATAAGACTTATCAAAATATTTACCCAAAGGACCCTTACCTTCATAAGGACCAGTCACCGTCGATACCGCATTTATATAAACACCATCATATTTAAAAGTCATTATATCACCCCTAATATCATTCTAATCAAACTAAAAGTCCAAGCACTAACAATACCAAAAATAATAACCGCCCCAGAAAGCTTAAGCATATTAGCCCCAATCCCCGTAACAAGTCCCTCTTTTCTATACTCTAAAGAAGCACTCATAGTCGCATGCGCAAAACCCGTAATTGGAATAATAAGACCACACTTCGCAAAATTAACAACCTTATCAAAAAAACCCAAGCCAGTAAACAAACAACTAAAAAATATAAGCGTAACAAGCATACATACCGTAGCCTCCTTAGTCGGAATCGTCAAATAATAAGAATAAAATTCAATCAAAAATTGACCAATTATCCCCATAAGTCCTCCAATAACAAAAGCCGTAAGTCCATTAATAAAAATATTCTCCTTAGGACTACTTTCATCCACAATCTCCTTATATTTATTCTTTTCCATAAACATTTCCTCCTAAAAGTATTATGAAAAAAATCAAAAAAAATATACAAAAAAAAGGCAATTTTTACCTTTTTACAATCAAATCATAAACTGAATCAGCATAATCAAAATTAGCCTTATTCCAAAAATGATTAATATAATCATCACGATCATTTTTATATTGCAAATAATAAGCATGTTCCCATAAATCAATACAGAAAAGCGGAATCAAATTATAAGAAAGTGGAGTCTCCTGATTAATCATATTTACAATAAGCAAATCACCTTTATCATTACTTACCAAAAAAGTATAACCAGAACCGATAAGATTTCTAGCTCTCTCATTAAAATCACGACGGAAATTCTCAAAATTTCCATATTGTAAATTAATTCTATTAAGTAAATTACCCCTAGGTAAACTAGAATTTTTACCCATAGAAAGAAAATACAAATCATGATTTAAAACACCACCAACATTATACAAAATATCACCACGAAGCGGAAGTGAAAACTCCGAAATATGCCTAGGTATTTCCTCCAAAGAATACCTATAATCATAATTATCCTTTTTCAAAAAATCATTAAGCCTATTCAAATAACCACTGTGATGTTTTGTATAATGAAAAGTAATAACCTCTTCATTAATATCCGGCTCAAGCCCATCATAAGAATACGGCAAAGTCATAAGTTCATACATATAATTTCCCTCCAATAAATACTATTAAAAAAGAAGAAAAAAATTCTTCAAGTTAAAACTACTAACATCCACTTGCTCTATACTCATAAGTATATTTCTTCCCAGTATAAGTAACAAGTACACTGCCATTCATTACACTCTTATCCTTTGGGTTTATAATATCATCTTTAGATAAAAGTCCAGATTTTTTCATAGCCTCAACCGAAACACAATAAGAATCATTTTTAATTTTGGGCAAATAAGTTGAATTATCCAAAGAAGTCATATAATTCTTCGCCGATTTAACAATCAAAGAAACTTGCTCATCATAAGCCTTATCTTTAGAATCAGAAACAATTGAATTAATCGTTGGAACAACAATCAAAGCAATAAGTCCCAAAATAGCAATAACCATAATAAGTTCAACAAGCGTAAATGCGTTTTTCATAACCTTCACCTACTATAATTATAAATAATATTCTAGCATATGTCAATTAATATTTTGTCTTAATTTACTAAGTACCTTTTGTTCACACCTAGAAACGCGTGCCTGAGTAAGACCCAAATTAGAAGCAACCTCAGTTTGAGTCATATCTTCATAATATCTTTCAATCATAATAGACCTCTCAGGTTCCTCCAAACTTTCAATCTCCATCTTTAAAAATAAAAGAGTATCATAATCATAAGTTTTACCAATTATCTCATGAAGCATCATATTAGTATCACCAACATTCTCATCAATACTCTTAAAAGATAAAGAAGAAAGTGCATCCAAAACAACATCATATGGAATTTCTAAATAACTACTAATCTCCAAAATAGAAGGCTCCCTCATCAAAATTTGCTCAAGCTTTTCCTTAACCAAAAGCACCTTATTTCTAAGTGCCCTCATATCACGGCTAATTTTAATCCTACTATCATCACGAATAACCTTCTTCATCTCACCTAAAATATAACTATACGCATACGTCGTAAACTTAGCCTTAGTCTTATCATAATTCTTATAAGCTAAAAGCATCCCACTCACACCAGCCTGATATAAATCATCCATATCAGCCATAGGAAAATAAGAAGCAATTTTATATATTAATTTTTCATTTTCTTTAACAAGATCCGTAAACTCTTTCATATCCCCTCCTATGAATTAATAATTTTTACCGCTGAAATCTCATCATTAACAATAAAATTTTCATCAAAAAACTTTAACATCATATTTTTTATCTTTTCATTCGCATCCACACAAATAAAACTAAAACCATCATTATTAAGACAAAAATTAAAACTATTAATCAAAGCACATCTGCCCAAAAAATCCATATATCTAACATCAGAAACATTAAATACAGCATTCTTAATTCCAGTTTTCTTGATAAAATCTAGAACCTCATAGGTAAACTGCATAACATTGTGCTCATCCAAAAATCCACTAAGCTTAACAAACAAAATACCTCTAGCTGGACTAATATCAATATCAAGCATATTATCACCCACCTTACTTTATCACATCACAATCTCTTTTTTAACACTTTCGACAAAATTAGAATTAATAAGATAAAAAGCAAAATAAACCCAAAATAATAAAATAAATCATTAGAACTTTCATAAGAAACCTCTTCCTTTTTTAGAGGAACAGAAGGTTTTGAAGAAACAACCGACAAATTATCCTCCTTCGCACTTGCCGAAATAACCGACGAAGTAACCAAAGGGAAATCAGACTTACTTAAAGTATCATTTGTGTCTAAAGTATCCTTTGTATCTAAAACATTATCAGAAAAATCTATAGAAACATCTGAAGATACATCATCATTCTCTTTTGAATCATCAATAATACACCTAACCCTATAAGCATAAAAATCCTTAAACAATAAATCATCTTTATAAATATAATCCATATAAGCAGAAGACAAATAATCATCATAATACACCTTTTTCTCCTTATAAGTCTGATAAACAGTATCACGATATTTATAAACCGGACCTGCTCTTCTAAAAGCTACAATATTAGAAATTTCAAGAGGAACCGAAGAATAAAATTCTTCCATAGTTGTAACATAATTAATAAGATGAACATCCTTACTATCCCAAAGAAGACTAAAATTTTCATCAAAAGTATAAAAATTATTAGTATATATCTCATCATTATAACCAGTTCTAAACATCATCCTGTAATCATTCACACCATCACCACTAACACGCAAAACAACATCAAGCAAACTAATATCCAAATCACATGGCAAATTAATATAAATAGATTCATCATTTTCTAAACTATCAAAACTTCCCGTAGACTTATTAGAAATATCATAATCAAGTTCCTTACCATCATAAAGCAATTTAAACTCCTCAATTTTAAACGAATTAATCCAGAAATTTTTAATTTCAATAAAATTAATATCCTTTAGCTTCGCATATTTATACCCCCATTCCTGAACAATTTCACGACCTTCTTTCTCTTCTGGCATATCAAAACTTAATTCTGAAAAATCCGTATATTTATATGTATCATAATCTATAAAAGGATATTCCAAACTACTAGTTTCCGAAAAAGGACCATTTTCCCTTTCTAACTTATAATACTTATATCTCCTTTCTGTTTTAACATCAACCAAATCACTAGTTTCAATAAACTTATCATCATATTCACTAAAATCAGAATAATCAGTATATGATAATGCTGAAACATTAAAAGACACCATCATAAGTAGAATCACTACCATAATTCTTTTAAACATACCTTTCTCCTTTCCTGCCCCTCTATAGTTATGATACGATAAAAATTTCTAATTTCCTTCTTTTTAAAAGCAAAAAAACAAAAAAGTATTTTCCCTCTAAATTCCCCCCAAAAATAACATTTTAATCAAAATCAAACCATCAAAATATTTAATTACTAACACCTAAAGACTACACTTTATTTATTTTTATTTTTAAGATATAATTAATATGGTGATTTGATGAAAGAACTATTAAGCCCAGCAGGAGATATCGAAGGATTAAAAGCCGCTATATTTAATGGTGCCGATGCAGTTTATATTTCCGGCAAAAATTTTGGGGCCAGAAAATACGCAAAAAACTTTACAAAAGAAGAATTAAAAGAAGCCATCTCACTCGCACACCTATATAACGTCAAAGTATACATTACCGTAAACACCGTCATTTATGAAAATGAAATTAATGAATTCTTAAACTATATTAATTATTTATATTTAATTGGTGCAGATAGCATAATAATTCAAGACATTGGTATGATTCACCTCATTAGAAAAAAATTACCCGACTTTGAAATTCATATCTCCACCCAAGGAAATAACTGTAATGACTACACCCTAAAATATTACAAAAATTTAGGTGTTAAAAGAGTTGTCTTAGCCCGTGAACTATCCTTAAAAGAAATAAATAACCTAAAAACAAATATTGATAAGGAAGTTTTCATTCATGGAGCCTTATGCATTTGTTATAGTGGTTGCTGCCTTTTCAGTAGTCTAAATGGTAATAGAAGTGGCAATAGAGGTATGTGTGCAGGACCTTGCCGACTTCCCTACACACTTATAAAAAATGATAAAATCGTAAAAACAAAAGGGCCATATCTTCTTAGTCCAAAAGAATTAAATACTTCAGATAACTTCAAAGAAATATTAAACAGTAACATTCAAAGTTTTAAAATAGAAGGAAGAATGAAAAGCCCATCATACGTCGCCTATGTAACCAAAATGTATAGAAATCTAATCGACAAAAAAAATAACCCAAACAATACCCAGGACAACCTAAAAAAAATATACAATCGTAATTTCACCCTAGGTCATTTATTTAATAAAACCGAAAATGAATTAATGAACAGTATAAGCCCTAATCACATCGGTTTAGAAATTGGTAAAGTAATTAATATAAATAATAAATATATTAAAATTAAAATAAATGACAATTTATCTCAAAACGATGGAATAAGATTTTTAAAAACCGGCAAAGGAATGATTATAAATAAACTTTACAACGATAAAGGACTACTTATAAATAAAGCATCTAAAGGAGATATAATCCTAATTGACAACAAAATAAACTTAAAAACATTAGATAAAGTAAGCATAACTTATGATTATAACCTAATGAAAGAACTTTTAAACTTTCCATCAAAAAAAATAAATATAAACTTCAAAGTTTACGCAAAAATCAATAAACCCCTATCCATCACAATTATAGAAAACAATCACAAAATCACATTAAATGGAAATATCATAACAAAAGCCATAAACAAGGCCACAACAAAAGAAGAAATCACAAAAAAACTATCAAAACTAGGAAACACTCCATTTTATGTAAACAACATAAACTTTGATATAGATGACAATATATTTATCCCCATCAGTGAAATAAACAACATTAGAAGAAATTTAGTAAATAAATTAACAGAAAAAAAACTAGAAATAAATAGAAAAATAACAAACACAAAAATAAAAAAAATAAACATAGAAAAAAAAGAAGATGTCATAAGTGCATATACAAACAAAGAAAATGTTCTAAAATATCTACTAAATAAAATAGATATGGTATATACAGATGATTTATTTCTATATAACAAATACAAATGTAATAAACTCTACTATCGTCTAGACAGAACAAATTATAACCTTCCAGACTTTCACAACGAAAACTTAGTCATAACAGAAATAGGAAGTCTATATAAATATTCCAAAGATAACAACTGTATAGGTGATTATTCCCTAAACATAAACAATAGTTATAGTGCTAACTATCTAGAAAAAGAAGGATTAAATTACATAACCCTATCACCAGAACTTGATTTAAACAAAATAAAAATGATTGCTAAAAACTCATGCAACATAAAAGTAATTATTTATGGCACTTTAGAACTCATGGTCATAAAACATTGCATAATAAAAACACATGATAACTGTCCATCATGCAAAAACAACAACTACTACCTCTTAAATAAAAAAGGAGAAAAATTTAAAATCATAACCAAAAACTGCAAAAATCACATCATGCATCACGAAAAAATCAATCTACTAAAAGAAATAAAAAAACTAAAAGAATATGGCATTAATAACTTTCATTTTGAATTTATAGATGAAGAAATAGATGAAATAAAAAACATTTTAAAAACAGTAAAAAGCTCAAAATAGAGCTTTTTTTTCATAAAAAATTTACAAATAATTTAATATTAATTTTAAAAAGAAAAAGAAGCCTTAAAACTCCTATCTTCCAAACCTTTCAAAATCTTCATACCTTAAAACATACTTATAAGCAGTCTTATCATGGAAAATCATAAACCAACTTTCCATATCCTCACGAACTTCATTACAAATAATTGGTGAATGTAACTCTTCTTCAATATCAACCAAATCTTTGAAAATCTTAATATTAACAACATCATATTGCTCTAACCTAGGCATATTCTCAGCTTCAGCAATAATATCTCCATACTCCTTAAGTATCTTATTAAGTTGCAATACATACTCAGATTTCCTAGTAGTCTTAATTAACTTACTTCCAAACTTTTTAAGTAAAACTAACGATAACAATAACAACGCAGTTCCAAGAACTAATAACGAAATATTAATACTATTACTATTTTGATCCGTTTGCTCATAAACTGTTTGATTTCCATTATTTATATAATCAGGTTTAATTTGAACAGTTTGCGTAAGTAGTGGAATTTGTAAAGTCATAGTATTAGTTTCTTGTAAAGTATTTTCTTCACCATTAAGTCCACCATTTATAGTCACCTTAAAAGCAACATCCACTCTAGAATCAACAGAAAGACCAAACTGATTTCTAAAGTCCGTCATTATTTGATTATACTTATTATAATCAAGTGACACAGTCTTATCAATTTTTATATTATTTCCAGTTCCCGTTTTAGTCTCATTAGGAAGAATTTGATAAGCCTTTGACCAAACTTCAACAGTTTTTGAATCAGATTCAGAATATAATCCTTTAGCAGTCGCCACTAAACTATATGAATATGTATAATCCAAATCTTTACTACTACTTAAATTGTAACTTACATCCACATCAATATGATCAATTAATGAGGCTATATACTGTTTATTCATCCCTAAATATTCCGATGTAAAGAAATCATTTTGTTTTAAATAAACACGATAATTCAAATTACTATTATAATTATACGAATACAACTCCTTTTTAGAAGCACCATTTGGGTTTAAACTTTTAACAATAGCAAATATTGAAAAAGCCATTAACACTAAAACAATGATAAGAATAAACACTTGTACCCATTGTTTTAAAATTACTTTATTTTCATTTTTTGGTTTCATTTTATCTCTCCTTTTTATTCTTTTATGATACTACTCCACTAAGCCATACAGAAGGATATCCAATATATGGAATCGTGAAGGACACTTTGCCAACAACTTGTTCTGCACTAACCCTATCAAGATCAACCGTATTATTATGATCACCCTTAGTGACATATAAAATATTTCCATATTCATCATTTTCAGTATCAACTATCCTATGAACAACAAACTTAGAGCCACTAGTAAATTGAATAATATCATTCTTTTGTAATTCTTTCTTTTCTAATCTAGTAAGTTTTCTTACAACAACAGCATCACCACGATTAAATGTCGGTGACATACTACCCGATAATACAGCAACCGGTTGATACTTAAATACCCCAATAACAAATCCAGCCATTACAGCAATAAAAGCAAATACCGGAATATACATGGCAGGATTGTATTTTTTTCTATCCCGTGCCGATAACCTTTCATTTTTCTTAATATGTTCAAAATTTAAATATACAAAAAGGGCAAGTGGTACAGTTACACCAACAACAGATGTTACAAACCAATCAAAGTTTGGCATTATTGGAACAATAAATTCTGGGAGTGTCAAGAAAAGCCTATAAATTATAGATAACTTTGCTCCGCCTATTAAAACAAAATAAGTCATAACACCACTCGTCACAAAAGTCGGAATTAAAACCTTAGCCGTATATATAAATGCTTCTTTTGCATTATCAAAATTTTCTGTGATATCCGTAAAAGATACATTAATCAAAGCTAACAAAATAGTAATAATTACAAAATTATATATTTTTTTCTTTTCAAGCTTAACCATAGCCTCACGAATTATCTCTTGGAAAAATATTATACTACCAAACGCCCATATATTCTTAAGAATACTCAAAATATCCTTAGAATAAGGCGTGTTTTGATACCCAAATAACAAACCCAACAAGAAATAAATTATAAAATAAATAATTAAACCAATTATCAAGCTTTGCGTTTTCCCAGTTTCATTCTTTATTCTAGTACTAGTATCCTTACTCAGGTATATAGAAATTCCACATATCACAACCCAAATAAGAGGATTTACAAGTTCATTATAAAACGATAAAGATGATGGAGATAAAACAAAATTAGAAAGCAATATATAGCCTATTAATAAAGCGTATATTATCAAAAGATTCCTCATACTTTTTTACCCCTTCTTAGACATTTTTTATCTAACCCCACTACTGTAAACAATTATAGCATAAATTAAACTATTTATCAATTAATTTCCAAAACAAAAACTAAAAAACTACCTTTCGATAGTTTCTTCAAATATACTTACGCTTGAGTATAAGATAAAGTTACACCAAGTTGTGCTGTTTCTTTAGCAGTAACAGTATTTTCACCTGGATCCGTGAACTCTGCTTTAACAGTCATAGTAGCAGTTCCATTAGCAGCAATTGTAGTTGGTGTTGGAGAAGTAACTGTAAATTTAATATTTCCCTTAGTTGCAGTTAAACCAGTTACAGTACCACCATCAAGAGTTAAAACAGGAGTACCATTTTTAGCAGACAAAGTACCACTATTTTTAATAGTTAAAGTGAATAATACTGAATCACCAGGTTGAGTTAAATCAGCAGTTAAATTAGCAGTTAAATCATCATTACTATAAGTAATTGAACCAGTTGGAGCAGTAGCACCACCTAAACCAGTAGTACTATCAATAACACCAGCACCATCTTGCTTAGAATTATCAAAACGTACATCCCATTTAGAAGTAATGTTTGCAGTTCCATTAATATTTAATTGTGTTGCAAATGCAGCATAACCAACTGCCATAACCAATACTATTGCAAGTAATCCTCCTATTAAAACATTTTTATTTTTTTCGTTCATCCTTTTTCTTCCTTTCTAGTATATTTGGCAAGTACACATTCCTACCATTGAAACAATTATATCACATCAAAAAAAAAAAGCAATAAAATTTCTAAAAAAATAGATGATTTTTTTCATCTATTTTAAATTATCCTGTGACTAAGCACTTTGAACATAATTCATAACCATTGACAAATCACTCTTAGTATTTGTTGGCTGACCAGTTACAGCAGGATTATATTGAACCGTTATAGTAAAAGTCTGAGTTTTTCCTGCAGCAATTACATCATCCTTAGCAATACCATTATAAGTATAAAGAATTGCATCATTTTCATCATGGGTAAATGTTAAATTACTTAACTTAGCAGCAAGCGTTCCATCATTTTTAACCGTAACAGTATAAGTTAAAGAATCTCCTGGCGAAACTAATTCAGTCGTAAAATTAGCATTCAAACTACCATCTTCAACCGTAGCACTTACACTCTTAGCAGTTCCAACTGGTGTTCCCGGAGTAATACTATCAATATGTACATCCCATTTAGAAGTAACATTTGCAGTACCTTGTATATTTAAAGTCGTACTAAAAGCAGCATAACCTACAGCCATTACAAATACAATTGCAAGTAATCCGCCTATTAAAGCGTTCTTGTTTTTTGCTTCCATATTTTCATCCTTTCCTTACAATCTAAATATATCATAAATAGTACAATTTTTCAATATCTTTTACATCATTTTTGGAATAGATATTCCAAGAATTCCAAGTAAAGTTTTAATAACCTTATTATTAAAAGTCAAAACCGTTTCAAATTCTTCTTTCTTATCCCCACTTACTTCACTTAACTTATTTGCGTGATAAAAATTATTAGCAATCACACATAACTCATACAAATAATTAGCCAAGTGATGAGGTTTTCTTTCAGCAGAAGAAATATCTATTACATTACTCACTTCAAGTAATTTAAGTCTTAAATTTCTATCAGATAATCCATAAATTTTTGATAACTTAGTATATTTGCCTTCCAACAACTTATTTATACGTAAATAAGTATACAAAATATAAGGACCAGTCTTACCATTTACCTCACTAAACTTTGAAACATCAAAAATATAATTTCTTTCCAAATCATTTTGCAAATCAGCAAATTTTATAATAGCATTTACAATCTTATCCAAATCTTCTTTATCCATCATTTTATTTTCTTCTCTTAAAGAAACAAACTCATCTTGAACATTCTTTATCAAATCCTCTAATTTCAAAGCACCACCAGTACGAGTTTTAAAAGGTTTACCATCCTTCCCATTCATAGTTCCAAAACCATAATGTTCCAAATTCCCTTCGTACATATGGCTTTTTTTAGTCGCCCTAAATATTTGCGTAAAATGCATACTCTGCCTAGCATCAACAACATAAATAATTAAATCAGGGTTATAGTCCTTTGCCCTTTGCCAAATAGTACCAAGATCTGATGTTGCATATAAATAAGCACCATTACTTTTTTGAATCAAACAAGGTGGAATAACAACCTTATCACCATCTTCTTTAACATCAATAACTAAAGCACCATCATCCTCTTTAAGAATATTTTTTTCATTGAAATACTCAATCATTTCATCAAACACTTTAAAAGAATCACTTTCACCATACCACAAATCAAAATGAACGTCCAAATAATCATAAATCCTTTTAATATCCTTAACTGATATCTCACAAATTTTTTTCCATAACACACGGTAATCAGGGTCACCCTCTTGAAGTTTTTTAGTAATTAAAGCACATTTTTCCTTAATTTCATCATTTTCTTTACATAAAGCACTCATACGCGGATAAGTTTTATTTAAATAATCCAAATCAAAATTTATATCCTCATATGAAACCCCAGGAAAATCTTCCAATATTCCATATATAACCTGTCCCATTTGAGTTCCAATATCACCCAAATGAACATCACCAATCACCTTATTACCCTTAAATTTTAAAAGATTATAAATAGCCTGTCCAATAATAGCTGGACGCAAATGTCCTACATGAAGTGGTTTTGCTACATTAGGTCCACCATAATCAACAACAATAACCTTATTTTCCTTAGTACTACCTAATATATCTTTATCCATAAGTTCATTTAACTTAGTATTAATATAAACATCACTAACATTTATATTAATAAAACCAGGATTTGCCAAAGTTACCTCTTTAAAATAATCACTGTAATCATTTTGATTAATCTTATCAATAAATTCCTCACCTATCATCATTGGTGATTTTGAATATACCTTAGCAAGTTTAAACAAATCATCACATTGAAAATCAAAACCCTTATTAGATTTAATTATTTTAACATTAATATCATATCCCAATTCCTTAAAAATCCCATTAAATATATTTTCCATATTTATCCTCCTAAATTCGAAAAAAATCCTATAAAATAAGGACGAGTTAACCCGCGGTACCACCTTACTTCATAGAATTATCTATGCCACTTAAATCTTTAATGCAGATATACAAACAGCTCCAAAGTACGTTCATAAAATATTACCAACCTAGTTTCCACTATCCTAGACTCACTTTTAATAATTTAGATTACTACTACTCTTTTTCTTCGCCTTAAGTAAAATTATAGTTAATAGTTTCACAAAAGTCAACAAAATTGTCACAAAAAATAAAAAAATAGATATAATGTAATTGACAACATTCAAAATTTATATTACAATTAATATGCACTTATAAATGGGTCTATAGCCAAGTGGTAAGGCGTGGGACTGCAACTCCCTGATCGTTGGTTCAAATCCGACTAGGCCCTCCAATTATGATATATAGCTTATAAACAAAAGTTTATAAGTTTTTATTTTACATATTTTAAATAATCCCCATAACCTTTTTCCACCATTTTTTCCTTAGGAATAAATTTCAAAGCCGCACTATTCACACAATATCTTTTACCGCCCTTATCCTTAGGACCATCATTAAAAACATACCCCAAATAATTCCCGCTCCTTCTTGCAACAAGAAGTGCCCTAAACATCAAATGACGCAAATCAAGCTTTTTAACAATCTCATTTTCATCTATAACCCTAGTAAAACTTGGATAACCAGACTGTGAATCATACTTATCACTCGATGAAAAAAGCGGTATTTTTGTTTTTATATCAACATATATCCCCTCATCAAACAAATTATAATATTTATTTTTAAAAGCCCGTTCCCTTTTATACCCCTTAATAACATCATAATCATCTTTAGAAAGTTTATAAGACTCCATTTCAACTTTCCTAAAAGCCTCCTTAGGTATCTGGCAATAACCAAAAGGATTTTTTTTCAAAAAATTTTGATGATATTCTTCAGCTCTTTTAAAATTATGAACAGCCTCAATCTCAATTACAATAGAATCTAAATAAATACTTTGAAGTCGTTCCAAAGAATTTACAATTATCTCTACATCCTCTTTATCAACATAATAAACTCCAGTTCTATATTGAACCCCAACATCATTTCCTTGTTTGTGATAAGCAGTTGGATTAATAACATCATAATAATACTCCAAAAGTTTTTCCAACGAAATTATTTTTGGATTATATACAATATGAACAGCCTCTGCATGGCCACTATCTTTACATACATCACGATACTTTGGATTTTTAGTAAAACCATTTATATACCCGACCTCCGTTTTACAAACACCATCAATAAAATTAAAATAATGCTCAAGTGCCCAAAAACAGCCACCAGCCAAATAAATTTCCTTCATATTATCACCTTTTTTATTATGTACTTGATTAATTATTATATCAAAGAATTTACATTTTGCAAGCAAAAAACACCTATTTCTAGATGTTTTGCTTTATAACAACAATATCATAATCATAAATTGGATCCATTAATATAATAGATTCATTTTTATCAACCATATCCTTCTCACGAGGTAATATTCTAATAATATGTGGATGACGAACAACATCATCATTTTTCATTTCTTCTCTCACATCTTTTATCATTTGATACACATCATTGTCCAAACATAAAATTGGAGTATAGCCCTCACTCTTTATAACATCTAAAATCTGAAGACTTGTATCAAAAATGTTTATAACCTTTTCCTTATCATCCGCATTATACTTAATTTCATCATTATTTAATTCATAGACCACAGGAAAAGTAATCTTATAATTTTTTAAAAGTTTAATAATTTTTTTAGTTTCATGAATCCCTTCATCTTGAGTCACAGCCTTGCCACTTATAAAAGCACCAATCGGAATATTTTCCTTCTGACAAAGATCAGCATTTTTTATAAAAACACTTTCCCCTTTACCAAAAGACGTACAAGTCACCAAAACATATGGAACCTTATTTTCTTTAAAATAATCACAATCATCCTTAGTCAAAACATCATCATCAGAAACCTTTTGACCAACAAAATACGAAGTATTAATACTCTTCTTCTTTTCCTTCTTCTCCTTTAGTGGAAGCCTTTCAGTCTTAACTCTCTCTTCTTCATCATTCCCTTTAACATGCAAAGACGGTTTATCAATTTGAACAGTTGAATGAACTATCTTTATTTCTCGTTCCTTAGTTTGTTTATTTTCTTCATTCTCTGCTTCCTTCGCAATCTCATAAGTATTAACAATAGTCTCCAAAGCATTTATATAAGTAATATCATTACGATTATCACCAAGCGTTAATACCTTATCACCAACCTTTATCTTACTAGAAGAAACACAAGTAACCAAAGGATCATTTATATAAAGATATCTTACCTTTTCCTCCAAAGCTTCTAAACAAAGAGTATAAACCCTAACCCAAGCAGCAGTCCAATTTTTCTCGTTATTTTGCTTAGAAGGTATCTCCACCACCTTCTCACCATTCAAAAAATTTATTATAACCCTTCTATCTTGACTATTACACCTTATTAAATTGTTCTTCTGTTTTAAATGACGTTGAACCCATGACTTCACAAGATTAAAATCAATATTTGTTTCTTTTTCAATTTGTTTTAACATCATATCACCTATATCTATCTTGTAACCATTATAACGCCTATAAGGCTATCATGTCAATGAAAAGTAAAGAAATTTAACAGGAAAAAATTGCTTATTTAAAACAAATAAAATCACAATCACCATCAAACCTCAATACAATTTTAAAATATAGTTATAAACGAAAAAGGCTATTTGCCTTTTTCATCTTTAAACATTTCATTTATAGTAGTACCCAAAGTAGCTAAATTTTGCAAATCTGATGGAACAATTATCTTAGTAGCATTACCATCAGCCACCTTAGTTAAAGCATCAAAACTTCTTAAAGTTAAAACTGTTTTATCAGCCCCAGCTTCTTTTATCATCCTAATACTTTCAGCCTCAGCCGTATTAATCTTCAAAATAGCCTCAGCTTCACCCTCAGCCTTTCTTATTTGTGATTCCTTATCAGCCTCAGCCCTAAGAATAGCACTTTGTTTTTCACCTTCAGCAATCAAAATACTTGATTTCTTTTCACCTTCAGCTCTCAATATAGCTTCACGACGTTCACGCTCAGCCCTCATTTGTTTTTCCATAGCTTCTTGAATATCTCTTGGAGGTAAAATATTTTTAACCTCTACCCTATTTATTTTTATTCCCCATGGATCCGTTGCCTCATCTAAAATAGAACGCATCTTAGTATTTATAACATCCCTTGATGTCAAAGTTTGATCAAGTTCCAACTCACCAATTATATTTCTCAAAGTAGTTGCCGTTAAATTCTCAATCGCATTTATTGGATTATCTACTCCATAAGTATATAACTTCGGATCAGTTATTTGAAAATATACAACAGTATCTATTTGCATAGTTACATTATCCTTAGTAATTACTGGTTGTGGAGCAAAATCCTTTACCATTTCTTTCAAACTAACAACAGCCGCAATCCTATCCACAAATGGAATTTTAAAATGCAAACCATTATTCCACGTCATATAATATGATCCCAAACGTTCAATAACATAACATTGTGATTGTGGAACAATCTTTACATTTGGAATTATTATAACTATAGCTAAAATTAAAATTACTAAAAAAACACTCATTTTATTTACCCTCTTTCTCTACTTTAATCTTCACGCCGTTAATTTCCAAAACAACGACGCCATCACCTTTTTTTAAAGAATCATCGGAATAAGCAGTCCATTTTTTACCATCGACCTTTACTTCACCAGTATTCTCGATAATATCCTCAGTTACAACACCTTTCATGCCAATTATTCTGTCAGCATTTGTTGGTTGTTTTTTCTGTTTCAACAGATTTACCACAAGCGGTCTTGTTGTCACAAGCAAAATTACTCCCAATATAACAAACACACCAAATTGTATAACATAATTATCCGTTATAAAAGAAATAAATAAAGCAACAATACCACTCGCAACAAACCAAATTGTCGTCAGCCCAAAACTCATAGTTTCCAAAACCGCTAAAATAACAATTACAGCAAGCCAAACACACCACTGCTCCATACTATACCTCCTCAAAATTATTATACTATAATAAATACAAAAAAAGCAACAAAAATGTTGCTTAATTTGAGTTAACTTCTTTAACAATACCAAATACAGTATTAAGTTTTTCCTCAAACATTCTAATTTGCTCTGCTTGTTCAGCATTTAACATCTCAAGTTCAGAAATTTTATTATTTTGATTATCAATTACCCTTTGTAAATCATTATTTTTATTTATCAACTCTGAAATTTCAGATTCACGTTCCCTAATAGTTTGAGTTAAATTATCATTCAACCTTGACGTTTGAATTTTTTCTACCCTATCAACCTCAGCCTGTTTGAAAGAAGCATCGTAAACCTTATTTAATTCTTTAACATTCCTATCATACTCTGCAGATATCTCATTAAGTTTTTTAGTAAAATCCTTTCCAAGAGTAACTACCTTTTTCTTTAACTTATCACTCTCATTTGCAATCTTATTATATTGAGTTGCCCTCTTAGAATAGAAAGATCTTTCAGTAGGAAATGCCTTCATTTTCTTAAGAGATTCAAGTTCAAAAGGAGTTAATGCTTCGCGTTTAAAATGTTTTTGTCCAAAAGCAAACGTATAATCAGCATAATCCTTAAATAAAGTTAAATTTTTCAAATCCCTGTCAGTTTCATCAATTTCTTCATCAGGAATAATATCATTAGTTTCATAAACATCATTTTTAACATTTTCAGATATGAAAGGACTAATAGCCTCATAACTTGGTAAAGAATTCACCATATCATTATGAACTCTAGTTTCAATTTCTTCTTTAGACTCTTCAATCTCAGGAATTTCACTCAACTCAACATTTTGTAAACCTTCCCAGATAGCATCAGCATCTTCCTCAGAAATTGGCTCTTCTATATTTTCAAATTCCTTTTCATCATTATCGTCTTCCTCTTCAAATGACGTAATTACCGGAGTTTCTATCTCAATAGGTGTAACCTCGTCAGCATCACTCAAAGTAGCCATTTCATTTTCCATATCACCATCGACAACTGGATTAACATCATTATCATCAGAAATCTCTTCAAAATTATTTTCATCAAAAGTATTAGGAGCAGCATTTATAGTTTCCTCTGAATCACTAAAATCACCATCTAATTCGGCAGATAAATCCGCACCTTCCGAAACAGCATTTCCTTTATCATCTTCATTTACAGTAGTTTCAAATTCATCATTGAACTCATTTATCATTTCAGATGAATCATCAACAGTTTCAACTGGATTAATTTCTGCAGTTTCAACTGGATTAATTTCAGTAGTTTCAATCGGATTAATTTTAGTAGTTTCAACCGGATTAATTTCAGTAGTTTCAGAATTAATCACATCGGTATTTGCTAAATCATCTTCATTCGAAAAATCATCAGAATTAACCTCTTCAGTAGTATTATCACTTTCAAATTCATCTACCAAACTATTAGAATTCATTTCTTCAACGCTTTTAATAATTATTCCTTCACTTAACGGTTTATTTTGTTTATTAGTCATTTCATCAATTTTTGATTGAGTATTTTCTATATCTTTATTTATTTTATCAATTTCTTTTTGTAAAGGTTTCACTTGTTTAGAAGCTTCCTTAACTTCCCTTTTGTCTTCAGAAGCCATCTTTGTTTCTAATTCAGACATTTCTTTAGTCTTATCTTCTAACAAAATTTTATTTGAATTTACCTCTTGAACTAAAGTCTTAATTTCTTTACCTCTATTATTATAATCATTTAATTCCTTGCGCATTTGTTCAGTAATTTTTACTGCTTTACTTCCGCCATATGTTATAACTAGTCCGTCCATTTTTTATTCCTCTTCATTCCTTATAATTTCTCTCATTATTTCCTTTACAATATCCCAATCATCGGTAGGCATAGTTTCCAATTTATATCCATCCTCTGTTTTATTTAAAATTGATGCATGAATTGTTTCCATTTTTTGACTATCTTTTTCATCAAATGTATAAAGTATATAATCATTTTTAGTTTTGTCTAAACTAAAATATAACAATACTTCAGCATCTAACTGCTCACCATTTTCGTTTAAAACCTTAATTTTATTTGTTTCATTCATTCTATAGCCCCTCCTATTCTGAAAACAATTATAGCATAATTGTAAAGTTGTGACAACTATTTTTCAAAAATTTACACAAAAAAAACAGTTATTTTATTCTAACTATTTTTTAATTAAGTCTTGCTTTTATAAGCTTACTTATTTCCCCCATATCATACTTTCCTTTAACCTTAGGACTTATTTCCTTCATTAATTTTCCCATATCTTTTATGCTCTCTGGATTTATAGTATCAAACGCAGAATCAATTATCTTATCAACCTCTTCCTTACTTAATGGTTCTGGAAGGTATTTCTTTAATATCTCTATTTCATCTTGAGTCTTTGTAATCAAATCCTCCCTAGCAGCCTTCTCAAACTCAGCTATAGATTCTTTCCTTGTTTTAATCTGTTTAGAAATTATTGCAATAACCTCATCATCACTAAGTTCATGTTTTACATTTAACTCCTCCATCTGAATAGCCGCCTTAACCATTCTAATAACTGATAAAGTCTCTTTATCCCTAGATTTCATAGCCGCTTTTAAATCTTCTAATATTTGTTCTCTCATACATTTTCCTCCTTTAGAAAAAAGCCCAAACAGGCTTAATATCTTTCTCTTCTAGCATTTCTTTCTCGTCTTTGAGCATTCTTACGTCCTTGCTCTTTAGCAAGTCTATTTTTTACGCCTTTTTTTAAATATCCTTGTTGACGTTCTTTTAGTTTACGACGGGAGCCATCTTTATCTACTTTTAAACTTCTAAGTGCACCTTCAACATTGCCATTACGTACTACTACTTTTGTCATAAAAATCCCTCCCTTCTTGAACTATGCTTATTATAGCACCCTTTTTTTTATTTTTCAACCGAAAATACAGAAAAAAAACGAGATTTCCTCGCTTTTTTATTAAAGTGGACATAATTTACCAGATGTAATTCGGCGAATAGCACTACCAATAGCCTTACCAAAATCAAGAAAAGTATCAATGCTTCTTGAAATAGCATTAACCATAGTTGTAGTAAGCCCTCCACCTCTTATTTTCAATAGTTCCTCTTTACTTAACAGCATTACTACACTTAATCGGATTTACATATCCATCAATTATGCCCGCAATAAAAGTTACAATAGCACCAATACCAGCTACCAAACTTATATTTATTCCCCCACCTTTTATTTCTAACAACTCTTCTTTACTTAACATATTTCCTCCTTTTTAACAATTCTTCCATTATCAAACACTATATGACTATCAAACAAATCTTTATTTTCTAATCTATGAGATATGAATATCACAGTTTTGTTTTCACAATATTTCAAAAGACTTTTTAAAATACCCCTTTCAGACGCTATATCCAAAGCACTCAAAGCCTCATCAATTATTAAAATATCAAAATCCTGTAAAGCCCTAGCCAAAGCAATCTTTTGCCTTTGACCATATGATAAGTTTAAACCATTTTCCTCAATTAAAGCATTATAGTTCAAAACACCCTCATCAATCCATGAAGTTTGACATATTTTTTTTACTTGTTTTAAATTTTTGTTTCCCTTTATTTTTAAATTATAATTGACAGTTCCAGTGAATAAACTCTCATTTAAAGAAACATAATTTATCCTTAAATTCATACCCCTAATATCAACATTATCTACATATATTCCTCCTTTATAACCATCATAATATCCTTTTAACAACTTCATCAAAGTACTTTTTCCGCTACCACTTTTTCCCGTTATAAACACCTTTTCATTTTGCTTTATCTCTAAATTTACATTGTCCAAAACATTTTTAACATCATCAAAACTATAACTTACATTTTTAAAAACAATATCACCATGTTTATATCCTCCCTTCTTTTTACTAAAAGAAACACTTATCAATTCCAAAACTTTTCTTATTGTAATAGAACTTTCCTTTAAAGTAGCATCCAAATCAATTATATTTCTTAAAGGATTCAAATATAATGATATCAACAATATATATGTTATTAACGCCTCTACAGAAATAAAACCATAACGTACCAACATAACACCAACCATAAATATCAAAATATTTCCAATCATACTTATAAAATTCTTAAAAAAAGTTTGTCCATTTATCTTTTTGACCAAAATTAAAGCGTTCTTCATATACTGATTATTTGCCTCTATAATTTGATTAATCATCTTATCTTCAATATTTAAACCCTTTATAGTCTCAAACCCTCTAATACTTTCTTCAAGCTTAGAGGCAAGCAAAATCTTTGACTCCAAAGAAGCATCAAGACACCTTTTCAAAGGCTTATTATAAACCAAAATGATTATCACATAAAATATTACAATAACCTGAACAATAAGAAAAAGCGTTTTATTCAAAAGAAATAAAATAATTCCCGTTATCAAAGATAAAGGAAAATCTATAAGTACAGTTAAAAGGACCTTACTAACCATTTCTTTAACAATCTTCAAATCGTCAACCTTACTTAAAATTTCACCGGAAGTATGGTTATGGTAGTAATTGTAAGGAAGTAAAATTATCTTTTTAACACTATCCAAAGTAATACTAGCTTCTATCTTAAAAGAAAGAAAAAGCGCCATTTTACCTCTTATATAATCAAAAATAATACTTATAAAATAACTAAACGCGAAAATAAAACACAAAAATATCTCTTTATACTTATTAGTTTTTAAATTTTCCAAAAGACTCTGGAAGAAAAAAGAACTAAAAATCGTCGACAAAGTTATAACACACGATAAAACAAATAATTTTAATATAATTTTTTTATGGGGTTTTATTATATTTTTTAAAACTTTTAGGGAGACCTTTTCATACCTTGGAATCTGTTTTACCGGATGCATAACAATCTTTATATTTGTCCATATTTTCAAAAACTCCTGCCTATCTTGCTTTTTAATTCCACAAGCTGGATCAGCCACTAAGACATACCTTTCAGTAACTTCATAAACAACTAGAAAATGATTGTAGGAGTTTATTTGAACGTTTGCTATAAAAGGCACACGTGTATTTTCTAATTGCTTTACTCTAAAACCCTTAGCCTCAAATCCAATCTGTTTTAAAGCCTCTATAATATGATAAGCCGTAGTTCCATTTTTAGTTGTTTTAAGCATCTCACTTATTTTTTCCAAAGGAATATAGCCCTTATAATACTTTATTATCATACTCAAAGAAGCCGCACCACAGTCTTTTAAATTTTCTTGTCTCGTAAAAGGATAACGTTTAAGCATATCTTACCTCCTCATTATTATGGTACGATAAAACTTTTAAATTTCCTTTTTTTAAAGCAAAAAAAAATCATTTTTTAAAGATTTTTATAAATTTATTTCCATAACGTTTCTCTTTTACAAGTTCATAAATAGTCTCAGGCTCCTCACCTTCATATTCACAAACAATTATACCACCATCATTTAAAATATCAATCTCCTCAATTTTTTTAATCGCCTTATTAAGCACCTTCGCCTTATAAGGCGGATCCAAAAAAATTATATCAAACCTAGAAACAGTTTCCTTCAAATACCTTTTATAATCCATATTAATAATCGTAATATTCTCTTTAACATTTTCCACATTTCTATTTAAAACTCTTATTACCTTTGGATTATTATCTACAAAAGTACACGCCTTAGCCCCCATAGATAAAGCCTCAAGCCCTAAAGAACCACTACCAGCAAATAAATCCAAACACTCACTTCCTTCTATCCTATTTTGAATAATTGCAAAAACAGATTCCCTAACCCTATCCATAGTTGGCCTCGTCCCGTCAATATCAAATCCCTCTAATTTCTTTCCTTTATATTTTCCGCTTATAATCCTCATACATTTACCTCTTTCCACCACTAGTATAACATCTAAAAGAATTATTTCAAAGTATTTATAATCTTTTCCGCCATTTCAATAGCATTCAAAGCTTTCTCTAATTTATCTATGCCCCTAAGATTATAATCCTCCTTAGCTTTTTTAATAAAAGAATTTAAATTATTTGGATTACGATTTAAATACTTATACCAATACGAATTTTCCCTTAAATACCTTAGATAGTCTTCATTTTCCTTTATCTTAAATTGTAACTCAATACTCATTAATCATCAAAATGCTTATATAAAGGCCTTGGCCTTTTTAAAGAAGATACTTCTGGCTTAATAGACATATCCTGAAGAAGTCCCAAAACCCGTTGAAGACTATTTACACCTTCCTGAATACTATCTAAGTCTAACCCCTTTAAAAAACTCACAAAATCAAAAGAAGAACCAGCATCCACCTTAACAGAATCCGCTTTCAAATAATCCTTCCACGCCGTATCATCATCACCATATAAATCATATATTTCAAAAAACTGTTGCCATGTTCCTTTCCCTTCCTTAACCCTTTTCAAAAGAATAGGATTTTTTCTCACAAAATCTTTAAAATTTTCCTTCGTATTCATGAAATCACCTATTTTAATATATTCATTTTCTAAAAAAAATAGACTAAAAAAGATAGAAACTAATCTATCTTTAAATCATCCAAAAAATCATCAATAGTCATCATTCTCTCATCAACAGAATCAAGAGAAACATCAATTTCCTCTTCCTTATTAAGCAAAGCCTTAATAAAAGTATTCTTTATCAATTCCCTAGTAATATTTGAACCCGTTTGATATCTATCACAAATCGGTATCTCAGTTATCTTCATATAATTAACCTCATCCGTAATTACACCAAGCTCTACCTTATTTTTAATAACAAAAGCATTTACAATCTTATAAGGATTCGTCTTAACCTCTCTTACCAAAGAAACACCTTTTCTCGCTCTAGATGACAAATCAAATTCATCTAATTTAATTCTTTTAGCCGTATTCTTATCCGTAATAACAGTCACATAATGAGCATCATCAAACGAACTCGCACAAACAACTTCATCATCTTTCAAATTTATTGCCTTAACACCACTACCACGAAGACCAGTTATCGGAATCTCTTCAGTCAAATATCTTAATCCATAACCATTTCTCGTAGTTATAAATACCTCTTTTTTAGAAATAACAGTACTTACAACCTCATCATCACCTTTTAACTTAATTAAAGTAATTGGTTTTGAATATCTTTGAACCCTAAAATCCTCCAAACTAGTTTGCTTAACCATACCATTTTTAGTAAATGATAAAATATTAACTTTACTATTAAAATTATTTACCAAATATGAAGCAACAATTTCCTCACCTTCACTTATCTTAATAACATTACTAATATGCTTACCTAAATCCTTCCATTTTTGTTCAGGAAGTTCATAAACAGGAACATATAGAAAATTACCCAAATTAGTAAATAAAAGTAAAATATCCATAGTATTTGCCTCATAAATAGCCGTAACAAAATCATTTTCCTTAAGACCAGTTTCATCATCACTTGACTTATAACTTCTTAAAGTAACTCTTTTAACATAACCTTCATTCGTTACTAAAGCAATACAATCTTCCTTCGGAATCAATGATGTTGCATCTATTTTAATCTCCGTAACCTCATCTTTTATCTCCGTTTTTCGTGCAGTTGCATATTCCTTTTTAATAAGTTTTAATTCCGTTTTCATAACATGTTTCAAAGCCTCTTCATTTTCTAAAATTTGCGTATAAATCTCAATTTGTTTTTGCAAAGATTCCATCTCATTTTCAAGTTCAGTCACATCAGTATTAGTAAGCTTATATAACTGCAAATTCACAATAGCTTCTGCTTGCTTCTGCGTAAAATCATATTCACTTTGTAAATTACAAATAGCGTTTGCTTTATTTTTAGAAGCCCTTATAGTTTTTATAACCTCATCTAAAATTGATAAAGCCTTTATCAAACCTTCCACAATATGCATCCTAGCTCTAGCATGATCTAAGTCAAACTGCGTTCTTCTTGTAATAACATCCCTTTGATGATCAATATAAGCATCCAAAATCTCTAATATTCCCAAAGTCATTGGTCTATGATTCTTAATTGCTACCATATTATAATTATAAGAAATCATCATATCAGTATTTTTAAGCAAATAATTTATTATTAATTCCTCATTAGCATCCTTCTTCAAATCAATAGTTATTTGAAGACCATTTCTATCAGTTTCATCCCTTACCTCAGCAATACCTTCAATTTTTTTATCAATTCTAATCTCATCAATTTTCTTAACAAGCATCGCCTTATTTACCTCATAAGGAATCTCCGTTATAATTATTTGTCTTTTATTTTTAACGCCTTCAAGCCTATATTTACATCTTACATTAACCTTACCTCTACCAGTAGTAAAAGCCTCCCTTATACCTTTTATACCTTCAGCCACACCACCAGTTGGAAAATCAGGTCCCTTTACAATATCCAAAATAGTTTCCAATTTACAATTTGGGCTATCTATCCTCTTTATTGTTGCATCAATTACCTCACCTAAATTATGTGGAGGAATATTAGTTGCATAACCAGCAGATATACCAGTTGACCCATTCACCAAAAGATTTGGATACTTAGCCGGAAGAACCGTAGGTTCAAGTAAAGTGTCATCATAATTCAAACTCATCAAAACAGTATCTTTATTTATATCCTTTAAAAGTTCCGAAGCCACCTTAGTAAGCCTAGCTTCCGTATAACGCATAGCCGCAGCTCCATCACCATCCATCGAACCATTATTTCCCTGCATCTCAACATAACATAAATTATTCTTCCACCATTGACTCATCCTAACCAAAGCATCATAAATACTAGAATCCCCATGAGGGTGGTAAAATCCCATAATATTACCAACCGCTTTAGCAGATTTCTTAGTAGCCTTATCATATGTATTACCATCTTTATACATCGCATATAATATTCTTCTTTGTACTGGCTTAAGCCCATCTCTTACATCTGGAAGAGCCCTATCTTGAATAATTGTTTTCGCATATTTTGAAAAATTATCTCCCATAATATCTTCAAGAGAATAATCATATATTTTTTTAATCACATCTTCCATTTTCTCACCTTACTTTACATAATTATCTTCTAACGTGAATTTTACATTTTCCTCTATCCATTCTTTCCTTGGTGCAACATTATCACCCATAAGAACACTTACCCTTTTCTCAGCTAACGATGCATCACTTAAATTTACCTTAATCAAACTCCTGCCATCAGGATTCATAGTAGTTTCCCATAACTGCTCAGCATTCATCTCACCAAGACCTTTATATCTTTGTTTTTCTAACTTTACTTTATGATTTTTTCTTATCTCCTCAGCTTCTTTATCATCCCAAGCATAACCATATATCTTATTACCATTTTTCAAAGCATATAAAGGAGGCATAGCAATATAAAGATGTCCATGCTCAATAAGTGGTTTCATATACCTATAAAAGAAAGTTAAAAGTAATATCGCAATATGCGCTCCATCATCATCCGCATCAGTCATAATTATTACTTTATCATAATTACAATCTTTTATATTAAAATCACTACCAATACCAGCACCTATAGCCTGAATCATAGTATTTATCTCATTATTAGCAAGCACATCCTGTAAAGACGCTTTTTCAGTATTTATAACCTTACCCCTCAAAGGTAAAATAGCCTGAAACTTTCTATCTCTACCCTGTTTGGCCGAACCACCAGCCGAATCACCCTCGACCAAAAACAATTCATTAATCTTAGAATTTTTACTTTGAGCTGGAGTAAACTTATCACTAATAGACTTTTCCTTTTTACCCTTACCTTTTCCATTTCTAGCTTCATCCCTAGCTTTTCTCGCAGCTTCCCTTACCTGCTTTGACTTAACCATCTTTTCTAATATCTTAGTAGCAGACTCCTTATTTTCCTCCAAAAAGAAAGTTAATTTTTCTGAAGCTATACTATCAACCACAGCCCTAGCCGAAGGAGTACCCAACTTACCCTTAGTTTGGCCTTCAAACTGTAATAACTTTTCCGGTATTTGAAGACTTATAATTGCCGTAAGTCCTTCCCTCGTATCAGTACCTTCCAAATTCTTATCCTTAGCCTTTAAAAAGCCATTATTTCTAGCATAATCATTAAATACCCTCGTAAAAGCCGTCTTCAAACCAACCTCATGAGTTCCTCCATCACCAGTTTTAACATTATTTACAAAAGATATTATATTTTCAGAATAAGTTTCCGTATATTGAAAAGCCACCTCAACATTTATTCCATCCTTCATAGAAGAAAACGAAACAGGTGCATGAAGCACTTTCTTATCCTCATTTAAATATGATACAAAAGAATTAAGTCCATCTTCATA
Organism: Vescimonas coprocola; assembly: GCA_963660615.1. GTDB lineage: Bacteria > Bacillota_I > Bacilli_A > RF39 > UBA660 > Coprosoma. The sequence continues at coordinate 44,411 of CAVKYE010000006.1, forward strand.
ATGATATACCTCATGCTTATCATCAGCCTCATCATGTACCTCAATAGTTAAATTTTTTAAAAGAAAAGCACTTTCCTGCATCCTTTCACAAATATTAGTAAAAGAAAACGTTGTCGTAGAAAAAATCGTATCATCTGGCATAAAATGAACCCTAGTACCAGTTCTATTAGTCTTTCCAATATTCTCAAGAGGAATTACCGTATGTCCCCCATTTTCAAACCTAATATAATATTCATATCCATCTCTTTTAATATTTACTTCCATCCATTTTGATAAAGCATTTACAACACTACCACCAACACCATGAAGGCCACCAGAAACCTTATAACCAGAAGTTTCAAACTTACCACCAGCATGAAGAACCGTGTATATTACCTCTGGAGTCGATTTACCACTAGCATGCATCCCAACTGGAACACCTCTACCAAAATCCTCAACACTTACACTTCCATCTTTATGGATAATTACTTTTATCTTATCACCATATCCATTTATAACCTCATCAATACTATTATCAACGATTTCCCAAACCAAATGGTGAAGACCTCTCTTATCAGTTGATCCTATATACATTCCAGGCCTTTTTCTTACAGCTTCTAACCCTTCTAATATTTTTATTGAACTTTCATCATATTTTACCACTATTCATCACCATAATTGATTTTATCAAAATTTGAGGATTTAAGCAAATAAAAAAGCATAAAACTAACATTTTTACTAGTTTTAAGCCTTTTTATAACTTGATAAGTAAAATGATGAAGACTTATCCTTTTTAAAAGTATATTCATATTTTTGATATTTATCCTTTTTATAATTATTTTCATAATCAATTATCAATTTAGAATAATCAATACTTCCATCCTCTTTTTTATAAGATTGTATATCAGAAATACCTTGCTTACCTTCCACATCAGCAGTAATATTTGCACTAACATTTTCATCAATATATACCTCATTAGTAGTTAATATATATGAACCATTTTTTTTCTTCAAACTTAAAGGTTTTATATAAACCGGTTCACTGACATTTATCATAGAACCATGATCATGACTACCAACAAAATTATAAGTTTGATTAGAATCATCATACTGATATATATACGTATTATCAATAGAACACGGGATGTTTGGATAACTAGTATTAACTATTCCATAAAGTTTCAAATAATTATTTATCTCACTTAAACTTATAGAAGAAGGACTATTTTTAATATAAATAGCTGCATACATCATACTCACATTTGCCGTTTGCTTTTCAAAGTCTATACTAGCATTTCCTCCTAAAGCACTTATAAAAGTCCTAACCTTATTTTGTTCCAAAAACTTAACCAAAGCAGTCTTTTCTATATCCTCACTCTTATCAGTAGAAACATCCTTCTTAACCTGTTTTAATTTTTCTACCTCTTTTTTATACTCCTTACTTTCCTTCTTAACATCTTCAACCTCTAAATAAGATATACATAACAAAGCCATTATAATTACCACAAGTATAACTATAACAATCGTTTTTCCCTTTGATTTTTTTTTAGTATATATATTCAAACTTCCCATTTTGTTCCTTCTTTCTTTAAATATTTTATCACACTTTTCTAAAATTTAATATAAGTATTTTTATTATGTGTAAATCAGATGTGAAATAACATCACATATTACTCAAAAACAAAACAAGAAAAAACACTTAATTACTTACGTAAATCAGTGCTTAACTACTCTTTATTTAAATATTCATAATATTACATCACTTAATATCATCTATATTCACATTCCCTAAAGCCAAATAAGAATTACGATACCTTTTATCCTTCGTTACCTCAATACCTAACCAATCCGGTTTTTTAAAGTTTATTTCTTCTTCAAATTCAATTTCGGCAATCACTAAACCATCCAAATCTTCTTTAAAAACATCTAATTCCACCGTAAAATCATTTTCTATTGGAATTAAATATCTTGTTTTTATTATCATCTTACCATCTATTTTTTCCTTCAAATGATGAAAAGCATCTTTAGTAATCGGTAATTCATATTCCGTACATACATTACATGCACTTTTTTTATCATCATCTTCAGTATATTTATACGTTAAAAAATAATCATCATTATATTTTCTAATCCTCAAAGTAGGCTCACTAGATACATTTAAATACCCTTGTGATATCTCTATTTTTTCACATAAACTTAAATCGGGTAAATTTTTTACTTTGTATTTCTTCTCTATCTCTTTCATGACGTTATCAAACTTATTTGTGATACCTTCCATTTTTTATTTTCTTTTACCATTTTAAAATCATATGGATCACTATCTTTTACCTTAGTACATGTAATACTAGGAACCGTCTGTCCTTCTTGAACACAAGATGTATCATAGTTCGTATTTACAACCTTAAAATGTAATTCAGTCTCACTGGAACTTATTAAAGATAAAGTAGCCTCTTTAAAGAAATAATTATCAATCTTATCCTTTAATATATAATAAACATCATCAATACTTGATATAAACCCACTTGGAAGAAGAATATTATTATTTATAAAATCATCCGTAAAATTGTTTGAAATAGCCTCACCATAATTACTAATCACACTTATTTGAGAATTTGGTGTATAAGTTTTTACATTAAATTCATTTAATTTATCAATTAACGACTGATCCGTTAATATAATATCTTTAGTTTTTGTCATATTATAAAGTTTATCTATATCAGACTTTGTATTCGTAATCGTAGCCACCGCAATATAATATTTTTCCTTGCCAAGCTTAATAGCATCATCCTCACTTAAAGTATCATCTTTAGTTTTAGAAGTAATTTCCTTTTCAGTCTTACCGGGCTCCACAATTAAATATTTATCAATTAACACATAAGCGAATATAGCCACCAATAATAATACAAATGTCACCATCATCGATAAATTACTTTCTTTTTCCATTATTCATCATCCTTTTTTTCCATTTTCACTAGGACTTCTCTTGGCTTAGAACCATTATGAGGACCAACAATTCCTCTTTCCTCCAAAAGATCTAAACATCTAGCAGCTCTATTATACCCTAAACGAAACCTTCTTTGCAAAAGTGAAGCACTAGCCTTGCCTTGCGTAATTACAAACTCCACAATTTCATTATATAATGGTTCTTCATAATCATCCTCAACCATCGTAGTCGCACCCTTATCCTCTTCAGATATCGTCAAAGTTGTATCATACTGAGCCTTTTGCTGAGTAATCGTATAATCAGCAACCGCCTTTATCTCATCATCACTTATAAAATTTCCTTGAACCCTTAAAGGAATATTCTCCCCTTGAGGTTTTAATAACATGTCACCTTTACCAAGTAACTTTTCAGCTCCAGACATATCAAGAATCGTTCTCGAATCAATACTACTTGAAACAGCAAATGATATTCTAGACGGAATATTAGCCTTTACAACACCAGTTATAACATCCGTACTAGGTCTTTGAGTCGCCACAATCAAATGAATTCCAGCTGCCCTTGCCATCTGAGTTATTCTCATAATAGAATCCTCTACCTCTTTTGCCGCAACTAACATCAAATCAGCAAGTTCGTCAATTATAACAACAATATATGGTAATGGTTTTATCTTTTCACCCTCATCAAGTTCCTCATTCTTTTTATTTACATAAGCGTTATAACCAGCAATATTCTTAGTTTTACTAGCCTCAAACATATCATATCTATCTTCCATCATCTTAACAATCTTTTGCAAAACAATATTAGCCTTTTTAGGATCCGTTACAACTGGCGTAAGCAAATGCGGAACTCCATTATACATAGAAAGTTCAACCTTTTTAGGATCCACCAAAACAAGCTTTACCTCATTAGGTTTACTACGCATTAAAAGTGATACAATCATGCTATTAATACATACCGATTTACCAGAACCAGTAGAACCTGCAACTAACAAATGAGGAGTCTTATCAATCTCACACCAAATAGGATTACCCATTATACTTCGGCCTAAAGCCACCAAAAGCTTACTATTATCCTTTGACTTTGGAACCTCTTCTAATATTTCCCTTATTGATACAGGACTTATCACCTTATTAGGTAGTTCCACCCCAACAGTCTTTTTACCAGGAATTGGAGCTTGAATTCTTACATCCTTAGCCCCAAGTTCCAAAGCAATCTCCTTATTAATACCAGTTACCTTTGACACCTTAGTTCCCGATTTAATCTCAAGTTCATATTGCGTTACCGCAGGACCTATATTAGCCGCAACAACCTTTCCCTCAATACCAAAATCCTTCAAAACCTTCTCTAACTCAACAACACACTTTTTAACGCCTTCTTGATTTTCCTTTGCATTTACCTTCTTAGATTTTTTTAATAAATTTATAGATGGCTTAGTATACCCACTATCATCATATCTTACCTCAGGTTTTACAGCAACATTTTCTTCTTTTTTAACATCCTCAGGTCTAACTTTTTCTAAATCATCAATCGAAGAAATAACAACCTTACTATCTTTCTCCTCTTCATATTTTTCCTCAGCCTCTTTCGCCGCTTCCTCAGCCTTCAAATTAGCCCGTCTCTCTTTAGCTTCCTTACTCTTTTCCTTAATAAAAGTTACCACATCATATATAGATATACCAGTAAACATGATAGTCCCACAAATAATAAGCGCAAAACAGACAACTTCCGTTCCATGAATAGTTAAAAGGTTTACAAATAAAACCCCAAGTAAAGCTCCAATAATACCGCCACCTTGAAGAACAGTATTTCCTTTAATAAATCCCATTAAATTATTAATAGTTTCCTTAATAACATCAAAATTTTCTATTCCATGTTTACTAAGCGACTCAATATAACCAATATGAGATAATATTAGTATTCCCAAAATAAGTATATATAAACCTATAAGTCTTGATGTCAAAAAATCAGGCATCTCTCTTTTTACAATCATATATCCACCAATAACACCAATAACTATTAAAAGGGGAACATACCACACCCCAACTATAAAGGCCGCAAAACCTTTTATAATATCAGCAACCACCCCAAAAGGACAGCACCCTATTATCGCAATTAATATTAATCCTATTCCCTTTAACTCCACACTATAAGATGGCTTTTGCTTAGCAGCAGTCTTTCTCGTCTTCTTTTTAGCCATGTTTACCTCCTTTATCTTCTATAAAATTATACCATAGTTTCATTATCTTTTCCAAAGAAAAAAACTAAATTATTTATAATTTAAACCTTGTTTACACTCATTTTTTGCCATTATAAATGTATAACACATAGACATACACTATTTCAGTCAAACAAACAACACCAAAAAAACAAGAAATCAATAAAAATCTCTTGTTAAACAAAAAAAGCATCTAACTCATCACAAAAGTGACTTGTTAGATACCCCCACCATATACGACACATTTGACCCACCACAATCAAATGCATCCACCCTATGCAAGCAAGTAAACTTGCCTGCAAATTAATTATAGCACATTAAGAAAACTTTTTTCAAACATTCACTTCTAGTTATCACTAATTTCATCATACTTCTCAGAAAGTTTAATTTTAACAGTTGCCCCAGATACATCACTACCAGCAGAAACGCTCTGTTCACTAACATATCCATAGCCTTCAAGTTCATACTTATATCCCAAAGCCTTCATAAGATATATAACCTCAGACCTAGAATATCCCTTCAAATCAGGCATTTTATTCTCACCACCATTAGTAATTAAAAATACTTTATCATACGAAAGAACCGTTTCACCTTTCTCTGGATACTGACTAATGACCTTATCACCATCACCTATAATAACCGGAACAACACCATTTGAAGTAAGCTCATCACGCACACTAGCAATATCCTTATTAACATACGAAGAAAGTTTAAGCGATTTAATATTACTACTATTACTAGTCGTTGTAAACATGTTCTTATACTTAGCAATATTCTTCATCAAACTATTAACCGCATCACTAACAACAACCGTAGCGCCAACATTAGGCTTTTTAACTGCTGCATAAATAATTATCTCTGGATCATCCTTAGGATACATACCCGCAAAAGAATAAACATATGCATTATCGCCTTTCAAATAGCCACCCTTAGAAGAAGCAATTTGAGCCGTACCAGTTTTACCAATAACATCAAAGCCCTCAATCATATATCTTTTACCAGTAGCCGAAGGATCATCACTATTAACAACATTATACATAAGTTCTTTTATTTTATTTACCGTATTTTGACTAACAATCCTCTCACTACTTTCAACTTTTCTTTTATAAGTAGTCTTACCAGTATTTGGATTAACAATCTTCTTAACAATATGTGGCGTAAGCGCTTTACCATTATTAGAAATAATTGTAAGAGCCTTAAGATGCTGAATAACCGTCGTATTTATACCTTGACCAAACGCCGCATTAGCCACCTCAACAGGATACTTAAAACCTAAAGTACCACTAGTCTCTCTAGCTAAATCAACGCCCGTAGTCTTACCAAAACCATACTTATTATAACAATCCTTCAAATCATTCTTATCAATAAATTTGCCAATCATACTACTAACACCAACATTGCTAGAATACTCAAAACCTTTATCAAAAGTAATTGTACCCCATCCAGTATTATTCCAATCCTTAATAGTTGCATCCGCAATTACAATATTACCAGATTTAAAAGTATCACTGCCATTATAAGTGCCCTTTTCCATCGCACACATATAAGTAAATATTTTCATCGTACTACCAGGCTCAAACGCATTAGAAACAAGCAAATTCTCATAATTCTTAATATCTCTTGTGTTAGGATTAAAAGAAGGCGTAGAAGCCGACGCTAAAATATCACCAGTCTTCGCATCCATAACCGATATTATAGCCCACTCAGGATCATACTTTTCACTAATACCCTTAACCTCAGTTTCCGTAAACCTTTGAATACTAGAGTCTAACGTCAAATAAATATCCTTACCATCAATCGCATCAATCTTAGTCTCCGCCGTATCAGGAATCTTATACCCAAGCCTATCTTGTTGATACTGCTGATACCCATCAGTACCTTTAAGCAAATCATCAAATTTAGCCTCAATACCAAGTTCACCATCAATCGATGTAGTTACCTTACCATCAGAAGAAACCTTTTCATTAGTCTTCGCATATCCCAAAATATAAGAAGCAAAATCACCATTAGGATAATATCTTTTATAATTTTCCGTAAAATCAATACCAGGTAAATCAAGATTTTCAATCTCCGACTTTTTAAGTTCCGTAATATTCTTACCAGCCGTTCCAAGTTCAACTTGATATTTAGACTCTTCCCTTCCTTTAGTAAGCCTAGATTTAATATCCGCTTCATCCGCACCTAAAACATTCGCAAGTTTCTTAGCCGTATCATCAATATCCTTAACATAATCTATCTTACTACCAGTTTTACGACTCTTATCCAAATAAGCCACCAAAGTATAAGATGTAACATTATGAGCCAAAACATCACCAACACTATCATAAATAGTTCCCCTTTTAGCCGTCAAAACCCTAGAAACCGTATTACGATTAGAAGCAAACTTTTGAATATCGTGTCCATTTACAGATGGTGACAAAGCCAAATAACAATACCTGCCAAACAAAATAAGAATACAAAGAAAAAAAGCAAAAAAAACCTTTCGCGGAAATTTCCAACCACTATTTTTCTGCCCTTTTCCTTTCATCATAAACACCTCATTCATCAACAACTATAATATTATCATTATTATAAGCAAGACCCATCTCACCAACAACACTCTTAACATTCTCAAAAGAAGTAAGTTCACTAACCTTCATTGACAAACTCTCATTAGTCTTCTTTTGCTCTTCAATTTTTCCCTTAGTCTCCTCAATACTCATCTTCATCTCACTAATAGAAGCCCCACAAAAAGTCTTAATGCCTAAAGAAAACACAAAAGCAAACACAATCATCATATAAAGAATTCGCTCACCTCTAGTAATTCCACCCTTTTTTACTCTTTTTTTCGCCATAATCAAAGCCTCTTTTCTATAACTCTAAGCCTCGCACTACGAGACCTTGGATTAATCTCAATTTCCGTAGAAGAAGGAGAAACATTCGCCAAAACATTAAACCTAGGCTGATATTCCAAAGGAATAACTGGAAGGTCCTTAAGTTCAGAAGGAACCATACTTACCTTATTAAAAACCTGCTTACAAATTCTATCCTCTAAAGAATGAAAAGTAATCACACAAATTCTTCCACCCGGTTTAAGTATCTCTAAAGCATCATTCAAAGCCTTTTCAAAAACCTCTAACTCCTTATTAACACAAATCCTAATCGCCTGAAAACATTTTCTCGCTGGATGTCCAGCCCTTCTATATTTTTCAGGAACATTTTCCTTAATAATTTCCGCAAGTTCAAGCGTCGTCTCAATATTCTTATTCTCACGATACTTAACAATCCCCTTCGCAATCATTTTCGCATACTTTTCCTCGCCATATTTGTAGAAAATACTGACAAGTGAAGAATAATCATAATTATTAACCACCTCATAAGCCGTAAACGAGTCATCTCTATTCATACGCATATCAAGAGGTGCATCCTTATGAAAACTAAAGCCACGCTCCGCATTATCAAGTTGAGGAGAAGAAACCCCTAAATCAAACAAAATACAGTCCGGCTGAACACCTCTTTTCAAAAGTTCCTCCTTCATATTAACAAAATTAGTATTAATAATTTCAAAATCAGAAGAAACTATAGAAAGTCTTTTAGAAGCAGACTCTATAGCCTCCTTATCCTGATCAAATGCATACAAAAATCCATTAGGTATTTTTTTTAAAATATTACTGCTGTGACCACCATACCCTAAAGTACAGTCAACAACCACACTATCATCCTTCAAATTAAGCCAAAATATAGACTCATTAAGCAAAACACTAATATGCATAAAACCTCCTAGATATTTGAAAACAAATTATCAGCCATCAAAGACAAATTAGACTCATTCTCACTCATAAATAAATTCCATTTATCCTTATCCCAAATCTCAAGTCTATCCCCAACACCAATAATCACACAGTCTTTTTTTAATCCAGCATAATTAATCAAAGGTGCCGAAATATTAATCCTTCCTTGCTTATCAAAATCGCCATTAATAGCCCCAGATAAGAAAAAGCGCATAAAATTACGAGCATCACGAACATTAGGTAATTCCTGATATTTCTTCACAATATCATTCCACACATCATTAGGATAAACAACCAAACAACCATCAAGCCCTCGAGTGACAATAAAGCCAGCACCAAGTTCTTCTCTAATCTTAGCTGGAATAGTAAGTCTACCTTTATCATCAATTGCATGATGATACTCTCCTAAAAACATGAAATCACCCACTTTCACCCACATTCTTACACTCTACACCACAATTTTACTATTAAAAAATTATTTTGTAAAGTATTTAAAAAACATTTCTAAAAAGTTTACGTAAAAAAAGGCCTAAGCCTTAAATATTTTTAATAAATTTATTTTTGCGAATAATCGTATAATAATAAACATATCACCCTCAGTCTTAAAACCACTAACAATATTCACACTACCTCCTAAAAAATCACCTCTATCAAAAACAAACCATATTGACACCCCCCATTTCCAAATGTATAATAATCTTAAGTAAAGGATGATAAAATGGACAAAATACTAATTGAAATAACAAATAAAGAAATACTCTTCTCATATTGTAATAAAGACATAACCGATATAACCAAACTAGAAGATGCAAACTCACTAGTTCTAACCGAAAACATAATCAAAGAAAACCATAAACAAATAAGCAAATACCTAAGTGAAAAAAACATAAACACCATCGCCGTAACCCACATATCCCTAATAAAAATTGCCATCCTTTTAACCTACCACTACCCCATATACGAAAACCTAATAATAAAAGAAAATGCTCCTTTAACCAAAGACATTGCCATAACCCTCATGCATCCAAGCATGAAATACAAAATAATAAAATGCCATAGTCTTCCAAAAGAAGCCAAAAACCTCCTTGAACAAAAAGGACTTACAATCATAACTACAAATGCCCTTCCCTTCGAAAGCACCCTAATGCTTAAAAATAGTTTTAAAGCCTATAATGATATCGAAAAAAAAGAAATCCTAATCATCGACTTCCCCCTAAACAAATATGACTTAGAAGACTTTAGCGAATTTCTACAAACAAACAAAAATCTAAAAACCATCGAATTAAAAAGTTACAATTATAATTCATTAGTAAAACTAATAAAAATCCTAAACCAAAATAACAAACAAAAAATCACCATAAACATCTACGAAAAAGACGAAAATGTCTTCTTAGACCTAACAAATCTCAAACACTTAAAAAAGAAATACAAAATAAAACTAAAAATAATATATTCAAAAGAATACATCCAAAAAAACAGAAAAAAACAAATCATCAAAAACATAATAATCATATCATTAATAATCACAATAGCAATAATCACATATTTCCTATTATTTCCCTATCAAAAATAAAAAACTATCAATATTTTCCAAAACAAAAAGAAGTCCATGGACCTCTTTTTCTAATAAATGTAAGAGCCTAATAAAATAGCTAACAAAATATATAAAACTAATATAATTAAATAACTAGAACTAGACTTTCCGCATGTATTACCACATACATTTTCATTGCATGCCATATTTTACCCCCTTATCTAATGACTTAAATATAAGCCCCAAGTATGATTATTAAAAGAATAAATAATACTAAAACGATAGCAGCGCCACTTACTCCTGAGTTACACATATAAATCATCCTCCTTTTTGTCTTTTCACATTATTTTATGGAAAAATCAAATTTATGTGATTACTAATATGAAAAATAATTAAAAATTATTGTTTTTTATAGGAAAATTTGCTATTATTAATATGTATGAAAAAAATCACATACATGAAAGGAAGCATAAAATGAAAAACAAAATATTACTAACTTTAGGAATAAGTGTACTAACATTAACCCTAACAGGATGTGGACAAACTCCAACCCTAAAAAATGGTGAAAAAGTTATCGCAAAAGTTGATGGTAAAAAAATTAGTGTCGAGGATTTATATGACAAACTAAAAACACAATATGGTGAAGCTACATTAGTAAATCTAATTGATGAATACATCGTAAACAAAGAAGTAGAAACTGATGAAGATGCCAAAACATACGCTGAGTCACAAATAGAATCATACAAGTCTTCATACAAAAGTTATGGCAAAGATTTTAACGAAGCACTAACAAGTGCTGGTTATAAAGACGAAGACGCCTTCAAAGAGGCATTAATTCTTGAATACAAGAAAAAAACAATAACTGAAGATTATGTAAAAGGTCAATTAAAAGACTCAGAAATCGAAAAATACTATGAAGAAAACATTTATGGTGACATTGAAGCAAAACATATTTTAATCTCTCCTGACACAAATGACAACATGTCAGATGACGAAAAAACAAAAGCAGAAGAAAAAGCTAAAAAAGAAGCCGAAAAAATCATCAAAAAACTAAACAAAGGTGAAAGCTTTAGCAAATTAGCAAAAGAATATTCAGATGACTCAGGAACAGCTTCAAAAGGCGGAAAACTAACAATCACCTATGGTGAAGTCGTTGACGAAGTATGGAATGCCGCAAACAAACTAGAAAACAAAAAATATACAACAGAACCAGTTAAATCAGAATATGGTTACCACATCATCTACAAAATAAAACAAAAAGATAAACCAAAACTAAATGAAGTAAGAGACGACATCATCGACAAATTAGTAGAAGAAAAAATGGATGAAGACTCAACACTACAAACCGAAGCAATGGTAGAACTAAGAAAAAAATACAACTTAAAAATAAATGATAACGACATCAAAGAAACTTATAATAAATCAATAAAAGAAGCCCTATCAGCCGATAGTACTTCAGATTCAGAAAACAGCTCTAACTAAGCTGTTTTTTTACTTACAAAATCATTAATATCATCCGCACTATACCCTTTACTATAAAGTTTACCTTTAAGCATATACAAAAGCTTATCACCACTATATTTCTTCAAAAGTTTATTATAAACCTTCTCCATCGAATCAAAATTGGTAGGAATAACAGTAGAAGCCAAACACTCTAAAACATCATCCCTATCATATCCCAAATTCACCAAATAAACAAGCGTCTTTTGCTTAAAACTAAAAGAAGAACCTTTAAAACCACATTTCCTTTTATTAATTACTTTATTAATCCTCTCAAAAATAAAATCTTTATCAAAACAAATAACCTGAGAAATAATTTCCGAAGAAACATTAAATTCCATTAACTTATTTTTAATTTTGAAAGGTCCATCCAAACTCAAATTAATCCTATCATTAGTATAAGCCTTAGCAAAAGCCAAATCATTTATAAAACCAAGATTCTTCAAAGATAAAATAATCCTATCACTATCTTCCACCTTAATACCAGACTCATTTAAATATTTTCTTACTTCCCACTCACTCCTAAGCCTTCTACTAATCATATTAATAGTCTTATAATAACATTCATAATAAGAAGTATCATTTATAATCTTATCAAATAAATCCTTACTAATATTTTTATCAAAAAGTAAATCATTTTTCAAAATAACATCATCATAAGTTGTAATAACATCACCATTATTAAAAATAATTTTATATCTTCCATTGCTTTTTTTAATCTTCTCTATTTTCACCTTATCCACTCTATCAAACCTCCAAAACAATATTAACATACATATGTACGTATGTCAACGCTAAAAAAAATAATTATAAAATTATTTTTCTTCAATATGTATTAATCCCTTTGATACTTCCTCAAGAGCTTTTCCTAAATTTTTAGAAGATTTATACTCATTTTCTTTTAATTGATAATGACTGTTTTCATCCATCTCCTTAGCTCTTTTCGCAACAACATTAACAAGTAAATATTTAGAACCAACTTGATTCAATAATTTATCTATTGAAGGATATAACATCTTATCACACTCCCAATATCAATAATATAACAAATTAAATAAAATTACAACAATTAAACCGAAATTTGACATTTTTTAACATTTAAAAACCTCATTTTATAATTTCATAAATAAGTTTAGGGGCAGACACTTGTTCTAAAGAAATCTCAAAACAAGAAAGAACCGCATTTTCAGGTATCATTTTTTCATTATAATATATGCAAGCAAGCACATCACCAACCTCTACATAATCAGAAACCTTGCGAGAAAGAACAATACCAACACCATAATCAATAACATCGTCTTTAGTATGCCTACCTGCCCCAAGACTGCGAGCAAGTTCACCAATTTTAAGCGCATCAATACGCGAAATATAACCAGATGATTTAGCCTTTATTTCTATTTTATTAGATGCCACACAAACATCATCAACATTACCACCTTGATACTCACACATTTCCTTAAACTTCTCATATCCATTACCACTAGCAAGCGCATTCTCAACATATTCAATAGCCTCTTCCATAGGTATGTTCTTATCTAAAGAAAGCATAAGAGAACCCAAATTAATTACAAGCTCATTTAAATCCTTAGGTCCAGCTCCCTTAAGAGACTTAATAGCCTCAAGAACCTCAAGGCCATTACCAATAGCAAACCCCAAAGGCTCATCCATATTAGTAAGCACACACAAAGTCTCCTTACCATTAAGAGTTCCAATCTTACACATAATCCTAGCAAGTTCCTTAGCCTCATCCAAAGTTTTAACCAAAGCCCCATTGCCAACTTTCAAATCAATAACAATCTTACTAGCCCCAGAAGCAAGCTTCTTACTCATAATACTAGAAGCAATAAGTGGAATAGAATCAGTAGTACCAGTAACATCACGTAAAGCATAAAGTTTTTTATCAGCAGGACACAAATTTCCCATTTGACTTACAATAGCCACCCCAATATCAGAAACCTGCTTTTTAACCATATCCAAAGGAATATCCGCCTTAAATCCATTAATAGCCTCTAACTTATCAATCGTTCCACCAGTATGTCCAAGTCCTCTACCACTCATCTTAGCCACATTAACCCCTAAAGAAGCCATCAAAGGAGCCAAAACAAGAGTTGTCTTATCACCAACACCACCAGTAGAATGCTTATCCACACTATCAAAACCAAGGTCAATAACATCACCACTATTAAGCATAACCAAAGTTAAATCAATAATCTCCTTATCACTCATTCCATTAATCCTAATAGCCGTAAGCAAAGCACTTATCTGATAATCAGGGATTTCACCATTCACATACCCCATAACCGCATAAGAAATCTCCGCATTATTAAGTTCTTCATTGTTAATCTTTTTTGAAATAATTTGTAAAATATCCACGCTATCATCCTTTCACAATAATAAAATTATACCATAAAACAAAAAGAAAAAAAAGACAGTACACAACTATCTCATTCTTTTGTCAATAAGTTTACAAGCTCTCGCAGGATCCCTATAAAGAGCCTTATAAATCTTAGGATACTTTTCAAGTTCCTCTAAAATAACAAGCTTTTGTTTAGGAATCATAACAGAATAATCCTCATTATCACTACTAACAACTCTAACTTCCCTTCCAGCAAGAGCATTTAAACTAACATCCAAAATTTCTGAAAGTCTAATAAAATTATCAAAAGTAGGCGTTCTATCACCATTTTCATACCAACAAACAGCCACCTTAGAAACACCCATCTTTTCAGCCAAATCAGCCTGAGACATTCCAAGTTCTTTTCTTCTTTGTTTAACTAATAAACCATCAATTTTGTTCATAAAATCACCGTTATCCCCTCGTTAATAACATTATATCAATAAAGTTAACAAATAGCGCATTAATTCACTTAAGGTTATCAAACAAACATACATTTCAATTATACCATGTATACAAAAAGTTGTAAATCATAAGAAATGATTATATTAAAACCATAAATAATTTTAACTTGCAATAAAACGCCTCTTTTTTAACAAAAAGTTAAAAAAATACCTTGATTATAACACAAAGTTAATATATAATTATTATAGGAGGTAGAGAAATGACAAAACTAAAAAAAATCAGAATAGCAAAACAAATGAGTTGCAAAGACATGTCAAACATACTAAATATAAGCAAATCATTTTATTGGCAAATCGAAAGCATGCAAAGAAGATTAGCATACGATATGGCCATAAAAATAGCTCAAATCTTTAATATGACTCCTGACGAATTATTCCTAGAAGACTACTTAAAACAAGGCTAAGCCTTGTTTTTACTAGATAAAAAAGTAACTTTTTCAGCCACAACTTCAGTAACATATTTATGACCATCAGAAGATTCATAATCACTAGTTTGAATACGTCCCTTAACTCCAACCAAATCACCTTTTTTACAATACTCAGTTGTACTTTCAGCAACACCTTGCCATAATTTACACCCTATAAAATCAGTTTCATATTCACCGTCCATATTCTTATAAGAACGGGGAACTGCTAAAGTAATACGAGAAACCTTCTTCCCAGTTTCCGTTTCAAAAAGTTCTGGATCATTAGCAATTCTTCCAACTAAAATAGTATGATTAAGCATATGTATTCCTCCTTTCCAAGTACAATATAATCCCAAAAAGAAAAAAACACAAATAGCAAAAATGAGCAAATTACCAATCAAAACAATCACAAAAAAACATTTTGTCTAAAGAAAAATTAAAATATTAATCAAAAAAAATAATCACAAAAATAAAAACTATAAGAACTAAAATTTCTTACAGTTAAGTTTAACATCACCAAAAGTAACCTTTAAAGTACTATAATCAATATTAATAGTTGCATAAGTATCATCATCACACTTTTTAAAAGCACTAAGATCATACTCTTCACCCTCTTTTTTATTAGCATCCTTTAAATCCTTCAAAGTCACCTTATAAATAGCAGCCCCAGTATTAGAACTCATATACTTATCAAAATAGTCCAAAGCAGGTTTTTTCATAGCTTCTTTCATTTTTTCCGTATTATCTTTATCCCATAAATATAATCCAAAAACAAAAATAACTAAAACTATAACAACAATTAAACAAAAAATCATTTTACCTTTTCCCTTTTTCTTCTCCATATCATTTCCTCCTTAAAAATATTTTTTCAATAAAGCATTAAGCTCAACCGCATATTCCATTGGTAAATTTTCCCTAAATTCATCAATAAATCCCATAATCATAAGTTCCTTAGCCTTTTCCTCATCAAGGCCCCTACTCATCAAATAAAATAACTTGTCCTTATCAAGTTTAGACACTGTAGCCTCATGTTCCAAATAAGAAGAATTATTAGCCACAACATTCTTAGGAATCGTATCGCTCTTAGAAACATCATCCAAAATAATCGTATCACACTTAACATTAGCCTTAGAATTATTAGCCTTTTTATCAATATAAACCGTCCCACGGTAACTCGCATTACCCCCAGAAGAAGCAATCGATTTACTAATAATATTACTAACCGTATTAGGAGCTAAATGAATCATCTTAGCTCCCGCATCTTGAACTTGATTAGAAGAAGCTACCGCAATAGAAATACAATTACCTCTAGCGCCTTCCCCTTCCAAAATACAAGCAGGATATTTCATATTAATTTTAGACCCAATATTACCATCAATCCACTCCATAAGACCATCATCCAAAACCAAAGCCCTTTTAGTAACCAAATTATAAATATTATCAGCCCAATTTTGAATAGTCGTATAACGGCAACTAGCCCCCTTCTCAACAAAAATTTCTACCACAGCCGCATGAAGTGAATCAGCCAAATGATAAGTAGCTGTACACCCCTCCATATAATGAACATGACTACCCTCACCAACAATAATCAAAGTCCTTTCAAATTGCCCCATATTCTTAGTATCAATCCTAAAATAACTTTGAAGAGGCCTATCAATAGTCGTATGAGGCGGAATATAAATAAAAGTACCCCCACTCCATACCGCACCATTTAAAGCCGTATACTTATTCTCATCATATTTAACAAGCTTATTAAAATACTTCTTAAAAATATCAGGATGATTCTTAAGTGCATCATCAGTACTACAAAAAATAACATTCTTATCCTCAAGTTCCTTTATCATACTATGATAAACAACTTCACTTTCATACTGTGCTCCAATACCATCTAAATATTTCTTCTCCGCATCAATAAGACCAACTTTATCAAATGTATTTCTAATATTACAAGAAACATTATCCCAATTATCAGCAACCTTAGGAGAAACCCTTTTATAATAATTTATCTTATCAAAGTCAATCTTAAGTTCAGGTCCAAAATTAGGATTAGGCATCGAAACAAATGTCCTATAAGCCTCAAGCCTAAAATCAGTCATCCACTTTGGCTCACCTTTCGTTTTAGAAATAGAAATAATTTTCTCTTCACTAAGACCAAGTTCTTTCATTTCTCTAACTCCTTTAAAATTTTTTCAACACCCCACCAAGGAAGTAAAACACACTTTTTACGATTAGGCTGTTTATAAATATCATCATAAACAATAGCTTCCTCTAAAACATCCTTATCATACTCTTTTTCCGTAATCATATTAAGAAAATTATTCAAAATAACAGTAGCCTCATCCTTAGTCTTACCAATCAAAATATCCGTCATAATAGAAGAAGAACTTATACACATAGCACAAGCCTCCCCATCAAAACGAATATCCGAAATAACACCAGAAGAAAACTTAATCTCCAAATTAACCTCATCTATACAACTCTCATTATTCATATTAATCTTCAAATAATCATCTTTATTTAATAAGCCTCTATTCCTAGGATTTTGATAATGATCTAAAATAATATCTCTTTTAATATTTGCATCCATCTTCATCCCTCCATACTTACAATATTATACATCCTATTTCAAAGAAAAACAAGAAAAAAAGCACTAATTTGTGCCTATCTTGATTCAACAATTAACTTAATAGCCGTACGCTCTTCTCCATCAATTACAATATCCGTAAATGCTGGAATACATATTAAATTTTTCCCAGAAGGCGCAACAAACCCACGAGCAATCGCTACCGCTTTAATAGCTTGATTTAAAGCTCCAGCCCCTATTGCTTGAATTTCCACAGAGCCCTTTTCCCTAAATACATTCGCAAGCGCACCTGCAACAGAATTAGGATTAGACTTAGCTCTTACCTTTAATGTTTCCATAAATATTTCCTCCTTTGCTTTTACACTAAATTATATGAACAAATTTGATTATTATACTAATTAATTGTATAATTTACTAAAGGAGAAAAACATGAATAACATAAACAATATTTTAACAAAACTAGAAAAATCAAAATTTAGAAATAGTTTCACCTTAAAAGAAAAAGAATTAAAATACATAAACGAAAAAGGAATAGAAACAATAAAACAACATGCCAGAGACTTCATCACCAAAAGACTAGCCCCCAAAAACCCCAAAAACGACGGAAAACAAACACCTATGAAAAATCACCCCGTCTTTATAGCCCAACACGCTACCGCAACCTGCTGTAGAAGCTGCCTTTATAAATGGCACAAAATACCAAAAAACAAAGAATTAAACCAAGAAGAAATAAACTACATCGTATCAGTAATAATGGCTTACATAAAAAAACAAATAAATATTGCAAACCAAAAATAAAAAAACTTTAACTATTAAGAAAATACCCAATCCCGCGTATATCCCACCCGCAAGTTTTTAAAAAAAATTCAGAAAAATCATTGACATTAATAAAACATTTGCGTATAATTATAAGTGCCTATTAATTGCGGGTGTAGTTCAATGGTAGAATTCCAGCCTTCCAAGCTGACTACGGGAGTTCGATTCTCCTCACCCGCTCCATTGAGGAATCTGTTCGGAAAATCCGAACTTACATATATGAATCATTCGAAAGAATGATTTTTTTGTGTTTATAAATCATCCATCCAAAAAAGAAAGGATGGTGAAAATAATGAAACAATTTAATATTTACAAGTCAACAATGAAATATTTAACAGATAAAAACTTATCTTTAAATGCTAAAGGTTTCTTAACTATTATTTTATTTAATGATGGAATTATTGGATTAGATATTCAAAAATATTGTACTGATAATAAAGAAACAATAAAAGATGCTTTACTGGAACTAAGAATCAACAAGTATATTAAGTACGATTCAGAATCTAAAAAATTAATAGCAGCTCCTGTTCCATATACTGAATGGGATGAAGATTTAAGATAAGAAAGGAGTTTATTTATGTTAAATATTATTACAAAAGAAGTTCCAATTGATGAAGAACTTCAATCAAAGATTCAATTTATTTGTGATTTTTGTAATGTTAAACCAATTTTTATTAACGGTTCTATTCGTAAAATTGAAAAAACAAATATTAATTATATTGAGCCAAATAAAATAATAATTAGAAGTACTACATTTCTTGCATTTAATCATAACAAAGATGTATATGTAGAAAACTTACAAAAACGCATTAATATTAGTGACTTACAAGAATATATTAAAAGTTTGTAAGCTATTGACATTGTTTTCAAAAATGATATTATAAATAACCAATGAAAGAGTATTCTCTAGAAAGAGAGGTACATCTATGATAAAATATATATGTAAACAAAATTTTATAATAATTAACGTTTTGAGGAGTCAGTAGTATTTAGACTTTACTAATACTACTTTCTCCTCTTTTTTTGTAAAGGAGTTGAATTTATGGGAATATTAAATAACGACATTAAGGTTCGTGCTGGTCTTTATATGAGGGTATCAACTGAAGACCAAGCTCGTGAAGGATTTAGTTTACCAGAACAAAAAGAACGATTAGAAGCTTACTGCAAGTTAAATAATTTTGAAATAGTAGATTATTACGAAGATGCTGGTATTAGTGCTAAAAAAGGAAACTATAGACCTGAATGGGAAAGATTAAAAGAAGATATTAAAAGCAAAAAAATTAATACAATGATTGCTTTAAAACAAGATAGAATCACTAGAAGTATTTATGATTGGGAAAATATATTAAGTTTTTTGGAAGAAAATGAAGCTTATTTAGATTTTGTATATGATGATATTAATACCACTACTTCAAATGGTAGAATGATTTCACGTATTATGATGAGTGTGTCTCAAAATGAAATAGAAAGAACTTCTGAAAGAACTAAAGTTGGACTTGCTGGTGCAATAAAACAAGGACACATTCCACATCAAGCACCAATTGGTTATAAACATGTAGATAAAATGCTTGTTCCTGATGAATCAACTAAAGATATTGTTATTAGAATTTTTAATTTGTATCATAGTGGACTATCATATCAAAAAATTGCTAATTTATTTAAAGAAGAAAAAGTTCTAGGTAAAGAAAATTGGAGAGATAATACAATTTTGCATATTATTGAAAATGAAATATATAAAGGAGATTTCATTCATGGTAAAAGGACTAAAAATCCTACGTATTATGAAAATGTTGTTGAACCAATTATTAGTAAAGAATTATGGGAAGAATGCCAACATCAAAAAAGAAATAACTCAAGAGCATATTCTAGAACTTTGACTTATATATTTTTACAAAAATGTCTATGCCCTAAATGTGGAAAAATTTTAGGTGGAAAGGCATGCAAGAAAAAAGGAAATGAATATTTCTATTATTATTGTAGGGATTGTAAACTAAATATAAAAGAATCGGAAATTGAAAGAGGTTTTAAAGAAGTTGTTGATCAACTAACCGAATATGATTCAATTGTTAATCAGTTCTTTGTTCCAATGGTAATTAAAAATTTTGATGAACCAAGAGACAAGATATATAAGGAAATTAATACACAAAAGCAAAGATTAGAAAGAGCTAAACTTGCTTATGTAGATGGTGCATTTACTCTTGATGATTATAAAGCAAAGGCAAAAATAATTGAAGATACTATTAAATCACTGGAAGAAAAAATAAATACTGCTGACAAATTTGAAGTATTTAATTATTCAGCAAAAGATATACTGATATCTCGTGATGTCGCATTTATAAATAGTAAGCTTCACCCAGAAGAATATCAAGAAAGAATTAAAACTTGGAATAAAAGAACTCGTGAAGAAAAAGCAACTTTAGTTATGAATTATGTAGATACTATTGAACTTGAATTAGTCGGAAAAGAATGCTTTGTTAAAAATATCAACTTTAGAGAATCAATTGCAAAACCATGTAACGAACTATATGATAAAGGTTATATTGATAGACCAACTCCCGCTGTATTTGGAAACGTTGTTGGAGAATTAAGGTTTAGTAATTACTTACCTGAAGAAGAAGTTGGAGAAATTGTTATGAGGCTTAAAAATTTCTACAACGTATCTTATACTGAAGCAACATACTATGTTAAAAATCAAGTTTTCTTTTTTAACTTTATAAAAGATAATTCTGCTATTGTAAGAGTATTCCCATTAGAAGATTATTATAAAAAGGATCCAGAAGCAAAAATGGAAGAATATAGATTCGGAATTATATATATCAAGGAAGATAACATTGTTGTAACTAAAGATAAAGATGAGTTAGATAAATTATTTAACTACATTCCTACCGAAGCATCTTTTACACCTTTAAGAGATTTAAAAGATGTTCCTAGTAAACCGATTAAAATTGAATTAATAAAAAAATAAAATACGTGGCACGTTTTGTTGAACTTGTTCAATGAAAGTGGCGATAGTATTTTATATCAATTCTTTATGTAGTTTTATTTCATTACAAAGTTTTGAAATATTACGAAATAAAGCAAACGGATTCTAAGGTGTTAAACCTTAGCCCACTGGTATCTTGTTAGTATGACAAGATACCTAGGGGGTTATATATTATGTCAAAACAAAATATACCTAAAAAAGGATGGTGATAAAATGGAAGAACTTTCTTACTCTTTCCATATTGGAAGTGATAAAAACAAGAAAAATAGTGTAAGGTTAACATCAAAAAATAATGTTAGTGGAACTAATTCTATGAGTAATAATGCTATTCAGAATGCTAAACAATTATCAACAGCTGATAAACATAATTATAGAAAATATGATAATAGACAAGATGAAATTGTAGTTATTAAAGGAACTACTTCACTATATAACGATGTACAGCACTTTTATAAAAATGAATTTGAAGAAGCAAGATTAGAATATAACAATAAGCAAACAAGAGATGACAGAAAAATAGATGATTATTTCAAAAAAATTAGTAATAATTCAAAAAGTGATTTAGCAGTACAAATAATAATTGAACTTGGAAATAAAAAATTCTGGGATACTAAATCAATGACATATAAGCATAAAATGACCAATGTTTTTATAAAACAAGTTGATGATTTAGAACTATTACTTCCAAATTTTAAAATCTGTAGTGCTATTATTCATTATGATGAAACTTCTCCACACCTTCATATAGTTGGTGTACCTATAAAATATAATTGTAAAACTGGTATGTCTATTCAAGTTGGTAAAACTGACGTTTTTACGAGAAATTCACTAAAAGAGCTGCAAGATAAAATGAGAATTTTATGTATTGAAGAATATAATAAAGAGTACGATTTAGATGCTACTCTAAAGAAAAAATTAAAAGGTAGAAATAAAGATATTCATGTATCTGATATGATTAATTATCAAGACACTAAAGATTTGATTGAAAAAAATCAAAAGAATCTTGAAATCATTAATAACAATTCTATTGAACTTGATAAAGACACAATCAATATAAAAGATAAAATATTAAATCTAAAAAAAGCTTCTTTAAAAAAAGATACTTACCTCCTATCAAACGAAGATAAAAAAATATTAGAAAATTATATTGATAAAATTGATAAAACTAATAACGAATATAAAAAAATAAATGGTCTTTCTTCTTCACTTAATAGTTTAAATCAAACCATAAAAGAAGATAAAAAAGCAATTAAGGTACTTACCGAAAATAATAAAGCACTAGAATTACGGGTTAAGAATCTCACTTTTAAAACAGAAAATCAGGAAGAATTAATTAGTAATTTAAAGCAAGATAATTTTAATCTTAAATACAGATTACAACAATTAGAAGAATTCTTTAAGAAGTTAGTAAATTTATTTAAGAGAATGATTAAAAAAGATAGCAAAAAAGAATCTTATTTAGACGTATTAGAAGATATGCACAACAATAGAATTATCAGTGATAATACCATAGACGACATTTTAAACAATAAAAATAATATAAAAGAAAAAGACGATTTCGAATTATGATAATCATCTTTTTTTAAACTATACCAATTATATGTATTCATTAAATATCTTTCTTATATAATTGTTATTAATCCAGAAACAATGCTTAGTATACTCAGTTGCACCTGTTAATCTATCAGCAACAGGTAATTTACAGACATCACTAGCATTTCTACCATGTGGTCTAACATGGCAAACATTATTTTCACTCATCCCAACAAAATTAGTTTTTCTAATTCCATTTTCAATTGATTTTACTATATTACCAGTTTTAATAGTATTATATGTTTTTTTCCACATTTCCATCACTGACGTTTCAATATCAATTTCTGGCATATTCCATAATTTTATACCTTTAAATATATACTCACCGTCTTCCATTTTAAATATGAAAAACATATATTTAGTAGTTTCAAGTTCTTCTCTCAAATCACTATTTTCCCAATCTTGATTAACTATTTCAGTATACTTAAAGTATGGAAAAGAAATTGATTCTTTTATTCTACCATTTTCTTCAATTCTAATAGTTTTAGGAATAATTTTTGCCTTTTGAAATTCTTCTGTCTCAGATAATTTACTTTTTACATTAAACATTCTACTTATCAACATGCTATTAACATTTTTAGCTTTTGTATCAATATTAAACTCCTTCATTAGTTCATTTTGGGATTTTCCTTTATATTTAGTAATAATATTAAGTACAAATTCATTAAATGTATCGTTTGTTCCTTTTAATATTTTTTCAACATTAGAATAATCTCCAATATATTTTCTAACAAGTTGAGTCATATATGAATTTTTAAAGCAAAATGCCCTTTGCATTGCTGGAATATCACTAAACGGTTGTTCTCTTGTAGATAATGCATTAGCACCCTTAGAACATGCACCCAAATACATTGTATCTGCTTCAGAAATTTCATGTGCCTTTCCTTCACGAATTTTATTGATAATAAAGTTCCAGTCTTCTTCAATCTGTTTTAAATCTTCATTTTTTTCTAACTCTAATAATTTTTCATGAGTTATAATTAAATCTTTTTTATCTTTATTAGCTTCCCATAAATACCATAATAATTGAATTTTATTATTTTTATACCAAAAATGACTACTTCTAAATGTATTTTTATATTCTGTCATATAGTCAATAATATTTAGGACTAATCTTTCTTTAGCAGATAATTTACCTCCTTTAATCTTTTTATAAGGAGTTACTTTCAATTCTATACCTGCTGGCATAAAATCAGGTTCAGAATCACTATTGTTATCCATACCAAATAAATATTTTTCAATTAATTGACCTAAGCCACCTTTATTTGCTTCCTTATCTTCTATAGTTATAACTTCAGTATTTAAAATGTCATTTACAGATTTTCCTATTGCAGATTTAGAAATAAGTTCTATCTCTTGTCTATTATACAATCTTCCTTTTTTCATAAAATTCTCCTTTCGATCTTGTTTTAATTAAAAAAATAAGATAAAATGTTATATAGAAATGTTGATCTTTACGAGAAAATTTAGTATAATATTTTCTTGTAAGGTTGATCTTTTCAATTAACTATATTATAATATAATTATTGATATTAAACAACATGAGGAGGTATAAAATGAAAAAGACATGCGTTGAGTTATTCGCTGGAGTTGGCGGATTTAGATGTGGATTAAATAAAGTTTCATTCGAAAATGATAGAGTTATAGAAAATGGTAATTGGAAATTTTTATGGGCAAATCAATGGGAACCATCTACTAAAACACAAGATGCATATAACTGTTATGGAACTAGATTTGGTTTTGATGATGTGAGTAATGTTGATATATTCGAAGTAGATAAACACGATATTCCTGACCATACTTTACTTGTTGGAGGATTTCCATGTCAAGATTATTCTGTTGCTCAAACTTTATCCAATAGTAAAGGAATTGAGGGAAAAAAAGGTGTTTTATGGTGGGCAATTGAAGAAACATTAGCAATTAAAAAACCACCCTTTGTATTATTAGAAAATGTTGATAGATTACTATTATCACCTGCAAAGCAAAGAGGAAGAGACTTTGGAATGATTTTAAGAAGTTTTTATGAAAATGGATACGATGTTGAATGGCGTGTTATTAACGCTGGTGAATATGGACTCCCTCAAAAAAGAAGAAGAACCTACATTTTTGCTTATCATAAAACTACTAATTATTATAAAGAAATGCAAAAATTTAGAGACAGAGATATTATTTTTGAAAAAGGAATTTTTGTAAAACAATTTCCAATTAAAGATTCTTATTTAGCTATATCAGAATCATGTGTTTCTGGTTATAAAGATTTAATTGATGTAAGTAACAATTTCAAATGTGAATTTTATAATGCTGGTGTTATGATAAATGGTGGTATATATACAGTTAAAACAAAGTCTGATTATAACTTAATTTATCCACTTAGAAAAATTAGAGAAGAAAATGATATTGATAGCAAATATTTTTTATCAGAACAACAAATAGAAAAATTTGCTTATTTAAAAGGAAGTAAAAGAATTCCAAGAACTAAACCAGATGGTACACCTTATTACTATTCAGAAGGTGCAATGCCATTCCCTGATAATTTAGATGCCCCTGCAAGAACAATGCTTACTAGCGAAGGTGGTGTTAGTAGAACAACTCATGTCATCGAAGATTTTAAAACAAAAAAGCCAAGATTATTAACTCCTATTGAATGTGAAAGAATAAATGGCTTCCCAGATAACTGGACTAATACAGGTATGACGGAGAAAAAAAGAAACTTTATGATGGGAAATGCACTTGTTGTTGGTGTTATTGAAAAAATTGGCGAGGAAATAGAAAAAATCATTGAGAATGAAGACTAATTCTTAAAAATATGCTACAATTATAATAGATTTCGTATCATTCAATAGAATGATACTTTTTTGTTAGGAGGAATATTATGGCATTAATTAGATACTTTAAAAGCATATACAAACAATATGGGTTAATAAGTTTTTTATTAACGACAATAGCACTACTTTCTATAACAATTATAATTGATTATTTTAACTTATTTGCATTCATATATAATAAAGTAAAATTACCTATTATCATTTGCGTTTCTGTCTTTATATTGATAAAGACATTATCTCTTAAACTGCATAGTCTTTTATTCTTAAAATCTGTTAATTATATAGATTTTTATAGTATGATTGTTTTGACTACTATTGGTCTTTATAAAATCATGTTACATCTGTTTAAAAATATTCTTGTATTATATCCATACAAGGAGATATGTTCAAATATATTTTTAATTATAATTGGAATATTATTAGTTTTTAGATATTTGTATATTACTATATTAAATATAAAAAACAATAATAAAAACAATCCAAATGTTTTTGACTTAAAACAATTATATGACAACACAATTCCTGAAGAAACTGAATTTATTCTTATAGGAGATGAAGCAGTAAATTATGATTTGTTAGAACGAAATAAAGTTATCAATCAAGTAACAAGTACTATTATTAATTGCAATAATAATTCAAAATTTGTAATGTCTCTAAAGGGAGATTGGGGTTCTGGTAAAACAACAATTTTAAATAATGTCAAAGATAAATTAAAAAAAGAAAATTTAGTATTTATAGATGACTTTGAGCCATGGGTATATGGTGATAATAAAGCCTTATTAGTTGCTTTTTTCGATACTATAATGAAAAATACAAATTGTGGATTCAGAATAAATGAAATAAATAAATTTACGAAAACATATCTAAAAACAATTACTACAAACATTGGATATTCAATTGATTACTTGCATGAAAATACAACGAATATTGATAGAATTAAAGAAATTATTAATAACTATTTAGAATCTAATAATAAAAAAATAGTTTTAGTCTTAGATAATCTTGAAAGATGTTCAAGTGAGCAAATTCTATTTATTTTAAAAACAATTCATAATTTATTTGATTTTAAAAGAATCATATACATTTTATCTTATGATGAATCAGCTATGAAAAAGCATTTTGAATCTAAATTAGATATTGATTATTCATATTTAGAAAAAATAGTGCAATTAGAGTTTTCTGTTCCAAAATTAGATAGAAACGTATTACAAAATGTAATAAAAATATGTTTAAGTAATTATTTAAGCCACTCAAAACTAATTGTTAAAGACGATGAGCAAGAAGAATTAATTAAAATCATTATAGAAAACATTAAAGATTTACGTGACTTTAAAAGAATAATAAATTCAACATTTAACGCAAGCTTTAACAATATGAAAGATCTTAATAGTCTTGATATGTTGCTTATTGAAACTATTGCGATGAAAAATCCAGAATTATGGAATGAAATTAATAATAATAGCACTTATTATATTTCAGAGGATCGCTATGTATATGGTGATGAATACATTTATAGTACTGAAAAGTATAATATTGATACAACAAAATATTTTGATGATTTATTTGGAAAAAATAAATATGAAATTAATAA
Source organism: Vescimonas coprocola (assembly GCA_963660615.1). GTDB lineage: Bacteria > Bacillota_I > Bacilli_A > RF39 > UBA660 > Coprosoma. The sequence goes on from CAVKYE010000006.1 coordinate 72,011, forward strand.
ATATAAAAAAATATTATGTTATTTATTTCCTAATATTAAAAAATACTTTGATGAAAATAGATATAGCAAAAAAGAAAAAATTGAATTTATTCCAGAATATCAAACATATATTAATAAGAAAGAATATAGAGCTTCAGTTCTTGACAAAAGAATTTATAACAATAAGTACTTTAACCTATACTTTAATAAAACTGAAAATGAATTTATTAAAATAAATGAAGAAATAAATAATTTTATTTCATTTATAAATAATAATAATTTCAAGCCTGAAGAATTATATAAACAATATTTTAAGATGGAAAGAATATATCCTGGATGGGTAGAAAAATACACTTTAGAAACATTTCAAATGTATTTAGATAAAATAAATAAAGATAAACTCTTACCATTGTTATTAGTTATGTATTTTTCTTATTATAAAATAGATAATTCACCACTATTTTTTCAATTGAGTGCAAATAGTAGAACTCAAATAATTATAGCTGATTTAATTTTAATGTTATCAGATGCTGATTTTGTAAAATTTATTGACGAAATAAAAGATGATTATCAAAATTTATATTTTATTAGAGAGATAGCATATTGGTTAAAACCAGAACATAGGAATGATGAATTAGCTAATACTTCAAGATATGAAGCTATTAATAGCCTGTACGAAAATCTGCTAGAAAATATTAAAACTAATAAAATAAATATGTATAGTAATGAATATTATAATAGATACAATATGATATTATTATTTGATGATGAAAAATATATGTCCTTTATAAAGAAAAAAATAAATAAAAATAATTTAATGTTATTTATATTAGATTGCATCAGTGTATCAACTGGTTCATATGGAATTGGATATAATTTTAATACTCAAAACTTAGATAAATTTTATGGTTGGGAAAAAGCAAAAAAAGATATTAAACAATGTCCGGAAAGTGATTTGAAAGATTTTTTAGTAAAAGCTATTGAAACTCCAAATCCATATAATAGCATTGATGAAAAAGATACTTATCATGTAGAAGAATGGATAGATTTAAATAATTTAATAATAAAATATTTAAATAGATAGTTTAAAAACAGAAAAAAATATAGTATAATCATTTTAGTTGGATGATTTATATATCATCCTCATGTGAGAAAAAGTTGTGTAATTACTCAACTATGGCTCCATTATGAAATTAACCGTTGATTTACAACGGTTTTATTATATTTGAAACTGATTAGGTACAAATTAGGTACATATTTTTGGTATTTTTAAAATATCGCATAAAAAAACTAGGTAGCGACACTAATGTCGTTACCCGTTTTTTTATTTTATTTGAATTCTATCGATAGCCTTGCCTTTTACTCCGGCATAAGAGTTAGGTCCACCACTGTTTCTATTCTTTGAGCTTACCCAATCATAATAATTCCCATTGAGTGGAGACACTCTATAATCTACATATCCGTAATCAGACCAAATCTTTACCATATCGATGTTCTTTCCTAAAATACCAGCATAAGCATTACCAGCACTAGAATTAAAATTACTAGCATTTAACGTTACAGTATCTTCCCATTTTAATTTACCAATAACGTGAGCTTGAATATAAAGGTTGCCATTCTTACACATAGCCTTAATTCCGCCGATGGCGTGACCTTTATTTCCTGCATATCCTTTATCATTAGTTACACTAGGTAAGTAACACTTTTTAGAGTTATCGTACGTTTTGTAAGTGATATCCCCTGTGGCTGTTGGTTTTGAAGAAGTTACGGTTGATGAGGAACCGTGACTATTTGTCACGGTTTGACCTATGATAGTTTCTGCAATAGCCTTAGCTACTTTATCTTTATTCGCATTGTACTTTGATAAATCAGAACTATTATCGTGGAAGCATACCTCTACCAAATTATCGAATCCAATGTTAAGCATATACAGCTCAGGTCTACTCTTTGCTCCTCTGTTCTTAATCCCCATAGCATTTGATACCTTTTCAGCCATCTGAGTGGCTTTTTTAGTTATACCTTTATAAAGCACTTCCGTACCTGTTCCACTTCCATTGAATGCGTTAAAGTGAACTGACAAAGCATAGTCATAACCACTACGGTTTTTTAAATTCCATTTTGCGTTCGCGTTTTTCTCTTGGATAGCCGTAACTGTATGCCCTGCTCCTCTAAGATAGCCTGCGATTAAGTTCACTAACTCCATAGTTCTTGTTTTTTCTGCTCTTTTATCTGCTCCGGTTGAACCATTATCAGTCCCGCCGTGTCCTGCACTTAATAATATTTTCATAATTGTTTTTCCTCCCTTGTTATGCCTTTGATAGCCCAAAATTGTGCTTCTTCTAATTTTGTATAAACCAAAGATGTCTCTCTACTATGTTTACAAATTTTATCTACAATGTCATAAAGATTAGAAAATGCTAACCTAATTTTTTCTATTCTATCTTTTTGATTGTCGTTAGTTTTTAAAAATTTTGCTTTTTCATTCATAATTATTCACCTTCCTTTATACATTTATTCTCAAACTTTTTGTAGGCATCAAAATATAATTCTTTTTTATCACCATTATAAGTACACTCATAATACATACCATCAAACAAATTCGTGGATAACAGTGCCTTATGATTTTGCAGTGTTTTACTATACCAAACAACATACACTTCAAATTCTGGTGTGGCATCACTTTTGTCTAAATGTTCTACTGCATACTCTCTTACTTCATTTTTACACTTTAAAATAAATTCTTCACTACTCATAACTATTCACCCTTTCCTATTAAATTCTTAAGCATCTCGTACATACCTGTACTCGCAAGACCGCTTACCATACCTGTTAATATAACATTCAAAGAAATGTTATCTAGATTAGATACTACACTCAAAATAGTACCTAGTATTAAAGCGATTAATGGTATATATTTATTAAAATCATTTGTATTTAAAATGTTCTTAATTACATATCCTACACATAAACAAATTCCTAAAATTACAACATTTACACTTTCTGTTAAAAAACTTAAATCCATATTATTTACCTTTTTTCATTAATTTATCCCACCAATCGTGGATATAACTATTACCACCTAATTCGGTATATCTTTCAAAACATTCATAAGCTCTTTGCTTCTCTACGATGCTTAACTCTTGTTTGTTCTCTACATCTTTTAAGAACCGAACAAGATAATTCTTACATTGTGACTTATCTACTTCTTTTAAATCTTCTCTTATTGGTTCAAAGAGCTTATTTATTTGCTTTTTTAGTACACTACAAATATATGTAATTGAGCCAATTAAACCACACAAAAAGCTCAAAAATAACGCTATTTGACCTAATGTTATTGTCTCCATTTATTCTTTCCTTTCTATTTATAAAATATTATCGATTGTGGCGTAATGTAATTATTATTACCACAATTACCTATTCTTATTGTATTGCCACTAGGTGCCATAGTACCTC